>JBDKFG010000024.1:0-110110 GCA_039798785.1 Verrucomicrobiota bacterium | reverse complement strand
CTCGGCCACAAAAGACACAAAGAACACAAAGAACAGAGTTTTGCCGTGTCAGCTCGCCGAGTGTCAGTCGCCCATTCATCCTTCTGCGTCTTCTGCGGTGCAATTGAGCTTGAATCGGAGTAACACAGGTCGGAAAGACTTGAGGATCCTGAACTTTGCCAAGAGTCCTTCGGATATCATAACCTGTTGCTGTTGTAGCTAAACCTTCCAACCTTTGAACCTTCCAACCTTTCATTGAAAGGATAGAGGATCTCGGATCTCGCGGGCTTTCAGGTGCGGCGCAAAAACAAATGCCCGCCGGGGAAGAGCCGGCGGACATCTGTTTTCGGGAAGAACGGAGCAGTAGGGATCAATCCTCGTCGCCGTCAGCATCGGCGATTGCGGCGATCGATTCGACGGCGCCGAGGGCTTCGCCGGATTTGATCAAGGCGTAAACCTTATCGAGGATGCGTTTTTCGAGTTCGGCGTCAGACTTGATCGCGTCTTTGGCCTGTTCGCGACCTTGGCCGAGCTGTTTCTCCTCGAAGGAGAACCATGAGCCCTTTTTGGCGATGACGTTAAGGGTGCTGGCGACGTCGAGGATCGAGCCGGCGCGGGAGATGCCCTCGTTGTACATGATGTCGAACTCGCACTGTTTGAAGGGGGGGGCGATCTTGTTCTTGACGACCTTGACCTTGGTGCGGTTGCCGAGGACTTCGCCAGCGGGGTTCTGGATGGCGGCTGCCTTGCGGACTTCGAGGCGGATCGAGGCGTAGAATTTCAGGGCCTTGCCGCCGGTGGTGGTTTCGGGGTTGCCGTACATGACGCCGATCTTGTCACGGAGCTGGTTTGTGAAGATCATGCAGGTGCGGGTGCGGGCGATGGTGCCGGTGAGCTTGCGCAGGGCTTGGCTCATCAAGCGGGCTTGGAGGCCGACGTGACTGTCGCCGAAGGAGCCTTCGATTTCGGCCTTGGGGACGAGGGCGGCGACCGAGTCGACGACGAGAACGTCGATGGCGTTGGAGTTGAGCAAGGTCTCGGCGATGTTCATTGCGTCTTCGCCGCAGTCGGGCTGGGCGACGAGGAGTTCCTGGGTATTGACGCCGATGAGGCGGGCGTAGGCGGGGTCGAGAGCGTGTTCGGTGTCAATGAAGGCGCAGACGCCGCCGCGCTTCTGGGCGTTGGCGATGGTATGAAGGCAGATCGAGGTCTTGCCGGAGGCTTCCGGTCCGTAGATCTCGACGATCCGGCCTCGCGGCAGGCCGCCGCAGCCGAGGGCGATGTCGAGGGCGAGGGCGCCGGTGGAGATGCTGGCAACGTTGGACTCGGGCTTCTCGCCGAGACGCATGATCGAGCCGTCGCCGAATTCCTTGCGGATCTGGCTCATCGCCTGGTTGAGGATCTTGGTCCGCTCGGCGGTGGCGACGTCCGCTTCGTTTTTCGGCTGCGCTTTCTCGACTTTGATTTTGCTCATGTTGGCCTCGGGGGTTGTTCACTGCCTCATATTATGCTATCAAAGACTAGTTTTCAAGGCTCCGGAGCTTCTTTTTTGCAGTTTTCTTGCTGATTTTTCAGCATAACAGGACTCGCTCTGGGGACTGCGGCAGGCCTTGGCATCTGCTGGCGAGTGGATTTTAGCCATCTTGGGAGTGCGGCGGCAAAAGATCCGACCCATGCGGGGTCGGATCCGTTGTCCCAAGCAGGCGGGAGTGGCTGCTTATTTGGCCTTGTAGATATCGCGGGAGCTGGCGAAGTTCAGGGTCAGGAGTGAGTAGGAGGTGACCAGGACCGGGATGTTTTCCATCCATCGGCCCTCCGGGTTGACCCAGGAGCCGTCACCGTTCTGAGTGCTGAGCAGCTGGCCGATCAGGTCCTGGCGCCAGTTGCGGACCTGGCCCTTTGCGTCGGTGATGGTGTCGATGCCGGCGGCGTCGAGGGCTTTCCCCATGGTCTGGAGGTAGTAATAGTGGCCCATCGCGCCGAGTCCGGGGTTGTCTTTGACGGTGTAGTGTTTTTCGACCCAGCTCAAGGCGGCCTTGACGCGGGGGTCGTCCTTCTGGACTTCGGCATAGATCATCGACTTCAGGCCGGCGTAGGTCATCGAGCCGTAGACGCGGAGGGCCTGGGCTTCGCCGGGCTTTTTGTTCTTGTCTTCGACTTTGGTGCGGTCGGGGCTGTAGATGAAGCCGCCTTCGTCTTCAGGGAACTCGTTCGAGACGGAGAAGGGCGCGTCATTGGTGCCTGCGTTCTTCTGGCAGCGGCTGACGAATTCGAGGGCGCGGGCCATCGCCTGCTTGGTCGCTTCGACGTCTTCGGGCTTGGCGCCGTCCTTGTCGACCGAGGCGGTGACGAAGAGGGCTTCCATCGCGAACTGGGTGTTGGAGAGGTCGGACTTGGTCTTGTCGCTGCCGTAGCCGATGCCGCCTTTCTCGATTCCGGTTTCGGGACCGAACTGCGATTTGGTGATGAAACGGCGGGCGCCTTGGATGATCTCTTTGGATCCGTCACGGTCGAGGGCGTAGAGAGCCATCATGGCGCAGCAGGTGGAGTAGTTTGGGCCGGCCTTGTCGCCGGGTGTGTAGATCGAGCCGTCGGTCTGGACCTGGGTCTTGAGGTAGGCAGCTGTCTTGGCCAGCTGGTCCCTGTATTGGGCGGCGTCGACCGAGGTGGCGACGGCGGTGGCGGCGAGGGCGCTCATCGCCACATGGTTCATCCAAGAGCCGTTGGCTTCCTGCTTCGACATCAGGAACTTGGCGGAACGTCCTGCTGCGGCAGCCGCTTCGCGGATCAGCGATTCGTCAATGCCCTTGGTCACGGCTGTGGGGGCCTTGGCGTCTTCCGCAAAGGCGGGAATACCAATAAGACAAAAAGAGGCGACGAAGGATTTCAGCATCATGTGTGGGACTCCTTGTTGGTGGTGGCATGGAACCAGCCTATTCCAAATGACAGAATTGACAATGGGGCGTTTTTGTTAATTTTTCATGAAGTTCAGGGATCGACCAGGGCGTGCATGAGGATGGCGCCGGCAGCGGCGACGTTGAGGGAATCGAGGCCGCGGGCCATGGGGATTTTGACGCTGGTGTCACAGGCTTTGAGCCATTCATCGCTGAGGCCTGGGCCTTCCTGGCCGAGGACGAGGGCGCAACGCGGCGTTGGCTGCCAGCGCCGGGAGGAGATCGAATCTGGTCGGAGGGCGGCGGCTGCGATGCTGGTTCCCGGCTCTTTCTCCTGCCATTGCAGGAGCAGCGGAAGGGGGTCTTCAGCGCGCCAGACCGGGATGGCCCAGCAGGTGCCCATCGACACCCTGACGCTGCGCTGGTCGAAGACATGGGGGCCTTTGCCGTAGAGGACGCCGTCGACGCCGAGGGTGGCGGCGCTGCGGAGGAGCAATCCGAGGTTGGTGATGTCGACCAGCTCGGGCAGGACCAGGAGGCGGCGGCAAGCCCAGAGCTGCGCCATCGGCGGCGGCGGCGGCACGGCTCCGGTCGCCATCAGGCCGCGGTGGAAGGGGAAGCCGACGAGCTGGCTGACCCAGTCGCCGCAGGCGGCGACGAGGGGGACCTCGGGCGGCGGGTCGAGGCGGGCGAGGGCGGCGGGGTCGCCGAGAATGACCTGGAGGCGGAAGCGTTTTTGTCGGTGGGCCGCGATGGCGGCTTCGACGATGATGCGTCCTTCGCAGAGGAATGAGTCTTCTCCTTGCGGGCCGGGGAAGACGCCGCGGCGGGTTTTGCTGTCCCGGAAGGGGGCGACCAGTTCGGGGCGGGATTGAGGGGAGAGGAACATCGGCGGTCATTCCTGGGGTGAATTTAACGGCTGCCCGGAGCCGGGGTTTTGTCGCCGCCGATGCGGCCGAGCGCTTGGATGGCGTGGGCGGGCAGGCTGAGCAGGTCGATGAGGAGATGAAAGGGGGCCTTGACGCCGGTCCCGAGATGACCGAGGCCGGATTCGAGTTCGACGTTGGGGAGGGGCGAGAAGACGCACTCGACCAGGCCGAGAGGCAGTTTGACGATGTCGGCGAGGTCGAGCGGGATGGCGGCGACATGATGGGCGAAGTCGAGGGTCGCGGGGACGGCGTCGAGACTCATGCCGAGGGCGCTCGCCGGCAGGGCTGCGGCGGTTCCTGCCCGGCCGGCGCTTGCCGCCGCCCCGCCCGCGGCCTCCTGCGCCGCCTGGGCGCCGGTGTCCGTGACGGCGGCGCACGAGGCGAGCAGGCAGGCCGCGAGGGCGAGGGGCCTCATCGGCAGCGCTCCCCGGCGAGCCAGCGTCCGGCGAGGGGGCGGAGGCCGAGGTTGGCGACCAGTTCGGCAGGGCGCCGGATCGACCACAGCGCCAGGTCGGCGCGCCGGCCGACTTCGAGGCGGCCGCAGTCGCGGAGGCCGAGGGCGGCGGCGGCGTGGCGGGTCAGGCCGGCGAGGGATTCCTGGGGGGTGAGGCGGAAGAGGGTGCTGGCGAGATTGGCGGCGAGGAGCAGGGAGTTGAGGGGGGAGGAGCCCGGGTTGTTGTCGGTGGCGACCGCCATCGGCACGCCGGCCTGCCGGAGGGCGTCGATCGGAGGCAGGCGGGTCTCGCGCAGGGTGTAGAAGGCGCCGGGGAGGATGACGGCGACGGTGCCGGCCGCGGCCATCGCCGCGATCCCCTCGGCACTCAGCCATTCGAGATGGTCGGCGGAGAGCCCCTGGTAGCGGGCGGCGAGAGTGGCGCCGCCGGAGTCGCTGAGCTGCTCGGCGTGCAGCTTCACCGGCAGGCCGAGAGCGGCGGCGGCGCTGAACAGGCGTTCCACCTGGGCCGGGCTGAAGGCGATGTTCTCACAGAAGGCGTCGACGGCGTCGACCAATCCTTCCGCATGCAGGGCCGGCAGCATCCCGGCGATGACCAGGTCGAGGTACTCCTCGCTCCGGCCGCGGAACTCCGGCGGCACCGCGTGGGCGCCTAGAAAGGTGGTCCGCACCCGCACTTGCCGGAGTTCGGCTAGGCGACGGGCGACGCGCAGCATCTTCCGTTCCGAGGCAAGGTCGAGGCCGTAGCCGGATTTGACCTCGAGGGTGGTGAGTCCTTCGGCGAGGAGGGCATCGAGACGGGGCAGGCTGGCCTCGATCAGCTCCTCCTCGCTGGCGGCGCGGGTCGCCTGGACGGTGCTGAGGATGCCGCCGCCGCGACGGGCGATGTCGGCGTAGCTTTCGCCGTTGAGGCGTGCCTCGAATTCGTCGGCGCGGCTGCCGGCGTAGACGAGGTGGCTGTGGCAGTCGATCAGCCCCGGAGTCAGCCAGGCGCCGCCGCCGTCCTGGCTGGGCAGGGCGAGGACTTCCGGCGGCGCCTCGGCGAGAAGCCCGAGCCAGAGGATCCTGCCGTTTTTCCAAGCCAGGGCGTCGCCGGGGATTTCGCCGTAGCCGGGACCGTTGAAAGTGGCGAGCCGGATGTTGTGGAGAAGCATGAGGGGGAGGGGGTTGGGGTTTTACAGGGAAAGCCGCTGCCAAGATACCACCGGTTTGCCCTCGCCGGCGCCGTGACCGTCGAGTCTGGACACATTTGACGTACCGGACGGATCCCGCCTTGAAGTCAGTTGCCGTCCCGGCTCTTCACCGCCCAGCCGAGGACGAAGCAGAGGAGCGCAATCAGGAGGCCGGGAAGGTGGATGGGCTCTTCCTGGCGGCTGCGCTGGATCAGCCGTGCTTCAAGGTCGCCGCTGCCATCGAGGCTGACATTCCTGCGCAGATCGCTTTCCCGTGCGTCGGCGAAGGCCGCGGCGCCAGTCAGCACTTCCCTCCCTTCGCAGCTGACCGAGAAGAAGGCCGGGAGCTCCGGCGCCCGCAGGCTGCGTCCGGCTTTCAGCTCCTGGCCGTCGAGGGCCAAGGCGCCGTGGTAAGGGAGGGCGATTTTCTGGTTGCAGTCGAAGTTGGCGGCTTCGGGGGCCTGCTTGCGGCGGCGGATCTCCTCGACCAGTCTGCCGGCGAGGACGAGGCAGGCGGGAGTCTCGAGAAGCCTTCCGGCCGCAGGAGCGGCATTGATCAGGATCTGCGGCCCAGAGGAGCCGTAGCGCAGGCTCGCGGCGAGGGAGTCGCCGCTCCACAGCAGGGGCAGATCGCCCGATTCCATTTTGAAGGGAAGGGAGGCGAGCCTCACCCGCACCGGCCGCCAGTCGAGATGCGAGGTCATGGGATGAAGAGCGTCGCCGACCTCGCGCGATTTGTTGTCGATGCTGGCCGCGGGATTGAAATAAAGACCGGGCCGGTCGCGAGGGAGATCGGATGCGCGGCAGCCCAGGACCAGGTCCGCCGTCGCGATGTCGTCGCTCGACTCGACCAGGGGCAGGCTGTCGCGCAGGCGGCTGAGGAATTCAAGGTTGGCCTTGTCGGCGTCGAGGGCGACCTTGAGGATCTTCGGTCTCGGCGTCAGCAGCGGCAGCTGGTTGTCGGCCTCGAGTGCGTCTTTGTCGAGGATCAGCAGCAGACGGCCTTCTTTCGGCATCTCTCCTTCAAGGCGCCTGGTTTCGTTGGGTGCGAGGAGGATCTGGCTGGCGGCGGCTTCGGGCGCGCCAGGGACCTGGCGGCGCCAGGAGCTTGTCAGCGGTGCATCGGAGTAGTTGCGCAGCAGGGCCTGCCAGCGTCCCTGGGGGTCGACGCCGGCTCCGCAGAAGCCGGCGTTGGCGATGGGGGTGCCGACAAGGATTTCGCGGGTGCCGGCGGGGAGGCTGCGCTTGTGGTCGCTGACGAAGAGGACGCAGCCGTCCTTGCCGGCGGCGGCGAGGGCGCTGCGGAGCGCGGGTGCCGGGTCGTGTTCGGCGCGTACCGGCTTCCACGAATCGAGTGCCGACAGCAGGGATTCGAGGCGGCCGCCACCGTAGAGGAGGGGCGCCTCCGGGGCCGATTCCAGCAGCGACCACTCGCAGTCGGCGAGCGAGGCGAGGGCGCCGAGGCGTTTCTCCAGGGCTTTTTTCACTTCTTGCCGGCAGGCCATCATCGACACCGAGCTGTCAAGCACGACGATGCCTCGCAGCACCGGGCGCTCGGTGAGGATGCGCGGCTGGGCGAGGACGGCGCTGAGGAGGAGGACGGCGAGCAGGTTGAGCCAGAGGCTGAGGGAGCGGCGGAGGCGGTCGAGAGTCGGCCCGCCGCTGTTTTTCGGCGCCGCGGCGGCGAGGAGAAAGAGGGTGGAGCTGCGCTGCCGCCGGGGCTTGCGCTGCAGCATGTGGATGGCGAGCACGGCGGGGAGGCCGAGCAGGGCGAGCAGCCCCCAGGGATTGCCGAGGATCATTTGCATGGTGCCACCGCTCCTTGGGAAATGGCGGCGCTGAAGGTGCCGCCGGGGTCTTCCCCGGCGCGCAGGCGGAGGAGGTGGATGCCGAGCCCGGAGCAGCTTTCCTGCCACAGCGCGACGTGCCGGCGATAGGCGGCGCGGTAGTCTTCCATCACCCGGTCGTCGACGAGGACGCGGGCGGTTCCCGGGGCTTCGCAATCTTCAAGATCCATGTTGCCTGACCAGTCGGGTTCGGCTTCGGCCTGGCTCCAGGGGCAGAGGAGGAGGCAGCCTCCCGCCCCCTGCAGCAGGGGAGAGAGCCAGGCGCGCGGCTCGCCGGGGAAGAGCAGATCGCTGATCACCACCCGCATCGAGCCGCCGCGAAGAGAGGCCGCCTGATAGCCCATGGCCCGGCCGCTGAACTTCAAGTCGCGGCTGGAGAAGGCTTCCAGCGGAATCATCGAACAGCCTCCCTCGGAAAGCCGCCAGACCACCAGGGAGACGCCGTCGGCGCGACAGGCCTGCCAGACCCATTCCGCCAAGGTTCGGCTGAGAAGCTCCTTGTCGGCCTCGAGGGCGAGCGACCCCGATCCGTCGATCAGCAGGTCGACCGAGGGGCGGACTTCTTCGCGGTAAACCCGGAGCATCGGCTGGCCGCTGCGGGCGGTGGCGCTCCAGTCGAGATGGCGCAGATCGTCACCGGCCTGGTAGTTGCGGTGTTCGCGGAATTCGATGCTGGATCCGGCGCCGGCGCCGCGCCAGCCGCCCGCCTGGCCGCGCCAGGAACGCCCGGCGAGAGGAAGGCGGAAACGCGCAGAGAGCAATTGGCCGGCTTCTTCGGCGCTGGGCAAAGAGGTCATCTGGAAACTCCGATTAGAACCACAACTTAGTTCCGGGGGAGGGGCGATGCCAATAAATTCCGGAAGAATTTGCCTTCGGGCGCATCCTGCTTATAATCTTCTCCCCTTCCATCACGAAAACTCCATAAGGACTAGCCATGAGCACCTGGCGCATCAACCTGACTCCTGATTACTGCTGCGGCGGCGGCCATTGCGGTCCGCTGCCGGGCTACTACTTCAAATGCCCGCTGTGCGACAAGGATAGTTCCGCCCGCACCGGTGCCGAGCTCCGCCCCGGGGAATCCCTGCAATGCTTCCTGTGCAAAGGCAAGATCAAGGCTGTCGCACGCCAAGGAGAGTTCACCTACGACTTCGAAGAAGTGCCGCGAGCCTGAGGCGGCTCCTCCAGACAATCCGAATGACACCCACCCGTATCCCCCCAAATAAGCGCTCGTCTTTCGTTCTGCGCTCGACCCCTTGCGGGTCGCACATGGCAGCCCAGGGTCGCTTCGACCCTGGGTCATGGGTGGGAAATGAGCTCCGACTCCTTGCGGGTCGCACAGCGTTCGCCGCCTCAGCGCTGTGCGACCCGATGCGGGTCGTGGATCTGAGGGAAATACAGACCCAGGGCGTCGCCGATGCGGCTCAACCCTGGGCTAGCATGTACGACCCGCAAGGGGTCGAGCAGCAAAAGAACGATCCTAGCACGGGAATTCCCGGCATTCGGCATCAAGCCTCTTGGATACACGTGTAATGAAACCCGATCCCGCCCTCGGCCCCTGGGCCGTCATCGATTTCGAGACCGTCGGAGGGCGACACGGCCCGGTGGCGGTGGAGTTCGGACTCCTGGTGATCAACGCCGCAGGACAGATCCTCTTCCACCTGGAACGGCAGTTCCCGCCACCGGAGGATGCCGGCCGCTCCAGTCCCGTCCCCGCCGGTCTCCGTCAGCTCTGGCCGGAGATCGCTCCTTGGCTCGAAGCCGCTGTCCTCACCGGTCACAACCTCGGCTATGACGAAGCTCTCCTGCGCGCCGCCTTCCCGGGATTCACACCGCCTTCCCGCCTCGACACCTTGATGCTGTCCCGTCACTGCCTGCCCCGGGCGCCTGAACACTCGCTCGAAGCTCTCGCCAAGGCCGCGGGCATCGACGCCGAATTGCAGCAGATGGCGGTCAACTCCCATTTCCGCCCCCACCGCGCCCTCTACGACTGCTTCGCCTGCGCCCTGCTGCTCCTGCATCTGCGCCAGAAGCCGGAATCGGCGTCTTTTATGCGCCCGGCGCAAGGAAGCTTGTGGGAATGAAAAATGAAAAACCTCCGCCGGAAGGCGGAGGTTTTTCGAGAGGAGATTGAGGGGTTATTCCCAGGATTTGATCAGCTTGCCTTTGAGGTCGGTTGTCCAGATGGCGCAGGATTGAGGAATGGATTCATTGTCTGGTCCTGCCGGAACAACTCCGTCGCCATCACCGTCAATTTTGCCGCTCACTGGAGTTTCCCAGGGACTGACGATGGCTGAGGTTCCCAGAACGCTGTAGATGGTTGAGTCAAGATTGATATCGGCGCTTCCTGCTTGGCAGTAGGGGTAGTATCCATTTTTGTTTTTATACTGCTCCAAAGCCGCTCGGACGGTTGCCACTTCTCCGAGGAACTTGGTTCTTTTTCCAGAGTTCACGGCGTGCTGGATGGCGACAAGGAGCAGGGAGATGAGTAAACCGATGATGAAGAGGACCACCAGCATCTCGATCAGGGTGAATTTGCGGCGTTTCATGGGATTCTCCAGGAGATCTAAGGAGTGGAGGGTTGAGCGCTTAGCGAAGTGGAGCTGTCAGAGACGAAGCTAGAGCCTGACCAAGGGCACGGTGCGAAAACCGTAATTTTGCCGGTTGCAGTGTTGTACACGGCTTTCATGTGATTTCCGCTTAAAGGGGCTCCATCAGTCCAAGGCATCGTTAATTGTTTGCTTGTAGAGGCATCGCTGGCATGGACGAAGCAAATCACTCCGCGAGGATTGTTGGAGGCCGCCTTTGAAAGGAAATTGGTAATCAATCCGAGTTTGATGTCGCAAGTGTTGATGACGTTTGGGTCTGTGGGTTTGACCAAGCCCCCGTCACCGCCGCCGTCGTCGCTCAAGGGCAGGGTACCATAAGTGTCGTAATACATCTGTACTGCGTTTTTGACGACGACCATCTGGGCTCGCGCCTTGGTCTTCTGGGTTTCGCGCCAGGCGGCCATGACGGCGGGAAGGAGGATGGCCATGAGGATGGCGATGATGCTGATCACCACCAGGAGTTCAATCAGAGTGAAACGGCTGCGGCGCATGGGGTTCTCCTCATTTGGGGCTTGCCGCAAGTATACACGGATTGTGGCGCTTGCGCCAGTATTTTTGAAAATCCTTGCAACGGCTTTGCCGGGCGGCGTATAATAGACCATCCACCCAGGAGGAAAATCTTATGAGCGAGCACGGACACAAGGGTCACAAGCCGCAAAAGGCTTACGAGAACGACGCATTCATGAACAGTTCGGACGGCCGTCTCCTCCGGATCATGGCGGAGATGCTGGAGCCGCAGCACCGCTTCCGTCGCCAGAAGATACGCGACAGCATTGCCTTCTTCGGTTCGGCCAGGATCAAGTCGGCGGCCGACGCCCAGGCGATGATGCATGAGGCCAAGCTGGCCAAGCGCAGCAAGGCGGAGAAAATCCAGGCGGCGCAGCGTGCTCTCGACATGAGCCAGTACTACGAAGGCGCGGTCGAGCTGGCCCAGATGCTGACTCGCTGGTCGATTGAGAAGAACTTTGACTATTACATCTGCTCCGGCGGCGGCCCAGGCATCATGGAAGCGGCCAATCGCGGCGCCTCGCTGGTCGAGGGCGGACGCAGCATCGGCCTCAACATCAGCCTGCCCTTCGAGCAGTACCCCAATCCCTACATCTCGGAAGAGCTCAATCTGGAGTTCAACTACTTCTTCATCCGCAAGTTCTGGTTCGCCTATCTGGCCAAGGCGATCGTCGTCTTCCCCGGCGGTTTCGGCACCATGGACGAATTCTTCGAAGTCATCACCCTGATCCAGACTCGCAAGACCACCAAGCAGATTCCGATGATCCTCTACGGAAGCGGTTTCTGGAAGAAGTTGATCAACTTCGAATTCATGGCGGAGACGGGAATGATCTCGCCCGAGGATCTGAACCTCTTCCAGTTTGCCGACACGCCGCTCGAAGCCTTCAACATCATCACCGTCGAGCTCGAGCGCCTGCGCAAGCTGCACCCCAACTACTATCGCTGAGCTGGCGCTTCAAGGCCTGGAAGGAAGGACGGATTCAGCCTTCTGGTTTTCGTCCTGTTGGCGATCCCCACCTTGTTCGGTTCCGGCGGAGTATGATGAGATGGATTCCGCTGCACATGATACACATCGTGTAGGATGCGGGCTCCGTGGCGGCAGCCCTGGCTTCCCTCTGCGCCTCTGTGGGGAAGCGTGGGCGTGTCTTCGTGGTGAATTCGGTTCCGGCGGTGTCGTTCAAGCCAACCGCTCCTGGATCGCCTTGGCGAGAGATTCCAGGGTCAGCGGCTTGGTGAGGAAGCCGCTCATGCCGGCGGCGAGGCAGCGCTGACGGTCTTCTTCCATGACGTTGGCGGTGAGGGCGACGATCGGCGTCTTGTCGCCGGGATGCCTGCGGCGGTGGAGCATGACGGTCTCGGGTCCGTCGAGACCGGGCATCTGCATGTCCATGAAGATCAAATCGTAGTCGCCGGCGGCGAGCAGGGGCAGGGCCTGGGTGCCGTCCTCGGCGTGGGTGGTGGAGTGGCCGAGTTTTGCCGCCATCCGGAGGAAGATCTTGGCATTGACCGGGTTGTCCTCGACCAGCAGGATCCGGAGAGACCCGGTCCGGACGACTGTTTCGGGTTTCTTGTCGGGGGTGGCGGCGGCCTCCTTCAAGGCTAGCGACAAGGTGAAGGTGGAGCCGTGGCCGGGGCTGCTCTCGAGGCTGAGCGAGCCGCCCATGAGGGTTGCGAGCCGGGCTGAGATGGCAAGTCCTAGGCCCGTGCCGCCGAAACGGCGGGAAGTGGAGGCGTCCTCCTGCTCGAAAGGCCGGAAGAGCCGTTTCTGGGCTTCTTCAGAAATGCCGCAGCCGGAATCCTGGACGCGGATTTCAATGCCGTGCAGGCCAGGTTCCGCTGCGACCTTGCGGATGCTCAGGACGATGGCTCCGGAGCTGCTGAATTTGATCGCGTTGGAAAGGAGATTGGTAACGATCTGGCCGATCCGGGTGGGATCGGTGAGAAGAGGCGGCAGCGAGCTCAGGGACAGATGCAGCTCCAGCCCTTTCTCCATCGCCTGCCGGCGGAAGGAGCCGGCGAGCTTCTCGAGCAGGGCGCCGAGATCGACCGGCAGGCTCTCAAGGGGGAAGCGCCCGGCTTCGATCTTGGAATAGTCGAGGACGTCATCGACGATCACTTTCAGGGAGCGGCAGGTGCTGTTGATGATCTGGATCAGCTCCTTCTGCTCCGAGCTGAGATCGCTGTGCTCGAGCAGCGAGGCCGAGCCGACGATGCCGTTCAGCGGCGTGCGGATCTCATGGCTCATGTTGGCGAGGAAGGCCCCCTTGACCCGGGCCGCGGACTCCGCCTCGGCGCGAGCTGCTTCCAGAGCAGCGTTTGCTGCGGTCAGCGAGAGCCGGGCCGCGTGAAGCTCTCGGCCGCGCTCGATCGAGGCGAGCAGCAGGCCGCAAAGTCCGGCGACCACCAGGCTGATCAGCAGACCCAGCGGACGGCTCCAGGCGACAAAACCCGGCGTGATGCGCTGCAGATACTCCGGGGTCGGATGGCATTCCACCGTCCAGTCGCGCCCAAGGATCTTCAAGTTGAAGCTCCGCAGGAAGTCCGAGGATTCGGCTCTGCGGGCATATTCCGTGACGCCGCCGCAGGAGATCCGCACGCCGTAATTCCCGTCCATCGCCAGCATGTTTTCGAAAAGCGGCTGGATCCGGATCAGGCAGCTCATGAATCCGTCCGGCACATGATCCCGGTAGAGAGGGAAGTAGACGATCACCGCCCGTCCCCCCTGGACCAAGTCGAAGGGCGGGGAGATGAAGGGTTGATGCTCGCGGATCGCCTTCTCCAGAGCTGCGGTCCGGATCGGATCCTTCTTGCGGATGTCGAGGCCCATCGCTCTTTCGTTGCCGGCCATCGGTTCGATCCAATGGATGCGGAAGTCGGGTGTCACCCTCTGGATGGCGCTGATGCCCCCGAATTGCTGCGTCCCGATCCTGCGAGCCCGGACCAGCCATCGCTCCTCGCTCATGCCTCCTTCCGAAATCCAGTCCTGGGCGAAATCCTCGAAGGCGGCATACTGGCGATTGAAGTCTTGCTTGAACTTTTCCGAGACCTGCTGGATGTCCGCTTCGAGTCGCTCGCCAATCAAGGTGCGGGCCAGATCCTGACGCAGCCAATGCTCGATCCCCGCACTGAGAATCAAGCCGACGGCCAACACCAGAAGGCTGCTCAAAAGCACACGTCGAGAGAAGCGGCTGTAAATCGTCTTGGTCATCGGCAGTCCTGTAAGGATTCTTCTGTCAGTCTAGCCAAGATCCCGGTCTATTACAAGGAGATCGACGGGAATGGCTTGGGGAGACGATGCTTAAGATGGTTAAATTCGAAAAAATCGAAAAAATCGAAAAACTGTTGAAGGTGCGGCGCCTGCGGGTATGATGGGGGGAGGCATTCTTTCCGGAGGCGAGCGATGCAACGGGGTGTTTTTCTGATGTTCCTGGGAGCGATGGTCTTGGCGGCCGAGGAGACATTGCCAGCGCAAAAGTCGCCAGCGGCGATTGTGTCGAAGCGGAGCACCTGGTTGCAGCGGGAGCAGAATCCGGATGGCTCCTGGGGCGGGACTCATCGGCTGGCCCTCACCGCCTGGATTCATCTCGGCCATCTCGCCCGCGGCGAAACGCCGCATTCCCGGAGCCATGGCGCCACGATGGAAAAATCGGTCGATTTCCTTCTGGCCGCGGCGAGGGCGCGATTGAAGATGCCGGAGGCGAAAAGCCCGACCCTTGAAGACGCGCTTCTGCTTCACGCCCTGGCCGAGCACTACTCGATGAGCGGCGATTATCTTTGCGAGGAAGTCGTGATGGCCTTGACGCAGCACCTGGCCCGGCACTTCGCGGCGGCGGATTTCAGCGTCGAGACCCCCGCCTCCCTGATCCTCGAATCCCGCTGCGTCCTAGCCTTGAAGGCGGCCAAGGTGGGGGGTGTTGATTTGACCATCGAGCAAGTCGTCGGTCCAGGCGGCGAAACCGCCGGCAAGGCACTCGCTGCGCATCTGCCGAAAATGAAGCGGGCCCGGCGGCTCAGCGAGCTGGGCAAGGCGGTCGAGTTGACGCTTTATTCCTTGCTGGAGGCGCGCCAGGAAGCCCGCTGCCGGGAATTGGAAAAGGAGCTCCTTGAGCTGATCCGGAAAGGCCCGGCGCTGCCGGGAGCCGATCTGGATTTGCGAAGCCAGCAATTCCTCGCCGCCCATCTCGCCGGGGGCGAGCTGGGGCAAGCTTGGCGCCAGGGCCTGGAGGGGCCCTTGCGCCGCCTCCGCCGGCCCGAGGGGCATTGGTCAAGTCGGGACTTTGCCAGTCACTCTCTCGGCTTTCCCAGGGATCCGAATGAAGCGGATCTTGCGCTCACCGCACAGATGGTGTGGAATCTCAATCTTTGCTGGAACTTTCTTCCCTCGGTGAAGGCAGTGCAGCTGGCATCCCTTCCGCCTCCGAGCGCAGAGGAGATCGAAAGTTGGAGCGCCATCGTCCGCCGCTACGATTTTGCCCAATTGCCGGCGCAAGCCCGGCTGGTGCTGGTGGAGCAGGAGGAAGCGGCCAACGGACTGGAATCGGGGACCCTTTTGGATGGCTTGTGCCCGGCCTTCCTGATCGCTGAAACCCGTCCCGGCAAGGGGCGAGTCTGGCGCGACGGACGGATCGCAGAATTGAGCTGGCAGGAAGTCCCGGCTGGGAAGCCGGCGGATCTCAGGAACTCCAAGATGGGCTATCTGAATCTCGCGCTCGCCTACCGCTATGGCGGAGCGGAATTGGCCAAGCAGATGGCGACAAACCAAGCGGGTTTCCAACGCCATTGGAGAGATGGCTGGAAGAACGATGTGATCGAGAGCGTCATCGAGCGCTGGGATGAAGGCATTGATCGGGATAAAAAAGCCTTGGCGATCGAGCTCCTCGAGATTCTCGAGCTGAAGCTCAAGGATGAGCAGGTCGACTGGGTCAAGCAGCTTGCGCAAATGAGCTTGTGGCAGGGTGATTTTCCGGAGCTGGTGACGGACGCATTCGACTTGCGTTTCGCCGCGGTGAAGGCCGCCGCGACGGCGAAGGTGCCGGAGCCGGGTTCGGTCGAGGATCTCCTCTTGATCTGGTCGCGCCGCAGCCTTCCCTTCAACTCGAGGTGTGTAGGCTGTTTCGATGGCGGGGAGGACTGGGGCGAATTGGCGCCTTCGGTGAAGAGGTGGAGGCAGCCGGCGGGCGAGCTGGCGATGAAGAGCTACGCCGCCATTCCCGAGCTTTTACGTCTGGCCGGGGATCCTCGCCCCAGTGCTCAGTTGGAAGGAGCGGTCATGCGCCGCAGCGAAAGGCTGCTCGGTGTCGGCGAACTGGCCCGGGAGATGATCGCCATCATCTGCGGCAGCCAGGCGCCCGAGAAGTGGGACGACGCTTCCCTGGCGGCCTGGTGGGAGCGGCAATCGAAGCGCGAGCCTCTCGAACGGCTGAAATCGTCCTGCGTCGGCAAGGACAGTTCAGGGAGGCGAATTCTTCACGAAGGGCCGCTGCAGGTGCTGCGGGCGACGCATCCCGAGGAAGCGGAGAAATGGGAAGGACTGGAAATGGAGCGGTGAAAAAATGCCAAGCTCCATTCGCCCGGGGCTTATGGGGTGGGGGCGAGACGGAGAGGAAAGGAAAGGCGCCGCAGGGGACTGCGGCGTCTTGGCTGAGGACGGCTCAGGGATTTCAGCTCTTCGGAGCGAGGAGCTTGTTAATCTCGGCTTCGACGTCGGTCGTGGCCGGGTGGCCGGTCCAGACGACCTTGCCGTTCTGGTCGATCAGGAAGCCGGTGGGGAAGCCGCTGATGCCATAGAGCGTCGGCGCAAGCTGGTTGCCCTTGGCGTCAGGCGGCGCCCAGAGCTGGGGAAGGCCGGTCCATCCAGTCTTCTTGATATGCTCGACCAGGGTTTCGCCCTTGTCGTCGCAGCTGATGCCGAGTATGACGGCTTTGCCCTTCCAGGCAGCATCGTTCTTGCGCATGATTTCATCGTTGTGCTTCATCACGCCCTGGCAAGGGGGGCACCAGGTGGTCCAGAAGTCCAGGAAGACGACCTGGCCCTTGTATTCGGAGAGCTTGACCTTGGCCTGAGTGGCGGGGTCGATCAAGGCGATGTCGGGGGCCTGATCGCCGACTTTCGGCGGCGGCGGGGTGAGGACGACTTCATCTTTGATCAGTCCGTCGACCGCTTTGCGGCCGAGGACGCGGACGCGGGCCTCGCCGTCGACGACGAGGAGGGCGGATTCGGTGGCGGAGATCTTCTGATCGACTTTGATCAGTCCATTGGCGTCGGTCTTGCCTTCGGCGAGGACGGTCTGGGACTGGGTCTTGCGGTCCATCTTGACGATGGCGAATTCCTTGTCGGGCACCGGCTTGCCGTCGATGTCGAGGATTTTGTATTCGACGTTGATCATGGCGACGGCGGCGCCTCCTCCTCCTTTGCCCAGCTCGGCGATCAGCTCGGCCTTGAGCTTGGCGAGTCGGGCCTCGACGGCCTGGTCGACCATCTTCTGGATGTCTTCGGCGCTAGGGGCAGCCGGGGCCGGAGCGGGAGCCTGGCAGAGTTGAGCCGAGAGCAAGAGGCCGGAGAAGAGACTGAGCATGGAAGGACTCCTAGGTTGGGGGATTCAAGACAGGCGGTTTCGGTAATCCTGGTAGGTGAATTGACGGACGACTTCAAGCTTTTTCGCAGCGGCATCCCAAGTGCAGATGGCGGGGTGCTTGATGCCGTTGAAGGTCGAGGTCTTGACCATGGTGTAATGGGTCATGTCGTCGAAGAGCAGGCGCTGGCCGGGCTGCAGCGGCTGCTCGAAGGAGTATTCGCCGATGACGTCGCCGGCAAGGCAGGAGGGGCCGCCGAAGCGGTAGGTGAAGGCTTTTTCGCCGGGCAGGCCGGCGCCGCGGATCTCGGGGCGGTAAGGCATTTCGAGGACGTCTGGCATGTGGCAGGTGGCGGAGACGTCGACGATTGCCGACTTGATCTCGCGGCCGACGACCTCTTGCACCGTGGTGACCAGCGAGCCGGTGTTGATCCCGATCGCTTCGCCCGGCTCGAGGTAGACCTTGAGACCGTATTTGTCCTGGAAGAACTGGATCGTCTTGATCAGCAGCTCGATGTCGTAGTCCGGCTGGGTGATGTGGTGGCCGCCGCCGAAGTTGATCCACTTCATGTTTTTCAGGTATTTGCCGAAGCGGGCGTCGAAGGCCATGGCGGTGCGCCAGAGGGCGTCGGAGCCTTTCTGGCAGAGAGTGTGGAAGTGGAGGCCGGTGACGCCTTCGAGCGACTGGCCGTCGAACTCTTCGAGCCGGATGCCGAGGCGCGATCCGGGGGAGCAGGGGTTGTAGACTTCGACCTCGGTCTCGGAGTGTTCCGGGTTGCAGCGCAGGCCGACGTCGATGCGGCGACCACAAGCCTGAATCGCGGGCAGATACTTGTGCAGCTGGCGGAAGGAGTTGAAGACGATGTGGTCGGTGATCGGCAGGAGCTCGGCGATGTCGGCGTCGGAAAAGGCCGGCGCGAAGGTGTGCACCTCGCCCTGGAACTCTTCCTTGGCGAGTCGGGCCTCCCAGACGCCCGAGGCGCAGCAGCCCTTCAGGTAGCGGCGCACCAGCGGAAAGGTGCACCAGTTGGCAAAGCCCTTCAAGGCGAGAAGGATGGTGGCGCCGCTGCGGTCCTGCACGTCCTTGAGGATGGTGAGGTTGCGCTCCAAGGCTTGAAGATCGATGACAAAGGCGGGGCTCGGCACCTGATCGATCGGCAAGTCGGTCAGATAGGGGCGCTTCGAGAAGATGTCTTGATAGTAATCCATAGCTCGTTCCTGCGGGGGTTTTTGTCGCCCCGCACCCTAGTCGCCCGGAGGGGAAATCCCAGCGGCGGAAATCCTGCGATCCTGCGAGCGGCGCCCTTGCGGATCAGCGCCGCCGCAGTCACTTATGACACAAGTGCACAATGTAAAAAAGGAGCTGTGCCATGTCCCTGCCCGGTCCGAAGTCCCAAGCCATGCTGGAAGAATTGAGCCGCTACGTCATCGCCGAGCCCTGGCCTTTCACCGTCGATCTCGAGCGCAGCCACGGCATGTATTTGGTGACGGCGGACGGCGAGGAGCTGTTCGACTGGGGCGGTTATTACGGCGCCAAGCTTTTGACCCACAATCATCCCGGCCTTTACGAGCCGGGCTATGTCCGGCGCTTGGTGCGGGCGGCCAACAACAAGCTGGCCAATCCCGACTTCCTGACCGCGGAATGCCTGGAATTCTATCGTCTGATCCACGGCTTGGCGCCGGACTGCATGAAGCGGGCCGGCAAGGTCGAGGTCTATGCCGTCAACTCCGGCGCCGAGGCGGTGGAGAACATGATGAAGTACCTGCTCAACCTGCATGACCAGCGGAGCCTGAAGAAGGGGCGGATTCCCGGGGCGCGGCGCTTCATCTACTTCGACCAGGCCTTCCATGGACGCACCGTCTTCGCTCTCGGGGTCACCCAGCTTGGCCACGATCCGATGATCACCAAGAACTTCCGCGGCATCGTCCCGGGCAATCTGCAGGTGCCCTTCCCGGCGCTCGACAGCGACCTCAGCGAAGCGGAGAACCTGGAGCGCAGCCGCCGCTGCCTCGAGATCGTCGAGGACTGCCTGCGCCGCCATCCCGGCGAGATCGCCGGGATCATCCTCGAGCCGCTTCAGGGCGCCGGCGGGCACCGCCTCGCGCCGAAGGAGTTCTACCAGGAGCTGTCGCGGCTCGCCCACGAGCACGAGACCTGCCTCGGTTTCGACGAGGTGCAGACCGCCGGAGGCCAGTGCGGCAGCGTCTTCGCCTGCGATCTCCTTGACCTGCCGCATCCGCCCCAAGCCATCGCGGTTGCCAAGAAGTTCGGCACCGGCGCCGTCTACATGCTCCATTCGATGGACGACGTCGGCATCCTCGACTCGACCTGGGGCGGCCCCCTGGTCGACATGGTCCGGATCGTCCGCGAGTTCGAGATCATCCGCGAGGAGAAGCTGATGGAGAGCCTGCCGGAACGAGCCGGCAAGCTCCTCACGGGACTTCAGGAACTGCAGCGCCGCCATCCCGGCACCCTCCGCAACATCCGCGGCTGGGGCCTCTACCTCGGCTTCTCCTTCGCCTCGCCGGCGATGAAGAACCGCTTCCTCGACCGGATGCTCGAAGAGGAGTCCACCTTCCTGCTCGGCGCCGGACCCGACAACGTCCGCCTCCGGCCGCCCCTCGACGTCGACCTCGCCTCGATCGAGCTTCTCCTGGCCAAGATGGAGCGGCTGCTGAGCCAGGGGATTTGAGCGGGGGGATTCACCATCTTCATCCTGAATTCACTTCGAATTCATCTTCGCGGGACAGCTCGAAAATTCGCGCCCCCGCGCCTTCACGTGAGATCGATCTCGAGCTACCTTGGATTCCACAAAACCGGAGCCCCCATGTCCACAATCCCTTCCTGCGAAGCCGTCCGTGAAAAAGCTCAACTCCTCGACAAGGCCGCGGCCGCCTTCTCCCGCCGCTTCCTCGCTGCTCCCGCTGCTGCCGAGATGGAAAAGAACTGCTCGGAATTGAACGACAGGATCGCCGAAATGACCGACGCCGGCACTCCAGAAGGACGTCTGCCGCTCTGCGACAAGGCGATCGTCCGCGGCGACGCGGTGAACCTCGTCCTCCGCCACTTCCTGCGCAGCAACGGCCTCCTCGACTGGGACAAGGACTCCCAGGAAACCCGCGACGCCCGCAAAGCCTGCTCCCGCCCCGAATTCGGACTCGCCCAGCTCCTGCCCATCGTCGAAACCAAGACCGACGACGAAGCGGCCAATACCCTGATCTGCCTCGTCTGCCAGATCCAGCATCAGCTCGAACAAATGCAGAAACAGCACGAAATGGTCTTCCTTGCCGCCGGCGGCAATCCCGACAAGCTTCGACTCTTGCGCAACGGCAGAAAGAAATAACGAACAGCAAAAAGCGCAGAAAGCACGCTCGGCAGGGCGTGTCGCCAAGGCCATAACTCGGAAGCGCCTTGGCATGGGTATCAGCCAGGCTAATAAGCCATTAGCAATGAGCGGGAACTTGCGGGCGCTCGGCAGGGTCATCGACGGTGACCAGATCCAAGCCATCAGGAGCCCCTATGAACAAATTCGCCCTAAATCGCCGCAGCATGATTCAAGGGCTCGGCGTCGGCCTGGCCGTCAACAGCGTTCTTCCTGGTGCCGCCACCGAGCCCCCGGTCGGGCTCGCGAATGACTTCTTCCCGGCTTCCGGCCCTCAGCAATTCAGCCTGGTCTTCCGACTGGCCGCCGGCGACGCGGGAGAGATCCGCGCGGACAACTTGGCCTTCCGTCTCCGTTTTTCAGCCGACCGGGTGGAATTGCAGGGCAAGAGCTGCCGTCAAAGCTCGAAGCCGGTCAGTGGCGCCCTGCCGGAGCCGGGGCCGCGCCTCTGCGCCCTGGTCTGGCGGAGCGCAGGCCGGGAGGCCTGCTTGCAGATCCATGTCAACGGGAAGCTGCTCGCCAAACTGGACTTCAGCAGCCCCGCCAATCACGCTTCGCCTTTGCTTCGCTCCTTCGACCGAGTCGTCTGGGACAAGCTTGAGCCGGGTGACCTGCGCGGCCTGCCTTTCGCCCTCGACGAGAAAGAGATCCTCGAACTTGGCCAGGCCCTGCCCTCGCGCCAGGTCGACACCCATCTCGGCCCCTACATCGGCCAGATCAAGCCCGACGGCGCCTGTCTCTGGCTGCGCGCCGGCCAGCCCGGACCCTTCCTGGCGCGACTCATCGACACGGCAGGTCGAATCGTCGCTGAACAGACTCTTCAGGCCCTTTGTGAACACGACCTCACACTCACCTGGCGCTTCGAAGGCTTGCAAGCCGCGAGCCTCTACCGCTATGAAGTCCAGGGTCCCGGCTTGCCGCGCCAGAGCGGCGACTTGAAGACTCCCGCGGCCGACAACAGCGGCAAGCTCCGCATCGTCCTCGGCTCCTGCGCCCCCAGCCTCGATCACGAAGTGCTCCATAGCTTCGTCGGCCTCAAACCCGATGTCGCCTTCTTGATGGGCGACACCCCCTACATCGATCACGCCGAATTGGCGGTGATGCGCCACTCGCACCGCCAATTCCTCGCTCTCGATCCCTTCCGCCTGGCCTTCGGCGCCATTCCTTTCGCCGGCACCTGGGACGACCATGACTTCGGCTTCAACGACTCCGACGGACGCTTCTCTTCCCGTCTCTCCAGTCGCCAGGTCTTCGCCGAATACCGGCCGCAATTCAGCTACGGCGACGGCAAGGAAGGAATCTACTCCAGCCTTCGACTCGGCCCCCTCGAGATCTTCCTCCTCGATTGCCGATTCTTCTCCTCCACCGCGCCGTCCCCGGTGGATCCGAAGCAGAAAACCCTGCTCGGCGCGGCGCAATGGGAATGGCTGAAAAAAGGGCTCAAATCCTCGAGCGCATCCTTCAAGATCCTCGCCTGCGGGATGATCTGGGACGACAAAAAAGGCTCCGAGAAGGATCATTGGGAAAGCTACCCGGCGGAACGCCGCGAACTGCTCGCCTTCATCCGGCGCGAGAGGATCGGCGGCGTCAGCCTCTTCGGCGGCGACATCCACGTCAGCCGCCTCCTCGGCTACGGCCGGGAGGAAATCGGCTACCCCTTGTACCAGTTCATCAGCTCGCCCATGCATGATTCCGTCATCCCCGCCCTCAACGTCTCTCATCCCGCTCTGCTCTGGTCCGCCGTCCACAAACACAGCTTCCTCCTGATCGATATCGACCACAGCCGCGCCGATCCGACTCTGCACGCCAGCTTCCTCGACCAGAAAGGCCAGCCCCTGCACGAGATTACTCTCAAGCTCAGCGAACTGCAGCCGGGATGATCCAGGCGTGACGACGCGGCGTTGACAATTTGGCGTCAAGGCTCTCGGAGGATTATCTTGAGCTTGAGACTTCCCAGCCCAGGAGACCCCATGAGCCCGCACTGCCTCTTCGTCGCCCATCTGCTCGCCGCCAGTCCAGCAGCGCCGCCCCAGGAGCTGCAGCCTTCTCAAAAAGCCGAAGAGGCTATGAGGAAGTTCACTCGCGCCACCCAGCAACAATCCTTCGACCGATTGGCTCTTTCCCAATTCCTCAAGATGCAAGGGCCGGAAGGATTGAGACGCCTTGAGCCTCATCTCACAAAAACGATTTTCGAATGCGAGGATCAGAATGGCGTAGACCCAAGAGACAGCCCTGAGAGCCTGATCATCGATCATGTCGAGGCCGCAATCGGAGCAGTGCCGGAAGCCGCTTGGCTGAAATGGGCAGAAGCGACGCCCGGCAACCGACGTCTGCTCCTCGAGCTTCTCCATCTTCGTCCGCGCTCCGATGGAGACCTCGACGAGCTATTCCTGCGACTTCTCTATCGACTGGAGCCACAGGCGCTGATCCCCCATCTCGAGAGGTCTCGGCTGCCCTCCGCCTCGTTCGCCCGACTGGCGCTCTCAGACCCGGCCTTCGTCAAGCTCCTCGCCGACGAAGGTCTGGACGCCGTCCGCCACTGCCTGCCGGTCCTCGCCGCCGAAAGCCGCGAAGCCCGCCTGGCGGCATTGAATGCCATGCCGGCCGATGGGCTCGCCGAAGATCCGGAACACCTGATGGAGCTCCTCGGCGTTCTTGGCGATTCCGGTCTCGCCCTGGAGTCGCAACGCCTCCTCTCAAAAAACCGCGACATCATCGAGTTGCGCGCCCTCCATCAGGCCTTCCTCGCCGGACTGGCCGATGATCTGGCCGAACACATCTGGTCAGACCGCCACTCCAGCCAAAATGAGAAGACCCTTGCCTCGCTGATACTCAATAACGACAAAGACAAACTCCGCACCGGAGATTTCTTGGCTGCCCACGGCTACACGGCACCTTTCGCGAAGCCGGTCGATCTTTCCCGGGATCCGGTCGAGTGCCATCTGCAAGGCATCGCCGATTCCGCTTACGAGCATTTCCGCCGCTATCTCATCCTCACTCTGCGCGGCTTGCCGAAGGAAGCCCGAGCCGAGCTCGACGCCGCTCTCCACGACGCCCCCCACGCGCTGCCCATACTCCTCGAAAAAGTCTCCCTCACCATCGGCCCCGAGCAGGAAGCGGCTATGCGAGCTCTCTGCCAGGCACTGCCGCAGGACCTAAAGGTCGCTGAATGGATCTTCGAGGAAATCCTCAAGCGTCAACTGAGTCTTGACCGGGCTGCAGTCAATGTCTGGATGGCCAGACGGGATTGGAGCACCCCGCCTGAGGGCTTCGTTCTCGACTGGCTGAGCCGACTGGCGATCCGGCAGAATCTCGACGCCAAGCCTTTGCTTCCTCTGCTCGACGGCAATTCCTTCGAGCGACTGCTCCTGCGTCTGATGCAAGACCCCTCGCTCGCCCCCGCCCTTTTGAAGGAGGGCTCCAATGACGCCTATCTCGACAGCGTCTTGTCTCACCTTCTCGGCCTGAACGGCCGGCCGCAAGAAGAGTCGATCCTGCTCGCCTCCTTCCATGACGACACGCAATCCCCCCCCTTGCTTGACGCTCTCGATGCCGCAGAACAACGGATTGGCAGGATCCTTCGTCACCAAAGACTCGGAGAAAACGCCCAGGCAAGCGCCTTGCTCCAGGACTTCGAGGAGCACTTCGACAGGAACTACTTGGATCTGCTGCATTTCTTCCGCCACCGCCCTGAACTCCTCAAGGCCGTGCCCGCCCTCAAACCCCGTTGACTGAGCCGCTGCGGTAGCCGCCGAGGTCGAGGCTGACGTGTTTGTAGCCGAGGGCGAGGATCCGGCGGTTGATCTCGGCGGCCCGCGCCATCAGCAGCGGGAACTCCGACGCCGGGATTTCAATCCGGCAGGTGTCGCCATGATGGCGGGCACGCCACTGGCTGAAGCCGAGGGGGCGGAGGATCTCCTCGGCCATCTCGATCTGGCTGAGCTTGGCTGCGCTCACCGTCTCGCCCACCGGCAGCCGTGAAGCCAGGCAGGCGAAAGAGGGCTTCGAAGCGGTGGGCAGAAGGCGCCCGGCCGACAGGATCCGGATCTCCGCCTTGCTCAGGCCCGCCGCCTGCAAAGGAGCCAGGACGGCGTGTTCGGCGGCGGCGCGGGCTCCCGGACGGTGCTCGCCGATGTCGTCCATGATGGCGCCGTAGGCGAGGCGGCTGATGCCCTTGCTGCGCGCCCACTCGCCCATGCGGCGGAAGAGTTCGTCCTTGCAGAAATAGCAGCGGTCGCCGCGGTTGGCGACGTAGTCGGCCTGGCTGAGCTCGTCGGTGGGCAGGATCTCGCAGGTCCAGCCGCGCGCCTGGGCGAGCTCGATCGCCTCCGCCAGCTCGCGCCGCGGCAGCGACGGCGAATCGGCGATCACCATCACCGCATCCCTCCCCAGGACTTCCGCGGCGACCGCGGCGAGATAGCTGGAATCCACCCCGCCGGACCAGGCGACGGCCAACGGCTCTCCCTGAAGCAGGGAGGCAAGTCGGCGTTCTTTGGCGAGCAGCTCGGGGGTCATGGGGCGGCCTTGGGAAATCATGGTGAAGTAGGTGGGCAATACAGGAGGATTTGATCGGCCCGAATATAGACGCCGATTGCCGCGCTCCGCAAGCGCCGCGAGGCGGGACTGGCGATGCTCGGCGGGAAATCTGCCGCCCGAATTCCGCGATTCAGGCAAGTTCGGACTTGCTTTCGGGGGCAGGCCACCAGTAGATTCTTGAAATCCATCGACAGGAACACGCCATGATCCTCTTCTATCTGCAAGCCGCGATCCAGGCCGGGCCCGGCTCCGATTTGCGCCGCCGCCTCGCCGAACTCATCCGCAACCATCGCCGCGGACTCCGCACCCACGAGAAACGCGATTTCTGGCGCCAGGCCTCGCTGATCCTCAGCGACGCCACGCCGCAGATCAGCTACGGCGTCTGGGACTTCGTCACCGCCAAGGCCGAGCAGGAACACGAGACCTGGGCCTCCGAACTCGAGGCCGTCGCGACCTTGGATTTCGACAGCGAATGCCCCTCGGGCGATCATGTCGTGGTCACCCTTCTCTTTCTGCTGGAATCCCAGTGCAACGCCGCAACCACTCTCGGAGAACGCTGCGACCTGCCGGAGAATCAATGGTTCCTCCGCAATCAGTTCCGCAGGCTGATCGAGACGCCGCCCTTGCTCAACTTCACCGGCGTCCTCGCCGACTCACTCTACATGAGCCCCGGCCCCGATGCCGGCGGCTTCACTCTCGATGACCTGCGCGGCGAAGGTTTCGAATACCTTCACGCGATCCGCTGAACCTTTTCTCCCCACCTCCTCCAAGCTCCAGGAATCCTTCATGACGACCCGTGAAAGCGCCCTCCCCGAAGAATCCAGCCCCTTCCTCCTTCGCGCCGCCATCGCCCTGGCGGTGATCGGCGTCTCCTTCTCCTGGATGCGCCAGACCTGGAGCTTTGTCAATGAACACCGCCTCGACAGCTCCCACCTCGGGGAAGCCCTCAGCCGCATCCCGGCCTCGGAATGGCTCTGGTCAGCGGCCCACCTCGGCGGCGCCCTGCTCACCATCCCGCTCGCCCTCCTCCTGCTCAGCGTCGCTTCGCCCTTCCGCGCCCTGCCGGCCCTCGCCCGCGCCGGCAATCCCGCCGCCGTCATCCTCCTCGCCGCCCAGATCTTCGCCGTCTCCATCCTCGCCGGCTCGAGCTGGGGCGGACAGGACGCAGCCTCCTTTGCCGTCGCCGCCGGCTTCACCGCCATCGCCGTCGCCACCCTCGCGATCACCGCCGCCCTGCACCGCTTCCTCACCCGCTACGACGACGCGCAGGAGATCTCCGACGGCAACTGCGCCGCCGCCCTCGCCGCCGCCGGCCAGAGCGTCGCCGTCGCCGTCCTCGCCGCCGCCGCCCTCAGCGGCCCCTTCTCCGGCTGGACCAGCTCGCTCAAGGCCTACGCCCTGTCCCTGATCTGGATCCCCCTGCTCTGGCCCTGCCGCCAAATCCTCCTCAGCCGACTCATCCTGCGCGGCCGCGCCGCCGATCTCGATGCCGCGGTGGCGCAACGCCGCGACCTCGGGGTCGCCGCGGTCGAAGGTCTGTTCTATGTCGCCCTCTCCCTCCTCATCGCAGGAGGATTCTGAACCGATGGACCGCCTCGCCGATTCCTATCTCGCCGAAGGCAGCGTCGAAGACCCCTGGGTCGACGGACGCCTGCGCTTCCGCGCTGAACCCTGCCTGCTCAGCCGCGACCAGGCCGGCCTCCTCGCCGAAGCCGCCGCGGCGCTCGCCTTGGTCCTCGACGAAATCGCCGGGATCGCCCGCGAGCGGCCCGACGAGATCGCAGATTTCCTCGGCCTCAGCCCGGCCCGCCGCGTCCTCGCCCGCCTCGACCAGGGACGCTGGCTCGGCCTCGCCCGCGCCGACGTCTTCTTCTGCGACGACGCCCGCTGGCCCCAGGTCTGCGAAATCAATTCCGATACCCCCACCGGCCTCGCCGAAACCGTCGCCGGCAGCCGCATCGCCGCCGCCGATCACCCCTCCTGCCTCGATCCCTCCGCCGCCCTGCGCTCCCGCTGGCTAGACTACGCCCGCCTCAGCCTGCCCGAGGCGAAACAAAGGAAGAGCCGTCCGCTTGCGGGCCTGATCTACCCTACCGAAATGCCCGAAGACCTCCTCCATCTCCGCCTCCTCGCCTCCTGGCTGCGCGATGATGGCTGGGATTGTGTCTTCGGCTCGCCCTTCAACCTCGACAGCGGCCCCGACGGCGAAGCCCGCCTCTTCGGCCAGCCGCTTGACCTCGTCATCCGCCACTACAAGACCGACTGGTGGACCGAGCGCGACAGCCTTTGGCGGGACGAAGCTCCCCCCGCCGATGCCGCCCCCCTCGACGCCCCCATCACCGTCCTCTGCCGCGCCCAGCTCGCCGGATTCTGCTCCGTGATCAACCCCTGGGGAACGGTCGTCACCCAGAACAAGCGCGTCCTTGCCCTGCCCTTCGAATGCCCTGAGCTTTTCCAGCCCGACACTCTCAAGCTCGCCCGTCGCCACCTGCCGGAGTCACGTCGCCTCGAAAGCCTGCCGCTGCCGCAAGTCCTCGCCGAACGCGAATCCTGGGTCTTGAAGAGCGACTACGGCTGCGAAGGTGAAGAGGTGTTCCTCGGCCGCGACTGCAGCGACGCCGAATGGGCCGCCGCCCTGAGCGCCGCCGCCCCGGGACGCTGGCTCCTGCAACGAGCCTTCCGCCCCACGACCAATGCCGAGGGCCAGACCGCCAACCACGGCGTCTTCCTGATCGCCGGACGCCCCTCCGGTATCTTCACCCGATTTTCCAACGGCGCCACCGACGGCTCGGCTGTCGCCGCCCCGACTTTGATCCGCAATGAGCGGGTTGAAAGGCTGGAAAGTCCAAGCCCTTGAATGAACGCCCTAGCAATCCCTGCCTGCCGCTCCGCCATTCAACCTTCCAACCTCTGAATTGCCATGAACTCTCCCGCCCCAGCCCCTTTCGCAGTTGAATCCTTCTTCGACTCGCCCACCCTGCTCGCCGTCCGCTGGCAACGCGCCAAGGCCAGTCCGGTGGAACGCTTCGCCTCGCGCCCCCTGCGCCAGTCGATCCGTCCCGACAGCGAATGGAGCGACGCGCAGAACGCCTTGAACATCGTCAACGGCGCCAAAGGCTGCCTCGCCGCCGCCGTCGGCTTGCCGATGTTGTTGACCTTCCTCGGCAGCATTGGCCCCTGCTCCTCTCATCGCGACTTCTCCGGCTACTCTCCGTCGGGCTATGCCCCGGCAACGTACACGCCTCCTGCGCCTCCCGTCTCCCCCGCCCTCGACGCCGGACAATCCTGGCCCGCCGACGCGGCAGCCTGCGAAATCGACTGCCGCGGCGGCGCCGGCTGGATGGAGAGGATCAGCAACCTGGCCGAGACCATGAAACCCGGCCCGACTTGGCAGCCCTATGAACAGCGGCAGCTCTACAGCTTCCCTGCCAACTCCGGCATCCATCAGGATCAGATCCGTCCGCGCGTCGCCGAGTCCGACCGCCGCGCCCACGATCGCGCCGCCGAGCTGCGAAAAGCTCTCGCCAGCGACAAGGTCGAAGGCCTGGCCCTCCTCATCGACCTGCCCGGATCCGAAGCCGTCGCCGCCGCGGCGGCCCTCTCGCCCGATTTCACCCCGGTCAGCACCTTCAGCAACTGGCCGCATCCCAAGGGACTGGTGCCGGCGCACGAGACCCTCGGCGCCACGCTCTTCTGGCTGCCGGAATTCGCCGAATCCGCAGCCGAGCGCCGCCCCGAGGCCCCGCCGGTCTTCATCTGCGACGCCAAACGGCTCGCGTATTACGACAACTCCAGCGGTGTCTTCGACAACCGCTACCGTGTCCGCCTGCCCGACGCCGCCCGGCTCAAGGAGCAAGGGGTCACCTCGCTCCTCTGCATCATCCCGGACAGCAAGAAGCTGCAGGAGTCGGACGACCTCAACGAAGTCTTGAACGATTACAAGGAAGCTAACATCGCGGTCAAACTCTTCCCGATGGATTTGCTCGAACCGCAAAACCAGCCGCTTCCTGGCTCGGCAAGTCACGCCGCAATCAGCTCCGGCAGCCCGGCCAGCTCAAGCGCCCAGGCCAGCGCGGCTCCCCACACCTATCTCGGCCATAGCCATTGGTATCCTGTCTTCCTCAACCACTACGGATGGAACCGCAGCTCCAGCAGTCTGCCAGGCGTCGACAGCCGTCCCGCCGCGGCGCAATGGTCTCCGAGCCGCCGCAACAGCCTCTTCTCCTGGATGAGCCCGCCACCGCTCCAACCGAGCTATTCGAGCAGCAGTTCCAACTCGTCCGGGTCGAGTTCGTTCCTCTCCAGCTCCTCGCGATCCAGCTCCTCACGCTCGTCCGGCGGCTCCTGGTCGCGAAGCAGCAGCTCTTTCTCGAGCTGAGCTTCCCCGTCGGCAACCTTGCTTACTTGAGGTCGCAACCGGAGCCGATCTCCTGCGGGGTGGCGTAGACGCCGCCCTCGACCTTGACCGGGTGGACGAAGTGCTTCTTGAGGTGCGGGATGTGCTCGAGGAAGAGGGCCTGGTGGTCCATGCCGATGTGGTTGAAGAGCACCAGGTGCTGGTGCAGTTGGCCCATGTCGCCGACGTGGGGCACGACCGGGACGCCAGCCTTGCGGGACATCAGGCTGATGGCGAGGAATTCGCTGACGCCGGCGACGCGGACGGCGTCGACCTGGCAGAAGCCGAGGCACTCGAGCTGCAGGTAGTTCTTGAAGAGGACGCGGTTGGGGACGTGTTCGCCGGTGGCGACGCGGTGGCGGCCGATGATGTTGGCGAGGGTCTTGTGGGCGAGGACGTCGTCGGGGTGGGTGGGCTCCTCGACCCAGAAGGGGTCCATCGGCAGCAGATCGGTGCAGACCTTGATCGCCTGCGGCAGGGTCCATTGCTGGTTGGCGTCGACCATGACGCGGATGTCGGGGCCGGCGACTTCGCGGACGATCTTGGCGCGGCGGATGTCGCGTTCGGATTCCTTCGAGCCGACCTTGAGCTTCATCGCGGTGAAGCCGGCGGCGACGGCTTTTTTGCAGTTCTCGCGGACCTGTTCGTCGGAGTAGTTGAACCAGCCGACGGAGGTGTCGTAGCCGGGGTAGCCGGCCTTGAGGACGCCGCGGCGGCTGTCGCGGCTGGGTTGCGCATTGCGCAAGATTCCGAGCGCTTCCGAGGCGGGCAGGTAGTCCTCGAGGTAGCTCAGATCGAGGGTGGCGACGACTTGCTCGGGGCTGAGGTCGAGGAGGAGCTGCCAGAGGGGGACGCCGCGCTTCTTGGCCCAGAGGTCCCAGCAGGCGTTGGTGACGGCGGCGAGGGCGAGCTGGACGACGCCCTTGTGGGGGCCGAGCCAGCGGAACTGCTGTTCGTCGGCCATTTCCTTTTGGATGCGGCCGAAGTCGGCCATGACTTCCTCGATGTCGGTGCGGATGAGGCGCTGGGCGTAGAATTCGGCGGCCTTGCAGACCAGGTCGTTGCCTTCGCCGAGGGTGAAGGCGAGGCCGGTGCCGACGTGGCCGGAGTCGTCATGCAGCAGCAAGGTGGCGTAGGAGTAGATCGGGTCGCGGTGGATGGCGTCGGAGCCATGGCCGGAGCCGATGGGGAAGCGGAGGTCGCGGGTGCTGACGGATTTGATCATGGGAGTGCTCTCGTTTGGGGTTTCAGGAAAAAGATCGTTCGGATCGGTCGGATCGGACTGATGGGAAGAGTTCAGTTCTTGTAGCCGATCTCGCTGCCGCCCGAGACGTGCATGATGTGGCCGGTGACGAAGGAGGCTTCGGGGGAGCAGAGGAAGAGGGCGGCGTTGGCGATCTCCTCCGGTTCGGCGCAGTAGCCGAGGGCGTGGATGCGCTTGAGGTAGTCGTCGATGCCGGCGGGGTCGGGTTGTTCGGCGGCCCAGCGTTTGAGGGCGGGGGTGGCGACGCCGGCGGGACAGAGGGCGTTGACGCGGATGCGTTCGGGTCCCCAGTCGGCGGCGGCGGCGAGCGTGAGGGCGTTGAGCCCGCCCTTGCTCATCGCGTAGGCAGCGTGGTCGCGCTGACCGGTGACGCCGGCCATCGAGGAGATGTTGAGGACGGCGCCGCGTCCGCATTGCAGGTGCGGCTTGGCGCAGCGCATCACCCAGAAGCTGCCGCGGAGATTGGTGTCGAGGATCGCCTCGAGTTCGTCGAGGCTGGTGGTCTCGACCGGTTTCGACGGGCTGGTGAGGGCGGCGTTGTTGACGACGATGTCGAGTCCGCCCATGATTTTTGCGGCCTGCGCAATGGCGTTTTCGACGCTGGCCAGGTCGCGCAGGTCCATGAGCAAGCCCGGGCAGGCGAGGGCCCGGGCGGACGTGGCGAGGATGGGTTCCTGGTGGGCGGCGATGACCACTTGTGCGCCTTCCGCAAGGAATTTCGCGGCGATGGCGTAGCCGATGCCTTCGGAGCCGCCGGTGATGAAGGCTTTGAGGTTTTTCAGGCGCATGTCAGGGAATCCGCATCAGCTGTTCGATGCCGGTCCACTGCTGGCCCTCGGGGGTGCCGGGGAGGCGGGTTTGGCAGGCGTCGGTGAGTGGCCACCATTTGAGTTTGGTGGTGGGGTCTTTGCCGATCGAATCCATGTCCGCCTTGAAGTCGGAGCCGGTGTAGGTGAAGGTGGAGAAGAGGTAGACCTTGCCGCCGAGTTCGGCGCGGTAGATGCGGTAGTCGCTGATGTTCGCCTTTTTGATCGCGGCGACGACTTCCGGCCAGACGGCGGCGTGCAGCTCGCGGTACTTGGCTTCCATCTCGGGTTTGAGCTCGATGACCGAGGCGTAGCAGGCGGCGCCGGCGGGGCTGGATTCGAGGTTGGTGGGACCGTGGACCGCGGCGGCTTTTGCGGGCGCCGCGCAAGAGGCGGCGGCGAGGGCGAGAAGGAGAGAGGCGAGAAGTTTCATGGCGAGGCTCCTTTGAGGATTCAAGATTCAAAACGAATTGATTGTGTGCCTGTGTGAGCAACGGAGAACCTGGGAGCACCGGCGTCCCGCCGGATGTTTTGTGTTCGTCGCGAAGCGACGGTGTCATTGTAGCCGGGGGTTTTAACCCCCGGATGGTGCAGCAAGATGTCGCCGTCGCGAAGCGACAGGATGACAGGACGCCACCTCAGTCGAATTCGCGTATGACTGTCACCGCGTCGCTGCCGCGACGCCATATCCGACATCAATCTCACTGGGGGTTGAACCCCCCGGCTACACTCATCCTGTCGCTTCGCGACGAGCGCAGAACTGCAACCGGCTGGCAGCCGGCGCTCCCAGGAACGCAGTCGCTTCGCGACGAGCGGCCGAGCCATAAAACTCAAATGTTTTTTGGATTGGATTTGCATGGGGCGCAATCGCGTCAGCGGTCCAGCGGATTGGGCGGCAGCGGCTGGCCGATCTTCAGGCCGAGACGGTCACGCAGTTCGACCAGGCGCTGCAAGGTGGCGGGGCGCATGTGGCCGTCGGGACCGGGGGGCGAGTTGAGGAGCAGCAGGTTGCCCTGGGCGGTGGCGGTGTAAAACAGCTTCTCCAGCTCATCGACCGACTTCAGGCCCTTGTCCTTGCTGTTCCAGAACCACTTGTCGTTGAGGCAGACGGTGGACTCGAAGGGCATGTAGAACTTTTCGCCCTGGTGGGTGAAGACCTTGGGGTCGGGGAAGGCGGGCAGATGGGGGTCGCCGAGGCGGAAGTCGGAGGGGAAGAAGCGGATCGGGAAGCCTTCGCGCTGATCCTTGGGGAGCACCGGGTGCTTGTTGATGTTTTTCGGGTGGCCGATGTTCCAGTTGATCGCCACCTGGCAGGCGGGCTGGTGTTTCTTGACCGCGTCGTAGACCCGGTCGAAGCCCCAACGCTCGGGTTTTTTGATCCAGGAGCCGTCGATCCACAGCTCGTGCACCGGGCCGTAGCCAGTCATCAGCTCTTCGATCTGCTTGGACATGTAGTCGGCGTAGGCGCGGTCGGCGGCGGCCTGGTCTTTCTTGTAGTCGGCGGCGTGCTCGGCGTCCCATTTGCGGTCCCAGCAGGAGTAGTAGACGGCGAAGCGGACGCCGTGCTTGTGGCAGGCCTCGGCGACCGCCTTGACGACGTCGGTGGGATTGCCGGAATTCTTGACTGAGTACTCGGTCAAGGGCGAGGGCCAGAGGCAGAAGCCGTCGTGGTGTTTGCACACCAGGACGACGTGGCTCATGCCGGCGTTCTTGGCGCCGAGCACCCATTCCTCGGCGGCGATCTCCTTCGGCGCGTAGGACTTGGCCGGCTTGCTGCCGTCGGTCCATTCCTGGTCGTGGAAGGTGTTGATGCCGAAATGGATGAACATGCCGTAGCGGGCTTCGGCCATTTGTTTCTGTTGCACGGCGCTGGGCTTGTCGCTGGGGGCGCGGGTGATCAGGCCTTCGGGAGTGAGCTTGAGGCCGGCTTCTTCGAGCGAGGGCTGGCTGGCGCAGGCGGCGGTGCTCAGGGCGAGGAAGAGGGAGGCGATGAGTTTCATGGGGGGCTCCTTTGGAGATTCAAAATTCAAAATTCAAGATTCAAAATTCAAGAGAACCATGAGCTCAATTCAAGATTGAAGATTCAAAATGGCGACTGGGAAGGAGGTGTGTTGGATTTTCGATTTTGAATCTTCCTTGTCCTTGACCCTTCATCTTGAATCTTGAATCTGGAATTTTGAATCTGAGACAGCGGTCTTCAGCTCGCCGTTGACGCGGACCTTGACGGTCTTGGCCTCGGCTGAGCGGATCTTGTAGCGGGTGACCTTGCCGTCCTGCCAGGCGCAGTCGACGGTGAAGCCGCCGCGGGCCTTGAGGCCGGTGAAGGAGCCTTGTTTGGCCCATTCGGGCGGCAGGGCGGGGAGCAGGGCGATCTCGCCGGCGTGGGATTGGAGCAGCATCTCCGCCATGGCGGCGCTGATGCCGAAATTGCCGTCCATCTGGAACACCCGGGAGGCGATGCAGAAGAGATTGGGGTGGCTGTTGTGGGTGAGCAGGCCGCGGACCATGATGCCGGCCTTGTCGCCCTGGCCGAGACGGGCCCACATGGCGCCGCGCCAGGGCCAGGCCCAGGACTGGCGGCTGTCGCCGACGGTGGAGTCGACGGTGAAGGGCTTGTCCTTGTTCTTGCCGTAGTTGCCGCTGCGGCTGCGCAGCGAGATGAGGGCGGCCTGGGCGAGCTCGGGGGTGAGGGCCGGGCTGATCTGGCGTCCGGGGTAGACGGCGAAGAGGTGCGAGGTGTGGCGGTGCTGGTCATCGGGGTCGTCGCGGTCGGTCTGCCACTCCTGCAGCTGGCCCCATTTGCCGATCAGGTTGGGGGCGAGGCGGGCCTGCAGGCCGGCGACGGTCTTCTGGTATTCGGGGTCGATGCCGAGGGCGCGGGCGGCCTCGAGGTAGTCCTCAAAGAGTTCCCAGATGAGCTGCTGGTCGTGCATCACGCCGTCTTCGCGGGGGCCGTGCTCGGGCGACCAGCCCTTGGGGACGACGAGCTTGCCGTCGGGGCGGGCCACGAGGCGGTCCTCCCAGAGCTGGCAGATCTCCTTGAGGATCGGGTAGGCGGTCTTGGCGAGGTAGTCGCGGTCCTGGGTGAAGGCCCAGTGCTCGTAGGCGTGGGTGGCGTACCAGGCGGAGGCGGGGATGTTCCATTCCCAGCCGTTGCCGCCGAAGATGCTCTGCGAGGTGCGGCAGGTCCAGCCGCGGGTCTTGGGTCCGAACTCCTTGCGGGTGGCGACGCGGCAGGCTTCGGCCTGGGCGACGATGAAGTCGATCAGCGGCTTGTGGCACTCGGAGAGGTTGGTGCTTTCCGCCGCCCAGTAGTTCATCTGGACGTTGATGTTGTTGTGGTAGTCGCTGGCCCAGGGCGGGTTGTTCGAGTCGCACCAGAGGCCCTGGAGGTTGGCGGGCAGGCCGCCGGGACGCGAGCAGCTGGCGAGGAGGTAGCGGCCGTAGGCGAACATCGTCTCTTCGAGGTCGGGGTCGGCACCGCCGGCGGCGTAGCGCTTCTTGCGTTCGTCGGTGGGCAGGGCGGCGATCTCGGGCGGGGTGCTGCCGATGTCGATCCGGGCCCGGGCGAGCAGCGAGCCGAGGTCGGCGCGGTGGGCGGCGAGGAGTTCGGCGTAGGACTTCTTCGCCGCGGCGTCCAGCTCGGCCTCGATGCGGGGCAGGGGCGCTTCGCCGCGCCAGCCGGCGGCGTAATCCGGCTTGTAGTCGGTGCGGCAGTCGAGCAGCAGCAGCAGCTCGTCGCAGTTCTTGAAGACCAGGGTTTCGCCTTGGGCCTCGACCTGGCCGCCGACGGGAATGAGGCGGATCTGGACGGCGTGTTTGAGCTGGTTGGGCATCACCCCTTCGGCGCTGAGGACGGCGCCGCTCGCGCTGATGCGGGTGTCCTTCTGGCCGGGCTTGAGCTTGAGCGAGCCGGAGAGGGCGCCTTTCTTGTCGGCGGAATAGCGGCAGACGATGACCTGGTCGGGACGGCTGGCGAAGGCCTCGCGGGTGAAGCGGACGCCGCCTTTGCGGAAGGCGCAAGTGTGCAGGCCCTGGCTGAGATCGAGAGCACGCTGGTAGGCCTCGGTTTTTGCGTCTGCCGCAGAGTCGAACTTGAGGAAGAGATCGCCGAAGTTGCGGTAGTTGCCGAAGCCGTGGTCGCCGAGCTTGTAGCCGCCGTCCCAGTTGTTGTCGCCGCTCCACAGGCTCTGCTCGTTGAACTGGATCCGCTCCTCGTCGACGCCGCCGAAGAGCATCGCCCCCATGCGGCCGTTGCCGATCGGCAGGGCTTCTGCCGACCACTTCTTCGCCGGCTGCTGGTACTTCAGGACCGGGGCGTCGGGGCGGGAGGGCGCGCTGTCGGCGGCGCTGGCGCAGGCGGCGAGGAACAGAGCGGCGAGAGAGAGGGTGAGTTTCATGGGGGCTCCTTGGACGATTCAAGATTCAAAATTCAAGATTCAAGATTCAAGAAAACGATGAGCTCAATTCAAGATTGAAGATTCAAGAGGTGCGACTGGGAAGGCAGTGTGTTGGATTATCGATTTTGAATCTTCCATCGTTGCCCCTCCCTCTTGAATATTGAATATTGAATCTTGAATCCGCGTCAGCGGCTCAGCGGAAGACCCAGTAGATGGCGCAGGTGACGACAAAAAGGATGGCGGAGAGCAGGCGCGGATCGAGGGCGCCTTGGAAGGGGCCGAGGAGGGCGGACCAGGGTTTGTCCCAGCAATACTTGTCGGTGACTTCCTTGGCCGGGGCGGGGGTGGCGAGGCTGACGGCGAAGAAGACCACGGAGCAGATGACGAAGAGCCACCAGGCCTGCATCATGAAGCCGATGCCCCACTTGCCGGAGACCAGCTGAATCGCGACTTCCTTGCCGTCGATCATCTGGGTTCCCATCACCAGGCCAGAGACGGCGGGGATGTCGGTGAAGAAGACGAAGCCGGCGCAGGCGTAGCCGATGATGAAGGTGGCGAGGGCTGCCTTGGCGGTGCCGCGTTTCCACAAGACGCCCCAGAGGAAGACGGCGGTGATCGGCGGCGCGATCACCGCGATCATCGAGTTGATCCCCTTGAAGATGTTCTCGAACTTGCCACCTTGCATCGACCAGGCGATGGCGACCAGCATGCCGAGCGCCGCGGTCCATTGGCCGATGCGCACCAGGGTTTGGTCCTTGGTCTGCGGACGCAGGCGCTGAACCAGGTCGACGCTGACCAGAGTCCCGACCGAGTTGAGGGCGCCGGCGACGGTGCTCATCAGGGCGGCGAGCAGGCCGGCGATGACCAGGCCGCGCAGACCTTCAGGCAGGAGATTGAGGATCATGGTGGGCAAGGCGGCGTTGGCGTCGGCGCCGATCTTGTCCTTGAAGAGGATGTAGGCGAAGACGCCGGGGATGACCATCAGAAAGAGCGGCAGAAGCTTGAGCATGCCGCAGAGAATGGCGCCGTTCTGGGCGTCCTTCTGGCTGCGGGCACCGAGGACGCGCTGGACGATGGTCTGGTCCGAGCACCAGTACCAGATGCCGAGCACGGGGTAGCCGAGAAGCATGGCGTACCAGGAGAAGTCGCCATCCGAGCGAATCATCGACATCTGCTCTGGAGTGCGGGCGGCGGCGCGCACTTCGGCCAGCGAATTGATGCCCTGGTCATTGAGCGCCATGAGGCCGAAGACCAGCACCGCCAGCGAACCGAAGAGGAGCAGCACGGTCTGAACCGACTCGGTGACCACGACCCCCTTGAGGCCGCCGAAGACGGTGTAGATAACGGTGGCCGCCGAGACGATGAAGATGGCGTTGGGGATGCTCAAGGAGGGAATCAGGGAGTTCACCACCGCCGCCCCGGCGTAGAGAGAAAAACCGATGTGAATAAACAGAGCTCCGAAGATCGCCATCACCGCCAAGATGGTGCGGCTGGCGGGACTGAAGCGCTTCTCGAGGAATTCCGGCAGGGTGGCGACCTTGCTGGTGAAGTAGAAAGGGGCGAAAACCAGGCCGAGCAGGATCAGGCAGAAGGGCGCCAGGCATTCGAAGTTGCCGGGATCGCCGATCTGGCCGCTGTAGGCGCCGCTGGCCGCCGCGATGATCTGCGTCGTCGAGATGTTGGTCGCAAACAAGGCCAGACCGATGCTCACCCAGCCGAGGCCGCGGCCGGCGAGGAAGTAGCCCTCCGAACTTTCGGTGCTGCGCCGCCCCACCCACAAGCCCAGCAGGGTGATGCCGACGAGATAGCCGATGATCAGGGTGAAGTCCAAGGTGCTCAGCATCGTTCGCCTCCTGTTGATTTCATTTGTAAAATTACTTTTCATATAAAAAAGCGCAAGCCCTTCCCAAAAATGATTTTCACCCGCAGATTGCGGGCAGCACAAAAGACGAGGGAAGCACATGCCGGAAGCCGATCGAGAGAGCAAATACAAGGCCCCGGCCCTGGAGAAGGGCCTGGAGATCCTCAGCGAACTGGCCTTGGCGGAGCGTCCGCAGACCTTGACTGAACTGGCGCAGCGGCTGGGCCGGACTCAAGGCGAGCTGTACCGCATGCTGATCGTCCTGGAGCAGTCCGGCTGGCTGCGTCGCGACGAGGCGGAGCGCTACACCCTCACCGGCAAGATGCTCGACCTCGCCCTGCGCCATCCGCCGGTGCGGCGCCTGCTCGACCTGGCGCTGCCGCTGATGCGGCGTTTCGCCGATCAGCATGGGCAGAGCTGTCACCTCACTCTACCTCATCAAGGCCGCGGCCTGGTGGTCGCCTGTGCCGAGAGCCCGGCGGAGCTGATCACCATGGTCCGTCCCGGGGCGCGGCTCGAACTGCTCGGCAGCAGCACCGGCCTTTGCCTGCTGGCCTTCGGCGAAACCAGTCTGGGCGAGGCCGTCCTCGCCAACGTAGCGAAGAAGGAGCGGGCCGAGCTTGAGAAGCAGCTCAAGTCGATCGCCAGTGCCGGCCATGTGCTGCAACCCAGCCGCCTGATCAACGGCGTCACCGACCTCTCCGTGCCGGTGCGCTGGAGCTCGAGCACCCCCGCCTGGGCGGCGCTCAGCTGTCCTTGCCTCTTGCCGCCCGACGGCAAGGTCTCAGCCGAATCCCTCCTGCCCGACCTGAAAGCCGCCGCCAACGAGCTGGCGCAGGCGATGGGCGCGCATGGAGCGAGGTTGTGGTGAGGGGCATGAAAACCGAACGCACGATCCGCAACTGCAAGGTGAGCTTCAAGTTCCAGTGTCCACTGAAATGGGAAGCCCTGCAAAGCACCGAGGATGACGCGATCCGCTTCTGCGATCAATGTCGCGAAAAGGTCTACTACTGCGCGACTGATGCCGAGACGATCGAGCACGCTCGCGCCGGGCATTGCGTAGCGAGGTTGATGCCCGAAGAGAGTCAAATCCCTTTGATGATTGGTCGGCCCAGAATTGAGGATGAGCGGATGCAGATCCTGGCAAAACACCGCATTCGTCGCGAGCATGAGATCAACGAATCGATTCAAAATCTGCCGACGATCAGCTCATGCCCGAAGTGCGGCTATCCGATTCCTGATCACTACATCCGCTGCAAGATCTGCGAGTATTCGTGATCAATAACCCCGCATGATCAATGGCTTTCTGAGAAGCCCCACTGAAATTTCCGTGCGCTCCGTGCCTTCCGTGGTCCGTGGTGGCAATTTTTGTTCGGATTCCACCTCTGCCGCCGCGAACATTCTGGAATCTTTGGCGTCTGCATCAGGAACACAAAATCCCTGAGGTCCTGATGAAAATCCGCTACGCCCTCCTCTCTGCCGCCCTTCTCCTCGGCCTGCAGGCCTGTTCTTCTTACGCCCCGCCGGTCAAGCCGGATCAAGTCCTTGCGGCGCAGCAGCAGCTCAGCCGTCTCAGCGCCGATCCGACGATGGATCTTCCCGCCGTGAAGAAGGCCTATCTTGAACACGCCCGCCTGAAGACCCTCGCCGCCTGCACTGAACGCGGCATTCGCCTGCCGCAGGACTTCCTCGCCTGGATCGACGGCGACCCGCTGATCCAGGCGACGGTCTACGGCTTCCGCCAGGATCCCCTGCCCATCCTGCTCGGCCTGCGCTCGCTCGAGATCGATCTCGGCGAAGACGCGGTGCGCCGCCACTACCCGCAGCTCGCCCTCGCCTTCGCCGTCAACGGCTCGCATCGCGGCTGGAAATCGGAACCCGCGATGCAGAACGATTCACGCGAGCTGCTGCCCTACGTCGGCCCCGACCTCAGTTCCCGCGATCCTCTCGAACTGCGCATCCCCGGCGACCCGCGGGTCTGGGTGGACACCAAGGACCCGAAGCGTCCGCTCGACAAGAATGACCACATCATCAATTTCCTGGAAGATCACCCCGAGATCACGGTGGAGCGCAAGGTGCAGCTGCCGGGGCCGCTGGTTTACGACGAGCGCGGCATCGCGGTGCGCCAGGAGGGCGTGGTGAAGCTGGAGAAGATCACCCGCAAGCTGATCGCCGCCGACGTCCTCGCCTCCAAGAGCCTGCAGCGCGAGTTCAACGCCTACATGAAGTCGAAGGGCTTCGCCGTCGCCATCGATTGCGGCGAGCGCGTCGTTCACTGGGATTCCACCAACGAGGTGCCGGAGCGCCAGGAGCGGAAGATCCGCAAGGCCTTCGAGATGTTCCGCGACGCCTATCGTGCCAAGGGGCGCCTGCCCTTGGCGCGTGATCCTGCCGCGACTCCGGCCGAGGCGATGGCCTGGCTGATTCGCAACGATCGCCAGCCGCTGCCGCCTTTGGCAGGCGCCAGCCGCCAGTGGCCGCTCTACCCCTTGACCGCCCCCTGGCCGACCCTGATGATGCTCGCCGACGACGACCAGCCGCTGCGCGAGCGCGAGCAGATTTGGCTCAAGTTCCGCGACAGCGGCGAAGCCCAGACCTATGGCGAATACATCGACGACGTGGCGCAGCAATTCGACATGCAGTCGGCCCGCCGCCTCAGCCCCTTCGCCTTCGACTACGGCACGATCCAGATGATGTGGAAGGACGGCGGCGTCTGCGGCACCATGGCCAGCATGGGCGCCCGCACCTACCGCATCACCGGCATCCCCGCCGCCACCGCCGGCCAGCCCGGCCACTGCGCCCTGGTGCGCTGGCACTTCGACGCCAAGACGGGCCGCTACTCCTGCCAAGGCGACCAGTACGCCGGCGACGGCGACGAGGCGACCCATGTCCACTACAACTGGAACTACGACGAAGCCGATGAGCAGCGGTCGATGGTCTATCACCAGAGCGTCGCCTGGGCGGTCAACCACGGCCAGCAGTCCTATCTCGACGCGATGATCTGCCTGCAGCTCAGCCGCCGCAGCGCCGACGAGGCTCAGGCGCTCAAGCTTCTCGACGCCGGACTCGACGCCAATCCCTACGCCGCCGCCCTCGCCCTGGAAGGGCTGAAGCGCTTGAAAGGCGAGGCCGCCGCCGCCTTCCTCGCCCGCCTCGAGGCGCGTCTTGACGCCGCCGCCAAGCTCCCCGGAGCGCCCGACACCCGCCTCTACCGCCACACCCTGAAAAACCCGCGAGACCAAGAATGACGATCACCGAGGCGCTGCGGATGCGCTCTTCGATCCGCGCCTTCCTGCCCCGAGCGGTCGAAGATACGAGCCTCAAAGCCATCCTCGCGGCAGCGGCCCACTCCCCCTCCGGCGGCAATCTCCAACCTTGGGAAGTCGCCGTCGTCCGAGGGGAGGCCAAGCTCGCCTTGCAGGAGAGGATCCTGGCCGCCTTCTCCGCCGGCGGCAAGCCGGTGCCCGAGTACGCCTATTATCCCAGGACCTGGCGGGAACCCTTCAAGCTCCGCCGTCTGGAATGCGGCAAGCAGCTCTACGACTCCCTCGGGATCGTCCGCGACGACAAGGCCGGGCAGCGGGCCCAGTGGGGGGCGAATTTCCGCGCTTTTGATGCGCCGGTGCTGCTGCTCTTCCTGATTCCCGGCCAGATGGAGAAAGGCGCCTTTGTCGACATGGGCATCTTCCTGCAATCGCTGATGCTGGCCGCGCTCGACCACGGTTTGTCGACCTGCCCCCAGGCGGCCTTCACCGAGTATGGCCCATTGATCAAGGAGCACCTCGGCTATCCTGCCGATCATGTCTTGATCGCCGGCATGGCCCTCGGTTATGCCGATGACTCAGCACCGGTGAATCACTACCGCACCCCGCGGGCACCGGTGAGCAGCTTCACCCGCTTTTTCGGATCTTGAAGCCGGGAGTGACCTGGCACGCCGGCCCTTCACCCTGAAAACCGCAGTTGAAAGGTTGGAAGGTTCAAAGGTTGTAAGTTTTAGCTACAACAGCAATAGGTTATGATATCCGAAGGACTCTTGGCAAAGTTCAGGACCCTCAAGTCTTTCTGGTAGCACAAATTCATTGCTTATTATTCTTGTTCAATTGTTTGCGTTTCAACCTTTCAACCCGGTTCCGCGGCTCTAATGCGGTTTTTAGGTTCACCCATTCGGCATCCGACCTTATTGGAGTTTCAACTTCAACTTGGCGGGCAGTGCCTGCTGACGCAGCCTGAGCAGCACCTGAGGGAGTGGGCTGAGGGAGATTTCTTCGAGCTGGGGCAGCTGATGCAGCGGCGCCAGGCTTTCGGGCAGGCAGTTCCGCAGCATAAGTCGGCGGAGGCTGGGATTGCGCAGAGGGGCGAGATCGGTGACAGCGCTGTTGCTGAGGTCGAGCTCCTCGAGGGGGAGTTGCGAAAGCGGCTCGAGCTGCTTCGCGGGGCAGCCCCGCAGAAGCAGGATCTTCAGCCGGCTCTGGCGGCGCAGGGGTGTGAGATCACTGACGGCGCAGCCGCTCAGGTCGAGGGTGGTGAAGTTCATCAAGGCGAGGGCCTCGATGCGCAGAGGTCTGAGGTCGCCGGCGCTCAGGCCGAGGGCGGCTGCGATGCGGCCTTCAGCGAGGGCCTGGGTATCGAAGGGCCTTCCCTGCAGATGGGGATTGAGCAGCGGCATGACCTTCTGGAAAATCGCGGAGTGACTTTGCGGCTTGAAACGGCCTTCGGCCTCCAGCAGCTGCACCAGGTAGACCGCGAAGTCGGGTTTGAGGAGGAGACGGCAGAGCTCGAGGAAATCCGCTTCGGCGAGTTTCCCGGGGGCGACGCCGCGGTGACGTTCGGCAAAGGCAGCGAGATCGCGTGTCGCCTCGCTGACGCTGCCGGCGAAGAAGTCGCAGGCCTTGGAGAATTCCTGGTTCGACAGCCAATAGGCGCCCTGCATCGAGCGCAGCACTGGATTGTCAGGCACCAGCGAAGCGATGTCGAAGGCTTTTTTGAAGCCGAGGATGTCGCCCGATTGGGTCACCTTCTCACGGATCAGGCTGGCCGCCTCTTCACCGAGGCGAGCCTTTTCTCCCTGCTCTTTCTGCAGCAGGCGGAGAGTCTCCAGAGCTTCCTTCTCGCGCGACTGCGCCACCAGAGCGTTCGCTTCGGCCCGGCGGGCGTTCTGCCGCGCTGTCTCGGCGTTGGCCTGGGATTCCCGCTCCTTGCGCTTGAGGTTGGAGACGAAGACCGCGCTGGCCACGGCGAGGACCAGCAAGGCATTGACGATGACGCTGACCGCGATCTTGTGGCGACGGGCGAGCAGCCAGAGCTGGCGCAGCGGGGAGGCGTCTTCGGCGTGGGTGGCGTAGCCGCTCATCCACGAGCGGATCTCGGCGGCCAGGTCTGAAACCGATGCGTAGCGATTCTCAGGGCGCAGCGCCATCGCACGCATGCAGACCGCCTCAAGGGCCGCCGGCACCGCCAGCGAGGGGTGGCTGACCAGGCTGCCGGGAGAAGCGAGCTCGCCGTTGACCGTCATCTGCATCGACTCGGTCATGCCCCGTCCGGAGCATGGCCGCTGGCCGGAGAGGAGGTTGTAGAGGACGGCACCGAGGGAATAGATGTCGGCGGCGGGGGAGAGATTGAGGCGCGAGTCGCTTGCTTGTTCCGGCCCCATGAACCCTGGCGTGCCGAAAACCCGGCCGTGCAGAGTGAGTCCGGCGGCGCGGGGGAGCGATCCCGCAAGACATTCTTCCGCCTCCGCCGCGTCACCCCGGCGTCTCGCCAGGCCCCAGTCGCAGAGCAGGACTTCTCCGAACTCGCCGACCTGGATGTTTTCCGGCTTGATGTCGAGATGCAGGACCCCGTGACTGTGAGCGCAGGCCATGGCGTCGCAAACCTTGAGGAAATGGCCGAGAAGCTCCTCCAGCGAGGGGCCCGGCATGCCGCGGGGAAGGGTCTTCTGACGCAGCTCGATCAGCTCGCCGAGAGTGCGGCCTCGGATCAGCTTCATGGTGAAATACGGCTCGCCGCCTTCGTCGCCGATGTCGTAGACCGGCATGATGCTGGGATGTTCGAGACTGGCGGTGATCCGCGCTTCGTGGAGAAACTGCTTCTTCAGATCCATGGCGGCGTCAGGATGCATCCGGGCCATGGCGACAAGCCGCTCGGTCCTCGAGTCGAAAACCTGGTAGATCTCCTTCATCCCGCCTGAGGCGATGCGTTTAGCGTCGGAATACCGGCAGCCGGCGCTAGCCAGCACCTCTTCCTCCCTGGCGCGAAGCAGTAGCTCGGACATGCCGACGATGCGGCCTTCGTAGGAAAGCCGGCGGGTCACGGAGTCAGGGTCGTTTTCGCTCATGCAGGCCGCGGGGTGAAGGGTTTGGTAAGTGCGAATGGATTACGCGCCCACCTTAGCCGGACTTGATGAAATCTCGCCGCCCATCGCCAAAAAGGCGTTCCGGCGGCGTCCCAGGCTCAGCTCCCAGTCCCCGCGCCACATCACCATGACGGGCAGCAAGGCAAAGCATGGGCATATCTCGAGCTTCAATAGACTCGCCCGCAAACCCATGGCCCCGCTCAGAACAGTTGCGGGAAGCGTTCGCGCAGGCCCTTCTCCATCCCCGCAATCAGGACGACGCTGGTCGCCTGGAGTTGACTGGTGATCATCAGCTCGCGGTCCACTGCGGGCTTGTCCCCGAGGATCGGCAGCGGCGCCAACGCAGTTGCGACCCAGCCCCTGGTGACCAGATCCGGCACCGGCGATTTGAAGTTGCTGACGCTGAGTACCAGGGGGATGACATTTTCGGGCAGGTCCTGCTCCGCGTCGATCGCAGGCACTCCGATGCAGAAGACCATCTTGTAGCCGCCGCCGCCGAGCAGCTCCGGCCAGTTGATGTCCTTCGCCGATTTCGCCGACGCCTGGCACTGCGTGCCGAACTTCGCCGTCAGCGCTGACATCTCCGGCGAAGACGCCGTATCCCCTACGAACAAGACCTTGTCGCCGGCCTCGATACCTAGGGCTTTCATCTGGCTCGCCACTTGTATCTCGAGGTTGAGCTCGACCGTCAAGGGCTCGACCGCGTCGCGACATGAGCCAAGAAACAGTATTGTCATGATCAAGGCCAGGATCTTCATCGTAAACCTCCTAGAATCAGGGTTGAGCGATTTCTTGAAGTTATTGATTATATTAAGACTATATACTTGCATTAAAATTAAACAAGGCTAGGATTTGCACAAGACCGGAAAAACCCGAACTCTTGGAGGAATCCCATGCGACGCTTCACTTTGACTGAGCTGCTGGTGGTGGTGGTGATCATCCTGATCCTTGTCTCGTTGCTGGCGACCGCTATCATGCGCAGCCGGGAGAAGGCTGTGCAGGCGGTCTGCATCAGCAACCAGGGGCAGATCGCCCGTGCCTGCACCATGTATCTGATGGCAAACCGGAACTACTACCCGACGCGGATCGCCGGGACCCAGTATGGCTGGTTCGGCAAGACAGCACCTTACATTCCGGCCGACAACCCCCGTCCCTTGAACGTCTATCTGAAGCAGAACAACGCCGACCCTCTCCTGACGGCCAAATGTCCGGCGGACAGATATACCCGCCTGAACGGCGCCGCCAAGAGCTGCCACGACCACACCGGCGCCAGCTACGCCACCAACATTCCGGGGAACCAGTATAACAACACCAGCGACGGCCCCTTCAATCTCTGTCAAAACGGCTCGAACCTGGGAATCAACAACAATCTGGTGAAAAGCCCCAATCTGATGATCGCCTTCATCGAGACAGCCGGTCTCGACGTCGTCTTCCATCGCTGGGAGCACACCAAGACCGAGATCAAAAAAGGTAACCACCACTACGGATTGGATCCGCAAAACCGTTTCATCGCGGGATTTACCGATGGCCACGCAGGCTTGGTGTCTCTGGTCATCCCGGTCAAAGACGTGACCGAAGTCGACAACAGCAGCCGCGCCGGCTTCGGCGAGATCGCGGAGGGTGCCAGCTACAGCGACGCAACCCAGGACGAAGGGGTCAATCTCAGCCGCGGCATGCCCTACACCTTCGACCGCCGCTACGTTCCCTGAGCTTGCGCTCGCCATGCCCGTCAGGGCAATGATTTCGACCTGTGTTACTCCGATTCAAGCTCAATTGAAGCGCAGAAGAACGCAGAAGAACGCAGAAGAACGCAGAAGAACGCAGAAGAACGCAGAATGGGCGACTGACACTCGGCGAGCTGACACGGCAAAACTCTGTTCTTTGTGTTCTTTGTGTCTTTTGTGGCCGAGCTCAAATGGAGTGACACAGGTCGAATGATTTCCATCTCCGCGACTGCCGCGGAGCCGCTGCGGGCTTCGGCGCTCAGGAAAAGCGCGTCTTCCTAAGTGCGCCGCGGCCTCAGTTCAGCCGCACCGGGATGACCTGGGCGGGGCTGGATTCGTGCAGCGGCAGAGCCAATTGCTGGAGTAGCAGCTGACCGATCTTTTCGCGACTGAGAGTGGCGAGGATCTCATCGCAGCCTTTGAGATGCTTCGAATCGTTGTCAGCGGTGGCGCTGACGATATGGAAGTCGCCTTTGTGACGCAGCGCGGCGCGGGCGAAAGCGCTGTGGCGGCAGATCAGGCCGATGCGGCCGGACGGGCTGCTGGCGAGCGCCTGGCGGATCTGGTCGCTGCAGGCGTCGGGCTCCTCGTCGGCGACGACCAGCTGGATCTGGTCTGCGCGCAGGCCCGCGGCACCGGCCTGGCGGAGAATGGCGGCGAAGAAGTCGGCATCACCCATCCGCCACGAGGCGCGCATCACCACCACAAGCTGCTGGCATTTCTGGGCGCGGCAGGCGGCCACCGCCAGCTCGCCCGCCTTTGTCTGGTCCATCGTGACGCAATGCAGGCCGCCGACGCCGGGGAAGAGGTGGCCGAAGACCACCGCCTTGACACCGCTCTGGGCGACCAGGCGCTGGATGCGCTCGGTGGCGCGGATCAGGATGAGGCCTTCGTCGAGACCGCTGGCGGCGATCTGGCCGACGATGTGGCGGGCGTGGAAGAAGGATTCGTCTTCGGGGACCTGGTGGATGCGGAGTGCGGCGCCGGGCACCTGCTTCCACATCACTTCGCTCCACCGCTCATCGGAGTTCTGGTCGTGCGAATTCTCCTTCACCATCAGGATGTGCAGGACCCGCAAGCCGTCGCGCCGCTGCTGTTCGTCGCGGACGAAGCCGCTGCCGACGAAGGTGCCGGCCTTGCGGCGGCGGACCACTAGATTCTCTTCGGCCATGGCGGCAAGAAGGCGGTTGGCGGTGACCGGGCTGACGCCAAGGAGTTCGCCGACGCCGTCGGCGCCGAGGTAGCGGTCGCCGTCGCGCAGACCTTTGCGGCGGATGTCTTCGATGATCAGGTTGCGCAGATCGCTGTGGGGACGGGAGGCCAGATCTTCCTGGGTGAGGCGGCTGACTCGGGCGACTTTCTTGGCCATGATTGAGGTACTCGCTTTTCCGAGCAACTTAACGGTTATTGGCGGCTGTGCCAGCGGCCGCGGTGATTCGTCGGGGGCACGGCGCGGAAGTGGTGCGGAATTGCCGAGATGGATGTCTAGTGGGGAGATTCAAAATCGACCCGAGGATTTGCGATGAGCGACGACTTTCACTGCGACGTGCTGATCATCGGCGGCGGCATCGCCGGCGCCTGGACCCAGGAGCTTTTGCGCCGCCAGGGCTACCGTGTCGTCCTCGCCGAATCCGGCAGCCTCGGCTGTCGGCAGTCCTCGATGTCGCAGGGCATCATCCACGGCGGCATCAAGTACGCGTTGGACGGCGTACTCGGCTCCGCCACCAATGCCATCCGCGGCATGCCGGAGCAGTGGCGCGCCGCCCTTGCGGGAAGAGGCGAAATCGACCTTTCCGCCGCCCGTCAGCTTTCGCCCTACCACTACATGTGGAGCACCGGCAGCATGTTTTCAAAGCTGGCTCTTCTCGCCGCGTCGAAGGCGGTGGTGTCGCTGATGCATGAAGTCGCCGAATCCGAGCGCCCCGAAGCCTTCCGACTGAAGGGATTCAAGGGGCCTCTCTACGCTCTCCACGAACCGGTGTTGGACATCCCCAGCGTTTTCCGCGCCCTCGCACGCCTCAACTCCGGCTCCCAGATCCGAGCCCGCGCCGAAGCATCCTCCTTCACCTGGGAGGAGGAAGTTCTCACCCGCGTCGCCCTCCGGCTTCCTCAGGGTGGGCTCTTCCATGTGCGCCCCGCCGCGCTCGTCCTTGCCGCCGGCGAAGGCCAGGAGGAGCTTCTCCCCGGCCTGCCCGGCAAGGGGCGCCCGCGGATGCAGCGACGCCCCCTCCACATGGTGGCGGTGAAGCACCGCTTCCCCCATCCCGTCTACGCCCACTGCGTCGGGGCCGCGACCAAGCCGGAGCTGACCATCACCACCCAGTTCGCCCCCGATGGCGCCCCAGTCTGGACCCTGGGCGGCAATATCAGCGAGGACGGCGTCGATCGCAGTCCTGAGGAGCAGATCGACGCCGCGCGGAAACTCCTTGCCGAACTGACGCCCTGGATCGACCTCGGAGCGGCGGAATGGGCGACCTGGCGTGTCGATCGTGCCGAGCCGCACCAGTCCGACGGCGCTCGACCTGACAACGCCTTCACCGCCCCGGTGGGCAACGCCATCGTCGCTTGGCCGACCAAGCTTGCCCTCGCGCCTGATCTCGGCCGGGCCTGCCTGGAGCATCTGCGCCGCCTCGACACGCCGCGCTCCGGGCCGGCTGCGCTGCCTGCCGGCCTCGAAGCCCCGGAAACCGGTCCAGGCCCCTGGGCCGAGCTCTTTCCCTGAAAGAAAATCCGCGCTTGCGCGTTGAATTCAACATGATCACGTCCCCATCCCAACCCCGCCTCCGCCGTCTCGCCCTGCCTGCAGGCGCGCTGCTTTTGTCTCTGCTGATCCTGGCCGGCTGGCTGGGCTGGGTGCGGCGCAACTGCCCGCCGTTGCTGCTGGAATGCCGCTCCGCACACGGCGAGATCCCGGTCGGCGAAGCCGTTGGTCTTGAGCTGAAGCTGCGCCTGCCGCCGGGGGTGAAGCCTACGCGGCTCGACTGGCGTCTCGGCACCGCCGCCGTCGGCCACGAGGAGTTCGAAAGCACCCTCTCCGGCCTCGAAGCTCGCGGCCTGGTCTGGCGCCTGCGCCCACGCCTCAGCGGCGTCGCGCCGGGTCCCCTTGCAAACGCCTCCCTGTCGATCGCCGTCAGCGAGGGCGATCCGATCCATGCCGCACTGCCGCCGCTCAGCTTCATCTTGCCGGAGGCCGATCCGCGGTGGCTGCCGCCCCCGGCACCTCCTCTTTCCGATAAGTTGCTCGATCGGCCCGACCCTGATCGCGACTGGCTGCGACTCACTCTGCTCGCCTGGGCCTTTTCCGGCTCCCTCGCCCTCGCCATCCTCATGGTGATCCTCTGGCGCCGACGCCAGGCCACCCCGGAGCAACGTTACCGCGACGCCTGCCGCGATGCCGCCAAGCTGGCTCCAGCGCCAGGCCAGTCCGCCCGCCTCCTCGCCTTCCGGATCTGGTGCCGCCTCCGCCTCGGACTGCCCGAGTCGCTCAGTGTCTCGGAACTCGCCGCCGCCCTCGGCCGCCACCCCAGCCTGCCTCCGGATCTCGCCGCCAAGGCCGCCGCACTCCTCGCCAGCCAGGAAGAGCACCGCTTCCTTCCAGAAGCTCGGGAAAGCTCCTTCGCCGAGCTCGATGCCCTAGTCGCCGCCTGGCGGCCAGGGCGGGAAAACCCCGGAAAAATTCGCTGAATCGACCCAGCCACACTTGCACCCCGCGCTGAAAAGGGTGTCTATTTGAGTGGGGAGGGAATCCACCGGAGCCCCCCCCCCGAGAGAGTTCGAAAAAGGAGATAGACCATGGACATCATCGTCGCCGCCCGCAATTTCCAGATTTCCGACAAAATCAGAAGCCTTGTCGCCGATAGTCTGTCCGCCCTCCGCAGCAGCCACCCGAAACTGATCAAGGCCGATGTCGTCCTCACCGAGCTTCCTGACAAATCGATCAAGGCCGAGATCGTCCTCCATGGCGACAAGATCCACCTCGACGCCCACGCCGAAGCGGCCGATCTGCACAAGTCCCTCGCCTTGGCGGTCGACCGTCTCGACCGCCAGCTCGAGAAACGGATTGACAAGATCCACCACCAACAGCACGCCCGCCATCTCGGCAACGTCGAAGCCGACAAGGCGAATCAGGACTGAAATCCGTCCTGGCACGCGCCGCCCTGCCTACCCGGCAGGGCTTTTTTATGCCGGGCCGAGGCTGTCGCCGGATGTCTCTGTATCATCATCACAACTTGTTCATTTTACATATTTTAAGATTTTATCAGGGCTGCCGAGATCACCCTTGTCGCCATCATTGATTATGTCCTAGTACATAGGCGAAGCACCTCTCCGCCTTGGCAAAGTCCTCCCCTCGCGTACATTGGCGGCCTGAAAATCCAAAAGTAGAACCCCGCGGGACCTTAGATCATGGTAGACACCCAGCAGATCCAAATTGAAGGCGCCGTCGTGCGCTTCGTCGGCGACTCCGGCGACGGCATGCAGCTCACCGGCACCCAGTTCACCGACACCTCGGCGATCGCCGGCAACGACATCTCCACCTTCCCGGACTTCCCCGCCGAGATCCGCGCCCCCGCCGGCACCCCCGCCGGCGTCTCCGGCTTCCAGGTCAACTTCGCCGCCGCATCGGTCGAAGCCCCCGGTGACCAGCCCGACATCCTCGTCGCGATGAACCCCGCCGCTTATAAGATGAATATCGAAGACCTCAAGCGCGGCGGCGTCCTCATCGTCAACTCCGACAACTTCTCCGACATCGACCTGCGCAAGGCCGGCTACGAGACCAACCCGCTCGAAGACAACCCGATGGTCGGCGAGAAGTTCCAGCTCATCTCGGTGCCGATGACCACCCTGGTCGAAGAGGCCCTTAAGGACCTCGACATGAAGCCGGTGCACAAGCGCCGCTGCAAGAACTTCTTCGCCCTCGGCCTGATGTACTGGATGTTCGACCGCAGCCTCGACTACACCGAAGCCTGGATCCTGAAGAAGTTCGGCGGCAAGGATGTCATCGAACAGGCCAACAGCAAGGCCCTCCGCGCCGGCTACAACTACGGCGACACCGCCGAGATCTTCACCCGCCGCTACAAGGTGAAGTCCACCCCGATGCCCGCCGGCACCTACCGCCAGATCACCGGCAACTCCGCCACCGCCTACGGCCTCGTCGCCGCCGGGGTCAAGTCCGGCCTGAACGTGGTCTACTCGACCTACCCGATCACTCCCGCCTCCGACATCCTGCACGACCTCTCGAAGCTGAAGAACTTCGGCGTCAAGACGGTCCAGGCGGAAGACGAAATCGCCGCTTGCGGCGTCGCCCTCGGCGCTTCCTACGGCGGCTCGCTCGGCGTCACCGCCTCCTCCGGCCCCGGCATCTGCCTGAAGGCGGAATTCGTCGGCCTCGCCGCCATGACCGAGCTGCCCCTGGTCATCGTCGATGTCCAGCGCGGCGGCCCCTCCACCGGCCTGCCCACCAAGACCGAGCAGTCCGACCTGATGCTCACTCTCTTCGGCCGCAACGGCGAATGCCCCGTCCCGGTCATCGCCGCCTCGTCGCCGGTCGACTGCTTCCACGCCGTCCTCGAAGCCGCCCGCATCGCGGTCGAATACATGACCCCGGTCTACTTCCTCTCCGACGGCTTCATCGCCAACTCCTCCGACCTGTGGAAGGTGCCCGCCTTCGCCGATCTCCCCGGCATCAAACAGGCCTTCTACACCGGCGAGGACGGCAAGCCCTACAAGCCCTATGAGCGCGATCCCGAAACCCTCGCCCGCAAGTGGGTCACCCCGGGCACCGCCAACCTCCAGAACACCCTCACCGGCCTGGAGAAGAACGAGAAGGGCGACATATCCTACGACGGCAAGAACCACGCTTTGATGTGCGGCCTCCGCAAGGACAAGGTCGCCGCCATCGCCAAGAGCTACGGACCCACCAGGATCCTCGGCGCCCAGTCCGGCAAGGTCCTCGTCCTCGCCTGGGGCGGCACCTACGGCCACGTCGTCAGCGCGGTCAAGGAACTTCAAAAAGAAGGCGCCTCGATCTCCTACGTCCACCTGCGCCACATCAACCCGCTGCCCCTCGACCTCGAAGAGATCCTCTCCGGCTTCGACACCGTCGTCATCCCCGAAATCAACCTCGGTCAGCTGGTGCAAGTGATCCGCGCCAAATACGCCATCGACGCCCAGTCGGTCACCCAGATCATGGGCAAGCCCTTCAAGGTGGCGGACTTGGTCAGCGCCTTCCGCAAATTTCTCTGAAAAACAGATCGGTCCGATCGGACTGATCCGACCGATCTAAAGACAAACAGGTTCCAACCATGAACGCCCCCATCAAGTACACGAAGAAAGACTTCACCTCGGCCAAAGACGTCAAATGGTGCCCCGGCTGCGGCGACTACGCCATCCTCGCCACCGTCCAGAAAACCATGGCCGACCTCGGCCGCCCGAAAGAGAAGCAGGTCGTCATCTCCGGCATCGGCTGCTCCTCGCGCTTCCCGGTCTACATGGACACCCACGGCTTCCACACCATCCACGGCCGCGCTCCCACCGTCGCCACCGGCCTCCGCGTCGCCCGCCCCGACCTCGATGTCTGGATGGTCACCGGCGACGGCGACGGCCTGTCGATCGGCGGCAATCACTTGATGCACGCGGTCCGCCGCAACGTCGAAATGGTCGTCCTCCTCTTCAACAACCGCATCTACGGTCTGACCAAGGGCCAGTACTCGCCCACCTCCGAGCAGAACAAGGTGACCAAGTCGACCCCTTACGGCTCGGTCGACGCTCCGGTCAACCCGCTCCTCTTCGCGCTCGCCTCCGGCGCCACCTTCGTCGCCCGCACCTGGGACACCAATCCCCGCCACATGGACGCCGTCTTCAAGGCCGCGCGTCAGCACAAGGGCCTGTCCCTGGTCGAGATCTGGCAGAACTGCGTGATCTTCAACGACGGCGCCTTCGACAACGTGGTCGACCGCGAAGTCAAGGATGAGCGCCTGGTCGAGCTCGAAGAAGGCAAGCCGATTCTCTTCGGCAAGGACAAGGCCAAGTGCCTGGTCCTCGACGGCCTCGACATCGTCGTCCGCGACACCGCTCTCACCGATCCAAGCAAGATCCTGGTCCACAATCCCAAGGCCCAGAGCCCGGCCCTGGCGATGGCCCTGGCCCAGCTCAGCTTCCCCGACGCCCCCACCCCGATGGGCATCCTCCGCCAGGTCGAGCGCCCCGCCTACGACACCGATGTCAACGAGCAGGCCGCCCAGGTCCTCGCCCAGAAAGGCCCCGGCAACATCGACAAACTCCTCCGTGGCAGCGAATCCTGGAAGATCGAGACCGACGAGGTCTTCGAAGACGCCTGGAAGCCCTTCGTGTCGAAGAAGAAGTGAGATCGAAAGCCGCTCGGAGACGGGCGGCTTTTTCATGGAGAGAGAAAGCGATATCGATCCGAGGCCAACAACTACGAATCTCTTCATCTGGTCTTGCTGGATCTGGAAGAGCTGAAGCCGAAAATGCCGAAGGACTGGGGCTGGCCTCTCGCGTTTCAGGGAGCTAGGCTCTCTACCTCTCGCCGGCCCGTTCAGGGCGCAGGGCGCAAATGACTGGCATCCTCCCGGGTAATCCGCCGAGCCGGCTTCCGAGCAGCCATGCGGGATATTGGGGAGGGCGAACTTTTTTCGACGTGCATCACACCGAATTGAGCTTGGACTGAGATGCATTCAAGCTGCTTTTCAGGGAGTCAGGGAGGAGGGAATTGGGGTGTTAAAGCACTCCTTAACTTAACTCCCCAGTTCCCCAACTCCCTAAGCGGTGATCCTGAAACTCGAGTGAGGCAGGTCGAACTTTTTTTGTCCTGCGAGATCCTGTCGCGGGAGGCGAACGAGAGGAGTGGAACAGGTCTCCCAACGAAGGCGTGAAGAGGATTTTGGGCTTGGATTGACGCTTCACTTGAAGCTCAGGCCTGGAATTTCTGCTTGCGCGTCCGTGCGGGGGGCTTGAGAGGATAACAAGCGAAGGAGGATACGTATGAGCACTTCGAATGGCCGCGCCGCTAAATCTCCGCTAGGGACCCAGCGGAGATCCTTCACCCTTGTCGAGCTGCTGATCGTGGTGATCATCGTGCTGATCCTGGCGTCCCTGCTCTTTCCGGCCTGGTCGAAGACGCGTCAAGCGGCAAAGAACGTCATCTGCAAAAGCAACCTCCGGCAGTTGTCGATCGGCTATGAGCTCTTGGCCAAGGGCGGTTACGACGCCAATCGGAACGGTCAGATGGACAGTCTGAGCGGCATCACCCTTTTCTGGTCGATCACCGACATGCAGCGAGGCGACATTCTGCCGCAAGGCTGGTTCATCGGCATGAACGAAGTCTTGCAGATCGGCAGGCAAGATCGTCGGATGACGACAGGCGGCAAGATCTACTGCTGTCCGATGATCAAGACCGCAGCGGCCTTCGACATGGATGGGATCGCCTACAATCCCAACATTCACGGGTCGCGGACCGGCTACAACGGCAGCAGCTTGAAGCGCGATGCGATCGAGAGGCCGTCGGAGTCGATTTTCATGATTGAGGGGGCGCAGACGCGGGCGCAGCCGAGCACCTACTATGGCTTTGTTCCCAACAGCGCATCGAATTACGCCCTGGTGGACCGCTTCATCAGCGACCGTCACTACCCGCAGGCTTCGGGATTGATGAATTTCAGCCGTTGGGACGGCTCCCTGGGGGAGCTGCCGCTGGCGACGATCAAGGGGCAAGACGAGACGTTGCTGAAGCTCAAGTGAGCCGCTCAGCAGAGCAGTCTTCACCCTGGATTTCACAGGTCGAACGGTTGAGCCGCATCCGCAATCTGCAACAGCCAATCTGAGTTGATTGAATTGATTGAAACGAGATGGGCTTCAATGTCATTTCAACCGCGGCATTTAGATTTCTAGGTTCAGAGCTGATATTCCTCGATCTTGCGGTCGAGGGTGGTGCGGGAGATGCCGAGGAGGCGTGCGGCGTGAGACTTGCTTTCTGCCGTGGCCAGGACCTTCTGGATGTGGCGCTTCTCGGCGGCGGAGAGGCTGAGGTCCTCGCCAGGGATCGAGCTTGATTGCGGTCCCGGGGATGTGGTGTTTGCGGGGGCTTGACTGATGCGGATGTCGTCGCTGAAATCGATGACCTCGGGCATCAGGGCTTCGCCGTCACTGAAGAGCAGCGCGCGTTGGATCACCCGGTGCAGTTCTCTGAGGTTGCCTGGCCAGGGGTGGGCGGTGAGCTTAGCCAGGGCTTCCGGGTGGATGGCGGTGATTTTCCGTTTCATCGCTTCGGCGCAGCTTTTGACTTCCGAGGCGACGAGGCCCGGCAGGTCTTCGCGGCGTTCGGCCAGGCTCGGAACGCGCAGGACGAGGCCAGAGAGGCGGTGCAGGAGGTCTTCACGGAAACGGCCGGCGGTGACCAGTTCGCCCAGGGGTTTGTGGGTGGCGGCGATCATCCGGGCGTCGCTGCGCAGGCTGGTTTCGGAGCCGAGGCGCTCGAAATCGCCGGTCTCGACCGCCCGCAGCACCTTGGCCTGGTTGACCAGAGACATGTCGGCGATCTCGTCGAGGAAAAGAGTGCCGCGGTCGGCGAGTTCGAAGCGGCCCCGGACTTGGCCGATGGCTCCGGTGAAGGCGCCTTTTTCATGGCCGAAGAGCTCGGACTCGACCAGGCTGTCGGAGATGGCGCTGACGTTGACGGCGATGAAACTGCCGGTGGCCTGGCGCGGGCTGGAGTTGTGGATGGCCCGGGCGAGAAGGGTTTTGCCGGTGCCGGTGTCGCCGACGATCAGGACCGGCATGTCGGTGGCGGCTACGCGAGCGGCTCGTTCGAGGCAGCGGCGCATCAGCGGATTGCGGCTGGTCAGGCTGTTCAGGGAGAGTGAGTCGGGCAGGTTTTTGGCCATGACGGTTCCTGTTTCAGGGGGGGGCCTCAAGATAGCGCGCGCGGCGGAAAACCGGCGGCTCACTTGCCGACGAGGATTTCTTCGGGGAGTTCGGCGACGAGGTGGAGCGGGCTGCGTCCGGCGTCGTCGCGCCAGTTCGGGTCGGCGCCTGCCCGGATCAGCTCCTCGGCCAGGCCGGGATCGGGGTTGGCGCCGTCGATGAGGTGGTGGAGGGCGCCGCGCCCGCGGTTGTCGATGACGTCGACACGGACCTTGTTGTCGAGGAGGAGGCGGACCAGCTCGGCAGATCCGTAGGAACAGGCGGCAAGCAGGGGTGTCAAGCCGTCGTCGTCGGGGGTCTCGAGATCGGCTCCATGGCGGATCAGGGCGGCGCAGAGTTCGCGGTCGCCTCGTTCGCAGGCGAGGTGGAGAGGACTGGCGCCGCCGGGGCCGCGTTGCCAGGTGCAGGCGGGATGGCGTTCGAGGAGGAGCTCGAGGCCGCGGCCGTCGCCGGAGAGGGCGAGGCGGTGGACGCAGGCGCGGCCTTGGCGGTCGCGCCGCGAAGGTTCGGCGCCGCTGAGGAGGAGCAGCCGAAGCAGCTGAGGATGGCCGGCGACGAGATGGAGAGGGGTCTCGCCGGCCTGGTTGCGGACTTCGAGAGGGGCGCCCCGGTCAAGGAGGGCTTCGGCGCAAAGCAGATGGCCGCCGCGGCATGCGAGGTGCAGAGGCGTGTCGCCTGCGGCGTCGCGTTCGTTCACCGAGAAGCCGGTCTTGAGGAGAAGGGGGAGGAGACGGTGGCGCCCAAGGAGCGAGGCATGGTGCAGGAGCTGCCGACCGTCGCGGTCGCGCAGCGCGGACCAGGAGCCGTGGGCGAGCAGGCTTCGGAGACGGGTTTCGTTGCCGTTTCGCAGGATCACCAGGGCGGGGTCGAGATTGCTGTCCTGGTGCTTGCCGACGCAGGCGCCTGCGGCGAGCAGTATGCCGACGGTGTGGGGATCGACGCCGGCGATGGCGGCGTCGAGGGGCGATCTTCCTGCCAAGTCGCGGCTTTCGGCTTTCGCTCCGGCTCCGACCAGCAGCAGGCTCATTCTGGCTCTTAGTCCTTTCATGGCAGTGCCCTCCCGTTTAGGCTCTCCACCGCCATTGTAACCCCGAAACGGTCGGGACCGCAAGTGGAGGGGACGCAGTTTCCATATCAGCATCGTTTGTGCCAAAAGCCGGGGGCTCCGCAGCTTTGACTGTCGACAGGAAAGTGCGGGAAGTTCAAGCTCGCGACAAGCGCGACCTGCCGCGAGGCTGAGCCGGAAGGGCCGGACCGCCGGACCGCCCCGTCTTTCAGGCTTCATGGCCGCCGGGCCGCGCCGTGCCGGATTCGATCCATTAAGACGCCTCCCGCAAAAGTCACCGCGCAGCGTTCGAAGCTGGCTTGGCCGAGAGCCAGGCCCTCGGTTTTGAGCGATCCGCCTCGCGTAGCGAACGCAGGGCTTTTGCGGCTGTCGCAGACTTTTGAGGGAGGCACCAATTAAGTCTTTTGTCCGAGGGAGCTGGAAATGTAGCTGCTCTGAGATTTGATCGAGGCGAGGGTTTCCTCCATGCTGGAGAAGCGTTCCCACAGCTGAGTCTCTTTGTCGGCGATCTGGAAGTTGAGGAAATTGATCCGGACATCGCGTTTCTGGATCTGGCCTTCGAGGCCGCTCTTGCGGCGGGCGATGGTGCCGTCGATCGGCGAGGTGGCGGTGTCGATGAAGTCGCGCAGCTTGCGGAAGACGCCCTTGTTGAAGTCGCGGGCGAAGTCCTCGGCATCGTCGAAGTTGTTTTTCAAGGCGTTGGTGAGCTTGTCCTCGGAGATCAGGGCGAGGCGGTTGTCGCGGCCTTCGGTCCAGATGCCGAGGTCCTGGAGGGTGTTGACACTGGGAGTGGCGCCGGGATCGGTGGCGGGATTGTGGAAGCTGGCGGAGACCAGGGAGCGGGAGCGGAAGCGGAGGGCGGTGACAGCGGCATCGCCTTGCAGGAGTCCTTTGCTGGTGATCTTGCCGCCGCCGCTGGAGAGGGTCACCCGGGTGTAGGATTCGGCGGTGTCCATCGCTTCATTGTAGGCTGTGATGAAGTCCTTGAAGGCGGTGACCAGGGACGACGTGTCGCGGGTGATTTCAAGAGTGCTGGTGCCTGCCTTGGTGAAGTTGAGGGTGAGGCCTTCGACGACATCGGTGCGCTTGCTGTTGCTGGTGCCGGTGACGGCTACGCCGTTGACCTTGGCGTCGAGGTTGGCGCCGACTTGCAGTTCGTTCTTGAAGCCGCCGGCGCCGTCGTCGAGGCCGAGGAGGGCGGCGACGCCGCCGCTGCCGTCGCTGAGAGTCATGGCAGTGTCGCCGGTGTTGGCTCGTTCGATTACCAGGCTGGTGCCGACGACGCTGGCCTTGACCTTGTCGCTCATTGAACCGGAGGCGGCGTTGATCTTGTCTCGGATTGATTTGACGGTGTCTTCGGCAGCGACGGTGATGGTCTGGCCGTTGAGGGTGAAGTCTCCGGCGAAGTTGAGCGCCTCGGTGGCGGAACTCTGGGCATCGGAGGCGACGCGGTGGGCCTGGGCCAGGGTGGTGACTTCGACGCTGTACTTGCCGAGAGCGGCGGTGCGGTCGACTGCGGCGGAGACGACGCCGGAGTCGCTGGCGGCAGCGATTTTCTGGTTCCAGGTGGTGAAGGAGCTCAAGGAGTTGACCTTGGTTCCAAGGGCGGAAATCTTGACGTCGATCTCGTCCCAGGCGGCAATCTTTTCCTCGTCGCGCTGGGTGTCGAGCTCGAGTCTCTTGACAGGAAGGCGGGCGGCCTGGAGCATGCTGTCGACCATCGCCTGGGTGTCCTGGCCGGAACTGATGCCGCCGAAGCGCATCCGCGGCAGCTCGACGGCTTTGTCGGCGCCGTAGCTGGAAGTGTTGATGGTGCTCATGTTGGGGACTCCTTGGCGCAATATACAGCAGCTCCTGTGCCAGAAGCAATAGTGGCGGCCGGGATCGCTCCCAGCCGCCCCTAGCGGTCACTTGCTCAGGACTGAGGGATCAGCCGACGAGCTGCATGACCGCCTGCGGCAACTGGTTGGCCTGGGCCAACATCGCGTTCGACACCTGGTTGAGGATCTGGTACTTCGAGAACTGGGTCGATTCGGCCGCCATGTCGACGTCGCGGATCTTCGATTCGGAAGCACGGATGTTGTCCTCGTAGGAGAGGAGGGCGCTGCGGGTGTATTCCAGCCGGTTCTGCTGGGCACCGTTGTTGGCGCGGGCGTTGGAGATGAAGTCGATCGCTTTCGCCAGCTTGCCGATGGCGTTGGCGGAGCCGACGGACATCTTGGCGTCGTTGATGATCGAGCCCCAGGTGACGGCCGAGTGGGTCGACGCGGTCAGCGTGACGTTGTCGGTCGAGTAGGTGTAGGTGTGGACCGAACCGATGGTCTCGGTCGAGTCGACCTGAAGGTCCTTGAGCTGAAGGTTGATCTTCTGGCTCTGGTCGGGACCGACCTGGAGGGAGACGTTGCCGGTGGGGTCGGCATCGCCGGCGGAGACGTTGGTGACGCCGTCACCGCCGCGGAACAGATACAGACCGTTGAATTTGGCGGCCGCATCGTTATGAGAGGTGACACGCACCATCTCTTTCTGCAGCTGCTTGAATTCGGTCTGGATGTTGGCCTTGTCGGTGGGCGACTTGGTGCCGTCGCCGTTTTCAATCGAGAGTTCGCTCATCCGGCCGAGCATGTCGTTCATCTTCTGCATCCAGCTGTCGGCGGTCTGCAGCATCGACAGACCGTTGTCGACGTTGGCGCGGGCCATCGAGACGTTGCGGGCTTGCGAACGCATGCGTTCACTGATGCCGACGCCGGACGGGTCGTCTTGAACGGTCTTGACACCGGTCGAGAGGTGGCCCATGGCGCGTTTCATGTTGACGCTGTTGGAAGCGAAGTTTGACCACACGCCGAAGGCGGTTGGGTTGTTGTTTACTGCGAGTGACATGGTGTACGTCCCTGTATGCTCGGGGTTGCTGCCGAACTCCTTGTCGGCAATCCGGATGGGCTTAGTCGTCCGGCTCCGGACCTACCGGACGACCAGGAATCCTTGCGGATCCCGCGAAACCTACTCGGTTCCGCTGTCCATGGGCTTTCGGCCTTTCCCGCCGGGGCTTTAGCGCTCCTCCCCGGGAAAAAGAAAAAAACCGACCTGTATCACCCGAAGGAACTAAGAAGCGAAGAAAGCTAGATGGCCATAAAAGGCACGTGTGCGCCGGAGAAACCGGCAAGGAGTAAAAGGTGAAAGTCCTCTACAGCGAAGACATAGCGAGTCACGCTGTCCCCGAGTCATGCGTCAGGCGTCGCGAGGCGCAGGGCGAAGCGTTGACAGGGGCGCGGGCAGGCCAGCCATCGAGCCACGAAAGTTTGTTGATCCAGGGCGCCGACGCCTTTTGTGCGGCGGAAGGCAAAACCGGGAGGGGCGCTATCGCAAGCCCCGCCCGGGCTCTGCGGGAAGGGCACTCCCTCACTTCCTCACTCCCTTGAGTTCGAGCGGCCGGTAGAGCTCGAGGAGAGACTGGCTGAGGACGCAGGTCTTGAAGGTCATCTGGAAATTGGTTTCCTGTCCATGGCTGGAGTCGTAATAGATCGACTGGGTGTAAGTGACGATGCCGACGAGTTCGCCGCTGGTGTTGAAGATCGGGCCGCCGGAAGAGCCTTTGGCGAAATCGGCGGTGATCGCCAGTCGTGCGACGCGGCGGCCGTCGGTGCCGCGTGGCGGCTCGAGGAAGTGGCGCGACACGACGCCTTCGGTAAGGCTCCAGTAGTGCATTGCCGGGTGGGTGATGGCGATTACGCGGCTGCCGGCGGGGGAGCGGGGGTTGAGAGGGGCAGCCTTGAGGCCGGCGGCCTTGATGCGGATCAAGGCGCAATCCGCCTCCTTGTCGGCGGCGAGGACTTCCTGGATCGGGAAGATCCGGCCATCGCGGAGAATGACGACGAGCTGTTCGGACTTCTGGCTGCCGCGTCCTTCGATGACATGGAAGTTGGTGGCGATCAGGCCGTCGCTGCCGATGATCACGCCGGAGGCGGGTGCGCTGTGCCATTTCGGGCATTTGTCGCATTTGAAGAGGCGGGCGACGACGACCGAGGAGTCGGCCAGATCGGCGTACAGCCGGTCGAGCGGCTGCGCGGCTCGCCGGTCGCTGAGGGCGGGGCGGGGCAGGTCGGCGACTTTGCGGCTGCGGGCCTGGGCGAGAAGGGTGGCTGGAGCCACAAAGGAGGCTGGATCGAGCTTGTCGATCCCCCCTTCGATGGTCTCCATGATCTGACGGTCGTCGACGATGGCATTGGCGACCGGCCCTGACTCTCGCGTCGCGCAGGAGGCGAGGAGGAGGGCCGCGGCGAGGAGACGGACGATCCGGCGCATGGAGTTACTGGCCGACGATGGTGGCGTGGCTGGCGTCGCCGCCGATGATACGGCGGAGCGAGCCTTTTTCAAAGAAGTCGAAGACGATGATCGGCAGCTTGTTTTCCATGCAAAGGGCGAAGGCGGTGGAGTCCATCACCTGGAGGCGTCGCTGCAGGCATTCGCCGTAGCTGATGTGGGAGAACTTCACCGCATCGGCGTGCTTCTTGGGGTCCTTGTCGTAGATGCCGTCGACCTTGGTCGCCTTGAGGACGACTTCGCACTCGGCCTCGACGGCGCGGAGGGCGGCTGTGGTGTCGGTGGAGAAGAAGGGCGAGCCGGTGCCGGCGGCGAAGATGACGACGCGGCCTTTTTCGAAGTGGCGAACCGCTTTGCGGCGGATGTAGGGCTCGCAGATCGACTGCATGGCGATGGCGGACTGGACGCGGGTGGGGACGCCGAGGCTTTCGAGGCCGTCCTGGAGGGCGAGGGCGTTGATGCAGGTGGCGAGCATGCCCATGTAGTCGGCGGTGGCGCGGTCCATCCCCTTGCGCGAGGCGGCAAGGCCGCGGAAGATGTTGCCGCCGCCGATCACCAGAGCGACTTCGACGCCGAGATCGACGACTTCCTTGATCGACAGGGCCATCTCGTGGACGATGTCGGGGGAGATCGGGTTGTCGCCGTCCTTGAGGGTTTCGCCGCTGAGTTTGAGGAGGATGCGTTTGTAGACCGGTTTGGACATGGGGGGCTCCTTTGGGGATTCAAGATTCAAGATTCAAAATTCAAGATCCAGGAGTGAGCGGCATCATGGATCTGGAATTTTGCGTCTTGAGGCTCAAATTTTGGATTTTATACTTGGGATTTTGAGCTCTGATTTTCGCCCCCGGATCCTTGCGGCTCCGGGGGCGAGGGGATCAGCCGACCTTGGCGAGGAGGAAGCGGGTGATCTTGGCTTTGCCGAGGGCTTTCTCGACAGTGACCTTGTCGTCGTGGATCCAGGCCTGTTTGACCAGGCAGACGTCGGAGTGCCACTTGTTGAGGGCGCCTTCGAGGATCTTGGCGGCCATGGCTTCGGGCTTGCCCTTGGTCTTCTCGGCCTGGACTTCCTTTTCACGGGCGGTGTCGGCTTCGGGGATGCAGGCGGGGCAGAGGTAGCTGGGCTTGTAGGCGGCGATGTGCATGCCGAGGGCCTTGAGGGTCTCGGGGGCGATCTCGCCTTCGACTTCGACGATGACGCCGACCTTGCTGTTGCCGTGGAGGTAGGAGCCGATGGTGCAGCCGGCGGCGGCTTCCCACTTGGCGGCGACGACGACTTTCATGTTTTCGCCGATGGTGTGGATGAGAGAGACGAGCTCGTCGTTCTTGCTGGCGCCGAAGGATTCGGTGACGTCGCCGTTGGCCTTGAGGGCGGCGACTTCGGCGGCGAAGGACTTGAGGACGCCCTGGAAGCGTTCGTTGTTGGCGACGAAGTCGGTCTCGCAGGAGAGCTGGACGAGGCTGCCGGACTTGCCGTCGGTGGAGAGGGCGATCATGCCTTCCTTGGCTTCGCGGTCGGCTTTTTTGGCGGCCTTGGCGAGGCCCTGCTTGCGGAGGTGGTCGGCGGCGTCATCGAAGTTGCCGCCCTTTTCGACCAGGGCTTTTTTGCAGTCGAGGAGGCCGCAGTTGGTCATTTCGCGGAGCTTGGCGATGTCGGCGGAGGTGGGGGTGTAGGACATGGGGGTGGTTCCTTGGGTGTTCTTGGGAAAGGGGCTCCGGCGCTTGAAAACGAGGTGCTGCCGGGGCAGCACCTCGTGGCGCGGATCAGCGGGCTGTAAGTCGAGGATTACTCGGCTTTGGCTTCGCCGGTCTTGGCTGCGCGGGGGGCGCGGGGGGCGCGATCGCCCTGGGGGGCGGGGCTGCGGGGAGCGCGGTCACCGGGGGCGCGGGGGGCGCGCTCGCCCTGGGGGGCGCGTTCACGGCGTTCGCCGCGGGGAGCCTGCTCGCCCTTGTCGGCGCGGGCCTTGCGCTCGCCTTCGTCCTTGGCGCGGCTGGCTTTGCGCTCTTCGTTGTGCTTGTCGGAGATGCCCTTGCCCATGTAGCAGGCTTCGGACAGCTGGCCGATGAGGACTTGGAGCGAGCGGACGGCGTCGTCGTTGCCGGGGATGCCGTACTGGACCAGGTCGGGGTCGGAGTTGGTGTCGAGGATGGCGACGACCGGGATGCCAAGGGCGTTGGCTTCCTTGATCGCGAGGTGCTCCTTGACGGTGTCGATGACGACGATGCAGGAGGGGATGCGGCTCATGCCCATGATGCCGGAGATCGAAGACTCGAGCTTGACCGCTTCACGGCGGATGCGGCCGGCTTCTTTCTTCTTCATCGCGGCGAGGGTGCCGTCTTCTTCCCACTTGCGGAACTTGTTGAGCTTGGCGACGCTCTTGCGGATGGTTTCAATGTTGGTGAGCGTGCCGCCCATCCAGCGCTGAGTGATGGCATGCTGGCCGGAGCGCTCGGCGGCGTCCTTGACGAGCTCTTGAGCCTGGCGCTTGGTGCCGACCCAGAGGACGTCGCCGCCCTTGGCGACTTTCTCGTAGAGGAATTTGCAGGCGTTGTTGAGGCCGACCATGGTCTTGCCCAGGTCGAAGATGTGGATGCCGTTGCGGTTGCCGAAGATGTAGGTTTTCATCTTGGGGTTCCAGCGGCGGGTCTGGTGACCGAAGTGTACGCCGGCTTCAAGCAGGTCGTGGATGGTGATTCCCATCGTGGTGCCTTGTGGGGTTGTCTTTTTTTCGATGCTTTGAATCGCTACGGTGAGCGCAAGCAGCGGGGGGTTGGGGTGTGCAGTTCCGGGAATCAGGCCTTCGCAGCGACAGCTTTGTTGAGCTGCAGGGAGAGGCGGGACTTCTTGCGATCGGCCTTCTCAGTCTTGAAGACGCCCTTCTTGGCGTTCTTGTCGAACTGGGAGAAAACGACTTGGAGCTGGGTTTTGGCTTCGTCAAGCTTGCCTTCGGCGATGAGCTTGAGGAACTTCTTCTCTTGGGTGCCGCAGGCGCTCTTGCGGGAGCGGTTGCGGGCACGGCGCTTCTCGTCCGAACGGACGTGGCGCTTTGCCGAGTTGGTGTGGGCCATGTGGATGCCTTGATTACGTTCTGATTGGGGATGACGACCGCCGGGCCGAGGCCGTGCGGGCCGCCTAAAGTGCCGCCACTTCCGCCGCCGTCAAGCCCTTTCCGCGAAGTTCTTGCTTCAGGCGCAGAGGATGAAGTCGAGCCAGGGGCGGAAGCCGCGGCTGCCGAGGTAGGCGGCGCTGTCTTCCCGGGCGCCGCGGTTGCCGACATAGCCGAGCACCGGCACTTCGCCGCGGAAGGGGTCGACGTCTTCGCGCGGGAGCACGGGAGCGCCGTCGTAGCTGCGCCCGATGGTCCTGGGGTTGATGTCGAACCAGGCGCGGATGCGGATGCCGTGCCGCTGCAGGAGGCGGGCGCGCCTTCTCGTCATCACGCCGCCGCCCCAGATCGCGACTTCCCGGCAGCCCCGGCCCAGCAGCTCGCGCGCCAGCCATTCGGCCTTGACTTCGTAGAAGGCCTGGCTGGAATAGCGCTTGTCGCAACGGGTGAGCCGCCCCGGCGGGTCGTTCCAGATCAGCAGCTCCTCAGGCACCTTGGCGGCGCGGGCGCCGTTGCCGAGCGCGCGCAGCCAGAGCTCGTAGTCCTCCGGGAAGGCGCCGTGGCGGTAGCTGCCGAACGCCGCCAGGGCTGAGCGCCGCCACATCAAGGACGGGTTGACCAGGGGCGCTTCGACGAAGCGGTGCCGCGTGATCTCGTCGGCGCTCACCAGGGAGTTGCTCCAGCGGATGTATTCGGCGAAGCCGCGCGAGGCTTCCGGATCGCCGCCGAAGCGGACCTGGGTGCCGCAGAAATGAAGCGAGGGATCGTCCCGGAGTAGCGCCACCTGCTTGGCCAGGCGCAGCGGCAGGGCCTCGTCGTCGGCATCCATTCGGGCGACGAAGTCGCCGCGGCAGAGCTCGACGCCGGCGGCATGGGCGGCGCAGACGCCGCGGTTCTCCTGTTCGACGAGGACGACGCGGTGATCTGCGGCGGCGATCCGGCGTCCGGCGGCGGCGGACTCAGCATCGGCTCCGTCGTTGACCAGGATCAGTTCGAGTTCGTCCCAGCTCTGCCCGAGGATGCTTCCGGCGGCCCGGGCGAGGCTGTCGGCGCCGGGGCGGTAGAAGGGCAGGACGACTGATACCAGGGGCATGGGGGCTCGGGGCTGGGGTGGCTGGGCGGGCAAGGATATCACGCTGCGGGAGGCCTGCAAGGCTGGAGCGCCGGGGTATCTGGGGGGAAAGTTTAGTTGCCCCCTTGCCGAATGGGCGAGGAAAGGTTCAGTCAGTCAACATGCAAGGACAATGAATTTGCAGGAGGGAGAGATGAAAGGGACGATTATCGGCATTGACTTGGGGACGACGCACTCGCTGGTCGGGGTTTTCGAGCAGGGGATGCCCTGTCTTCTGCCGAACGCCCACGGGGAGCTGCTGACGCCTTCGGTGGTCGGGCTGCTCGAGGATGGCCGGATCGTCCTGGGTGCTGCGGCCCGGGAGCTGGCGGTGCGCCGGCCGGAGCGCTGCGCCGCTTCTTTCAAGCGACTGATGGGGTCTGACCGAAGCGTCTCCCTGGGCGGGCGCGATTTCAGCGCCATCGAGCTTTCCAGCCTGGTCTTGAAATCCTTGAAGGAGGACGCCGAAAGGGCGCTGGGGCGCGCCGTCGACGGCGCCGTCATCACCGTGCCCGCCTATTTCAACGAACCGCAGCGGCGGGCGACGCGCGCCGCCGGTGAGCTAGCCGGACTCAAGGTGCTGCGGATCATCAACGAGCCGACGGCGGCGGCGCTCGCCTACGGATTCCATGACCGCCGGGGGCCGGGCAAGAGCTTTCTCGTCTTCGATCTCGGCGGCGGCACTTTCGACGTCACCGTGATGGAGCTCTTCGAAGGGGTCCTGCAGATCCTCACCACCGCCGGCGAGAATTTCCTCGGGGGCGAGGATTTCACCCAGGCGATCGCGGAGTGGGCCCTGAAATGCCGTGGCGTCGAGCAGGGGCTGAGCCGCAGCGCGCCGCTGCTCTGGGCGCGGCTGCTGCATGAAGCGGAGCAGGCGAAGCGGGCCCTGAGCGGCTGCGACACCGCCTTCCTGCGCTGGCCCGCCGACGACGGCAGTCTCGGCGATGAAGGCCTCAGCCTCAGCCGCACCGAGTTTGCCCGCCTCGCCGCGCCCCTGCTGCAGCGCCTTGCCGTCCCCTGCACCCGCGCCTTGCGCGACGCCGAGCTGGATCGTGCCGCCCTCGGGGAGATCATCCTGGTCGGCGGCGCCACCCGCATGCCCCTGGTGCAGGAATGGGTCCGCGACTACTTCGGACGCGAAGCGCTCAGCCGTTTCAACCCGGACCATGTCGTCGCTCTCGGCGCCGCGGTCCAGGCGGCTCTGATCGCCGAGGACCGTGCCGTCGAAGACCTCATCGCCACCGACGTCTGCCCTCACTCGCTCGGCATCGAGACCGCCCGGCGATACGGCCCCTTGCAGATGGAAGGCGGCTATTACCTGCCTCTGATCCCCCGCAACAGCACCGTCCCTTGCTCGCGCGAAGAGTCGGTGAGCACCATCAATTCCGGCCAGACCGAGGTCAAGATCAAGGTCTTCCAGGGCGAGGGTCGGCGTGTCGAGGACAACACTCTCCTGGGCGAGCTCAAGGTCAGCGGTCTGCCGCCGATGCCGGCCGGCACCGAGATTCTGATCCGTTTCACCTACGACGTCGACGGCATGCTCGAGGTCGAGGCGCTGATCCCCTCATTGAAGCGCAAGGCCTCTACCGTGATCTCCAGCCAGAACCGCCAGGCCGATCCCGAAACCTTGATGAAAGCCAAGGAGCGGCTCGCCGCCCTGCGCTTCTTCCCGCGCGACGAGCTCGACAACCTCCATCTCCTGCACTACGGCAACCGCATCATCAAGGAACTGCCGCTCGACGTCCGCGAAGCCACCGACGAGCTCCTGACCCAGTTCGAGGCGGCGATGCGTCTCGGCGACCGCAATTTCTTCGCACAATGCCGGCGCCAGCTGCTCGATCTGCTCGTCAGCCTCGGCAGGCCCTATCCCGGCAGGAACGAGTGATGGACGAGCCCGACTGGTCGCTGGCGTGCCAGGATCCGCGCGCCTTTTTCGGACTCGGGCCTGGAGAAGGGCGGGAGGAGTTTCGCCGTCGTTACGCCATCCTGATCCGGCAGTGGCGGCCGGACCGCAATCCCCGGGAATTCCAAATCATCCGACAGGCTTACGAAGCCGTGGAGCGCAGTTTCAAGGAGGCCGCCAACCAGGTGCCGCCGGAAAGCGGCTTCGCCGTCCCCGCGGGGCGCGGGCCGGCCGCCTGGCTGGCGCTCGCCCAGGAGCGCGAGGCCGCCGCCGGCGCCTCGCCGCTCGCCTATCTCGAGACTCTGTGCGAGGGCATGGCCGAGCACGGCGGCGATGAAGGCTACGTCGGTCTGGTCGCCGCCGCACTGGAGGAGGAGGCTCCTCCGGAAGCCGCCGAGGCCTATCTGCTGCTGCTCGCCGGACTGAACCGACACCCCTCTTACTTCCAGATCTTCGGCAGCGCCTGGCTCGATTGCGCCGAAACGCTCGGCTACCGGCTTTGCCTGGACAAGCTGGAGCCTCTGCTTTTCCGGCGCAGCGGCGACGAGGCTCTGCACGAAACCGGAGTCCTGATGCGCTATTTCCTCGCCGCCGGCGAGGAGCTGCCGAAAGATCGCGTCCAGCGGCTTTGCGCCGCCTCTCGCGCCCTGTTGCCGCCGGGAAGCGACCCGTTTGACTACCTCGACGCCCACCGCCGGGCCCGCCGCTTCCTCCTCGGCCGCGCCGAGGCCGGCGTCGTCGTCGCCGATTTTCTGTTGAAGGCGCTCGATCTCGATGCCCGCCGCCGCCAGGGCGAGCTCATCGATCACGCCGCGGGCCTGATCGATTCCTGGCGGCAGCATCTTCGCAGCGGCCAGGAGCTGATCCATGACAAGGAGGGCGAAGTCCTCTTCCGCTTCCTTCCCGAGCTCTTCAGCTTCTGCAACCGCCTCCGTCCCGGAAACGTCCTGGCGATCGTCCCCAACCCCGACTGGCTGCAAGGAGAATGCTGCCGCATCTTCGATCTCGGTTTCGGGGATCACGCCCGGCTGCGCCAGGATCTCCTCTCCCTGGTGGTGGATCGCGGTCTTTGTCTGGAAGATGCCATCCGCCGCCTGCCTGACGGAGGCCCGAAACGCCGGGCCGGCCTGGTCCGGCTCTACGAAGACAGCGACCTCCGCCTCGCAGCTCTGTCTCTCAGCAATGTTCACGAAGTCGAAGCTGAAGCCCAGGAGCCTTCCTGATGAACGATCTCGAGACCCTCGCCGCCCGCCGCAACCCTCGTGCCGCCTGGCCCGCGGCCGCAGCGCGCCGCCCCTTCAAGGCGCGCTTGCGCGACATCGGCCGGACCGAGGAGAACCTGCATGATCCGGCAGCCATGCCCGAGGCCCTGAGCAGCGCGGAGGGCCCCTATGCCTCCTTGCTGCAAGAGCTGGCCAAGGCGCCTCTTGGACAGGTCAAGGAAGACAAGATGCTGCACCATCTCTTCATCAGTTGTCTGCCGACTCCGACGGCCACGCCCTGCCGCCGCTATCTCTGCGACGCTGCCGCCGAGCCGGAAAATGCTGTCGTCCTGCGCGAAAAGATCGCCTTGCTCCGGAAGGACTTCCCCTCCCTCGCCGGCCAGGGATCCGCCTGGCTGGAACGACTTGAAGGGATCACTCATCTCAACCTCGAGCCGCCGCTTGATGCGAAAAGCCGGCAGCAGCGTCTCGCCGCCGCAGCCTCCGCCGCGGTCTCCCGGCATCAGAAGACCTCGTTTGGTCGCATGAGCAGCGAGACATCCGGCAAGTTCACCGTCTTCGCCATCGTTGTCATCATCTTCATGGTGATCAAGGTGGCTCTGCTTGCCGGATCCTCCGGCTCGCAATCATCTGCAATCCCGTCGTATTCTTCCAGACCGAGTTCGAATTCCGGCGGTTCACAACAGCAGATGATTCCGGCGAATCCCTACCAGCCCTCGATCCCCGGGGGGAATCCCTACCAGCCCTCGATCCCCGGGGGGAATCCCTACCAGCCCTCGATCCCCGGGGGGAATCCCTACCAGCCCTCGATCCCCGGGAGGAATCCCTACCAGCCCTCGATCCCCGGGGGGAATCGTCATGCATCCCCTTATCAGCCCTCCCTGCCGCGTTCATCGCCCGGCGGCGCTTCACCCGGCTATGGCGGCGGCTTTCGCTGAGGATATACCTGCGGGCTGAGCTATACTGCGGGGAGTTAAACCGATTCCGAGGTGTCCATGCGCTTCCTCTCGATTCTCTTGATTGTGCTGGCTTTCGTCATGCAGCTAGGCGCTCATCCGGTACAGCCGGGGTCCGGCACCCTCGCTCCTGCCAAGGATGGTGTTGCGGGAGAATGCGAATTCGTCCTTCTTTTTGACGTCGTTCCTTACGTGCTTGGCAAAAAGCCGGCGGACTGCGATGATGCCGAGACCTATGCATGGATCGAGCGCGGTCTGAACCAGAGGGCGGCGATGGAGGCTGACTGGAGTTCGGCAGCTGAGCGGCTGCGCCGGGAAATCCGCTTCGTCGATGCCCAGGGGCGGCCTTTGGCTTTGCTGAGCTTCCAGTTTCCAGACCTCGAAGATCTCGACCGCCTGTACAACCTCGATTCCCGCGGCATGCCCTACATGCTCCGCGTCGCGGTCCGTCTGACGCTTCCTTCCGGTCCGGCCCCGTCGGTACAGGTCCAGCTGCCGGAGTGCCTCGGCGATTGGATCATTCATTTTCAGGAGAACGGGGCGCAGGTGTCGCTGCCGGTCTATGCCGGGAGCGTCTCGCCGGCGCTGGATTTTCCTGGGACGCCGGGGTTGGCGCCGGCCGTCGAGCCCCAGGAGTCGAGCCCGGCTGCGCCTCCGGCGACCGCCGTCCCTTCCGGGTTCTGGCGTACCTGCGCAGGCTTTGTCACTTATGGCATCGAACATATCTGGAGATGGGGTGACGGGGCTTTGCCGAAGGGACTCGACCACATGGCCTTCATCCTGGGTATCTGCTTGCTGGCTCCTTTCTGGCGGCAGATGCTGATCAACGTCACGGCGTTCACTTTGGCTCACTCGATTTCCTTCACCCTTTGTCTCTACGGGGTGGTGGCTTTCCCGGGCAAGCTGGTGGAGGTGTTGGTGGCGCTGACCTTGGTGGTGGTCGGCCTTGAGATTCTCTTGCGCGTGGAAAGCCGCCGCGCCCGGGTCGGCACGGCCTTTGGCTTCGGCCTGATCCACGGCCTTGCGTTTGCCGGTGATCTCGCTTCCCGCGGTCTCGAAGCAGGCGAGTTCCCGGCGATCATCCTGGGGTTCAACGGCGGCGTCGAGATCGGCCATCTCTTTCTCGCCCTGCCGGCCACCCTGCTCTTTGTCAAGTTTCGGGACCAAGCCTGGTTCTTCAAGCGTTGCGCCCTGCCGCTGGCGGGCCTGATCCTGATCTTCGGCCTGTGGGCCTGCGGCGAGCGGATCTCCGGCTGAACGATAGTCACCGGCGACATCCAGGTCGCTCCGAGAAACAGAAATCCCCGGGAGTTCTTCCCGGGGATTTCAGGCTTTCGTTCGCCGCCGCTTTATTTCTTCGCCGGCGCGGCAGGAAGGGTGTTTTTGACCGGGACGAATTTGAGGGTCAGCTCATCATTTTCACCGTCGAGTTCAATCGATTTGATCTGCTTCAGCCATTCCTGGGGGTGGTCGTCGGTGGCGAGGATGGCAGCGATGCGCTCCTGGACCGGGCCGGAGATCGGGCCGAAGGCCGGCAGCTTGCCGTGGGTGAAGTCGCTCATCGAGGCGGTGACGGGATCGCTGTCGCTGGAGATCAGGATGTCGGCGCCGGAGTAGAGCGACAGCTTCAGCCCGGCGACGTTGAGCCGGGATTGGACGTTGATGCGGACGCGGCTGCTGCTGATCACCTTGAGAGAGACCTGATGAGGGACGACGCGGCCAGTGATGGTGTCGAGTCCGCCGTCTTTGGTGGCGGCGTCCTGGAGCTCCTTGCTGATCATCGCGGCGATGTCGCTGACTTTCAGCTTGACGATGCGGACGTTGGCGAGCTCGGCCACCATGGTCGGATCCTTGGCGATCGTTGCCAGCTCGATATTGAGGCGGTTCAGGGTGTTCTTGTAGTCCTTGCCGGGGGGGATGGCGGCCACTTCGACGAAGTCGCCTGGGCGGAGGAGGAAGAGTCCGCACAGCCCGAGGAGGAAAAGGAAGAGGACAAGGCTGATGAGGCGGCGGATGGCATAGGGGTGGATGAGTGGCTTTTTGATGCCGCCGCTGCCGGAGCCGCCTTGGGGGCGGAGCTTCTCCATGTCGAGCTTGGCGCCGCAGGTCCGGCAGAAGAGGGCGCCGAGCGGATTCTGGTTGCCGCATTTATCGCATTGGATTTCCATGAAAAACTCCTTGGTGGATCAGTTGGAGGAAGGGCATTGGGGCGCGCCGCAACCGCCCGGGCTGCAGCTCCCGGAGTCGGATTTGACGCCGGCGCTGTAGCTGGCGCTGGGATAATCGGTCTGGTAGAAGCCGCCGCCTTTGAAGAGAACGCCGCCGCCGCCGCCGATGAGTCGTTTGAGCTTGGGTTGGCTGCATGAAGGGCAGACTGACAAAGGTGCGGCGGCGATCGAGTGCATGGTGGTGAAGTGATGGCTGCAGCTTTCGCAGCGGTAGTCGTAGGTCGGCATCTTATGGCGATCCTCAATTGAACTCTGGGACTGGGGTAAATGACTGCGAAGCTAATGAGCTGAATCCGCTTGTCAATCTCCGCCGTCCGATTCAATCAAGATGTATTCCTGCTAATCGGACTCCGGCGGAACTGAAGCGGAACCAGCAGAAGACGCGGAGGGAAGCAGAAGGCCCCGCACCCGTGACTCCGCTCCGGCTGAGACAAACCGTCCTTGCCGGATTTTTCAGACTCTTTCCGGTGCCCCTTGACACGAAATCACGTGGCAAAAAGTCTTCATGAAAATCCGCCAAGCGGTCTAACCTACCTAGAGATCTAGGATCCTGGTACTCCCGGTCGAGTCGGGAGCCAAGGAAGGCGCTTGCCGGTTTTTGCTTCAGTCCTGCAGTCCACCGAGGATCTTGGGGTAGAAATCTTTTTCCGAGGCGGCTAGGTCTTTGAGTTTTCCATGGAGGACAAGGAGATAGCGGGAATCGAAGATCTGGCGGCTGCTCAACGAATCGATCGGATCTTTGATCGCGGATGGTTTCGGACGCCAGCTGACCATGCCCGTCAGGGCGCCGCTGTGCACGAAGGGCAACAGGCCGGGATCGTCGCCATTAAAGACGTAGAGCTTGGGTTTGAACAGGGCCGGATCGGCATCCGGAGCGAAGCGCGGCACTTCGGCCAGCTCAGGCGGAGGCGGCAGGCCGGCGGTGAAAATGATGGCGTCGAATTCTTTGAGCTTGAGGATGGGAGGGAGCGAGGCTCCTTCGAAATAGGGTTCGAATGTCTCGGTCTTGGGTTTTTTCCAAGAGCTTGGGATGGTCAGGCTGACGCTCAAGCCGCGGGATTTGAAGGCATTCAGCAGGTCTCCTTCGAAGCCGGACTTGCCGTCGCTGGATGGAGGATGGACGATCAGGCATTTCTTAGCCTTGGCCAGGGCTAGTTCGTCGGCGAGGATTTCGGCTTGGGCATGGAAGTAGGCGGCCTCAAGGCGGTTGATCCGTTCGGCTTCGGGATGGGAGTTGATCTGCAGGAGAGCCAGCGTCACGCCGCAGAGGCAGAGGGGGATGGCGAGGAATTTCAGCAGCGGCCTCTTTTTTCCGAGGAGGCCGAAGGTGACTCCGAGGCCGCCGATGGCCAACGCGATCAAAGTGGTGTTCATCTGAAAGCCGCTTTATGGAGTTCCAGGCTCTTTTCAGAGCCCTTGGTATTCATAGGTGTAGTCCCAGCTTGCCTGGCTGGTGCCGTTGGAGCTGGCGAAGATCATGGTGACTTCGGTGCGGCCGTCGAAGTAGAGGCAGTTGAAGCGGCTGTATTTGAATTCGTGCAGATCCCACTGGGCGATTGCGGCGTAGTTCCGGTTGTTCCAGCCGGCGTCGAAGGTGCCGTATTCCGCCATCGAAATCAATTGGGAGGGAGCGGCGGATCCGGAAATGCTTTGACCTGCGCCGGTGGCCGTCACTAGCGAGGTGCGGCCGCCGGTCATGGTGGTGATAGTGTTCGACGAGTAGGAAGCGCCTGAGCCGGCGTAGCTGCCGGCGCCGGTCTTTTCGTCTTTGGTGCATCTGGCCACCGGGACTTCGCTGCCGTTGGTGCGGTAGCCAAGGTAGGCGTTTAAAGGCCGGGTGGTGACGCTGAGGGTGGTGTTGGTTCCGGCCTTTCCGACCCAACTGAACATCGTGCCGCTGATCTTGTTGGGGACGTTGCCCTGATTGTCACCGGAGAAATTCTGCAGGGCCATGCCGATCTGCCGCAGATTGCTGGAGCAGGTGGCGAGATGGGATTTCTCTCTTGCTCCGCGCAGTGCCGGGAGGAGCAGCGAGAGCAGGATGGCGATCACCGTCACCACCAGCAAAAGCTCGATCAGAGTGAATGGCCTCTTCATATCGAAGTCTCCGCATTGGATGTCCATGCATCCAGTATATGCAGAAAGACCCGGCGATGCAAGTCTTGAGGGAATAAGGTGTCGATTGAGTCGATATCATCATTTTCTCAGGAACGGGATGCGCAGCTCATCCGGGGAGCTGGCGCTGGCTTCGACGCAACGGCTTGGCTGTCCGGAGGCACGTAGCTGGTACCAGCCGAGGGCAGCGATCATGGCGCCGTTGTCGGTGCAGTGCTTGGGGCTGGCGACATGGAGCTTCAGGCCGATTGCGCCTGCGCCTGCGCCGAGGCGGGCTCGGAGGGCGGAGTTGCAGGCGACGCCGCCGCAGAGGGCGAGACTGCGGGCGCCGCAATGCCGTGCGGCATCAAGGGTTTTGTCGACCAAGGCGTCGACGATGGCAGCCTGGTAAGAGGCCAGCAGATCGGGGAGCTGATCGTCGGCGATCTCCCTCCCTTTGATATGAGTCAGCATCGAGGTCTTCAATCCCGAGAAGGAGAAGTCGAAGCGGTGCCTGTCTCGATCGAGACGGGCGCGGGGGAACTTCACCGCTTCGGGATTGCCGCTCTTGGCCAAGCGGTCAACGACCGGGCCGCCGGGATAGGGCAGGCCGAGGGCCTTGGCGGCTTTGTCGAAGGCTTCGCCTGCCGCGTCGTCCAGGGTTCTGCCGAGGATGGTCATCGAGCCGTCCCAGTCGATTTTCATCAGCTGGCTATGGCCGCCGGAAACGAGCAGGGCGAGAATCGGGAACCGCGAGGGGTCCTCGGGCAGTTCGTTGTGGTCGAGGAAGACGGCGCAGACATGGGCGACGAGGTGATGGACGCCGAGGACCGGGACGCCGAGGGCGGCGCCGACGCCGTTGGCAAAGCTGGTGCCGACCAGCAAGGCGGGGAGCAAGCCGGGACAGGCAGTGACGGCGACAGCGTCGATGGACGCCGGGTCGACCTTGGCCTCGTCGAGACAGGCCTTGTAGGTGTGGCGGAGATTGACCAGATGCTCGCGCGCTGCCAGCTCCGGCACGACCCCGCCGTAGAGTTTATGGATGTCGATCTGCGAGGAGACGATGCTCGACAGAACCCGCTTGCCGTCCTCAACGAGGGCGATGGAAGTGTCGTCGCAACTGGATTCGATGCCGAGGAGAATCATGGAAGGCGCTCGGTTTAAAGTTTAAGGTTGATCGAGACGGTGCTGATTGTATGCAGATTCTGGCGAGTCAGATTCAAGGGAGTTCATCACTGCTGCTCCAGCTTTAAACTTTAAACTGTGGCACTCAGACCAGGTCGCAGGCGTCGGCAGGCATCCACTTGGGGCCTTGCCCTTTCCATTTGACGTTGCAGCCGATGGGATTGGTGATTGGGATGCTTGGGGGCTGGCCGGCAAGAAGCTCTTCCAGCGTCCGGTCGAGATCATTGATGGCGATCCTGGAGGAGTCTCGAGGCGAATCGACGCCCCGGCCGGTGTAGACGAGGCGACGGCCGGCATCGAAGATGTAGAAATGCGGAGTCCGCAAGGCGCCGTAGGCCAAGGCAGCGCTTTGATCGGGGTCGTGAGCGTAGGTCCAGGGGAATCGTTGTTCGGTCATGCGGCGGAGCATCTGCTCCCAGGAATCTTCGGCGTAGGTTTCGGCGGAGTTGGAGTTGATGGCGAGGAAATCGACGCCCCGGGGACGGAAGGCTTCGACGCTGCGGCGGGTGACTTCGTCGCTGCCGGTGACATAGGGGCAGTGGTTGCAGGTGAAGAAGATGACGAGCAGGGGTGCGGTGAAGTCGGCGAGAGAGACCTGGTGTCCGTCGGTGCTGGGCAGGGAGAAGTCGGGCGCGGGAGCGGCGAGGGGCAGGGTGAAGGGCTTCATCAGGGCATCCTTGTGGGGCCGAGGTTTTGCGGCTCGAGGCTGAGTCTGATCCAGGAGTGGGTCAAGCCGTCGTCCGTGATTGCGATGCTGGCGAGATGGCCGAACTGGGTGAGGGATCCGGCGCAGATTTCGTGGGAACCGGAGCGTTCCTGGCGGTGGAAAGGTTGGTGCACGTGCCCGCAGAGGCTGGCGAGGAGGAGTCCGGAGTCGAGGCCGTCGGCGAGGACCTCGGCCCCATGGAGAGCGCGGCGCCGGGCGAGGGGCTGTCCGCCGGCATTGCGCAAGGGATAGTGTTGGACACTGATCGGGGCGAGCCCAAGGAGGCGTCCTTGCCGGGCGAGTTCGAGAGTCAGCTTCGCATTTTCCCTGCTGAGCAGGCCGGAGGAATCGAGAAGGGATGGGCGGCAGACATCAAGGAGGATGAGCCGGAGGCCGGGGAAATCGAGGGCCTGCGGCAGGGGGCTGGGCCGGTAGCGGTCCTTGTTGGCCCAGAGGAGGAACTGGTCGCAAGCCTGGCGGGCTGCCGGCAGGGAAGTGTAGCGGTCGTGATTGCCGGGAATGCAAAGAAAGTCGAAATCGCGCGACTCGACGAAGGGGGCTAGGCGCTGCCTGGCTTTGGCGAATTCGCCGGGATCGGAGCAGGAGGTGGAGTCGCCTGTGCAAATGACGAGATCGGGTTTTTCCTGCCGGCAGACTTCGAGGGCTCTTTCGAGATAGGGCCAATGATGGTGACTGCGGCGGCGCAGCATGTAGTTGAAGGCGCCGATCCAGCGTTTGTCAAAAAAGGCCCCGGGAAACCGGGGCCAATCACCTTCGTGGATGTCCGAAAAGTGGAGGATCTTCATGCGTTCATCAGCCTTTCGAGCTGACCCCGGCGATGATCCCGATGAGGATGCCGAGGATGATCATGCCGACCATGCCGATCAGACCCCAGTTCGGGCCTTGCTGGGCCGGGGCGCGCTGAGGTCGGCCTTGCGGTGCCTGGGCGGCAGGAAGCATGCTGGTGCGCCGCGAGGCCTGGGCGGCCGGATTGGCGTTGGTGCTGCGGGAGCTTTGGCGATGACTGACTCTCGCTTCGGTTTTTGAGGTCTTGTGGGCGTGGTATTCCTTTTCCGGTCCGTTGGAGGCCTTGCCTGCGCTCTGTTTCGCCGGTGCCTTGAAGACGATGCGGCCCGAGCCGGTCTTGCCGACCTGGCTGCCCGAAGAGGTCAAGTGCTTCTTGATGCTTTCGATTTCCCGTGCCAGGCTGGCGGCGTCGGGGAAGCGGTCGTCGGGGTGCTTCGCCATCATCTTGGTGAGGAGGCGGCAGACCGAATCGGGGATCGAGGCGTCGTGGACGGTGGGCGGCGGCAGCGGATCCTGCAAATGCTTTCGAGCGATGTCGGCGGCATTGCGGCCGTTGAAGGGGAACTCGCCGGTGAGACAGTGGTAAAGGGTGGCGCCGAGTGAGTATTGGTCGCCGCGGAAATCCATCGCCGAGCCGACAAGTTGTTCCGGTGAGATGTATTGGGGCGTGCCCATGATCTCGTCGCTCTCCTCGCCGCCGGCGAGGATGTCGTTGGCGAAGCGGGAAAGTCCCAGGTCCATCAGTTTGGCGACGTTGGTTTCGCCGACGATCATGATGTTGTCGGGTTTGATGTCGCGGTGCACCAGTTTCTGCTCGTTCCAAGCGTGGCCGAGAGCCTCGGCAACCTGGCGGGTGACGTCGAGGCAGAGCTCAAGAGGGAGTCTTTGGTTGGCGTCGAGAAGCTGCTTCATCGTGCTGCCTTCCACCATTTCCATGGCGAGGAAGTAGACGCCCTCCTCCTGGCCGACGGCGTAGGCCTGGACGATGTTGGGGTGATTGACGCGGGCTGCGGCGCGGGCTTCGCGGATGAAGTCGGTGATCGCAGCCTGGTTCTGCTCGCTCGAAATGGTCATGATCTTCAGAGCCACGGTGCGGTCCAAAGACATCTGGTAGGCCTTGTAGACCACTCCCATGCCGCCACGGCCGAGAAGTTTCTCGATGATGTAGTCGTTGATCACGACGCTCGGGCCGAATCGCTCGGCGGGGACTTGGACGGGCTGGTCGCAGTGACCGCAACCCACGTATTGGCCCAGGTCGCTGTCGTCGATGGCTATGATGCCGCTGCAGTGTTCACATTGAAAGCGCACGGATTCCTCCGGGAAATTGGGCCAAATCTATAGTCCCTTCGTCAAATGGCAAAGTGCCGCGGTCTTGATCTTGAGACTTAATTGATTGTCATTGTCGGCATTAGCTCTTGAATTCCTTGTTGGTCCGGGCAAAGCCGCAGGAGCGACGACCAGGGCATCAAGCGGCGGGGCTACGATAAACTCCAGTTCCGCGACACTCGAAGACGGCCCGGGCTAGCACAGGTGCCAGACTCAGACCTCGAGTTCGCGCTTCAGCCTTTCCTGGTCGAGATCGCCGGTCCATCTCGCGACGACGAGGGTGGCGACGCCGTTGCCGACCAGGTTGGTGAGGGCGCGGGCTTCCGACATGAAGCGGTCGATGCCGACGATCAGGGCGAGCCCGACGACCGGGACCTGCCCCAGAGCCGGAAGGCTGGCGGCGAGAATGATGAAGCCGCTTCCGGTGACTCCGGCGGCGCCTTTCGAGGTGATGAGAAGTACGCCGAGGAGAGTCAGCTGCTGCGTCAGGTTGAGAGGCGTGTCGGTGGCCTGGGCGATGAAGATCGCCGCCATGGTCAGGTAGATCGAGGTGCCGTCGAGATTGAAGGAGTAGCCGGTGGGGATGACCAGGCCGACGGTGGATTTCCCGGCACCCAGCCCTTCCATCTTGTCGAGCATGCGGGGCAGGACGGTTTCGCTAGACGAAGTGCCGAGGACGATGAGCAGCTCCTCGCGGATGTAGCGCAGAAACTTCCAGATCGAGAAGCCATGCAGGCGGGCGATGGCGCCCAGGATCACGAGGACGAAGAAGATGCAGGTGAAATAGAACAGGGCCATAAGCTTCGCCAGCGGGACCAGGGAGCCGATTCCGTACTTGCCGATGGTGAAGGCCATCGCGCCAAAGGCTCCAGCCGGCGCCAGCCACATGATCATGCCGACGATGGCGAAAAGAACCTGTGAGCACTTCTCGATCAGGGAGAAGACTGGCGATTCGCGGCCGCCGCAACGGTGCAAGGCGAAGCCGAAGAGGAGGGAAAAAAGCAGGACCTGCAGGGTCTCTCCCTTGGCGAAGGCGTCGACGACGCTGCCCGGAATGATGTTGAGGAGGAATTCCGGCGCCGTCTGCATCTTGCCTGGCGCGGTGTAGGCGGCAACGCTGCCGGCATCGAGCTCGTCCGCCTTGACGTGCATGCCGCTGCCTGGCTGGAACAGGTTGACCAGAACCAGGCCGAGAATCAAGGCCAGGGTGCTGACGATTTCGAAATAGAGCAGCGCCAGCCCGCCGGTCCGTCCGGTCTTCTTCAGGCTCTCCATGCCCGCGATGCCAAGCACGACGGTGCAGAAGATCACCGGGGCGATCAGCATCTTGATCAATTTGATGAAGCCGTCGCCCAAGGGCTTCATCGCCGTTCCGGTCTCGGGAAGGCAGTGGCCCAGGGACGCGCCGAGGAGCACCGCCACAAGGACAAGGAAGTAGAGCGAGCGGTAGAACGGCTGGTGGACAGGCTCGGAATTCATCGCGGCATCCTTCGGGTTTAAGGCGCCGAGAAGATGCCGCCACGCTGCGATTCACCAAGTTGAATCAATAAGGCTTTATTTTATAAGCGCAATAGAGTTAGCATTTCAGCCTGGGTGCTTATTTGCCGCAGCGGTTGAAGACGTCGCTTGAGCGATTACATTCTGGGCGGTTTTTCGGAACACAAAAAATGACACTTGAATTCATCATCGCCTCCATTTCCTCCAATGTCCTCGCGGCGCTGGGGGTCTTGGCTTTGCTCTTCATCGGCGTCGGCCTGAAGGTGATTTGCGGCAAGGATGAAGAAGTGCAGGGTTCGTGCAGCGCCCGCAACAAATTCACCCAGGACGAGTCCTGCGGGATTTGCGGCAAGGCGGATGCCGCCAGCGGCTGCGGCAAGAAGTCAGATGAAACCGGAAAGAACAACTCCTGAGTAAACCGAGGAAAGAAAAAAAATGGGCAACTACAACCTGAAGCAGGGATACGACATTCGCCTCGTCGGCGCGCCTTCGACCACGGTGGCCGAAGCCACTCCCGTCGAAGTCGCCGTTGACGGCCGCGAATTCCCCGGCCTGCGCTTCAAAATGCTGGTGAAAGAAGGCGACAAGGTCAAGGCCGGCACGCCGCTCTTCCAAGAGAAAGAACACGCCGATTACTGCTTCACCTCGCCGGTCAGCGGCACGGTGAAGGAAGTCCGCCGCGGCGACAAGCGCGTCCTGCAGGAGGTCGTGATCTCGGCCGACGGCAAGGGCGACTCGGTCGAATTCCCCCGTTCCGGCTCCGGCGACATCCTCAGCCTGCCCCGCGAAAAAGTCCTCGCTCAGATCGGCCGCGCCGGTCTTCTCGGGACCTTGCGCCAGCGCCCTTACGGCCTCGCCCCCAGCTACAACGTGGTGCCCCGCGACATCTTCGTCACCGCGATCAACTCCGCTCCCCTCGCCCCCAGCGTCGAGCTGCAGCTCAAGGGTCATGAAGCCGCCTTCCAGGCCGGCCTCAACGCCCTCAGCCGGATCACCTCCGGCAAGGTCCACCTGAGCATCGGCGAAGGCGCCTCCGACGCCCTCGTCAAGGCCGCCAACGTCGTCGTCCACCGCTTCAGCGGCGCCCACCCGGTCGGCAACCCCGGCATCCAGATCCACCACGTCGCCCGCATCCGCAAAGGCGACACGGTGTGGACCGCCGACGTCAGCGCCGTCATCGCCATAGGCCGACTCTTCCTCGAAGGCCGCGTCGCCCTGCAGAAGATCATCGCCCTCTCCGGCGAAGGCCTGAGCGAAAACCTCCACCTGCGCACCGTCCCCGGCGCCCGTCTCGACGGCCTCCTCGGCAGCCGCCTCAAGCAGGGCGATTTCCGGATCATCTCCGGCGACGTCCTCTCCGGCAGCAAGCGCAGCGCCGAGCAGTTCCTCGGCTTCAAGGACCAGCAGGTCACGGTCATCCCGGAAGTCGCCGGCATGGAGTTCGCCGGCTGGATGAAGCCCGGCTTCGGCCGCGAATCCTTCTCCCGCACCTTCTTCTCCTGGCTCACCCCGGGCTCGCGCCACTCGCACCACACCGGCTACCACGGCGGCGTCCGCGCCCTCGTCCAGACCGGCCTCTACGAGTCAGTCCTGCCGATGGACCTCTACCCCGTCCACCTCCTCAAGGGCATCCTCGCCCAGGACGTCGAAGCCCTCGAAGGCCTCGGCATCCTCGAAGTGATCCCCGAGGACCTCGCCCTCTGCGACTTCGTCTGCGTTTCGAAATTTGAAGCGTCCGACGTCCTCCGCGAAGGCATCGAATTCTACCGCAAACAAGGATGACCAAGCCGTGAAATTCCTTGAAGAAATCTTCCATAAAGCCAAGCCCATGTTCACCAAGGGCGGCAAATACGAACGCCTCTACCCGCTTTACGAAGCGAAAGAGTCCTTCCTCTTCGTCACCGACAAGAAGACCGACCGCGGCGCCCACATCCGCGACTCGATCGACCTGAAGCGGATGATGATCACCGTCGTCGTCGCCATGCTGCCCTGCTTGTTCTTCGGCATCTGGAACGTCGGCCAGCAGGCTTATGAACACGGCGCCGTCGCCGCCGCCGCGGCGAAAAACCTCGAGCTCCACAGCCAGTACCTGATCAGCTCGCGCGATCATCTCGACTGCTTCCTCTTCGGACTGAAGAAGGTCCTGCCCCTGCTGATCGTCGTCTACGGCGTCGGCGGCATCTGCGAAGTCATCTTCTCGGTCGTCCGCAAGCACGAGATCAACGAAGGATTCTTGGTCACCGGCCTCCTGATCGTCCTGACCCTGCCGCCCACCATCCCGCTCTGGCTCGCCGGCGTCGGCACCGCCTTCGGCGTGATCATCGGCAAGGAGATCTTCGGCGGCACCGGGATGAACATCCTCAACCCCGCTCTCACCGCCCGCGCCTTCCTCTTCTTCGCCTACCCGGTGACGATGGCCGGCGACAAGGTCTGGGTCGCCGGTCCGAACGGCGAAACCCTCACCTGCGCCACCCCGCTCGGCATCGCCGGCGCCAACGTCAACAAGGCCGCCGAAGGAGTCCCTCTCGACGTCTTCTCACCGGCTTCCGGTCTCAATGTCGACATCCAGACCGCCTTCATCGGCTATCTCCCCGGCTCGATCGGCGAGACCTCGACCCTGTGCTGCCTGATCGGCGCCGCCATCCTGATCATCTCCGGCGTCGGCTCCTGGCGCGTCATGCTCGGCTGCGTCGCCGGCCTGATGGGCACCGCCTGGCTGATGACCCTCCACCCCCTCGGCCAGATCGACGGCACCGTCTTCGCCCTCGGCCCGGTCGTCCACGCCTGCATCGGCGGCTTCGCCCTCGGCGCCGTCTTCATGGCCACCGACCCGGTCTCCGCCGCCTCCACCAATCTCGGCAAGTGGATCTACGGCATCCTCATCGGGGTGCTGTGCATGGTCATCCGCTGCATCAACCCGGCCTACCCCGAGGGCATGATGCTCGCCATCCTCCTCATGAACGTCTTCTCTCCTCTGATCGACTTCTATGTCGTCAAGGCCAGCATCAACCGGAGACTCGCCCATGCTTAACAAAAACTCCACCCCCTACACCTTCGGCTTCGCCGCCCTCGTCACCGTGGTCAGCGGCAGCGTCCTCGGCTTCTGCGCCAGCGCTCTCGCCAAGCAGCAGGAGACCGCCGCCGACGTCTACAAGAAGACCAAGATCCTCAACGCCTTCCAGGTCGTCAAGAAAGGTGAAAAGGTCGCAGCCCAAGACATCCTCGCCGCCTTCGAGACCAGCGGCTGGAACTCCAAGTTCGTCGTCGCCAAAGCCTGCGACGGCAACGGTAAGCTGCTTGATCTCGATGCTGGAGTGATCAAGGCCCTCGATCCCAAGGCCGAGATCAAGAAGCTCAAGGTCGCTCACGACAGCTCTCCCGAGGACGAAGCCAAGGCCCGCGCCGAAGCCAAGCTGCCCTTCTTCGCGCTTTACGCGTCCGAAGCCGACAAGGCCGCCAACAAGCCCGCCGGCTTCGCCATGCCGATCTCGGCCTTCGGCCTCTACTCCGTCTGCTACGGATTCCTCGCCATCAAGGGCGACTGCGAGACCGTCATGGGCATCACCTACTACAAAGATGGTGAGACTCCCGGCCTCGGAGCCAACATCAACGAACCGGTCTTCCAAGACCAGTGGCCTGACAAGAAGAAGATCGTCGACGCTTCCGGTCATTACGTCGCCGTCAAGGCGTCGAAAGACCCGAGCGCCGCGAAGGGTCCGAACAACTACCTGTCGCTCTCCGGCGCCACCTTCACCACCGCCGGTGTCGACGAGATGTTGAAGGACTTCACGCTCTACTACACCCCGGTGTTCAAGAACTACAAAGGAGCCAAATAACATGTCCGCTCCCGCTAACGACGGCCTCTTCTCCCCGGCCAACATGAAGACGATCAAGGATCCCTTCATCGTCAACAACCCGATCGCGGTCCAGGTCCTGGGCATCTGCTCGGCCCTCGCCGTCACCACCTCGATGAAGCCGGCCATCATCATGGCTGTCGCCGTGTCGCTGGTCACCGGCTTTGCCACATTGGCGATCTCGCTGATGCGCAACTGGATCCCCGGCAAGATCCGGATGATCGTCGAACTGGTGGTCATCTCGACCCTGGTGATCATCGTCGACCAGCTCCTCAAGGCCTACGCCTACGAGCTCAGCGCCAAGCTGTCGGTCTTCGTCGGCCTGATCATCACCAACTGCATCGTCATGGGCCGTTGCGAAGCCTTTGCGCTCAACAACAAGCCCTGGCCCTCCTTCCTCGACGGCTTTTGCAACGGCGCCGGCTACGGCGCCCTGCTGATCATCACCGCGGTCTTCCGCGAGATCCTCGGCTCCGGCAAGATCTTCGATATGCACATCATCCCCGAATCCTGGTACGCCTCCAACGGCGGCTGGTACTATGACAACGGCATCATGATCGTTCCCACCGGTGCCTTCGTCGTCATCGCGGTGCTGATCTGGATCCACCGTGAATACACCAAACAATACGACAAGTGAGGACTGAGCCCATGAAAGCCCTTCTCTTCGTCTGTGCGCTTCTCGCCAGCCTCAGCGGCGCCGCCTCTGAAGGCGGTCACAGCGTCTCCGAGCACTTCACCCTCGCCATCGAGAGCATCTTCGTCAACAACATGGTCTTCGCCGTGTTCCTTGGCATGTGCACCTACCTGGCCCTGTCGAAAAAAGTCGACGTCGCCCTCGGCCTCGGCGTCGCCGTCGTCTTCGTCATGGCGATCACCATCCCCGCCTGCTATCTCATCTCCGCCTTCTTCCTCCGCCCTGACACCTCGGTGCTCGGCAGCGAGGCCAGCAAGGCTTCCGACCTCACCTTCCTGACCTTCATCTCCTTCATCGCGGTGATCGCGGCGGTGGTGCAGATCCTGGAAATGCTGATCGAGAAGATGTCGGCCAAGCTCTACACCGCTCTCGGCAGCTTCCTGCCCCTGATCGCGGTGAACTGCGCCATCCTCGGCGGCGCCCTCCTCCTCAACGACAAAGGCGTCGCCGACCCGAGCTCGATCTACAACAGCTTCTGGGGCTCGGTCAACTACGGCCTCAGCTCCGGCATCGGCTGGCTCCTCGCCATCGTCGCCCTCGCCGGCGCCCGCGAGAAGATGAGCTACTCCAACGTCCCTGCCGGCCTCCGCGGCCTCGGCATCACCTTCGCCACCACCGGCCTGATGGCGATGGCCTTCATGGGCTTCGGCGGCATCAACCTCAACAAGCTGAGCAAGCAGGCCAGCGACGCCCAGAAGCACCAGGCGGCCCAAAAGGCGAAAGCCGAAAAAGCCCCGCCCTTCAACCTCCCGACCGCCCCCGCGGCCGCTAACAAGTGAGGCCCATCCCTATGGAACTCCTGATCGCTGAAATCGACACCAAGATGGTCTTCGTCGGCGTCGCCGTCTTCCTCGCCATCATTCTCGGCCTGACCGCCATCATCCAGGTCGCGGCCAAATTCCTCACCCCCCAGGGCAATGCCAAGATCGACATCAACCATGGCTTCAAGACCGTCGAGACTCCTCGCGGCACCACCCTGCTCAACGCCCTCAACGACAACGCCGTCAAGATCGCTTCCGCCTGCGGCGGCGGCGGCTCCTGCGGCCAGTGCAAGTGCCAGGTCCTCGCCGGCGGCGGCGAAGTCCTGCCCTCTGAGAAGTCCCACCTCAACCTGAAGCAGATCCAGGAAGGCTGGCGCCTCGCCTGCCAGGTCAAGGTCAAGGACGACATCAAGATCCACGCCGAGGCCGGCGCCAAGTCGTGGGAATGCGAAGTCGTCTCCAACGACAACGTCGCCACCTTCATCAAGGAATTCAAGGTCAAGCTGCCCCCCGGCGAAAACCTCGACTTCAAGGCCGGCGGCTACATCCAGATCGAAATCCCCGAGTACGACATGTCCTACAAGACCATCGACCTCGGCCCCAAGGGCGAGCTCTTCAAGGCCGACTGGGACAAGTTCAAGATGTGGGAGCTCGGCTCCAAGACCACCGAAGCCTGCGAACGCGCCTACTCGATGGCCAACCACCCGGCCGAAGGCAACATCGTCATGCTCAACGTCCGTATCGCCCACCCGCCCCCGGACCGCAACCACCCCTCCGGTTGGAAACAAGTCCCCGCCGGCAAGGCCTCGTCCTACATCTTCAACCTCAAGAAGGGCGACAAGGTCAAGATCTCCGGCCCCTACGGCGAGTTCTACATGAATCACAACAACCGTGAAATCATGTTCATCGGCGGCGGCGCCGGCATGGCTCCCATGCGTTCGCACATCTTCGACCTCTTCCAGACCCAGAAATCGACCCGCAAGGCCACCTTCTGGTACGGCGCCCGCTCGATGAAGGAAATGTTCTACGATGAAGACTTCAAGTCGATCGAGAAGCAGTTCCCCAACTTCAAGTACTTCGTCGCCCTCTCCGACAAGGCTCCCGAAGACGAAGGCCGCTGGACCGTCAAGAAAGACATGAACGACACTGAAGCCTCCGGCTTCCGCGGCTTCATCCACAACGTCATCCTCGAGCAGTACCTCAAGAATCACGAGGCGCCCGAAGACATCGACTACTACATGTGCGGCCCGCCGATCATGAACAAGTCGGTGATCGACATGCTGGTCAACCTCGGCGTCGACCGCAGCCAGATCCACCTCGACGACTTCGGCGGCTGATCCAGCTCCAAGCTTGTCCGGCCAGCGTCTCCAGCAAAGGAGGCGCTGGTTTACTTAGTCTCGGTGCTGACAGCCTTGGATTTTGTCGCTTATCTTGACAGAGGTCGGCGTCAGACGCAGGTTTGACGCCGATCCTATTTCCAGCTAACGGGTGTTAGCAGGAGACATTTGGGGGAACTGTAAATAATAGAAAAAAATAGGTTATGATGTGAGTTGAATGAAAGGTGCTGTGCTTTTCAATCTTCCCTTCCCACTCTCGAGAGTCAAGAGTTCTGTTTGTAGCTCTGGCTTCAACCGGCCGTTGAGCTCAAAATCTGGCAGATGCAGAACAAGCCGGCTGAAGCCGCTACAAACTTGACCTCAACACGACGAACTCGTGACTCTCGAGCCCACTCCATCCTTTCAATTCAACCTGCCGGGACCTGTCTTGCTCGAAGGAGCACGGAGCACAAAAAACGAAAGGTGAGCGGTCACTCCTCTGTCAATCACTCTTTCTGCGTTCTTTGGCCTCTTCTGCGGTTCAATTGAGCTTGATTTGGATCAATAGAGGTCGGAATTTAGGATTAAAAACGCCGACCTGAGAAGGCCGGCGTTTTTTTAGGTCTCGTAGCTGACTCACTTCTTCTTGGAGGTCTTCTTGACGGCTATTTTGCCTACTTTGGGGGCAGCCTTGGCTGCGGGTGTCTTGGCTTTGGCGGCCTTGCCTTCGGCTTTCCAGGCGGAAGCCTTCTGCTTCTGGGTGCCGAGACCCTCGATGCCGAGCTCGATGACGTCGCCGGGCTTGATGAAGCGGGGCACCGGCTTGAAGCCGAGACCGACGCCTTCGGGGGTGCCGGTGGTGATGACGTCGCCGGGCAGCAGGGTCATGAACTGCGACAGGTAGCTGACGATGTGGGCGCAGTTGAAGATCATGTCCGAGGTGTTGGAGTTCTGCACCCGCTCGCCGTTGACTTCGAGCCAGAGGAGGAGGTTCTGGGGATCCTTGACTTCATCGGCGGTGACTAGCCAAGGACCGATCGGGGCGAAGGTGTCGGCCGACTTGCCCTTGACCCACTGGCCGCCGCGCTCGATCTGCCATTCGCGCTCGGAGTAGTCGTTGTGGACGCAGTAGCCGGCGACGTGGGAGAGGGCGTCCTTCTCGCTGACGTATTGGGTCTTCTTGCCGATGACGATGGCGAGCTCGACTTCCCAGTCGGACTTGACCGAGTTCTTGGGGATGGTCAGGCCGTCGTTAGGGCCGGTGAGAGCGCTGGTGGCCTTGAAGAAGACGATCGGCTCTTTCGGGATGGGTGCGTTGGTCTCAAGAGCATGCTTGCGGTAGTTGAGGCCGATGCAGATGATCTTCGAGGGACGGGCGACGCAGGAGCCGAGGCGGGTGCGCTCCGGAACGACCGGGCAGGAGGCGGCGTTTTTCTTCAGCCAGGTCGCGAGCTTCTTGATGCCGCCATCAGCGAAGAAGGCTTCGTCGTAGTTGGAGGCGAAGGCCGAGACGTCGAGACGCTGACCTTGGTGGATGACGCCGCACTTTTCAGCGCCGGCTTTGCCGAATCGAATGAGTTTCATGGTTTGAGGTATCCTTTATTTGTTCTTGGAGGAAACGAGTGTTAGTCTGACATCTGCCAAAGTGAGGCTCGGAGCCGGATCGTCCAGCTTCGCGGCTCGAAGCAATTCCAAATCGGCTGTGTCATCTGCAAGTTGGACATCTTCGAAAGGTGCTTCCCGTCCGTCTATCCCTAGCGATTGGGGGTGCGTCGCCTTCATTTGCACGACCCCTTGCGGGTCGCACATGGTAGCCCAGGGTCGCCTCGACCCTGGGGATGATGTGAAAAATGACTTCCGACCCCTTGCGGGTCGCACAGTGCTCGAACCAACGCTGTGCGACCCGATGCGGGTCGGCAAAATCCAGAGCCTTGCAACCCAGGGTCATCGCCGATGCGGCTCGACCCTGGGCTACCATGTGCGACCCGCAAGGGGTCAGGGCTCCAGAACCGGAGCTCGCAAATGGGCCTAAACTGGACTGCTACCATGCAAAATCCTGATCTGCTCTTGGAGACTCTTCAGTTCAGCTTGCAGTGGACGAAGCCGCCGTCGACGTCGAGGCAGGTGCCGGTGATGAAGCCGGCGTCGTCGGAGGCGAGGAAGAGGGCGGCGGCGGCGATCTCGCTGGGCTGGCCCATGCGGCCGATCGGCTGGGTGGCGCTGAGCTTGGCGAACATCTCGGCTTCCTTGCCGGGGTAGTTCTTCTTCAGGAAGCCGTCGACGAAGGGGGTGTGGACGCGGGCCGGGGCGATGGCGTTGCAGCGGATGCCGTGCTTGACGTAGTCGGTGGCGATCGAGTAGGTCATGGTCAGGACGGCGCCCTTGCTGGTGCCGTAGGCGAGGCGGTCGGGCAGGCCGAGGCGCGATGCGACGGAGGCGAGGTTGACGATCGAGCCCTTCTTGCCCTTCATCAGGCCGACGGCGGCCTTGCAGGTGTTGAAGGTGCCTTTGATGTTGACGTTCATGACGCGGTCGAACTCGTCGGGGGAGCAGGTCTCGATGTTGCCGACGGCGGCGATGCCGGCGGAGTTGACCAGCACGTCGAAGCTGCCGTGCTTCTTGGCGGCGGCCTTGAAGAGCTTGTCGACGGCGGCGAAGTCGGTGATGTCGGTCTGGGCGAAGTCGGCCTGGCCACCGGCCTTCTTGATCGCGGCGAGGGTGTCCTTGCCGTTGTCGGCGTTGACGTCGAGGATGAGCACCTTGGCGCCTTCGGCGGCGAAGGTTTCGGCGATGGCGCGGCCGATGCCGGAGGCGCCGCCGGTGATCGCGGCGAGCTTGCCGGCGAGCTTGCCGGAGCCGAGGGTTTTCGCGGCGGGCGCAGCGGCTTTCTTGACCGGGGCTTTGGCGGCGGGGGCGGCGGCTTTCTTGACCGGCGCGGCGACTTTCTTGGCGGGGGCTTTTTTGGCGGGCATGTTTGGGTTTCCTTGGGTTAGAGTCGATAGAATTTCTGGGCATTGAGTCCGAAGATGGCGGACTGTTCGCTGGAGCTGAGTTTGGCTGCAAACTCGGCAGCGAGATCGTAGACCTGACCGTACTCGGCGGCGAGGAGGCAGACCGGCCAGTCGGAGCCGTACATCAGGCGCTCGGGACCGAAGGCCTCGAGCAGTGTGTCGAGGTAGGGAGTGAAGTCGGATTTCTTCCACTTCTTCAGGTCGGCCTCGGTGACCATGCCACTAAGCTTGCAGCGCACATTGGATCGCTTGGCGAGCTCGCGGATGTTCTTGTCCCAGACGACGTGTTCGCCGTTCTTGATGTCGGGTTTGGCGAGGTGGTCGACGACGAAGGGGAAGTCGCCGGGGAAGGCGTCGACGAAGCGCAGGACTTCGGGCAATTGGCGGGCGAAGACGAGGATGTCGTAGGTGAGCCCGTGGGCGGGCAGGCGGGCGACGCCGCGGCGGAAATCGGCCTGGTCGAGGAAGCCGTCCTTCTCGCCCTGGACGATGTGGCGGATGCCCTTGAAGGGCGGTTCCGCGGCCCATCTGGCCAGCGATTCGTCGACTTGCGGCGAGCGCAGATCGACCCAGCCGACGACGCCTTTGACGATGCTGGATTCCTGGGCGCAGTCGAGCAGGTAGCGGTTCTCGATCTCCTCCTGGCGGGCCTGCACCGCGACGCAGCCGTCGAGATTTTGCGATTTCAGCAGCGGCGCGAGATCGGCGGGGGCGAAGCTGCGCTTGATCGCGGCCATCGAGACCGGATCGATCCATCCGTAGTCCTGCTCGGAGTAGGCCCAGAAGTGCTGGTGTGAGTCGATGCGCATGAGAGAGGATCCTGTGAACGAGGGTTTAACCACGAAATACACGAAATACACGAAAGGAATTTTAGAGGGCGATCCTTTGAATCTGGACTTTGGGGTGATGGCCGAAGTTGATCAGGAGGCCGAGCTTGAAGTTGGTCGCGCGGAGATAGTTGAAGACTTGAGCTTGGTGCTCTTCGGCAAGATCTTTGGTCGCCTTGAGTTCGATGATGATCTTGCCATAACAGATGAGATCCGGAATGTAGCGATGCTTCAAAGGCGTCCCTTTGTAGCTGAGAAGGAGATCGTGCTGCGATTGATAGGGGATGCCGCGAGCCTGAAGTTCGAGTTCGAGGCACTCCTGATACACGGCTTCCAAAAAGCCGGCACCCATCTGACGATAGACTTCGAAGACTGCGCCTTGCAGGGCGTAGCATTCATCGCCATAGATCAGATTCGTGCCGTTCATTTTGTGTATTTCGTGTATTTCGTGGTTAAACCCGCTTCAGCTGTTCACTGAGGCAGAAGATCTCGGCCATTTCGATCCACTTGGAGCCGTCGGGGGATTCGGGAGGAGGGACTTGGACCTGGCCCATGAAGGCCTCCCATTCGGCGATGCGCGGGTGGTGGGCGAGGTAGCGGGCCCAGTCGCGTTCGGGGACGAAGGAGTCGTCGCATTCGCAGGTCATGAAGAGGCGGTTGCCGAGGAGGTAGATGCGCATCTCATGGCAGCCGACGGCGTCGATCGCCTTCAGCACTTCCGGCCAGACGCGGGCGTGTTCGGCGATGTAGAAGCGGATGGCCTCAGGATCGTCCTTGAGATGACAGGTCTTGGCGTAGCGTTTCATGGCAGAGTTTCCTTGACGGAAGACAAGACACGGCAGCGGCAAAATCGCGCCCGTCTTGAGCTTGCGGGATTTCGTATTCGTCTTGCGAAAACTGAGGGGTTCAGAGCGAGACGCCGCGCTTCCAGGGGATGAAGTCATCCTGGCCGAGGAGTTCGGCCTTGGTGAGTTCGCCGGAGGCGGTGCGGATGAGCTGGTCGAGGAGCTTCTCGCCAAGGGTGTCGGGCGTTTCGCGTCCTTCGATGATGGCGCCGGTGTCGAAGTCGATGACGTCGTGCATGTAGCTGGCGACACGCGAGTTGGAGGAGATCTTGACGACCGGGGTGATGGGGTTGCCGGTGGGGGTTCCGAGGCCGGTGGTGAAAAGGATGAGGTTGGCGCCGGCGCCGGCGAGGGCGGTGGTCGATTCGACGTCGTTGCCGGGGGTGTTGAGCAGGTTGAGACCGGGCTTGTCGATCCAGCCTGGGTAGTCGTGGACGTCGACCACCGGCGAGGTGCCGCCTTTTTTCGCGGCGCCGGCGGATTTGATCGCGTCGGTGATCAGGCCGTCGCGGATGTTGCCGGGCGAGGGGTTGCAGTCCATGCTGGCGCCGCAGGAGCGGGCGGCCTGTTCATAGGCGCGCATCAGGCCGACGAATTTCTCGGCGACTTCCGGTGAGGCGGAGCGCTTCACCAGCTCCGATTCGACGCCGACGAGCTCGGGGAATTCCGACAGGATCGAGCTGCCGCCGAGGGCGACGAGCAGATCGCTGACGCGTCCGACGGTGGGGTTGGCGGAGATGCCGGAGAAGCCGTCCGAGCCGCCGCATTCGACGCCGATGACCAGCTTCGACAGGGGCGCGGGAGTGCGACGGTGCTTGTTGGCTTCGACGAGGCCGCGGAAGGTGACCTGGATGGCTTCCTTGAGCAGAGCCTCCTCGGTGCCGGTCTTCTGCTGTTCGAGGAAGTAGAGCGGGCGGCCGTGATTGGGGTTGATCGCCTTGAGGGCGTCCTGCACCACCGAGATCTGCGCCTTCTGGCAGCCGAGCGAGATGATCGTGGCGCCGGCGGTGTTGGGGTGGACGATGTAGGAGGCGATCAGGCGCGACAGGTTGATCGAGTCCTGCTCGATGCCGCCGCAGCCCATCGAGTGGACGAGGAAGCGGACGCCGTCGACGTTGGGGAAGAGTTTCTCGGGGGCTTCGCCGGCGGGCGGCTCGAAGGCGACCTTCTCGACCGACTCGCCCTTCTTGAAGGCCTCGATCATGCGGCGCAGGTAGAGCTCGTAGGGAGCGGTGCGGTTGTAGCCCAGCTCGCGCATGAACACTTCGCGCATGGTGAGCAGGTTGTTGTTCTCGCAGAAGACCAGAGGGATGACGAGCCAGTTGTTGCGGGTGCCGACGCGGCCGTCGGGGCGGGCGAAGCCCTGGAAGGTCTTGGTCTTGAAGCCGCTGACGTCGGGGGCGGTCCACTGGAATTTGCCGGCGCCGCTGACCTCGACCGGGTCGGCGGCGTGGTGAGCATTCTCGGTGGAGATGCGGACGCCCTTCCTGAGCGGGAAATTGGCCTTGCCGACGGTGACGCCGTACTGGGTGATGATGCCGCCCTCGGGGAGGTCGCGGAAGAGCACCTTGTGCTTGGCAGCGCAGGGCTCGGGGAGGACGAGCTCGCCGTCGGGGGTGGGGATGCTTTCGCCGGCCTTGAGGTCGCGCAGGGCGACGAGGACGTTGTCGGCGGGATGGATTTGGAGGACGGATTTCATGCTTTCTTCCTCGAGGCTTTGGCTTCTTCTTTGAGATTGCGGATCGAGCCGCGCTCAATCAGGCTGACCGGCAGGAAGACCGGGCGGTCGGCGCGCTGGCCGTTGAGTTTCTTCAGCAGCAGCTCGGCGGCGGAGCGGCCGATCGCCTGGGCGTCCTGCCGGACGGTGGTGAGCATCACCCCCGCCTTGAGCATCGCGCCTTCAATGTCGGCATAGCCGGCGACGCTGATCTGATCCGGAATCGAAATGCCGGCGGACTTCAGGCCGAGAGCGAGGCCGATGGCGACGTGGTCATTGCAGCCGAGGACAGCTGTCGGGAGATCCTGGGACCGGTCCTTGAGCAGCCAAGCGGCAGCCTTCTCGCCATCCTTCTGGCTGGCGTGGCCACCGGCGATGTCGAACTCCAGGCCGGCATCGCGCATCGCCCGGATGTAGCCTTGCAGACGGGCCTGGTGCGAAGGGCAGTTGTGACCGGCAAGATGAAGGATCTTCTTGTGTCCGGCGGCGATGATGTGCCGGGTGATGGCGTAGCCGCCGGCCTCGTCGTCGGTGGCGACGTAGGCCCCACGATGGCTCGGCGGCGGGTTGTCGACATAGACGATCGGCGGCAGATCCTGGATCGACTCAGGATCCCAGCCTTCGTAGCTGTGGTGGTGCCCCATCATGATGACGCCGTGCATGCCGGTCACAGCCGCCTGTTCGACCAGTTCGCGGTTGGTCACCGGGTCGTCGTAGCTGTTGTTGAAGACGACGCGGTAATTCGTCGACAACAAGGCGGAGTTGATCCCTTCCAGGATGCCGTACCAGAAGGCGTCGCCCTGGTCGGGGAGAATCACTTGCACCAGCGACACCGAGGCGGGGATGCGGTGGCGGCGCAGGAGCTGGGTGCCGAAGCCGCTGCGGCTGGCGATCAAGCCGTCCTTGCGCAGCAAAGCCATGGCGCTGCGCAAGGTGTTGCGGCTGGCGCTGAATTTGACCATCAAGTCCGCCTCCGGCGGCAGCATGTCGCCGGGATTGAGAGTGCTCAGCCAAGTGCAGAGTTTGGTCGCGAGATCTTGGTACTTTTTCATCATCTAGGCTCCTTGAGGTGTTTCTCAAAGTACCTATTTTAATCCAAGATGACAAGTTCAAAAGATCCTAAATGACGCAAAAACGCGAATTCAGTCGGCGTCGATGTGATAGACGGTGCGAGTGGGGTAGGGGATGGCGATTTTTTCCCGGCCGAGGCGGGCGTGGAGGGCTTTGATCAGCTGGTGTTTGACGATCCCCTGGTTTTCGATCGCGGTGACCCGCAGGACGATGGAGCAGCTGACTCCTGAGTCGCCGAATTCCCCATAGCGGATGCAGGGCAGGTCTTCATTGACGACGCAGCCGGGGTGGCTGGAGGCGAAGGAGCGGGCTTCGTCGAGGAGGATGGTCTCGGTCTTGGCCAGGTCGGTGTCGTAGGGGATGGCCAGGTTGACGACGAGGTTGAGCGAGGGTTCGGGGAGGTGGTGGTTGATGACCACCGAGTCGCAGAGTTTCGAGTTGGGGATGACGATGATGTTGTTGCTCGGCTGGCGCAGGGTGGTGTTGCGCCAGGCGATGTCGACAACGAATCCTTCCTGGCCGCCCTCGAGGCGAAGGTAGTCGCCGATGCGGATCTGCTTGGCGATGATGATCTGGACGCCGGAGAAGAGGTTGGCGAGGGTGGGCTGGAGGGCGAGAGCGACGGCGAGACCGCCGACCCCGAGGGCGGTGAGGATCGGGGCGATCTGGATGCCGATCGATTGCAGGGCGACCAGGACGCCCATGGTCCAGATGCCGATGCGGACGATCAGGGGGATGATCGAGCTGCTTCCATGGCTGAAGCTTTCGGTGTAGAGGTTGACCAGGCCGATGGCGAAGCGCGACAGTGCCGCCGTGACGCTGAGGACGAGGAGGATGACGGTGCCGAAAAGGAGATAAGCTCCGTTCATGCCTGAGAGATGGAGTGCGCAGTGAATGCCCCAGCACAGGCCCCAGAAGGGGAGAATGCCTTTGATGCTGGCGATCAAGACGTCGTCGAACTTCCATTCGGTCTTATCGGCCCAGATCTTGAGGCGGGCGAGGATGATGCGGTCGGCGAGCAGGGAGACGAGGAAGATCGACAGGCCGCAAAGCCAGGGGAACAAGGCGGAATTGAAGAAGATTCTCTGATCGAAGTCCAAGGAGAGGGCGAGAAGGGCTGACATGGTGGGAGTCCCGATTTTTTTTCCTGCCCCGAGGATAGAGCAAAATCGGCGGGCGGCAAGTCGAGCCCTTGCCTTGCGTGGTCAACGGCGCTACAATGGAGCTGGAGCCACAAGGAGCAGGAGCGTCCCATGGAATTGAAGCAAGGCATGCGCAAGCTCGGCAAGAGCAATCCGAAATCGACCACTTCGCTGCCGGCGGCCAGTGAAGAGAAGGACAGTCTCGGCCATACCCATGCTTATCGCCTTCGCACCGAGCCCGGACTGGGCGGCGCTCGTCGACCCGTCGAACCCGGCAAGCCTTCCTGCCCCAATTGCGAATCCGGCATGGAGGCGAAAGAGGTGATCTGTGTCCACTGCGGCTACGACACCCGGACGCAGCAGGTCTTGGAGATGAAGGCGCCGGGCATTCCCGGCTTCACCGGACCGCAATTCTACCTGAAAAGCGGCGAACCGAAGACCCGCATGTGGCTCCTGGTGCCGCTCCTGCTCATTCTCATCGGCCTGCTCTGCTGGATGGGCTGGCAGATGATGACCAAGTGAGCCCGGAGGAAGCGGCCGAAAAGCGGCGCCTGGCCGAAGCCCGCCTCTGCCGCCGCAGCTCCGGCTGGCCGATTTTCCACCGCCTCGTCCGAGGCGCCTTGATGGCCTCGGGACTGGCTAGGCGAGGTCTCCGCAATGCCCTCGACGTGCAGCTCCGCCAGCTCGATTGGGAGGCGCCCGCCAGACTCGACGGACTGCGCATCCTGCATCTCTCCGACAGCCATCTCGACGGCACTCCGGGCCTGGCGGAAAAACTGCTGGATTTGATCACCGCCACGCCGCACGACCTTCTCGTCTGGACCGGTGACTTCCGCTTCCGCAAGTGGGCCTTCTCTCCGCAAGAGCTGGAGCCGACCCTCTGGTTGCTGCGCCGCCTGCCGCCGCCGCGTCTCGGCGCCTGGGGCGTCCTGGGGAACCATGATCTCGCGCTGCAGGCGCCCCTGCTTGAAGAGGCGGGATTGAAAATCCTGGTCAACCAGGGCGTCGAAGCGGCGCCCGGCTTGTGGGTCGCCGGCGTCGACGACCCCCATCACTACCGCAGCGCCGTCCCCGCCGCCGCCCTTGCTGGACGCCCCGCCGGCAGCTTCGCCCTCTTCCTCGCCCACAGCCCGGAAGCCGCCGAGGAAGCCGCCGGTCTGGGGGCCGACCTCTACCTCTGCGGCCACACCCACGGCGGCCAGATCCGCTTCCCCGCCTTCGCCCCCTACCTCAACAGCCGCGCCCCCCGCCAACGCAACCACGGCCCCTTCCAGATCGGCAAAATGGCGGGTTTCACCCATGCCGGCAGCGGCAGCAGCACCCTGCCCTTCCGCCTCGGCTGCCCCCCGGAAATCCTCGTCCATCACCTGAAAAGCCGGAAGCCTTCATGAACATCCGTCCCGCCACCCTCGCCGACCTCGATGATCTCGTCGCGCTCGAAGAAGCCAGTTTCAACGGCGACCGCATGTCGCGCCGCTCATGGAGCCATGCGGTGAGAGCAAAATCCATCGCCGTCCTGGTCGCGCCCTTGCCGGAAGGCGGCCTCGGCGGCTGCGCCGTGCTCTTCTTCCGCCGCGGCAGCGGCGAAGGCCGGATCTACTCGATCGCCGTTGCCGCCGCCGCCCGAGGCCGAGGCCTCGGACGCCTTCTCGTCGCCGCTGCTGAAGAGGCCGCCCGCCGCCGCGCTTGCACTTCGGTCCGCGCCGAAATCCGGATCGACAACAGCGCCTCCCGCGCCCTCTTCGCCGGCTGCGGCTACCATGAGTACGGAGGCAAGCCCGGCTACTACGAAGACGGCCAGGATGCGGTGCTGATCCGCCGCCGCTTGTCCTGAAGCGCCCGTGCCGGCCTCTGTCGAGCTAAAAGGCGACTTTTTCCGCCTCAGCGCTTGCATTGCCACCCCGAAGGTCGATATACTGAAGCTTTGAAGAGCTTTTTTCAGACTCCGGAGTCCCTCAGATGCCTATTGAACTGCCCGAATCGATCCGCCGCATGTCGCCGCCGAGCACCATCGAGATGGCGAGCAAGCTTGCCGCCAGCGGCTCGGTGCTCGATCTGCATGCCGACGGCAAGAGCATCCGCGCCAAGGTGATCAGCGGCAAGGGCAAGATGGCCGCTCCTGAGCTCAGTCCCCGTCGCGATTCGCTCACCGCCCGCTGCACCTGCGGCGTCGGCCTCGGCGGCGCCATCTGCGAGCATGCTCTGGCCGCCTTCATTTCCTGGCGCGACGCCTACCCGGAGCAGTATTCGAAGTTCTTCCCGGTCGCCAGCAATGTCGCCATCGAGGCTCCGGCCGAGGCGCCTAAGCTGGTGCCGCAGCAGCTCCGCCGGCTCATCGACCTGGTCAGCCACCTCGGCCACGTCCAGGGCACGCTGAGCCTCCGCGCCGCTGCCATGCCCTGCGGCGAAAGCCGCTGGAACCATATCGTCCTCGAAGCCGAAATCATGTACAAGGGGCGCAGCTATTCGGGCTCCAACATCCGTCGTCTTCTCGACCTCGGCTCCGGCGCCGGCGGCATGGCTCTGCAGGAATTCCCCCCCCAGGACCAGGCGTTGATGGTCTTCCTTTCGGCCAACGCCAACCGCGATGCCAACTCCTGGCAGCTCGATGCCCACATGCTCGCCGACTTCCTCCACCTCCTCGTCGGCTTCCCCCGCTTCTTCGTCCAGGACCGTCCGGTCCGGGTCAACCCCGAGTTCGCCTCGCTCGCCTTCGAGGCCAAGACCATTGACGATGGCCACACCCAGGTCCAGCCGCGGCTGCGGGTCGCCGGCCGCGGCCTTCTCGAGACCTCCGGCATGGCGGTGATCGCGGGCCGCAACGGCTACTGGCTCGGCGGCAAGGGCGAATATTGGTGGCTTCCCGGCCTCGCCGCCAAGGCTTGGATCCTGGCCTTCCTGAAGGGCGAAAGCCTGCTTCTCGGCACCCAGGCCTTCGGCACCCTGCACCAAGCCTGCGCCGAACGGCTCCTGCCGGTGGAAATGACCGAGGAGGAGCGTTCGATGACGGTGATCCGCATCGACCCCCGCCCCACCCTCCTCCTCGACTGGAGCGATGGCCGGATTCTCGGACGCCTGCTCTTCAACTACGGCGGCGCCCTGGTGTCGAAAGGACATAATTCGATCTGGAACGGCCACGCCCTCGCCGGGCGAGACAGCGCCGCAGAAGACCTCGCCGAAGCCCGCTTGCGCCTCTGCGGCTTCGAGCAGCCGGAGATCGCCGAAGGCGAGTGGATCCTGCTCGGACTCGAGAAGATGGCGAGCTTCCTCACCGACGAGCTTCCGCGCTTCGACAAGGAGTGGGAGGTCCGTTCCTCCGACAGCTTCCGGGTCTGCGCCCGTGAAGCCCGCATCCTCAAGGCCGCTGCCCGGACCCGCAAGGAAGATGGATCCTGGATCGAGCTCGACCTGAGCTTCAAGACCGATGAAGACGAGGTCTGCACCTGGCACGACGTCCTCCTCGCCGTACAGCAGAAGCGCGCCTTCGTCCAGACCAAGGGGGGGCGTCTCGCCCGCATCGACGACTCTCTCCGCCAGCTCGTCGAGCGCCTTCCCGAAATCCACGTGAAGGCCAACGGCCAGATGCGCTTCCCGCGCCACATGGCCCTGCTGATGCAGCGACTCTTCGAGCGTCAGCTGCGCGACGACTCGGGGCAGTGGCTGCAGCTGCGCCAGCTGATCAACCAGACTCCCGAAGCGCCTCACCACGTCGAACCGAGCTTGATGGACCAGCTCCGTCATTATCAGCGCGACGGCGTCTCCTGGCTGCAGCTGATGCGCCAGGCCGGCCTCGGCTGCATCCTCGCAGACGAGATGGGCCTCGGCAAGACCGTGCAGGCCCTCGCCTTCTTGCAAGCCTGCGTCCATGAAGCCCGCGCCAAAGGGGAGAAGGAGCCCTGCGCCCTCGTCGTCTGCCCCACCTCCCTGGTCGACAACTGGGCCGTCGAAGCGGCCCGCTTCTGCCCTGGCTTGAAGACCCTGATGGTCAAGGGAGCCGATCGCAACGAGCTGATCAATGCCGCCAAGGACCATCATCTCGTCATCACCTCCTACGCCCTGCTGCGCCGCGACATCGACGGCTACGGAGAGACCGTCTTCGACATCCTGGTCATCGACGAAGCCCAGAACATCAAGAATTCGCGCTCCCAGAACGCCCTCTCCTGCAAGGCCCTCGACGCCGGCTTCAAGCTCGCCCTCACAGGCACGCCGCTGGAGAATTCGGCGATGGACATCTGGTCGCTCTTCGACTTCCTCCTCCCTGGCCTGCTCGGGTCGCGCAAAGGTTTTGCCGCCATCCACGGCCAGAAAGTGGTGCCCGAGGAGGCCCGTTCCGAGCTCGCCGCCCGCATCCGTCCTTTCGTCATGCGACGGATCAAGAGCAATATCCTGACGCAGCTGCCGCCGAAGCAGGAGCAGATCATCCGCTTCGAGCTCACCGATTCACAGAAGGCTCTCTACGCCGCCCTGATGCGCCAGGCCGGCCAGAACTTCCAGAAAGGCCGCGCCGACTTCAAGGCCAAACGCTTCGAGATCCTCGCCCTGCTGCTGCGGCTCCGCCAGGTCTGCTGCCACCCGCAGCTCCTCCCCCAGGCGAAGAACAACCCCGCCTTCGACGGCAGCTCCGCCAAGTTCGACCTGCTCAAGGAGATCGTCCGCGAGGCCGTCCCCTCGTCGCACCGACTCCTACTCTTTTCGCAGTTCACCACCATGCTCGACATCGCCGAAGCCTGGCTCAAGGAGGAGGGCATCCCCTATCTCCGCCTCGACGGCGGCACCGCCCAGTCCGAACGCCAGGCCCTAGTCGATCTCTACAACAACGACGCCAGCTACAAGGTCTTCCTCCTCTCGCTCAAGGCCGGCGGCACCGGCCTCAACCTCACCGGCGCCGACACCGTCCTCCATTACGACCTGTGGTGGAACCCGATGGCCGAAGACCAGGCCACCGACCGCGCCCACCGCATCGGCCAGACCCGCTCCGTCACCTCGATCAAACTGGTCGCCAAAGACACCATCGAAGAACGCATCCTCGAACTGCAAAGCCGCAAACGCGGCCTCTTCCTCGATCTCCTCGAAGACGCCCCCGAACGCCTCGGCGATGTCACCGAAGAGGATATCGAATTCCTGTTGTCGTGAACGCCAGCTCCGAGGACACGCCCCAGCCCGATGGGCTGGGCTGTCAAAAGCGGTCCTTCTGAACGGAGACGCCGGTTCGGGAAAACTTGCTTTTCGTCTCGCTTCAGGCTTATTTTGGCGCAGGAATAATTGCATGGAGCCGCCGCCCGTGAGACCCCTTCTGCCAGCCATATGCTTACTCTTAAGCTCCTGCGGGACGATGCTCACCCATACACCGATGATCTGCGGCGTCGGATCGCCAGGGCCTTACTCCGGCGCGATCTTCGATTGCCGAGCGACGGGAGAGGGAATGATCCTCGACCTCCCCTTCAGCCTGATCGCCGACACCCTGCTTCTGCCCTACGACATCTGGATTGTTTGTAGCTCGGATTGCCCGGATCGAGTTCTCCCGGTTGAAGAAGATCTCCCGGTCGACCCTGATCCCCCCGGCTCCTTGTCGCGCTCTCCAAAAACACCCTGATGTCGGAATCTCCTCGCTTCGCTTTCCTCGCTACTCTTGCGGACAACGCAATGCAGGAGGCCCGTCCATGTTTCTCTTCGACTTCCTTTTTCCAAGCGAATCCGCCGCCATGCAACTGCGTCGAATTGCTGAGCAGAAAGAGCAGGATCGCCGCCTCGCCGAGGTAATCCGGCGCAATCAGGAACGCCGCCGCAAACGCGAATTCGCCGCCGAAAAGGCCGCGTCCACCCAGGCCGCCGTCAGCGATGAGGCCGAGGCGCCCGCCCGCCTTGACCAACTCGAAGAAGAGCTGCACCGCGCCAACCTGATCATCGCCGCCCTGGTCACCAGCCTGGAAGACAAAGGCGCCTTGAACCGCGACGAGCTGCGCGGCGTCATGGCCCGCCTCGACGCCGCCGACGGACGCCAGGACGGCGGCCTCGACAGCGCCACCCTGAAACGCCAAATCGACCGCTGAGGGACGCAGCTTATTTCTTGTCTTGTTGCGCGAAGACGCGGCGGAGCAGTTCGCTGCTGCGGGCGGCGGGATTGCTGCGGATGTCGGCCTCCATCGCGGCGAGACTGGCGAAGATGGCGTCGCAGCTGCGCTCGGCGACGTAGTCGTCGGGGCCGACCTTGATCGGAGTCACCAGGGGCAAGGCGTTGTATTTGTCGCGCAGGTTGTTGAAGTCGGCGACAGCCCCGACCTGCTCAAGCTCGCCGCGGATCACCGGCAGCACGGCGGCGCGGACTTCGGAGAGCGAGCTTCTGCGGAGGTAATCGGTGGCGGCGGTGGGGCCGCCGTTAAGAATTCCCTTGGCGTCATCGATAGTCAGCGATGAAATCGCCTTGGCGAAGATGCTGGCGGCGGCGGGCGTGGCTTTTTCGGCGGCGGTGTTGAGCAGCCCTTCGAACTTGTCGACCTGGCTGGAGAGGCCGATTTTGCGGAGCTTGTCAGCGGGGCCTTGCAGGGAACTCGGCAGGCCGATGCTGCGGCTACCCGAGAAGCCGCCGGGGCGGGCAAGGTCGTTGACTGCTTTCTCGGTGCCTTTGCGTAGCGCTTCGCGCAGTCCTGCGGCGATGCTGTCGCTGCTTAGGGACTGCTCGCCGAGAAGCGAACTGAACTGTTCGAGCTGGGCGCAACCGGAGGCGCTGAGGGCGAGGAGAGCGCAAAGAGTGATCTGGGCGGGACGGCGCATGGGGGAGATCCTTGTTTGAATTAAGATGTAAGAACCAAGGGTTTGCAGGGAGCGCCGGCGACTCGCCGGTGTTGTTTACTTCCTGGGAGCGCCGGCTGCCAGCCGGTTTGTTCTGCGCTTGTGGCGTTTTTTGCCCCAGCGGGGCAGCCGGCAGATAGCCCAGGGTGTAGCGGCGCAGCCGCAAACCCTGGGAAGGATGGAAAATGATCTGCAGCCCCGGAGGGGCGTTCAGAATGGGCTCGCGTCCGGGTTTTCTGGTCGCCCCGCTGGGGCTCGGAACTCGTGGGCTGCAACCCAGGGTTTGTCTTCGTTCCTCGGACTACACCCTGGGCTGACGGCTGGCTGCCCTGCTGGTGCAAGAGGGCGGAACAACGCTGCAAGGATTGCGGCGGCCCCAGGGAACTGCAGTCCCCAATAGATGAAAAAAGGATCATGGCGCACTCCTGAGTTTTTCCAGGCGCTGATGCAGATCGAGGCGGGCGAGGGCGATCTCGCGGAGTTTGCGGAAGGGGCCGAGGTGCCAGGAGTGGGTGATGCCGGATTCGGCTTGCTCGGTGAGCTGGGAGTCGAGGAGTTGGCGGATGAGGGGGATGGGGGCGCTGGTGATGGCGCGTTGATAGAAGTCGTGGGTGTCGTAAGTGCAGGGAATCCGAGTGAGGAGAGCTTGCCATAAGTCGGGCTCGGGCAAACGGGGGAGGAAGCGTCCGGCGAGCTGCTTGAGGTCGTGATCGGGAAGGAGACGCAGACAGGCCGAACGCAGGGAGTCGGGGGCCGCTTCGAGGAGGGAACGCACCGTGTCGTCGACCTGGCTGCCCTGCTTGGCGAGGAGGGCGCGGGGGGCTTGGTGGTAGTACCAGTGCAGCAAGGGCAGCACTTGCTCGTCGCGGCTGGGGAAGAGGCGGGCGGCGCCGAGGAGTCCGGCGAGGAGGAAGGGGGCGGAGTCGTCCTTGTTCAGGGCGGCGATCATCTCTTTCAGCGGGCGGCCGGAGATGCCCTCCCAGGCTTGGAGAGGGAAGAGCGCGGCGAAGTTTTCGAGGGTGGCGAGGGCCGGAGCGGGGTGGTCCTTGCGGGAGGGAGTGAAGTCCTTCCACGGCGCTTCGATGATGTCGGGGGGACGGATGGAATCGCCGCGGAAGAGGCTTTTTGCGTGTTCCGCGAAGGTCTTGCTGCTGGCGGAATCGGGCAGGGTGTTGAGGGTGGCGAGGGCGAGCTGGCGGACCTTGTCGGAGCGGTCGCGCAAGGCTTCTTCGAGGAAGGGAATGTCGTCCTTGTCGGCCAGCGGCAGGAGCTGGGTGAGGGCTTGTTGGCGAAGCTCCGCTTTGTCGGCCTTCCAGGTGGCGCGCAGCGATTCGAGGAGGACGCTGTGGCCGAGGGCGGCGAGGCCGGGCAGGGCGGCGAGGCGGGCTTCGGGAGTTCCTTCGAGCCAGGTGGTTTTGAGCTCGTCGGCATTGGCTGACGGCGGCAGGTCCTTGAGGCGCTCCTTCCAGGCCGGGTTGAGGCTGAGGAGCCAGCGTCCGCGAGGACCGTAGGCGGCGAGCCAGCCGGCGGGGAGTTTGCGTCCGGCTTCGAGCGCGTCGAAGGGCAAAAGCTGGATCGGCAGGTGCCAACCGCGGGACGTGATTTCGGCTTCGGCTTCGAGGCGGAGGGCGGAGTCGCGTTCGAGACGGGCGAGGTATTCGGCCATCGGCTTGGGCAGGAGATGTTCGGTCGCGGCGAAGTCGGCGGCGGCTTCGGCGGGGAGGGCGGGAAATTCTGCGGCGGCGAGATCGAGAGTTTGCGAAGCAGCGCGGGCGAGGAGGAACTTCCAGGCGGGGCTCAAGGCCGGACGCAGCAGCAAGTCGTTGAGCTCGGGATGCGGCACGCTGAGGCCGTCTTCGGAGCGCAGGCCCTGGATCACCGGGATGAGGCTCGGGTCGGGGGCGAATTGCGGCGGACGCAAAGGCGTTTCGGGCAGGGGCGTGACCTGGGAATCCTGGATCAGCGACAGCACTTCGAAGGCTTGGCCGTCCCAGAGGCCGAAGAGCGAGCAGGGGCGGCCGGCGCTGCGGCCGAGGAGCTCCCAAGGGCTTTGCTGGGCGAGGGGCCAGGAGCGGCCGGCGCGGTCGATGAGGCAGGCCTGCTGGCGGGCGAAGCCGAGGCGGACCTGGGCGAGGAGGAGCGGGAATTGGCGGGTCCAGGGACAGGCGGCGAGGACCTCGGCGAGCTGCTGCTGGGCGGCGTCGAGATCGGCGCAGCCGAGCTGGGCGAGGTCGCTGAGCATGGCGGCTTTTCGCAGGGGCAGGAAGACCCGTTCGCGGCGGCGTCCGGGAGAGAGCACGGCGTCGGCGCTGAAGGCCTGGCCGGGGCTGAGCAGTTCGCCGGGGAAGGGCTGGCCGTTGACCGAGAATTTCAGCTCGGTGAGGAGGCGTCCGCTGCGGCTGCCGAAGATCCAGGAGCGCATCATCCGCACCCTGGGGAGATCTTCGACGCGCTGGCCGACGACGAGGAAGGTGTCGCTGAGGCGTTCCCCCGAGGCGAGGGCGTCCTCCTCTTTCAGGCTGAGGCCGGACTGGAGGCGGACTTCATGGACCAGTTCGGCATCGAGGGCGGCGCGTTCCTTCCAGGTCTGGAGGAGCAGGGCGGTGGCGGCGGCCTGGTCGCAGAAGGCGGCGGGCCAGTGTTCGCCGCGGCCGAGGATTTCTTCGAGGCTGCGGACGCGGTTGGCGAGAGAAGGCGCCTTGTCGTCGACGAGGCGGGCGGCGAGAGTGGCGAAGCTGTCGCCGCGGGCGGGCAGGGTGGCGAGTCCGGTGCGCAGGGCGTCCTCGAGGAATGCCTGGAAGCGCTCGACGGCGGCGCTGAGGAGTTCATCGCGGGATTCGAGCTTTTCGGCGGCCTTGGCCGGATCGACGCTGGGCGCCTCCTGGGCCTTGGCGACGGCCTTTTCGACCTTTTCGGCGCGCTTCTTGGCGGTCTCCTCGCGCTTGTTGAACCACTCGGCGATCCAGTCCGGCTCGGCGATTTCGGCGAGGGGCGCGCCGCTGTGGATGAGGAGCAGGGCGAGGCCGTGTTTGCAGGGGCGTTTGCGGGAGGGGCAATTGCAGCGGAAGTCCATGCCCTCGCCGAGGGAGACCGCGACGGTGTACTCGGCGGAGCCCTTGCAGATGCCCCAGAGCGCCCGTTCCGAGCGGCCGCAGTCGCGCCACTTTGCGGGCGAGGAATTTGACTTGGCCGCGTCGAAGCTGGCGGCATCGGGAGAGAGGGAACGGATCTGCTCAATGGTGAAGGTGGACACGAGAAGCCTCATTGCCGGGTAGGACTTCTACCAGTATCGGACCAAGGGCGGGCCGACGCAAGATTCAACAGGCGTTTTTTATGCCGGAGCGGCAAGAGTTTTGCAATTCACAGAAGGGGGAGACTTGGGCGTCGTCATTCGCATCCACCTTTACGGCTGGGAGGATTGAGGACTCACTTGCCGAGCGCCGCCTCGATGGCGGCGATGAGCTTGTCTGCATCGGGCTTGGTGGTGGGAGCGAAGCGGTCGATCACCTTGCCGTCGCGGCCGACGAGGAATTTGCTGAAGTTCCACACGATGTCGCCGTTGGCCGGCCCGGACTCTTCACAGAGGAACTTGTAGACTTCGTGGCGTCCGGGGCCGTTGACCTCGATTTTGGCCATCATCGGGAAGCTGACGCCGTAGTTCACTTGGCAGAAGCTGCTGATGTCGCTGGCTCCGCCCGGCTCCTGAGAGCCGAATTGATTGCAGGGGAACCCGATCACCACCAGGCCGCGGTCCTGGTATTTCTTCCACACCGTCTCAAGCGCCTTGTACTGGCCGGTGAAGCCGCATTTGCTGGCGGTGTTGACGACGAGGATGACCTTGCCGCGATACAGGTCCATTTTCACCGGCTTGCCAGCGAGACTTTCCGATTCAAGGTCGAAAAAGTTCCGGGAACTGACCTTGGATTTGTCGGCGCAGCTGAAGAGGGAAAGCAGAAGGGCGCAAAGCAGTCGCATGAGGATCTCCGTTGGGGGTTCGCCCTGACAATCAAGTCCATCTCCTGCGGCAGGCAAGAGGAGGGGGCGCGAATATTGCAGGAGCCAGGACGAAAAGACGAAGAACTCGATTCCAAAGAGGCCCGGGAATCGTAAGGATCCGGAAGGGGCGCCGGCTGTCTAGTGAGATTGCACGGAAAGGATGCAGAGGCGCAGCCCCTGTCCCCCGTGCAGAAAGAGAAGGAAACACACGATGCTTGTCAAGAAGAGCCTCGGCCGCTTGTCCGCCCTGGCTGTTTTGTGCCTGACCCTCAGTTCGAACGCCGGTTATTTCGGCGACGGATCCGCCCGCAACGGCGACTCCGCCCGCGACGAATTCTCCGGCCGTGGACAGTCGAGCCGCACCGAAGTGTCGGTCGAGACGGAGCGCAGCTCCGGATCGCGCCGCACCGAAGTCGCGGTCAGCGTCAGCTCCAGCCGCAGCAGCGGCTGGGACCGTGAGGAGCGCGTCGTCAGCCGCCCGGTGTATGATCCCTGTGATGAACGCCGTCGCCTTGAACGTGAGATCGAGTGTGCGCGCCTTGAGCGCGAGCGCTTGTTCTACGAAGAGCAGCGCCGCCGTGACTACGAGATGGCGCTGGCCCGCGCCGAACGTGAGCGCTACTACCGCGAGGTCTACTACTCTCGCCGGGTGTATTGCGAGCCCGTCCGCTGCGAGCCCGTCGTCTATCACCGCCACTGCGAGCCGGTCTACCGCCACTGCGAGCCGGTCCGCCGTTGCGAGCCGGTTCCCCGTTGCGGCAGCCGCATCTCCATCGGCGGCGTCATCGTCATCCGCTGATTCCGGACTGACGGCCGGCGAGTGATCGCCGGCGGGCAGGTCTTGCTCCGGCAAGACCTGTTTTTGCCTTTCACCGCGTCAGCTGGTCAATCCGCCGCCAAGGTCTAAGTTTGGGAAGACTGGAGGCGCGATCATGCTCGAGAAACTCAATCTGGATGCGAAAATCCCGGAAGCCGAGGTTCGGCCCCGTCTCGAGGCTCTCGAGGTGCGCCTGATGGAGTTGCAGCGGCAAGTGCTCGACCAGGGGCTGCCGGTGCTGCTAGCCGTCGACGGCGGCAGCGCGGCCGGCAAAGGGCGGCTGATCAACGATCTCACCCAATGCCTCGATCCTCGCGGCTTCGCCGTCTTCGAGGGGCGGTCCGCGAAGGAGGATATCGCCGAGCTCGCGCCCTTCTGGCGCCATTCTCCCGCTCCCGGCCGGATCGCCATTTTCGACCGTTCCTGGCTCCGCCCCTGCATCGAACAGTCGATGAAAGCCAAGCGTCTGTCGAGCCGCCACCTTCGGGATGCTCTCGCTTTTGAAGATGCCCATTTGCATTCCGGCGCATGCATCATCAAGATCTTCCTACACATCAGCCGCAAGGAGCAGGGGCGCCGCTTCAAGGAGCTGCGCGCCGACAAGACCACCGCCTGGCGCGTCACCGAAAGCGACCTCGAGCAGAACCTGATGTTCCCCCACTGGCTTAAGGCCGCCGATTCGGTGCTGCGGCGCAGCCACTCTGAAGAGGCTCCCTGGAAGGTCATCGTCGCCATGGATCGCGGCAGCGCCCAGGTGGAATTCCTCGAGGCCGTTGCCGCCGGACTTGAATCCGCGCTCGCCCGTCCGCCCCGCCCGCCCAAATCCGACACGCTGACCTTGCCGCCGGCCGAAGGTTCCTCCCCCCGCCAGATCCTTGATCTCAATGCAAGACTCGGTGACGAAACCGGCTTCCGAAAACGCTTCCGCAAGCTCCAGGATGAATTAAGCACCCTTTCCTTGCGTCTCTTCCGCGAGAAGATCCCCCTGGTCCTGGCTTTTGAAGGCTGGGATGCCGCCGGCAAAGGCGGCGCGATCAAACGCGTCACCGACGCCCTCGACCCCCGCCAATACCGCGTCATCCCGGTCGGCGCGCCAAGCAAAGAGGAGATCGCCCGCAACTACCTCTGGCGCTTCTGGCGCGACATGCCCGGGAAAGGCCGCATCGCCATCTTCGATCGCTCCTGGTACGGACGCGTCATGGTCGAGCGCATCGAAGGCTTCTGCGCGCCCGACGATTGGCGCCGCGCCTTCGACGAGATCAACGCCGCCGAACGCCACCTCGCAGAATCCGGCGCCGTTGTGCTGAAATTCTGGCTCGAGATCACCCCCGAAGAACAAGCCCTGCGCTTCAAAAAACGCCAGGAAACCCCCCATAAGCAATGGAAGATCACTGACGAAGACTGGCGCAACCGCGACAAATGGAAGGCTTACGAAGCGGCAGTCGATGAACTCCTTCTCCGCACCGACCAGCCCTGGGCCCCCTGGATCTGTGTCGCTGCCGTCGATAAAAAACTCGCACGCCTGCAGGTGCTCGACACTCTGGTCAAGGCGCTGCGGAAGAGGTTGGGGAAGGGGTGAAATCATGACCCATGAACATGTGAAGATATTTTATTTTAGGCAGCGATACCTTCTATCTCCATGTTCGATTTTTGATGCAGATCGCAATGAAGTATGCAGCATTCAGGAACCTTCATTTTCATTTGGAAGCCTATTTATTATGTCGTTTAAAAATGACAAAAATTCAATTTTACTTAAAAAAATTGGGTGACCTTAATTGCGAGGTAAATGGATTCAAGATATCAACACTTTATTCAGGCTGCGATTACTATGAAATCCCCCAAGATAAATACTTTTGCAGTATCCAATCTGATTCAGTCGATTATGGGGCCATAGCCAACTTCGAAAAATCCACTTTCTCCGTTTTTGACTCGTCAAAAACTGAAGTCTCTCGACTGTCTTTTGCTGGGAAGAAGCAATGCAAAATATATATCATAAATGACAGTTTAAACAACAAAGAAATGATCACAGCATTATATATGTTCTATCAGAGTTTTAGAGTTTATTCCGACGCCAGATAGTCCGCTTCCACCGTGAGCAAGCACGAGTAAGCACCGAATTACGCGAGGCGGCACCCTTTCACGCTCAAAACCTGGGGCGATGCCCCAGGCTAAGCCAGCTTCGACCGCTACGCGGTGACTTTTGAGGGACGCATCAAGCCTGAATACAGCCACCATTCCTGCCCGCTCTTCCCGCAACCTATGCAATGCAGGCAGCAGCCCATCTAAGTCCGTCATCGCCCTTGACTCCCGTCGCAGCAGCAGCCTAGTATGGCTTTCACATCATCGACGGAGACCTGGGACCATGCGTGACATCAGCGAAGTGCGCAAAGACATCGACAGCATTGACGAGCAGATCATCACCCTGATCAACCGTCGCTATCGCCTCGCAGGAGAAGTCGGCGAATGGAAACGCGCCAACCGCCGCGAGATCTACGTCCCCGAGCGCGAAAAAGCCCTTCTCGAGCGCCTTGAGGGATTGAACAAAGGGCCCTTGCCCAACTGCACCCTGCGCTCGATCTACCGTGAAATCATGTCCGGCGCCCTCGCCCTCGAGGCGCCCCTCACCATCGCCTTCCTCGGCCCCGAAAACACCTTCTCGCACCAGGCCGCGATGAGCAAGTTCGGCCACAGCGTCCGCTACCAGCCGAAAAACTCGATCGCCGAAGTCTTCGAAGAAGTTGAAAAAGGCAAGGCCCATTACGGCGTCGTGCCGATCGAAAACTCCACCGAAGGCGCCGTCACCTACACTCTCGACGTCTTCGCCGCCTCGGCCTGCAAGATCTGCGCCGAACTCAACCTGCCGGCCCACCAGAACCTCGTCTCCAAGGTCACTCGCGACAAGATCAAAGTCATCTACTCGCACCCACAAGCCCTCGGTCAGTGCCGCCTCTACCTGCACCGCAACTTTCCCGGCATCCCCACCGTCGAAACGCGCTCCACCGCCGATGCCGCCCGCCTCGCCGCTGAAGAAGAAGGCGCCGCCGCCATCTCGTCGACCCTTGCCGCCAATCACTACGGCCTTGCCGTTCTTGATGCCAAGATCGAGGACATGAACGACAACATCACTCGCTTCCTCGTCATCTCCGGCCAGGACACCCGCTCCACCGGCGACGACAAGACCTCGCTGATGTTCTCGGTGAAGGACAAGGTCGGCGCCCTCTACGAAGTCCTCTCCCACTTCGATCGCAACGCGGTCAACATGACGATGATCGAGTCGCGCCCCTCGAAGCTGAAAAAAGGCGAGTATTATTTCTTCGTCGACTTCCTCGGCCATATGAGCGACGCGGTCACCGCCAAGGTTGTCGCCGAGCTGAAAGAAACCTGCCCCTTCGTCAAAATCCTCGGCTCCTACCCCGCCAACGCCGAGAAGATCGAACTGGCCTGAGCTTCGAAGCGAATTTCACCCTCTAACGTCTTTTATCTAATCCGACTCCGCCGGAACCGAAGCCTGCGGCGCTGAACAAAGAAAGGCAGGGCTGCCGCCCCGCACCCCGCTCGGGGACTAGTCCCCGAACCCCGTAAGCATGGGCGTCGCTGCGCTCCTGCAGGGACAACCCGTAGCGCCGGGTTTTCCCTGACCCTTTCCCGACTTTCGCTCGCAAAGACACCACAAATTATTCATTTGCTTAGTTTTGTGATTATGATACACGGCGTGTATCATGTGAAGCGGTAACCATCTAAGGACAATAACGATGTCTTGGCTTGTAATTTCCCTCTTTCTTCTAACCCCAGTCATAACCTGCTTTCTATTGATTAAACTAATTAATTTTCTAGGTCGCATCTTGCTGGCGGAGACCTTGTCCGATGTAAATCAGAAAAAACTCAGGCATGTGTTTATTTTTTGCGCTTTGGTCAAGGAGAAGTTGAGTGATCCCGAAATCAATCAAGATATGGATCGAATAGAAAAAGAGTTCAAGGAACAGGGAGTTAATAACGAGCTTGTCGCCGAAATGTATTTTGAGTTGATTAATCCTGGATTCCGAAGCTGAGCTTGGGCTCAGCTCGGGAATCCGATTCAAGATTCAAAATTCAAGATTCAACAGAACGCGAACAAAATCAAAGATTT
>JBDKFG010000023.1:0-63697 GCA_039798785.1 Verrucomicrobiota bacterium | reverse complement strand
CAGCTTCATCGTCGATGAAAAACTCGGCCTCCTGAGCCAGAACACCCCCGACGGCCAGAGCCTCAGCGTCTTGCGCGACGCGCAGCAGCGCATCATCGGCGTCCGCCACTCCAGCGGCCCCGAAATCCGCGTCGACCGCGATGCCGCCGGACGCGTCAGCAGCCTCACCGATCCCGCCGGCAACAGCGTCGATTACGATTACGACGCCCAAGGTCGCCTGATCTCGGTCAACGACCGCGTGGGCGCCACCACCAGCTTCGACTATCAGGTCCCCGGCTTCCCTCACTACCTCTCCGGCATCACCGACCCCCGCGGCCTCAAGGTGATGAGCAACGCCTACTCGCCCGAGGGCCGCCTCGTCGGCCAAAGCGATGCCGACGGCAACGCGATGAGCTTCTGCCACGACCTGCCGCAGCGTCGCGAAAGCGTCACCGACCGCCTCGGCAATGTCACCGTCCACGAATACGACTACGCCGGCAACGTCACCAAAACCATCGATCCCCTCGGCAATGTCACCCTGCGTGAATACGACGACGAGGACAACGAGATCAAGACCACCGACGCCCTCGGCCACATCACCCGCCGCACTTTCGACGCCCAGAAGAACCCCCTGAGCGAAAGCAGCTACGTCACCCTCGCGGATGGCAGCGTCGCCGAAGCGGTGCAATCGACCTCTTACGACAGCGCCGGCCGTCCTCTCGCCATCACCGACGCCGCCGGCCGCACCATGAACTTCAGCTACGACTCCCTCGGCCACCTGACCCAACTGATCTCCGCCGACGGCCAGATCACCCGTTACCAATACGACAACGCCGGCAACATCAGCGCCGTCATCGACCCCCTCGGCAATCGCAGCGAGACCGATTATGATGACTACGGACGCGAGATTGAAGAGCGTCGTCTCGATGCCAGCGGCAAACTTCTGGCCAAGACCACGCACAGCGTCGATGCCTTGGGGAGGAGATTAGAAAGCCGCGTCGCCGTTCTGGTCGATGGCGTTCAGACCGGAACCGCCATCAGTTCCTTTACCTACGATGCAGAAGGAAGAATGCTAACTTCGATCGCCCCCGATGGCGGCGCCAGCCAGAATGAGTACAACCAAGCTGGCCAACTGGTCAAGACCATTGACCCGCTTGGCCATGAGGCTTTGACCGAATACGACGCGCAAGGCCGCGCCTTCAAGCAGACCGATGTTCGTGGCACGGTCAGCAGCCGGGAGTATGACCTCGAGGGGCGAGTGATCACGGAAACCCTCAGCAGCGGCAGCCAAACCTTTATCACCCGCAACGAGTACGACTCTCTCGGACGCCTGGTCAAGAGCATTTCGCCCACCGGCGGCCAGACCCGGACCGAGTATGATGTCTTGGGCCGCAGCGTCGCCGTGATTGATCCCACGGGCCTTCGCACGGAATATGTTTATGACCCCTCATCCGGTGCCGGACGCCAAATCGAAGTGCGCACACCCGCCACCACTCTGCGTTATGGCTACGACATTTCCGGACGCCGCGTCGAAATGACCGATGCCCTGGGTAAAAAAACCAGCTTCGTTCACGACGACAACGGACGCCTTCTGAATCAGACTTTTGCCGACGACAGCCAGGTTCGCTTCGAATACGATGCGATCGGGCGTCAGACCGCCAAGATTGACGAGATGGGCAAACGGACCGAATTTGCCTACGACAGCTCCGGCAATTTGGCCAGCGTCAAGGACGCGATGAACGGCCTGACCCGCTTTGAGTACGATTCACGCGGCTTGATGACCAAACAGATCGACGCCAATAACCACGAAACCAGCTTCGGCTATGACCTCTCCGGACGGCGCGTCAGCCGCTCCCTACCCCTCGGCATGAGCGAAATCGCCAACTATGACCTCCTTGGCCGCATGACTTCCCGTCGTGACTTCAGCGGCAAGACCACCAGCTTCAAATACGAAGCGGGCGGTGCCTTGATCGAGAAGACCGCCGATGCCAATCACCCGTCTTTGAATTTGTCGCACGCCGCTTCCAAGATCACTTACGAGCGCGACTACGCCGGACGCCTGATCAAAGGTCGCGTCTGGCACGGCACGAGCCTCTTGCACGAAACCACCCAGGCATTCGACGCCTCCGGCCGCCTCGTTTCCCGTGGCACTGACGAAGGTCTCATCAGCTACACCCACGACGCGGTAGGCAAACTGTTGAGCGCCAAGTCAGACAATTTGTCCGGACTGGACAACAGCTACTCCTACGATTCTGCCGGGCGTCTCGCTGGCGTGACCGCTAAAGATGCTTCAGGCGTCAATCGGTCCTCTGCTTACTCGTATGACGCGGTGGGCAACCTCGCCTCGCAGAAGCACGGAGCGATCACCCAGAGCTTCGCCTACGACCTTCGCAATCGTCTCAGCGGCATGAATGCCTCGATCAACAACCTCAGCTTCGCCTACACCGTCAATCTTTGCGGACGCCGCACCCAAGCCATCGAAGGCAGCCGAATCTTCAATTACAGCTACGACGACCTTCATCGATTGATCGAAGAGTCTGAAGTCGGCGGCGGTCGAGCCAATTACACTCTCGATGCCGTCGGCAACCGGACTCAACGCGGCTCCACCCTGGACGGCGTGTCGGTCCAAGCGGCCTCCTACGATGCCAATGACCGCCTTGTGGGTGATTCTTATGATGCCAACGGCAACACCTTGAGCTCCAGTTCAGGGACCGATGTCTACGACTTTGAAAACCGCCTGATTCGCCGCACGGTGGGCGGCAGAATCATCGACCTCTACTACGACTCGGAAGGTCAGCGCGTGGCGAAGACTGTCGCAGGTCTCGAAACCGCGTATCTCCTGGATGTTCAGAATCCCACGGGCTACGCCCAGTGTGTCGAGGAATTGCAACAAATCGGCGGACAACTCAGCGTCGTTCACCGCGCCTACTTCGGCTTGCAGCTCTTTGCCGAAGAAGAAGTTTCGTGGACTGGCAGTACCGCAAGCTCGGTTTTGCGTTTTGCGCACCAAGATGGTCATGGCTCGACCCGAGCCTTGAGCGATCTCAACGGATCGATCTCGGGTGAATTCACCTATGACGCCTTCGGCATTCTCCGCGAGTCTTCGGGCATCTTAGACCTACACCACAGATATTGCTCGGAATTCTACGATGCTGATCTGGGCATGTACTACCTGCGGGCAAGGTGGTATCAGCCAGATTTGGGTAGATTCTGGACCATGGATACTTTTGAGGGAAGAAGCGGGGAGCCGATCACACTGCATAAGTATTTGTATTGTGGGGGTGATCCAATCAATGGAAGAGATCCGAGTGGGATGGAAACTCTCACAGAGATGACCGCTGTTCAAACTCTCAAGTCTGGCCTAATGCAAATAGGTGGACGCATAAAGTTCTTAATGAATGCCTATGACAAAGTGAGCTCATTAATTGATATTATTTCAGGGGTTCAACAAGTAATTGGAGCCATAGAAGGAGCTCAATTACCTGATTTAACTAGTTCATTAACATCTACAGGCTCTCCTAATGTAGATTTCAAAGAAGCGCTTGAGTCGTTTGCCGAAAACCTTCCCAAAGCCATCAGTACTGGAATTGGTAATTGGTCTTCAGGATTTGAATCTTCAGCAGCTAAGGGCGATAAATTAAGCGCGTTTTTGATATACATGCCATTGCCAATTGCTGGAATTCCACAGCGTGAAATTAAAACGAATACATCTGTGAAGTTGTCAAAATCAAAAATTCCAATTAACTTGATATTTGGTGCTGCAAATGCTGATGCAAGTGGACAGCTATTTGGACTTGGAGTAAAAATGGGAATTAATAGACAGTTAATTCGTATGGATTTCCATGGCGCGCATGGTGGCGGACCATTTACAGTGGGGTCTCCCAGTAACCCGACAGGTCATGGCGGAGTAAATGGAGTCAAGCCAAATGAAGTCTCAGTTTGGGCTGATGGAAGCTTTCATTATCACATCAGAAAATGGAATCAATAATCATGAATGATCATACTGTTTACGAAAGTGGAGTTGATAGACAGGAGTCTGGAATGATTTTCTGGATGCTCTTAACATTTTCGAGTTTGCCATTCGAAGAGCAGGTTAAATATATTGATAAAATACCAAGAGCTCATGAAGTTTTAAGCTATGCCTCAAGAAATCCATTAAGACATCTAGTCGCCTCTTTAATTGAATATTACAGCGGTTGGTTTGATGAGATTAGTCCAGGTTTAGATAGCCAGAACTTTATTGACTTCATTTCGGAAAAAGAAAACTTAGAAACATATACGTATGAAGAGTTTGAAAATGGCGTCTATTGGCAAGTTTTTCGAGTAAAAGCCAAAAACGCACTAATTGAAAGTAATATGGGGTGCTTTCCTCTCACTGGAATAATAAACTTTTATGATTTAATTGAAATTACTAATTCATAAAGCCATTGGTGTAATTAGCTCGCAATCGGGCAACTCCATCAGTAGAAAAAAGGATGAAAATCATGAATAAAATCATAAGATTCATAGATGCATTAAATACATGTGAAGGGGCGCACAAAGTTAATGATTTATGGGGGCATCACTTGCCCTTTGAGGGGATCTGTGACATCTGGCATTATATGTTTAACTTCCAAGGGGAACTAAACTTGATCGCGCTTTGCATGACTAATGAAAGCGACGATTTCAATTTATGTCATCCAACTAAATTAAATATTAAGTTTTCAGGAGTTTCATTGTTGTATTACTGTGGAGATAATGATTTCAAGGAAATTTCCATTGATGCGATAATGAAGGAAATTAATAAAATTAATATAAATATCAACAATGAACTATTTGTGTCCTGTGCAAAAATGGAAATCGTTTCGTGTGAAAAACATGAATTTGATTAAGGCGATTTATTGGTCATAGACTCATCAAACTCCTGAATTGGAAAATCTAAGCCCTGACCCGCAGCCTCGTAGGTGTCACAATCCCGCAATCGGCGTAGGTGTCACAAGCCCGCAATCAGGCTCAAGCACGAAGTGTCATACCGGTTTACTCTCGAACCACGAACAAAATCCAGCCGGTTTTTCGGCATCCCCGAGCGCCCCGCCCTCGCGGGACCCGCAAAACCCATAAAACCCGCACGAATCCGGGCGTGAACTAGCGCCGAGTCTCGCACGAAACCCGTTCAAAACCAAGCCCGAAAACTCTCAGGAGGCGAGCCGATGATACGACTTCAGCAGACCTCGGAGGCGTTTCTTCACGACCATCCGGCCTTTGCGACGATGGAAGACCGGGTCGACCGCAGGCGGAACATTCTCCGGAAAACCCTGGTGGCAGCGCTCCGCGTGGTAGTGCGCCAGAAACTGACTCAAGGCGTATTCGACCTGCCGCTGGTTGAGGAAGACCAGCCGACTGGTGCATTCCTCCTTGAAGGTCCTGACCATTCGTTCCGCGAAAGCATTCATGTCCGGCGTTCGCGGCCTCGTCTTCTGCACCAGGATTCCCTTGTCCGTGAAAACCTGATCGTAGGCCGTCGTGAACTTCTTGTCGCCGTCCCGGACGATACACGAAGCGCCCTTGAGCGGCCCGGCGACCAAGTGCTTCGCCGCCGTCACCAGCCATTCCTGAGTGGGATGCTGCGTCACCCCGGCGATCACCATCTGCCTCGTCCTGATGTTGATGAAGAACAGCACCGCCAAGGCGATCTTCCCCAGCAAGCCCGTCGTCACCTCGAAGAAGTCGCTCTGCCAGACTTCCGCCTGAGCTTCCAAAAACTCCTTCCACGGACCGCCTCTCGGACCCGGTTTGATGCCATGCTTCTTCAAAATCTGCCGCACCCGACTCGCACAGATGTTCACTCCCGCCAGCCGCAATTGCGCCGCGATGCGCTTGCGTCCCCAGCTCGGATTCCCCCGCACCAATTGCAGCACCAGTGCATCCTTCTCCGCCGCCGCTTCTTTCCTGGGAGCGCGCCTGCCCCCAGGCGCTGGCTTGCCTTCCTGCGCCTTGTTCCACCGCCTCAGCGTCTCCGGCCTGACGATGTTCATCGCCTGCTTCCGCGCCTGCGGGCTCATAGCCGCTGCCGAGTCGCTCAATTGCCTGCGCTCCTCCGCCGTAAAGTTCAGCTTCTTGACCCCTGCTGCCGCCAGATGCCGTTTCAGCACCGACATTTCCAAGCGTTGAAACGCGATCACCGCAGCACTTTCACCGCCCAGTCCGATCAGCACCGGAAAGCCGCTTTTGATTTTCTTCTTGCTCATCGTCCTCTTCTCCGCTTGCCACGTGTCGCCCTGAATCTATCCTGAGCCCATGACCCGTTTCCTCCTCCACAGAAGTCCAAGGTGCCCAAGGCCAAGGCAGCAAAGGGGCTATCGCGGCGGCTTCGCATCGGCAAAAAGGCGGCGTCGGGAAATGCGCGGAACGGGCGAGTGGGGAGTGGGAATTTGGCGCAGGAGTTCGAGTTCCTCGTGCGACAGGAAGCCGCTGAACTTCTCACTTCTCCTCGCGACAGCCCCGCTCAGAACTGTCGTCGGCGGGGACCGTCAAGGCCTTGAGACCGGGCGTGGGCTGGAGCTGGCGATGAATCTCTACTCTCTACGCCGCTTGGAGGGGCATTTCGACGCCGAAGAGAAACGACGAAGGCACCGCAGCCGGCTTGTCTCACGCGGAGAAACGCGCTGCGGAGATCGCGCTCAAAGCTCAAACCTTTCCTCGACAGCCAGCCCCCCAACTGCAGAAACTCAAACAGATCTGCGTGACCGAAGATCATGGATCCGAGCTGAGCTACCGCCCGCAGCTAGGCAGCGCCATCGTCACTGCCCGGGCTGCGTCGGCACGTCAGCGGGTAATAAGCTCCCTCCACTTCTGGGCCTGGATGTCGCCGAAGTCTTGCCTTCTCCCTCGTCGGCCTCGACAAGGACTGATCTTCTTTCTTCTTCGACGACCAGCGACCAGCTCTACCACTCGACTCCACACTCCACCCGCGCCTTGGCGCCCTCGGTGCCTATCCCCTGCCCTGCAGAATCGCGAACCGCGAATGGCTGAGCTGAGGCCGTCGGCGACGCTCACTCCGCCCCGAAAAGTCGCGAGATGCCGACCTTCTCCAGCAGTTTCTGCTTCGCCTCAAGCGTGGTGTGAGCTGCGTAGCGCTCGGTCATCCGAGCGCTGCTGTGGCCGACGATGGCGACGATGACCGGCAGGGGCACTTGCGCTTCGGCGGCGAGATAGACAAAGGAATGCCTCAAGGCGTGGAAGGACTTGACCGTGACGGGTCGGGCCCGCCCCGGAAGAGCTTCCTTGCGCCGGATACCGAGACGATCCAATAGCTTGCCGAAGCGGCTCGAAATCTCGCCAGGTCGGCTGCGGTAGAGAGCGGCCAGATCCGGCAGGAGGAGTCCAGTCTTGTCCTTGTCCTTGCGACCTTGCAGCCAGGCGGCAAGCGGCGGCAGGATGGGGATCTCAACTTCAGTCCGAGTCTTGCTGGTGATGCGGCGGAAGCAATTGCGATGGATGTCGATCTCATCCCAACGCAGGGTGACGGCGTCGCCGAGGCGGAGGCCGGTGCAGACGGCGATGGCGACCAGCGGACCGATCTCCTCCTTGGCCGACTCCGCCAGGATCTGCCGCAATTCATCCGGGGAGAAGGCGCGTCGGCTGGCGCCATCAGCAGCGGGCGCGGCAGCCTCGCGAAAGGGGTTGCGGCGGATGCCGGCCAGTTCAGCGGCGGCGTCGAAGATGCGCAGCAGTCGCTGCCGGTGCCTCCGCAGGGTGACGCCAGCAAGCCCCTCGGCCTGCAGCGAGCGCAGCCAATCACGGGCATGCTCCTGGGTGATGGCGGCGACATGGACACCTGCCGCCAGACGGCGACGAGTGCTCAGCTTTTCTTCGGCGCTTTTGCTCACCCAGGCGGCGAAGCTGCGCAGGCTTCCCAAGCAGGATTGCTGTTGGTTGGCGCTGAGGCTGGGGTGAGCTTGGAGGAAGCAGATCCAGGCGCTCGGACGCTTCACTTCCTTGCGCGGCACATATCCCGGCGACTGCCTGTGCTTCAGGCGTCGTTCGGCATGGGCCTGGTTGCGTGCAGGCAGATCCTGGCCTCGCTCATCAAGCAACGGCAAGGGAGCGGCGGCGAGTGCTTGCTGCGCCGCCTTTTCCAAAGCGGCGACATGGCGGGCCTCCTTCAAGGGCTGGACATGGCGCTCGACCCAGGCTTTCGCCTCGGCGTAGGTGCTTTGCCCGGTGCTGAGGCGGATCTCCCGATCCTTGATCCTCAGACGCACGGAGTAATTGCGGCTCAACCCGGACTTCAGCTTGCGACGGTACAGTTTCATCGGGGGCAAGCCTCCTTGTCGGAGTGCGAGGATGCTGCGGCAGTCGCAAATGGCGACTCGAAAATTCTGTCGACGGGGCGACGAGCGAGGTGTGGCATGGGTGTCTCTTGGTTTCGGGTTATTGCCCGGCGGCTTGCCGGATGCGACCACGATTCACCAGAACTCATTCAGAGGCTAGCCCCGCAACACTTCCTGAATCAATCTTGCACAGCTCCCCAAACCATGCGGAAATGAGGCGGAAATCAGTCCGCCGTCCTGTCTTGCTTCTGCGCTCGTTCTCTCTGCTGTGACAAAGATGCCGGAAAGAGTTCTGCCGCCAGTTTATGGGCATTCACAGGGGTGACGCCGAAGAGAGCGTCGAGGAGCTCGCCGTGGCCTCGCCAAGTGCCGTTTCGAGCCAGCTTCTGCGCCCGTTCCAGCGTCTTGTCTATCTCATGAGCCGGAACCCGACGGATGATCACGCGAGCCAGCTCCAGCCCCTCGATGACGGAATCAACGCTCCAGGAGCTGAGTTCATGGCTTCCTGCCCCATGCCTGGCCTCCTCCTGCTCCTTGGCCGCCGCGACTTCCGCCTCCTGACGCAATTCCTCTCGAGTCCGCTTGCCCATGGAGATCCGGATCAGCTCGCCGCTGTCGATTCTCGACTTAAGGCCCCCGCGGCTGACGCTCAGATGCGCGGTGATCTCCGCTTCCGAGTAGAGGTGAGCCCTCTCCTTCAAACGGTATAGATATGAGCCGCTGCCTTTCTTCCTGCCGACCATAATCGAGTTCCTTGTTGGTGTTTGGTGATGGGGTTTCGGGGGCTACTCCTCCAACTCAATCAGCGCCCGTTTGATATCCTTCCACGCAGTGTCTTTGGTGGCTCCGCGCAGGATCTTCTCGATCGCCAGCAGCCTATCGGCGTCGCCAGTCACCAGGCTTGCGCTGTCGTGGCCGGAGACTTTGACACTCGCGTTGCCAGTCAAGACTTTGACGCTTTCGTCGCTGGTCACTTGTGCGCCAAAGAAGTCGGGAAGCTTTTTCATGTGCTCAATCTTGGCGAGTTTCGTGGCGTGATTGGCGTAATGCTGGGTCATTCGCTGTGTCGCGTGTCCCACAATCCCTTGCACCACGGCGAGAGGAATTCCAGCTTCAGCAGCGAGATAGACGAAGGTGTGGCGGAAGCTATGCAGGTCTTTGAAGACATGCGGCCGACTCCTGCCGGCGACATTTCTTTCTCGAGCAATGCCGAGGCGGTCAAGGACGGCGCCGAAGTCGTGAGAGAGTTTGCAGGCGTTGCGTTGATACTGGGAGGCAAGGGCAGGGCAGACATACTGCTCCATCGACGCCTGCTCGCCCAAAGCGGTTTTGAGATTCGGAGTCTCAGACTTGGCTTTCAGCTCTTCCAAGAGCTCGCGAAGCGGCGGCAGCATTGGGATCGAGACCGCTTTCCCGGTCTTGCTGGTCTTCTTGACGATGAATCCAGGGAAGCCATCCAGATCGACTTCTTCCCAAGTCAAGCAGCAAGCGTCACCGGCCCGCAATCCGGTGCAGGTGGCGATGATGACAAGCGGCCAGAGTGTGGCGTGTCCTTTGACCGCTTCGCCGATTCTCCGGAGCTCGTCCAGCTCGAAGGCCTCGCGCTCCTCCGAGTCGTTTTCCGCCTTCGGCAGATCGAAGGGATTGTGCTTGAGGGAAGCGGCACTCAGTCCAGCCTGGAAAACCGCTTTGATGTTGATGTGATAGGCATTTCGGGATCGCGCGGAAATCGGCTTTGGCGCAACCCCGGGGCGCGAGTCGGCGAAGCGGCCAAACTCGGTGAGGCGATTGAGGTAGGCCGCCGCGTGCTCCGGCGTGATTTGAGCGAGGTGTTTAAGTTCATGGGCTTCGGCCCAGGTGAAAAAATCATTCCAGTAGGCGAGGACGGTGCGGGCCTGTTTCTCTCCGGCTTGTTTCTTCCGGGGGGATCTGGTGAAGAGCTCGTAAGCATCCGCCAAGCTGACCCGAGCGGCGTTGGAGCGGATTTCCCTGACGCGCTCGCGGGCCTCATCGGCGTTCTTGGCGCTGGCGATTGGCGTGATGTTTGCCTTCACCCAAGCTTCGGCATCTTTGCGATTGGTGCAGCCCGTCGAGCGGCGGGTGTCCTTGCCGTTGATTCGGGTCTTGTGAACCCAGGTGCCGTTGCGATTGATCAGAGTGCCTTCGCCATGCCGTCCCATGAGATCCTCCCTTGCCTTGTCGCTACCCTTTTCAGGTGATACCCGAATTGATACCCATTTGAGGCGCGTGTCAAGAAAAGCCAAGCTCAACCAAGGAAACACAAGAGAGGCAAGAAAAAAGCCCTTACACTGCTGCAAGGGCTTGATTCTGAAGGAGAAATCTGGAGCGGGCGATGGGATTTGAACCCACGACATTCTGCTTGGAAGGCAATAAAATCGCCAATCGAAACTGGTTTTGTAAGTCGCTTAATAAGAGTTGATTGCAAAAGCAAAAATGACGATTTTTCGGAGGGGAATTTTGGGGCGTTTCGTGCTCAGTCGGACTGGTTCGGACACAGTGGACTGTAGCAAATGTCGTAGCAAGTTATCGTGCTCAAAGGAGGGTGTATGAAATTGATACAAAGGGGTGCCCAAGGCTTCTGGTCGGTCAGGGTCCAGATAGACGGAAAGGATGTCTGGCGAAGCACCGGACATGCTGATAAAAAGTTGGCCATGGCGTGGGCCAAGGATAACGTCGGAGCGATGAAATCGAGCCGGTCCACGGAAGAGCTCGCGGAAGCGGTCCGGAAGATCCGCAGCAAGGCAGAACCCCTTTCTTGGCATTCTGCTTGGGAGATGTATCTGGCCGCACCGAAAAAGCGGGAGGCGGGTGAAACCCGCCGCCTCGCCTGCCAAGGTTGGTGGGAGGACTTCGCCGCCTACGCCGAGAACCAAGGGGCGCCGCATGTCGGCCGGGTGACGCCGGAGATCACCGCCGCCTACATGACGCACCTGCGTCTTTCGGGGCGCTGGGTGCGCCGTCCGGGCCCTTGCCAGGACAAGCTGGGGGCGAGGTCGCTCAATGTCGCCCGCGGCGTCCTGCTGGCGGTTTTCGAGGTCTGCTGGGAACGCGCCGGACTCAGCCGCAATCCCTTCGGCAAGATCAGCACGGTGCGCTCCGACTCGGTGTCGCGGGAGGCCTTCAGCCATGACCAGGTCAAGGAGCTGCTGGCGGCGGTGGCCGACAATCCGCAGCTTCATGCGCTGGTGACGACCTGCATCTGCACCGGCCTGCGCGCCGGCGATGCCGCCCGCCTCGCCTGGGAAGACCTCGATCTGAAGACCGGCATGTTGCGGATCAAAACCCGCAAAACCCGGGTGAATGTGGCGGTGCCGCTGCTGCCGGCCTTGCGCACCCTGCTCGAGCAGGTCAAGCGCAAGCCCAAGGATGTCCATGTCTTCCCCGAACTGGCCGAGCAATGGACAAGCAATCCCTCGCCACTGACCCAGGGCTTTAAGCAGGTCCTGAAGAAGCTGGGCTTCGACACCCAGGAATCGGTCGGCGAGGGGATGCGCAAGCGCTCGACGCGGGATCTGCACTCGCTGCGACACACCTTCGTCTACCTCGCGGCGGAGGCGGGGATTCCGCTGCCGGTGGTGCAGGGCATGGTGGGGCACATGTCGCAGGAGATGACGATGCACTACGCCAACCACGCCACGGAAGCGGCCAAGAAGGAGCACATGGAGAAGCTGGCGGGTCGACTGGCGAAAGATGACGCCAAGCCCGCCGGAAGCGCCGCTGCCGGGGTGCCGGAGTGGATCCTGACGGCCTTGCAGGGCGCCTCGCCGAAGACCGCCTGGCGGGTGATCTGCGACATGCGCGAACGCCTCGAGGGCGACTAAGCGATCCCCGGTCCATCGCTTGGTCGGGCCTCGCGCATGTACACGGGCTATGAAGCGGCTTAGTCAGTGGTGCTTTTTGAGCTCAAATCAAGGTCCGAGGGTCAGAAATGATCCCGGCTAAGCGATCGTCGGTTTTGAGCTTGATCGTGGTGCTGACGGCGGGGTGGCGAAGGGTGACTTGGAAAAGATTTTTTTTCGAATTCTTGGGCATGGAACATCAAAATGTCGCAGGTAGGGCGTCTAGGTTTCACTGAAGGGTAACCTCACGAAAGTTTGGACTCATCTCCCTTGTGTGCTATAGTGCGCAGTCTAACACCTAAAGGTCCTCCATGTCTACCGAAACTTTCCTCGCCAAACTCGAATCCCTCGGCGGCTCCGCCGGCAACGGCAAGCTGCAGTCGCTGCTGAATCTCGACGATGCTCAGTATGAAGCCGTCAAGGCTGAACTGATCACCGAGGGCAAGATCGAGACGGGGCGCGGCCGCGGTGGCTCGGTGAAGCTCACTGGCTTCGAGGCTCAGGAAAGCCTTCCTGGCCTCGAAAAACCGGCCAAGGTCCGCAAGGTGCGGGAAGCCAAGGTTCGCGCCGAAGCCGACGAAGAGGGCGAGGATGAGGACGATGAAGCCCCGCCGCCGCCCAAGAGCAAGCCGGAGAGCAAGAAGGGCGGCTCGGCCTTCGAACAGGCCTTCCGCAACATCGATGATGTGCTATGGAAAGACGCGGGGTGCAGCAGCGAGCTGGACTACACCGAGCAGACTTCGTGGATGCTGTTCCTGAAATACCTCGACGGCCTGGAACAGGACAAGGCGATGGAAGCTGAGCTGGAAGGCCGGGAATACAACTTCATCCTCGAGCCGGCTTACCGTTGGGAAGCCTGGGCGGCGCCGAAGGGTGCCGACGGCAAAATCGATCACAACACGGCACTCAGCGGCGATGATCTACGGGACTTCGTCAACCAAAAGCTCTTCCCCTACCTGCAGGGCTTCAAGGCTAAGGCGACTGGGCCGAATACGCTGGAATACAAGATTGGCGAGATCTTTGGCGAGATCCGCAACAAGATGCAGAGCGGCTACAGTTTGCGGGAGATCATCGAGTACATCGACGCTCTGCGCTTCCGCTCGCAGACGGAGAAGCATGAGCTCTCCTACCTGTACGAAACGAAGATCAAGAACATGGGCAACGCGGGGAAAAACGGCGGCGAATACTACACGCCGCGCCCCTTGATCCGCGCCATCATCCAGGTGGTCGACCCGAAGATCGGCGAGACAGTTTACGACGGCGCCGTCGGCTCTGCCGGCTTCTTGTGCGAGGCCTTCGACTATCTGCGCGCCAAGCCGAATCTTCGCGTCAATGACCTGCGGACGCTGCAGGAGCGGACCTTCTACGGCAAGGAGAAGAAGTCGCTGGCCTATGTCATCGCGATCATGAACATGATCTTGCACGGCATCGAGGCGCCGAACATCATCCATACCAACACCCTGGCCGAGAACCTGAGCGACATCCAGGAGAAGGACCGCTTCGATGTGATCCTGGCCAACCCGCCTTTCGGCGGCAAAGAGAAGGCCGAGGTGCAGCAGAACTTCCCCATCCGCACCGGCGAAACCGCCTTCCTCTTCCTGCAGCACTTCATCAAGATGCTGCGCCCCGGCGGCCGCGCTGGCGTGGTGATCAAGAATACCTTCCTCTCCAACACCGACAACGCCTCGGTGAGCCTGCGCAAGCTGCTGCTCGAGAGCTGCAATCTGCACACGGTGCTGGACTGCCCCGGCGGCACATTCCTCGGCGCCGGCGTTAAAACCGTGGTCCTCTTCTTCGAGAAGGGCTCGCCGACCCGCAAGACCTGGTTCTACCAGCTCGATCCGGGCCGCAACATGGGTAAGACCAATCCCCTCAACGACGGCGACCTGAAGGAATTCCTGGAGCTGCAAAAGACCTTTGCGGACTCCGCGAAAAGCTGGAGCCTCGACATGGCCAGCGTCGATACCAGCACCTGGGACCTGTCGGTGAAAAACCCTGACGGCGGCGAAGTCGTGGTCCACCGCAGCCCGCAGGACATTCTTGCGGAAATCGAAAGACTCGATGCGGAAGCCGCAGAAGTCCTTGCCAAGATCCGGGGGCTGCTGTGAAAGCGGGGTGGGAGATAAAGACTCTTGGTGATATCTGCATTGTGGATTGGGGCAATACCGATCTAACAAAGGCATCTTATGTTGAAGGCGGTAAATATCTGGCTGTTTCGGCGGCTGGCTGTGATGGTCGGATCGGACACAAAGAACACTTGAAGAACACCCCTGTGCTTTCAGCAATTGGAGCACAGTGCGGCAAGATGTTTCTTCCCGATGAAGACTTTACGGCCATCAAAAACACTATCACGCTAACTCCCCGTAATGGCACATGCACGGGCCAATTTCTATACCAGCTCCTCACTCATGTAGACCTACCAAAACGCGGAGCAGCGCAACCTTTTATTGCTAAGGGTGATATTCTAAATTTCTCGATCATTGTCCCCCCTCTCCCCGAGCAGCAGCGGATTGTCGGGATCTTGGACGAAGCGTTTGCGGCGATCGCGAGTGCCAAGGCCAAGGCGGAGCAGAACCTCAAGAACGCCCGGGCTCTGTTTGAAAGCCACCTCAATGAGGTGTTTACGCAGCGGGGGGAAGGGTGGGTGGAGAAGAGGCTCAGCCTTATTGCAGAAGTTCAGAGTGGTGGCACTCCTTCAGTTCCAGAAAAGACCTACTGGGGTGGGATTATCCCTTGGTATTCATCTGGCGAGCTAAACGAGACTTACACTATTGCCCCCGAACGGACGATTACTAATGACGGGCTCTCGAACTCAAATGCGAAGCTCTTTCCGAAGGGCTCACTCTTGATTGGAATGTATGATACAGCAGCATTGAAAATGTCTATTCTTGATCGTGACGGAGCTTTTAACCAAGCGATTGCCGGGGTAAAACCCAACGAGAATCTTGATCTTGAGTTCGTTCTGCATGCAATTAATGCTATAAAGCCATATTTGCTACTTGAGCGTCGCGGGGTCCGTCAAAAGAATTTGAGCCTTGGAAAAATTAAGGATATTTCGATTCCACTACCTCCGGTTTCTGAGCAACGAGCAGTTGTAGCGCGTCTCAGTGATTTTTCGTCAGACACCCGCCGTCTCGAGTCCCTCTATCAGCGCAAGATCGAGGAATTGGACGCCTTGAAGAAGAGCCTGCTGGAGCAGGCGTTTAAAGGGGAGCTGTGAGATGAGCAACACCTTCACCAACGTCGATGATCGCACCTTGTGTGAGGTGATCTCGACGGCGTCGAATCGGCTGGTATTTATTGCCCCTGGGCTTCGGCCTGAAGTGGCTTCTGCCTTAGTGGAAGCGATGGATTTTGTGCCGGTGCACGCGATACATTTGGTCTTGGATGTTGATGCGGAAGTCTGCCGATTGGGTTATGGCGATGCTGAGTTTCGCGGCTTTGAAATCCTGCAAGAGGCGGCGCAGCGCAAGGGCCTTACGGTCAACCATCATCCTGGCATTCGCATCGGCATGCTGATTGCTGATGAGACCACCTTGATTTACAGCCCGACGCCGGAATTGATTGAGGCGGGTTCGCATCAGGTGGACAAACCAAACGGGATCATCCTGCACAATCAGTTGCCGGAGCAGTTGGCGAATGCTTGTGCGCTGGGTGGCAAAGGCTTTGAGACACTTGAGGTCGGCAAAGATGCAATTTCGGTTGCTAAGGTGGATAAAGTCAAGCAGGATCTCGCAAATGCACCTCCCAAAGAGTTTAATGTGGCTCGAATTGAAAGGGTCTTCAGTTCGATGCTACAATATATTGAACTGACTATTGAAAACTATAAATTGAATACTAGGTCATTGAATCTTGATTCCTCCCTATTGGGGGTGCAGGATGCTGATGTCTTGCGGCGGCTTAAAAACAAATATAATCTCTTTTCTGCGAGTGAGCCTCTTGAGATTATTATTCCTAGATTTGATAAAGATGGGAATATTGATGACAATCATCCCGGGGAAATATTTAGTCCTCAGGTTATCGATCAGATTAGAAACGAACTCAAGAAGAAGTATTTTATAGAGGTGCCTAATTATGGGAATATGATTCTCATTAAAGATATTAAGGAGTTTGAATCTGAGCTTGATTCCTTAAAGCTGAAAATCGAGTTCTATCAGCATGGTTTTGAGGACGCGGTCAATTCAAGGGCGGATAAGATTGTAAATGAACTCCTTTTGGCGCTGAAAGACCGGCTAAAAGATAATATTCCAGATCGTTGGAGATCGAGGATATTATTTGGCAGGGCTACAGATGAAGATATTGAAAGGCTGTTTAGGGAGGATATTGAATCTGAATTATTCAGGATTAAGAAAGAGATTGTACCTGAGGTGAGAACGGTTTATAAGGCGCTAACCTATCAAACCTTCCAAGACAATAAATTTCGATCCATCTTAGATAAACGTTTTGGCAAAAATTCCATTGATCGCATTCTTAATGAGCATGATGCTGCTCCTGCTCTCATCAATGAACGCCAAGCTCGATTGTTCTAACCCGGAAAACACAGGTATCCCCATGAACGAAGCCGAAACGCGAGCGGAGCACATCGACCCAGCTTTGAAGGCTGCGGGATGGGGCGTGGTCGAGGGCAGCCGCGTGCGGCGCGAGTTTGTCATCACCCTGGGGCGGATCGAGGGCGCCGGCCGCCGCGGCAAGGCGCTGAAAGCGGACTACATCCTGGAATATCGTAACACCAAGCTGGCAGTGATTGAGGCCAAGGCCTGGGATCTGGCGCTGACGGAAGGCGTCGGACAGGCGAAGGACTACGCGCAGCGACTGAAGATTCGCTTCGCCTACTCGAGCAACGGTCAGGGCTTTTACGGCATCGACATGCAAGGGCAAGAGGGCGAGATAACCAGCTTCCCCGGCCCGGAAGAGCTATGGCGACGCACCTTCGCCACTGAAAACGCTTGGCGCGACCGCTTCGCTGCGGTGCCCTTCGAGGACAAGGGAGGGACTTTCCAGGGGCGTTACTACCAGGACAACGCGATTGAAGCGGTGCTTACCGCCGTTGCCGAGAAGAAGTCGCGGATCCTCCTCACCCTGGCCACGGGCACCGGCAAGACCTTCATCGCCTTCCAGCTTGCCTGGAAGCTATTTTACAGCCGCTGGAACCTGAAGGAATGGGGCCAGGAAGGGGCACCGAGCCGGCGTCCGCGCATCCTGTTCCTTGCCGACCGCAATGTCCTTGCCAATCAGGCCTTCAACGCCTTCTCGGCCTTCCCGGAAGATGCCCTGGTGCGGATCGCGCCGGAGGAGATCAAGAAGAAGGGCAGCGTGCCGAAGAACGGCAGCATCTTCTTCACCATCTTTCAGACCTTCATGAGCGGCCCGCCCAAGGACGGCCAGCCCAGCCCCTACTTCGGCGAATACCCGCCGGACTTCTTCGACTTCATCATCATCGACGAATGCCACCGCGGCGGGGCTCAGGACGAAAGTACCTGGCGAGCGATTTTGGAATACTTCAGCCCGGCGGTGCAGCTCGGCCTGACCGCGACGCCGAAGCGCAAGGACAACGCCGACACCTACGCTTACTTCGGCGAGCCGGTCTTCGTCTATTCGCTGAAGGACGGCATCAATGACGGTTTCTTGACGCCTTTCCGGGTGAAGCAATACATCACCTCGATGGATAAATACATCTACACTCCGGACGACACGGCGAAGGGCGAGGTGGAGAAGGGCAAGGTTTACACGGGGAAGGACTTCAACCGGACGATTGTGATCCCGGAGCGGGAGCGCAAGCGGGTGGAGTTCTTCATGAAGGAGATGAAGCGCCACGAGAAGTCGATCGTCTTCTGCGCCAATCAGGATCACGCCCTGGCGATCCGGGACTGCATCAACCAGCTCCATCCTGGCGTGCCGGACTTCTGCAAACGGGTGACGGCAGATGATGGCGAGATCGGGGATCAGGCCCTGCGCGACTTCCAGGACAACGAGAAGACCTTGCCGACGATTTTGACCACGTCGCAGAAGCTCTCGACCGGGGTCGACGCCCGGAATGTGCGCCACATCGTTTTGCTGCGCCCGGTGAACTCGATGATTGAGTTCAAGCAGATCATCGGCCGTGGCACCCGCCTGTATGAGGGCAAGGAATACTTCACGATTCACGACTTCGAGGAGGCGCACCATCACTTTAGCGACCCGGAGTGGGACGGCGAGCCGGAAGCGGATGTGTGCAAGAAGTGCCAGGTGAGCCCGTGTGTGTGCGAGGCGCGCCCCCCTGGCCCCTGCAAGCGCTGCGGCAAGGTCCTCTGTGAGTGCTCGAAGGACTGCCCAGTGTGCAGTCGGCGCCCCTGCGAATGTGTGCGGCCCGGCTGCCCGAAATGCGGCCGGAAGCCTTGTGTCTGCCTGCCGACGACGATCATCCTCGCGGATGGCAAGGCGCGGCGGATCAAGCACATGATCGTCACCAGTTTTTGGCATCCCGACGGGACGCCGCTGTCGGCGCAGCAGTTCATGGAGATGCTGTTTGGCAAGTTGCCGGAGCACTTCAAGGACGAAGCTGAGCTGAAGCGGATCTGGAGTGAGCCGGAGACGCGTCGGCAACTGCTGGAGCGTCTGGCGGAATCCGGCTTTGGTAAAGATCAGCTTAGCGAGATGCAGAAGCTGATCGAGGCCGAAGACAGCGATCTATACGACGTGCTGGCGCATGTGGCCTATGCGCTGCCGCCTTTGTCTCGGGTCGATCGTGCCGGCAAGGCGAAGAAAGAGCTGCCGGCGCACTTCAATGCGAAGCAGCAGGCCTTCCTCGACTTCGTCCTGGAGCACTATGTGCAGGAGGGGGTGGATGAGCTGGAGCTGAAGAAGATCAAGACGCTCCTCGAGCTCAAATACCATTCTCTCTCGGATGCGGAAGCAGTGCTCGGACAGATGAAGGAGGTTCGCAAGGTGTTTGTGGGCTTTCAGCGGTATTTGTACGATTGGGGGGCGTGATGGGCGTGATGGTAATGAGCTGCTTAAAACAGATAAAAAAAGGAGTTGTATATGTCGCGACAGAATAGCGAATCTTTGATCGTTAAAATAATGGATGATATGAAAGCTAAAGGACGGTATCATTCGTTGAATGTCGAAGGGTTGAAAGACTTTCCATTTAAGAGTTATCATGAGCTTATGCAGAATGTAAATCATGGGCAAGCAAAAATAACTCGTTTTTCCATACACATGGAACCAGGTATTGAATCCATTATTACAGACGGGAAATCCGGTTCATCAATTGGTATGTTTATCGGTCTTGCAGGTGTAATTGGATCTATTGTTTGTTGTTTTTTAATCTCTTGGATTTGTTTAATTCTTGTTCCTGTTTCATTTATTATTGGTGGCAGCATCACAAAAAGCATATATAATGATACAATCCTGAAAGCAGCAAATGACTCAGAGATTATATTTTCGTTTTTATACCAGGTTGGCCAAGTCTCTGTAGAAACATCTACAGGTCATTTCTTCTATAAAAGAGATTAAAAAAAAGGAGTTTAAAAATGGGTTTTTTTGCGCCGTTTATCGGGATTGCAGCCATTGTGCTAGTCATTGCTTCATTTTTCACCTCGTGGATTTTGGCGGCGATAGGCGTTGGATTGTTTTTCTTAAATTATGTAATGGCACCATCGCCAAAGCTAAGCAGAGAGCATGAGCTTAAGCGGGATGTTTGCATCATTGTATTGAAAGGAGTAATGAATGAAGCGAGACGCGCGGCAGAGCTTGAAAATCCTGGATTTGATCCAGATAGAAATATTCAATTTAAGTCAATAAAAGATGATGCCGAGAACATGATTGGAGACCTGTATAAAAATAATCACGATCAGCTTGTTGACTATATTATAGATCAGCTCAGAAGTCAAGTTCCATCTTTTAAATTTAGGTCTGCTGAAAATCAGGCGAGAAGCGAAAAGAATTTCGACGATGTAGCTAATGTATTTTGAGATCAGTATCCATGCAGGAAAAAAAGTGAGTCTTGGGGGCTATGAATAACTGAAAGAGCTGATCCCGCTGTGAGCCCCGCCATTTCTGGCGGGGCTTTTGTTTCACCTCCTCCTCATCAAATCCTTCACCCCCAGCGGCTCGTCGCCCATTCTCCCCGCTTCCATCAGGTTGTGGACGATGGTGGTGAGCTGATCCATAGGCAGGCGGAAGACGTAGCCGATCATGTCGACGGAGTCGAGCCAGGCTTCGGGGTTACCCCAGTCGTCTTCGTCGTCGAAGGCGTGGTGGCCGACGGCGGTGATGGCGCCGATGGCCTGGGAGGCGGGCGTCATCTGGCCTGTGCCTTTGCCGGCGATGGTGGGGATGATGTCGCGGACGAAGGGAAGGACGCCGGCGAGGTAGAGCAGGTTGTTCTTGGCCAGCCATTCGAGCCAGGATTCGTCGTCCTCGGGGAGTTTGCCGCGGATGGCGGCGAGGAGCACGCCAGGGAGCAGCGACAAGAGGAAGTAGCGCATCATCAGGTTGGGGATCATGCGCATGGCGGTGGCGCGGTCTTCCTGCCAGGCGGTGCGGAAGGCGCGGCTATGGGCCCAGAGGCGGTTGAAGACGGCGTTCATGGGGGTGTAGAACATGGTGAAGAGCTTCTGCAGCTCGCTGCCGCGCTGCCAGCCGGCGATGTCTTTGGTGCCGCCTGCGCCTTGCGATAAGCGCACGGCGCGGTCGGCGAGGGCGATGGCTTCGTCTTCTTGCGTCGGGTGCTGCTGCAGGTGGTCGAGATAGGCGCCCCACCAGGTCGGGGTGGTGACGGCGCGGTCCATCTCGTTGATCATCCAGAATGACCACTGGCGGAACTTGTCGACCTTGCTGAGATCGTTGCCGAGGGTCTTGATGCTGTCGGCGAGGTCGCGGTCGAGGCTGTTGTGGCGGTGGCGCATTTCGCCGGATTTGGCGAGCATGGCGGCGCGGGCGGACTCGAAGCCCTCCGGGGTGTTGAAGCTGGCGGCGATGCCCTTGGCAATGGCGGCGGGGCCGATGATCTCGATGGCGTTGCCGTAGCCGAGGGTCTGGACGATGGCGGTGGAGAAGCGGAAGCCCAGGCCCATGTAGGTGACGCCGGAGCGGACATGGCGGAGGACGGCGTTGGCTTTCTGCTGGCCTTTGTCGATCTCGCTGCCCTTGGCAATGGCCTCGATGGCGGGCTGCAGCTGCATGTAGGCGCCGCGGCCGACACGCTTCTCGATGGCGCTGCGGACTTCGGCGTGTTGCAGGGTGCGCATCACCTGGGCGATGGCTTCGCGGTGGCTGAGGTCGTGGGCGACGTTGGTGATGTGGCGACGCAGGGCGCCGAGCTCAAGCAGGATGGGGTAGGCGGCTTTGGTCCGGGCCTTGGTAAAGGACTGGTTGGTCTCGGCTCTCAGGCTGCCGCCTTGGAACATGCGGAGCGCGGCCATCTCGTCGAAGTTGGAGATGCGGCCGGACTTGTCGGCGTTGGGATCGTAGATGACGGGGAAGTAGCCGCCCTCGAGCTCGACCTCGACGGGGGCACCGCTGCGGTCGGTGAGATGCAGGCGGAGTCTCTGGGGCTTGACCTTGCCGATGCCGTGGCCGGTGGTGCGGAGCTGCAGCTCGTTGACCTTCGGCCACCATTTGCCGATGTCGTCCCAGATCTGCTGCGCCAGGCGGGCGTCTTCGGGGCTGAGGTGGCTGATGATGGCTTCGAGCTGGGCGCCGCTCCAGTTGTAGCCAATGGTGAGCTTTTCGGCGTTGCCACGGTTGCCGAGGTTGAGGAGGACCATGAGGATCTCGGAGCGCTTGAACTGGCGCCCGACTTCCGGGACGGTGATGATGTCATCCATGCTGGCCCGCTGCTCTTTGGGCATGGCGTCGATGGCCTTGAGAAGTTCCTTGTTGGCTTCGAGGATGAGATCGTTCTCGGTGTGCTGGGCCTGGTCGATGGGTTTCCAGAGCTGCTTGGTGGCTTGGCCGATGCGTTGGGCGAGGCCGCTGTTGTCGAGGACGGCGATGATCTGTTCGTAGCGGAGGAAGGCGGCGGCGAAGCCTTGGACATTGCTCCAAGCTTGGGTGTCGGTGACTTTTGCGTCGCTGCGGAGGAAATCGCCGAGGCTGCGGGGGTTCTGCTGGATGAGGCCGGAGGGAGGCGCGGCTTGGGCGCCGCCGATGTCTTCGACGAGGAGCTTGATGCGGGCGGCTTCGGCCTTCTTGGCAGCTTCGGAATCGGCCAGCGCCTTGCGGGTGCCGGTGATCTTCAGGGCTTCGATGGTGGCGGCGTACTCGTCGAGCTCGACCAAGGACATGGCCAGGTGGTTGTTGATGCCGGTGTCGGCATCGGCAAAGGCATCGAGGACGGCGTCGGGGATTGGGGTGATCCAAGCGCCGTTCTCGGCTTTCTTCTCGCGCAGGAGGAAGGCGATGAGCTCGGGCCGCTGGTTGTCCGGGTTCTGGTAGATGTGGATGGCGCGGCGGATCTCCTCGATCATGGCCTTGTACTCGGCGTGGACCTCCTTGCCGACGGGATCGAGCAGGCGCTCGTAGATGCCGTTGCGTTCATCGCGAGCTTTCTCGGCTTCGCGGGCGAGCATGTACTGCATGAGCTGGCGCTCTTTGGCCGCGGCGGCTTTGGCTCGGTTGTCATCGATACTGAGGATGGTGCCGGCGGCTTCGACGGTGCGGCGCAGGCTGCCGGACGCCATGCCGGAACCGGCTTCGGCGGCTTGCTTGGTGCCGACTTCGGTGAGGAGTCGGGCGGCAGTGGCGGCTTCGCGTTCGGCGGCGCGGGCGTAGATGGCGGGGGCGAGGATCTTCTTGGCCGGGCTGCTGAGCATGAGCTGGCGGGCGGCGGCGCGGGCGCGCTCGATGTGTTGCCATGGCTTGCCTTTGCCAGAGAGGATGACGAGCTCACGGGCGATGACGGCGGCACCGGCTTCGCCGATCTTGCCCTTGCGGAGGGCTTGGTTGACGGCGCGGGCACCTTCGGAACGGGCGATCTCCATCGGGTCGTCTTCACCTCGGAGACGGGCGTCGACTCCGGCGCGGATCTGCTCCTCGAGCGGGGCGAAGCCCGCCAGGTCTTGGATCAGGTCGCCGGCGTCGGCGTAGCCGTGTGCCTGGGCGAAGTCGTCGGCGAAGAGCTCGCCGTCGACGCTGTGCAGGGGTGGAACGAAGCGGGGGAGCTTCTTGACTAGGGTTTCGCCGAAGCGGCGGATGAGGGCTTCGGTGTTCAGGCGTTGGTGTTGGGCACCTTTGCGGAGGGCTTCGATGGCCTGCCAGGCGGGCTTGGCCTTGATGGCGGCTTCGACCTCGGCTCGGATGGCTCGCACCTTGTCGGCGTGGGCGTTCATGGCGTCCATGACTGGGCGCCAGTAGACCTGGTCGATGGCTTTCACCGCTTCATCTTTTGCGGTGGCCGCAGCGGCGAGGTAGTCTTGCCAATCGGCTTCGTTGATGCCGAGCTTCTTGGCAAGCTCGGGGCTGAGCTGGCTTTTGAGCTGCTGGCTGAGGGTGGCGGCGACGGCTTCGTCGCTGGCGAGCATGCGATCGAAGAGGCTTTTGACTTCGGGGCTGGCGCGGTGGTTGAGGCCGGTGAGGGAGTGGTAGACGGCGAGGAGCCAGTCACGAAACTGGGCGAAGAGGGGGCGGAGCTCGGGGCTTGGGGCTTCGCCGCGCATGAGGTAGCCTTCGAAGCTACGGGCAAAGAGTTCGTGGCCGGGCTTGTCGATGATACCGTCGGCATTGCCGAACTGCTGCTCGATGAGAGCCCAGTCGGCGACGATGTCTGGCGATGCGCCGTCGCGGTGGGCGAGGTCGCGCATGACTTCGAGGAAGAAGTGGCCGGATTCGTGCAGGAAAGAGCTGCGGTCGGCGGTCTTGAAGAGGGTGATGAGGTTGGTGGCGGGGGTGAAGGAAGCGCGGGGCGGGGCGACTTGCTTACCTTCATGCGGCTTCAGCTGTTCGTCCGGAACATTCCAGTCGCGGTCGCGGTAGCTCTCGGTGCGATCCTGGTAGAGCTCGCCTTCCTCCGCTGCGCTGCGGGACGGCTCTAGTGAGGATTGGTGGTAGGTGCTGCCGCTTTCGGCGTCTCGATCCGGCGCAGAAGTTCGCGCATTTGATCCATTCGTTCTGCCAAGATCAGCCGGGCTTCGCTGAGGTCTCGCTGCCTTTCCTGTTCGGTCAAGACGGGCCAATAGTTCGCCAAGGAGTGAGTCCACTTGAGAATCAATCCCTGCGTCTCCTCGTTGAAGTAGTCGTCCAGCCGGGGTGCCAGTTCCTGTTGATACAGGCCCATCAGGCGTTGATACTCCGGATCCTCCAGCAGATTGAAGTCGGCTGCGGATGTTGATGATTTTTTCGATGAGGCTGGCATCTTCGTCGATCTCCTTGTGTTCATTGTATCCCTTAATCCGTTCTGTGCTTTGGCCGACATAACAGCCGACGCCACCGGATTTATCACATTTGGTGCAGTTCCAGGTGTTGTTGCGGCCATTGCCCAGTTCCTTGACCCCGGCATCGATGGGGCAGAGGTATTTGCTGGCGCCGGGGATGGCGCGGATCGGCTTAACCTCGTCTTCATGCAGGATGCGGCTGCCCATTTTGACCGGCAGGATGACTTGCATCTGGCCGCGTTTGACCAGCTTGGCGATCTCTTCGAGCTGGCTGCGTTCGGTGTAGACATAGGCGACAGGCAGGTCGGGATTTTGCTCGGCAAGGGTGGCGTTGCTCTGGTCGATGCTGAGGAGGCGGACATGGAAGTCGCTGACCTGCCGCAGAAGCTCGGGGCGCTTGCTGAAGATGTGGGTGCGGACACCCTGTTTTTCGAGTTCAGCGATGAAGGGCAGCCACTCGGCCGAGATGTCGCCCTTGTCGAAGAGGCGCAGGGCTTTTTTCTCTAAGAATTCCCGAGTTCGTTTGTATTCGTCAGCGACGGCTTTGGCGGCGCGGGGGGGATCCATCTCGACGGCGAGGCTGACCAGCTCGCTCTTCACCATCGAGGAGCTGAAGATGTAATTGCCCTTGGTGGCGTAGCAATATTGGGCGCAGTCGTCGCTGGGGCGGCAGTTGAGGAAGGTGCTGGAGACATTGTTGACCGGTTTGGCCGCTTCGGAGAGCAGGCCGTTATGAGTGGCGATCATAAACCAGAAATTTTCGAGTCCTCCTTCAAGGGCCTTGCGCATGCCTTTGACCTTACTGGAATCGAGCGCCGACTGGAAGTCCGGGGTCTTGCCTTCGAGGAGCAGGCGGGCGGCGGCGCGGGTGAAGACGCCCTCGATGGCCTGTTTGGCCCAGGGTGTGCCGGCGTGGTGTTTGAGCTGGCGCAGGACTTCGGCTTTGTCGTCGCGGCGGGCGAGCTCGCTTTCCCACGCGGTTTTCTCCTCCGGGGTGAAGTTGGCGGGTGTGCGCTGGCCGATGCGTTTTTCGGGGGCGTCTTCGCCGATGGCGGATTGGTTGTATTCCGATTGGTTTTCGACCCAGTCCCACTGGCCTTTGCTGCTGTTGCCTTCACGCATCGAGACGGGGGCGCTGCCGGGGTGGTCGCGGGTGATGGCGTCGAGCATTTCGATGCCCATCTGGCGACCGAAGGCGCTGAGGTTCCTGAAGGCTTTGAGCTCGGCTTTGCCGCTGCCGTCGTAGGCCATGAAGCGGGCGGGGGAGCCGCGGTGCAAGCCAGTGAGCAGGGTCTTGAGGCGCTCGGTGCCGCGCAAGTGGGTGGCACTGGCAATGTCGTAGGGGAAGATGCCGACGAGGCGGTTGCGGGTGTTGACGAGGAGCAGGGCGGATTCGTCTTCGCGGTTTTCGGCTTTCATCATGCGGATGATTTGGTCGGGGCTGGTCATCATCATGCCTTGGCCGGTCTGCTTGACGAAGCTGCGTTTGACATGAGGGACAAGATGCTTGCCAAGGGCCGGAGTCGCGGTGCCGCTGGTGAAGTCGGGAGCCGTCCAGCGGATTCCGCTGCCGTTGTTGGCGACGGCGATCAAGCCGTGATAGCGAATGTGCGTGTCGCGCAAAATATCGTCCAGGGCCTCGGAGGTCTTGAGGTCCTGCGGGCTGAGTGAGGAGTCGCCGCCGGGGTGATTGTGGCTGAGCCAGAGATGGGCCGCCTTGGGGTAGGCGGCGAGCCATGTGACGATTTCGCGGGGGTGCAGGCTGCTGCGGTCGAGGGTGCCACGGGTGACGCTGTGGACGGCGAGGATCTTGCCCTTCTTGTCGGTGGCGACGGCGAGGACGTTCTCTTGCGGATCGGCGGCGATGGCGGCGGTGGCGCGGGCAAGATCGGCGTGAGTGAGCAGCTCTTTCAAACCGGCATCCCAAGTGCCGATCTTCGACATCCCGACTTCATCGTAGAAGACCGGTTGAGGCTCTCCCGGGAGACTGAGCGTCAGTTGCTCGGGCTGTGGACTTCCCAGTTCTGACCCGGCGGCGGGGTGATCCCCATGTAGGGGGCTGGGCGCGTCACTAGCAGCCACGGATTCTCCCTCTCGAACTTCTCCCATTCCAGAAGATTGCGACGATTCTGCTGCGCGGGCGTAAGCAAGCGCGGCGGCGGTGGCATTCTGAGTTTGCGAAGGGGCTGCATCGGGTGTCTCCGGGCTTACGATATCACGCGATTCGGCGGCAGTTCCGGCAGTTTTCAGATTCCAGCCGTATGACTTGAAGAGCTCATGAGGGTCTTGGCCGGAACGGCGGCCTTGGGTGGCGAAGAAGTTGCCGTAGAGGTAGCCCCAGAGCATGGCTTGCTCGTCGTCGACGCCTTGGGCGGTGGCGATGGCCTGGACTTCCTCGCGCACCTTCTGGGCGGATTCGCTGAGGGAACCGGCGTTATTCTCGGCGTCCTGGGCGGCTTTGAGGATGGCGGGCATGTTGGTCTTGAGCTCGGCTTCGCGCTGCTGCGCTTGCTCAAGGCTGAAGCCGCTCTGGTCGAGGTGGGCGCCGGGGAGAAGCTCATCGCTTTTGCCGAGGGGGGCGATGTGGGCGATGTAGTCGGCAAGGGACATGGTGACGGCGGCGCGGCTGGCGATCTGGTCGGCGAGGTCGGGGAAGCGCTGCTGCAGGCTGTCTTTGACGCTTTGGCGCTCGACGGCGATGACTTTTGCGAGGGACGCAGAGTCGAGGGTGATTTCGGTGATCGGGCTGTCCTTGGCGATGTCTTTGGCGAGGGTCTCGAAGGCGGTCTTGTCGCCGAGCTTCGCCAGGTCGGAAGCTTTGACTTGCTGGTGGATGCTTTGCAGGGTGGCGGCTCCGGCGTGGGCGGCGTCGATCTTCGCCTGGTCGGTGATGGCGCTTTGCAGCTCGGCAGTGCTGTTGGCGTCTTTCTGGCCGTGGTAGCTGCGGGCACCGGAGAAGAGGGCGGGGAGCAGACCGAGCCAGAGTCCGGCGGTGGCACCGCCTTTGCCCGCGTCGAAGATCTCGTCGAGCCACTGGGCGCCGCTGTGAGCGGTGGGGGAGAAGGCGAGTTCTCCGGCTTGTTGGGCCATCTCTTCGCTACCCTCGACAATGGTCTGGCCGGTGACGGCGGCGAGGCTGCCAAGTGCGGCGACCGCAAGGGGCGATTTGATGCCGAGGCGCTGGATCAGGCGTTGGCCTGCGCCGCCCGCAAAATGGAGGGCGCTGTGCAGGGGGAGGACTTCGAGCGCGCCTTTGAGGTGACCTGAGATATTGGCACTGCGCCCGAGCTCGGCGATTTCGGTTTCGTTGGGGGCGCGTCCGTGGGCAGCGGTGAACTCCTGGATGTAGCGATCCATGCTCATGCCGGTTTCGAGTTGTTCCGAGCCGTGGATGGTGGCGAGGGTGCCGCCGATCTTGGCGGAACGGGCGCGGCTGAAGTAGTTGGCGACGCGGGCGAGGTTGATGACGGCGCTGCGCTCTAGGCCACTGAGGGCGCCGACGGCGGTGCCGCCACCGGGCTCGATTGCGGTGCCCGCAAGAGCTCCGGCGAGGGTGCCCTCTACCGTGGTGCCGATGACCGAACCCATGAAGGGGAGCATTTCGCCCATGGTGGTGGCGCTGTAGGCGAGGAAGCTGCCGTCGCTGGAATCGCCGTGATTGGCGAGTTTTTCCGAGAGCTCACGCATGCGGATGCGCTGGTCGGCATCGAGGTATTTGCCGTCGGCCTGTTTGTTCCTGAGTTCGGCAAGCTCGTTGCTGAGCATGCCGCGCTGCCAAGCGAAGCTGAATCGCTTGAGGTTGGCCTTGACGCCGGAGAAGTTCTTGAGGTCGCCTTCAGTGAGCAGGTAGCTGAGCTCGGGATGGGCCTTGATGTGCTGGATCAGGTCGGCATGGGCGGTGGACTGGTAGGCTCGTTCCATCGAGTTGATCTGCTTCTGGCGGACAATGTCATCGGCGGCAGGCTCCAGGACCTGGAAGCTTTCGCCGAGGTCTTTGGTGGCACCGTAGACGGCGGCGTTGGGTTCGCGACGGGCGCGATTCAAGGCGCCGACGGCGGCCATGGCGAGGCGCTCCTTGGCGTCTTCGAGGGCGGCGCTGTGCTCGCCGTCGAAGTCCGGCGCGAGGGGTTTATTCCACTCGGGATGACGGGCGAGGAAAGCGGCTTTGTCTTCCTTGGCGCGGTGGGCGTCGGCTTCGGCCTGCTGCTCGGGGGTGAGGTGGATGCGCAGGGGTGGGACAGAAGGTTCGTTGGGTGTTTCAAGGTTCATTTGATGTGGATCCAATCGCGCATGTTCGGGTTATCGGCAATGATCAGGGGCTCGCCTTGCGGCTGGGGCGCTGGCAGTTCTTCGGCTTGCGTCCGTTTGTCGATGATGTAGGGGCCGGAGGACTTCTGGCCGGCGGCGGGGTCGGGCATGGCGGGGCTGTAGAACTTGCCGCGCTTGAGGGCCTCTCTGGATTTTTCGAGCTCTCGTTTGTTGTGCTCGGCGGCGGCGGCTTCTTTGGCTTTGCGAAGCTCCCTCTCCAGGGCGAGCTCGATGTCGGTCTGCTGCTCGATGCTGCGGCCAAAAACCATCCGCTCGATCTGGCCGAGGATGTGGCCGCCGCTGGCATCTTGCATCTGCTGGAACTGGATGGGGTCGAGGCCGAGCTTGTTCTGCAGCTCGATGTCGTCTTTGGCGATGTGGGTGGAGGCTTGCTGGCGCTGGGTTTCCGACAGCTTCCAGGCAGGGACTGAGCTGCCGTCGGCAAGCGGCACAGGTTGGAGCAGGCCTTGGCGGAGGATGATCTTCTCGGCTTCGCTCAAGGGGCGTCCGGGGCGGGATTCGTTGATCTTCTCGATGCGGGAGCGCCAGACTTCGCGGAGCTTGATCTGGTCTCTGAGTTTATTCAGGTCCGGCGCCTGGGTCCGCTTGTCTTTGATCTGGGCGTCGTTGAGTCCGGCGAGATCGATGAGGTTTGCTTCGTGCTCTTTGTCGGAAGCTTTGCTGTGCTTGTCCTGCTCTTCTTCCCGCTTCTTTTTAGCGGCTTCGACCTTAGAGTTGCGCTCGGCGAACTTCTGCCGTCCGGCTTTGTCGAGATCGAGGTAGAGCTCGCGAGCGATCTCGGCGGGCATCTTTTCGAACTCGTCATCCGGCAGGGCGGTCATCTTCGCTTCAGCGCCGAGGGCTTTGGCCTCGTCGGCCTTGAGCTTGTCCTTCATGGCGATTTCTTTTTGATCAAGATCGAGCTTCTCGCGATCTGCGGCCGACATGAGTGCTTGGATTTCGGGATCGACCTCTTTTCCGGTGAGCTTCTGGGTGATGGCGGCATCTTTGGCGGCCTTCTCTTTTCTGGACCGGATTTCGGCTTCGACGCCCCAGTCTGCCAGGAGTTTGTTTTCGGCTTTGCGGGCGAGGTTGGCGTCTGGGATCTTGCGGAGTTCCTTCACTGCTTTGTCGACATCATCGGCATTTCCGAGGTCGCGGTCTTTCATGACGCGGTCCACTTCATCGCGCACCTTGTTGTCGTCGTTTTTGACGCGCTCCGAGTACATACGCATATCCAGGTGCTTCTGGACGGCGGCGATGTCCTCGCCATCGAGCATTTTGCCGTAGCGCTTTTGGGCTGCCTGGGCGGCTTCGGCATCGGGGGCGGACAGGATGCGCTCGCGGGCGAAAGTGCTGCCGAGCTTTTTCTGCGCGGCTTCGACTTCTTCCGGTGACTGGCCAGCGACGGCGGCACCGAGCATGCCCCGGGCGCGGATGAGGCGGCTTTCGGCCTCGCCATCGCTGAGGCGTTGGTCTTTGGCGGCGTTGATGGCGGTGTCCAGCGTGGCGTTGGTCTGGCCCTGTTTGTAGCTGGCGATTTCGCGTTCGCGGTGGGCGATGAAGCCGTGGCGCTGCTGCTCCTCCTCGCGGCGCATCGAGCTGGCGAAGGCTTTGCGGGCTCGTTCCGAGGGCAGGTTTTTGGCGAGCTCGTCGCGGTTTTTGGCGTAGATCGCCATGCCATCCTGCTCGATGGTTTTGGCGTCCATGCCCTTGCGGGCGTAGAGGCCGGGGTTTTTATCGGTGCCATCGCCGAAGCGGGCGAGGTCCATGCGTCGGCTGAGCTCGGATTGAGCTTCACCGACAGCGGCGGCGGCTTCTTCCTCCTGGTGCTGGTCGATGGCTTTGACGGCGACATTGGCGAGGTCGCTTGCGCCTCGCGTCATCTGGCCGATCTGCTCCTGCTTCATCTGCAGTGCTTCTTGGCCGTAGATGTTTTGAGCACGGGAGAGCGGCAGGGGGCTGAGCTCGGCTTGGGGATTGGGGGAGACTTGGACGCGCATGTAATGTTCCTTGGGTGTTTCTTTAATTTCTGTATAAACTGAAAATTTCAAGATCATGGCGCGAGGGATTGTAACAGAATCGGGGATGCAGTAAGCTAGTTAGAAATAAAAAAACCTGTTAACAAGGCTGAGGATTGCAAATGAATGATGATAATAAAATTCGCGAGGTGATCGAAAGGTATATGTCATTGCTGCATTCGATCGAATTGGATTTCGAACGAAAAAGAGAATGCATACCTAATGGGGACTCTTTGGCTATTATTGCCTTGGCAAGAGATAGCATGAGAAAATATAATGAAATTTTCCCAGTCTGTTGCATCGGATCTCCTAAGTTGTCGAGTTTATCACATGCCGGACCTCATGACTTCGCAAATTTTGAATTTAAATCAATTAAATTAACGCCATCTGGAGCTATTGGAATTATAGATTCTAAACCCAATTCTTTAAAGGTTAATAGATCGTACAAGTTCACACTTAAAAAAATAGATGACAGCTACAAAATTTCTGGCCTATCGGCTATGGTTGATAATGATGGAGAATGGATAAAGCTATCTATTTAATCACATAATTTTTAAGGACTGTGCATCCTCTGAATGCTGTAGGCCATGCCGATTTGTGCGTTGCCGCCATATAAATTTATAAGTTTATAGATAATTCGCACTTCCCAGACGAGTAAACCAAGACTACAATTTCATCGTTATCTATTATCCAAGGAGATGTATCTATACGAAATGCAACAACCAATAATTTCCCTACTCTCCTTACACGCCTAAATTCTTCATGAATCAAATTATTGGCCTTAAGAAATTCTTGCGCTTTCGATATAGCTTCTGCTTCAGTGATCATGATTCATGCCCATTCAAGAATAATTTTTATATTATTCTTTGAAGCTAGTTGCTCATACCGTCCTTTGTTAATTGTATTTGCAACAGGTCCAAGTGGAATGCATTTTATGCCTTTGTATTCAATTATCATTTTTCTTAATTGTAGTGAATTAAATTCTGGCGCCAAATTTATGGCTCTAATCAAGAAGTCTTTAGTATCATCAACTATCAAGAAAACATTAAAATCATCCTCCACCTCAACCTTGCATTCGTTCTCATGATATTCCATGTTTAAATTCGGGTTATTTATTTTGTGGCATTGCCCGCATATACCGTGATATAAATCAGAAGTTGACGGGAGAATCATGTTGCTGCATAGCGTGCATTTAACTCGTTCAGTCATCTGATTTCTCCATTACAAGTGCTCAAACCTAATCAAACGAATGAAAAAATCAACCTCACCCCATCATGCTGTAAGCGGCCATGCCTGTTTGGGCATCGCTGCCGACGCCAGAGAAGATGGCGGCGAACTGGCCGTTGGCGGCGGCGTTGATGTTGCGCTTGGCGCGCTCGACGTTCATGCGGGCTTCGAGGGCCATGGCGCGGGCGTTGCGGGCGGCGTCGAGCTGCAGGGTATTGGCGTCCGTCTGGGCGGCGTAATCGGTGTCGGCGATGACGTCGAGCGGCGAGCCGCGATCATTGCGGACGCCGCTGGCGGCGTAGGCGACCTTCTGTTGCCCTTTGAGTTGTGATCCTTCGAGAAGACGGCGGGAGGCTTGCACCTGGCCGCGTTCGCGGGTGTCGCCAGCTAGGGCTCGGACTTGGCCTTCGCGGTAGGCGGCTTCCTTGCCCTGGGCGCGCATCTCCTCGGTCTTGGCCATGCCTTGGAAGCCGTTGCCGATCATGTTGAAGCACATGGGATTAGCCTCCCCAGCTTTTGTGGAAGTAGAGGGCGAGGCCGGGCTTTTTGCCGATGGGGTCGGGGAGGAACTCGAAGCCGAGCCAGGAGAGCCAGCGGCGGGCGGCGAAGTTGCGGCGGTCGCAACAGTTGAAGAGGGTGCCGGTCTGCACAAGCATCTGGTCGACCAGTTGCCGCGAGGCGGCGAGGAAGCCGAAGGAATTCTTGGTGATGAGGTCGGAACCCAGGAGCCAGGGGACGCCATTGCCGCATTGGCTGATGCCGAGGCCGCCGACGCAGATGACGCGTCCCTCGGCATCGAGGAGGGTGACGCACCAGGCGGAGGTTTCGGCGCTGATTAACAGGGCCTCGCTGACGGTGACGCCGGGATTGAGGTCGCGGATCTCGATGCGGTCGGCGAAGCGCATGGTGGCTTCGAGCTCGATGAGGTGGCGTTGCTCGACGGGAACCAGCCGCAGGCCGGGGGAGAGCTCGATCTGGCGGCAGATAAATTCGGCGTCGATGACGGGATCGGGCAGGTTCAGATCGGCGAGCAGATTGAGTGCGGCTTGGGTGTCGTCGATGACGAGGCAGTTTTGATCAGCGTCCATTTTGATTCTCCTGGGTGATGGAAAGTAAGGTGAAGGGCAGGGGTTTTCGTTGGCGGATCTGGACGGCGCTACCGGCCTCCCAGCTGCTGGCTTGGGTGATGGTGCCGACGCCGGTGAAGAGGTTTTTGGCGTCGATGGGGGTGGAGCTTTGGTTGGCGGGGGCGAAGCTGGACCACTGTGCGAAGGAGTAGGCGGGGCGGATCTCGATGCCAGCGGATTTCTCCAGGCCAATGCGGAGCTGGGGGCTGGCGGATTTCGAGCCTTCGGGGCGGACTGCATCACCGGGGAGGGTTTCGATGAGGGACTGGTAGCGGTAGCCGGAGTAGGCGCGGTCGAAGCGCCAGGACGCGCTGGCTTGGCTGCCGCTGCCCGAGAAGTTGCCTTGGTCGACGCCATCGGTGATGAAGGCGTAGGTGCTGAGGGAGCTGAAGGCGGTGCCGCTGCGCTGGAAGCTGTTCTTGGGAGCGAAGACCTTGCCGCCGCTGCGATAGGCAGTGCAGGGCGCGGGCAGACCGGCAAGGGTGGGCAGTGCAAATGTCGTGGTGCCGTCTGTGGTGCCAGTGACGGTGATGGTGGCGCTGAGGCCATCCGTTCCTGCCTTGGACAGGACTTTGAGGAGGACGCCATTACACAGGGAGACTAGGGGTTCGCCGATATTGCTGAGGGCTTCATAGCCCTGAACTTCCTCCATGCGGGCGGTGGCGCCGACGGTGAAGATGCTTTGTGCGGCGACCGCAAGAGTCCACTGGCCGCCACCGATGTCGGTGATGGCGATGCGGCTGGCGCCGTCGAGGAGGGTCGAGCTCGCATCATGACGGACGGCAGCATCGAGGAAGTTGAGCTCGGCGAAAGGCAGATTGCGCTGACTCATGCGGAGATAGGCGATGAGGTAGGGGAATTGTGCTCCGGCGCTGACGGCGCACATGATGTAGAGGCTGTCTTTGCCTCCCTCGGGGATGCTACAGATGGCGGTGGCTCCGCCGATGCTGAAGTCGCAAAGACTCCAGGCGTTGACCTTCTGCTCTTCGAGGAGGGTGGCGGCGGTGAGTTTGCCGTCGGCACGAAGGCCCCAGAGGATGCCGTCGGGGCGTTTGGCGTAGGCGATTTCGACGAGCGGGCTTTCTTCGAGAAGGTGGCGCGCCAGCAAGGAAACCTCGCTGCCGGTGAAGGCTTCGGCTTCGAGGCTCCAGGTGAGATTGCGGACTGCTTGGCCGCCGTTCTGGACATGGACGAGGCCGCTGCCGGTGATTTCCGGACGGCAGAGGGCGGCGCCGTTTTTCGATTGCTGGCGGATGGAGACCGAGGTAGCGGTGATGGCGTCTTCGACTCCGGCGGCGCCGGTGAGCGACCATTCGGCATTGGCGGTGAGGATGATCAGTGCTTGGTGGCTGATGAGCTGGCGTATCTGGTTGACCTCGCCGGCGGCAATGGTCACCTTGATGGCGTCGTCGGCTTGGATAGGGATGTGCTTTTGGAAGTTGTAGCGGTCGCCGCTGCGGGAGAACCACAGGGTCATCGGCTCGTTGTCGGTGCCTGCGAAAATCAGCCTTTGCTGGTGGAAGGCGACGGCGCCGGGGTAGTTGCCAGAGCTAGTGAAGGTGGATCCGGGGATGGCGTCGAGGATCGACTCGCCCCCGGCGATGTTGGCGTCCTGGAACTGCGTCGTCTCGGTCGTGCCGATGAGCTTGTAGATGTCGCCGGAATCGGAGCGGAAGACCTGGTAGCGGATGGCTCCGGCAACGGGGCTCCAGGTGATGCGGTTGGTGGCCCATGCGGCGGTGAGATCGTTGATCATGTGCGCCGGATCGGAGGGCTTGGAATAGCCGCCCTTGGCACCGATGGCGATGATCTTGTAATCGAAGTTTTTGAAGGCCGTGGTTTGAGCCGGGGCGGTGGTGGTGTAGGTGTAGCTGACGGACTGCGGTTTGCCCTTGGCGGTGTCGAGGCCAGTCCGGGCGGTGAGGGTGGTAGAGTCGATGACGAGGGTGATGAGCGTGTCGCTATTGATGTTGTAGACCGTGGGACCGCTGACTGAAAGGTCGTTTTTGAAGATGCAGACGCCGACAAGTCCCTTGGCGGCGGCCTCTCCGACTCGGGCGGTGAGACTGGCCAGAGACTCGGCGACGACTTGGACATAGATCTTGTCAGTGGTGGTGTTTAGCGTGTCGGTGACGAGGCTGAATTCGTCGCTGTAATTGAAGGTCTTGGTCAGAGTCGGAGCTGAGGGGCTGGTGGTGAAGTCGGTGCCGACTGTTCCGGCTCCGACTCGCATATTGCCGCCTTCGCTGGTGCGGAGCTGTTTCCCTGCCATGCTCGTCCCGACAGGGCAATCGCTCGCCCTTTGCCAAGCGCCAGCCTGGGCGATGTAGATGCCATTCTCAGCAGTGACGGTTTGAAAGGTGGCGAGGATGCGGTCGCCTGCGCGCACCGTCCAGCCGACAATGGTCTGCCCGATGCCGCTAAGCGGCAGGTTGCCGGACCCCATGGTCGAGGTGTAGAAGTCATAGGATTCGAACATGTAGCCGACGCGCAGGCGGTTCATCGCGGTAGTGCCGATCTTGTTGCGCGCGGCGGCAAGGCCGGTGGGCGCGGCGACTTCGGGAGTGAGGCTGAGATCGGCAATGGTCCAGAGATAATGCTGGGCGCCGCGAGTGATGCCGAGCGGGGCGTGCAAGTGATGGCAGAGAATGAGGGTGTTGCCATCTTGGGCGAAGCTGGCTTCCTCAATATCGGCGATGGGCCAGGAGACGGTGAAGTTGGTCGGGGCACTGACCGCGTCGAGAACGATGCCGCCGTCCTTGAGGATTTGCAGGGTGCTGGTGCCGTCGCCTTTGTCGGTGAAGGCGAGGACGTAGGCTTGTGTGTCCGAGAAAATGAAGGGGATCATCCTGCCACTGCGGACGCCATAAGCGGCGGGGGCGTAGCCGACGAACTCGGTGCCGGGGCGATTCCAAGCGGCGCCATGGGGGCGCACCAGCATGTTGCGGAGCTTGCCGACGCTGCTGACGTAGCGCTCGAAATCGCGGCGGGCGTAGAGAGTCGGGGCAATCTCGCCGCCGGTGAAGCTGACTTGTTCTTTCATAGGGGATGCTTTGGTTACGCGGTCAAGGATTCAAGAGGCAAAGAGACAAGCGGCTTGCCGCGCTTGGTGAAGAAGGCGTCGCCGCACTCGCGGACTTCGTTGTAGTACTCGATGGCGCGGAAGCGGGCGGCGCGGCGCAGCAGCCAGGCGGTGCCGAAAGGGAACTGGTGCAATTCGATCAGCTGCAGCATGGTGGCGAGGAATTGATTATCCCAGAATTCCTTCTCGGCCTCGCCGCCACCGATCTCGTAGCCGCCGTCGTGCAGCCAGCCTGCAGGGTTGAGGTCGCAGCCGCAGGTGTAGCGCAAGATCTTGAGGGCGCCGCGCTTGCCGGGGCCGATGTAGTTCACCGCGTCGTCGTAGGTGGGCAAGCGGCTGTAAATGCCTTCGCCGATGCGCCGACGGATAAAATCAAAAATTCTTGGATTGGCCATTTTTTTACCCCTTGCGTTTTTCTGACTGCGACATATTTCTGTCGCATGTAATTTCTGCATGGACAGAAATTTTCAACAGAACAAACAAAAAATAAAAGGAGCCAAGATGCCCGATCCCGCACCACCTGTGGCGGACTCCGCAAATCCCGCTGCCGCCGCAACGGTGCCGCTGCTCGCCGCCCCTGCTGCTGCCGCTGCGCCGCAAGCTCAGCCTCCAGTGGCTGCACCTGCGACAAACTCGGCGACTCCTGCGGCAGCCGCAAGCGAAGCTGCGCCGCCTGCGACTGAGCCGGTCTACGACTTCAAGCTACCGGACACGGTGGCCAAGGACGATCCCGGAGTGGCTGCGTTCAGCGCGCTCTGCAAGGAATCGAAGATCGCGCCGGAAGCAGCGCAGAAGATCATCGATCTCGAGCTGAGCCGCCAGCAAGAACAGCAGAAGACCCGCATGGACGCTTGGGAAGCGCTGCAAGGCGAATGGGCGCAGCAGCTCAAGAGCGATCCCGAGCTCGGCGGCGCCAAGCTGCCACAGACTTTGGCCGCTGCCAATAAGGCGCTGCAAGCCTTCGGCCCTGCCGCCCGCGAGGTGCTGATTGACGCGGGCCTGGGCAACCACCCCGCCGTCATCGGTTTGCTCGCCCGCTGCGCCGCCGCCATCCGCGAGGACAGCAGCGTCCGCGGCACGCCGAGCACTGAGAAAAGCCTCGTTCAATTGATGTTTGACAAGTCCGTTCCGTCCTAAGCCTCTTTGATTTCAGCAATTCCACGAACCTTCAATGCCCCTAAGAACCTTGCTTCTTTTTGAAGCCCGCGCTGCTCCTTGATCCTGCCTCCCATTGAGGCCTGCCGCTCGCTGATCCTACGCACCTTCACTGAAACCCACGAACCTTACGGAGCCCACCATGGCCGTCCTCGCCCCCTTGTCCCTGACCTACGCCGATCTTGTCAAGCGCATGCAAGACGGCAAGATCGCCTACATCGTTGAGACTCTCAACGAAACCAACGATCTCCTTACCGATATGCGACTCATGGAGTGCAACCAAGGCACTGCCCACAAGTCGACTCAACGTGCCTCGCTGCCTTCCGGCGCCTTCCGCGCCTTTGGCGAAGGTGTGCCCAAGAGCAAGTCGACCACCATCCAGATCACCGATAACACCTCGATGTTCGAGGCTTGGTCAGATGTGGACTGCGCTCTGGCTGAAATCGCTCCCGATCTCGGCGCCTTCCTGCAGAGCGAAAGCCGCAGCTTCATCGCCGGCATGAACAACGGCATGGCGCAGACCATGATCTATGGCAACAGCCAGGTCAACGCCAAAGCTTTCGACGGCCTCTTCACCCGCTACAACAAAATCGCCGGTAACGATGCGCTGACTGCTGGCCAGATCATCGACGCGGGCGGTACTGGCAGCGCCAACACCTCGATCGGCTTGGCCGTCTGGGGCGACGACTCCCTGCTTGGTATCTACCCCAAGGGTACCAAGGGCGGTCTGCAGCAAGAAGACCTCGGTCGCCGTCCGGTGAAAGACTCCGGCGGCATCAACGAGTTCATGGCCTACAGCTCGCACTACAAGTGGTACAACGGCCTCAGCGTCCGCGACAAACGCCAGTTCGTGCGGATCTGCAACATCGACAACGGCGTCATCATGGCGGACGGCACCAAGGCCAAGCTCAAGGACCTGCTGACCTACATGATCATGGCGCAGGAGCGGATCTACAACATCAAGGGCGGCAACGCTGCCTACTACTGCAGCCGCGCCACCATGACGCTCTTGCGTCTGGCCATCCTCGAGAAGATCGCTTACAACCTGACGGAAGAAACCGTCGGCGGCAAGCCGGTCGTTCAGTTCAACGGCATCCCCGTGCGCCGCGTCGACGAGATCCTCTCCACCGAGGCCCGCGTCATCTGATTCCTCTGCCGGGCGGTTCTGCCGCCCGGCTTTCCCCCTCTCCCCTTTCGACTCTCAACCCATCAAGGTCAATCCCCATGATCCCCGACAGCAACCACTACTTCTCTTCTGCCCAACTTCTTAGTGCCGGCAACTTCGTCCTTTCCACTAACGTTGTCGATCTCGGCCCGGGTCAGCAGGCCCGCAATGCCCAGGGCGCCCTTGTCAACGGCTCCGCCGGCAGCAACGGCTCCGACTACCTGCCGATCCAGGTCATGGCCGGCGTCATCAATAGCTCTGGTACGATTAAGGTCGAAGTGCTCAGCTCGCCCAACAGTGACCTGAGCTCGCCCTCCGTCCATGCTTCGCACGACGTTTCGGTCTCAGTCGGCATGTCCAACACGATTCTGCCCATTGAACCAGATCTGCCGCAAGTTTGCCAGCGCTACGTCGGCTTGCGCTACACCACTGGCGGCGGCTTCACCAACTTGCCAATCACCGCTCTGATCATCCCCGAGCGCCAGACCAACCGCTAAGCCACGACAGGGGCGGCCTAGCCGTCCCCTGAAAACTTCATTCACGCACAATCCCCTATATCCCGGAGTTAACCCATGTCCCGTTTTCACGTGAAAGCCCCTTCCTATATCGCCGGTCGCATCCTCGAACCCGGCGAGTACGAACTCCCCGACGACACACCCGAAGCCCCGCATCTCCTCAATCTGGATGCCGAAGCGAAGCGCCAAGAAGAGACCAAGGCGAAAGCCGAAGCCGCCAAGCTCAAGGCCGAGAAGGATGCCGAAGCCGCCAAGCTCAAGGCCGAGAAGGATGCCGAAGCCGCCAGAATCAAGGCTGAGAAGGCTTCGGCTTCAAAGGCGTCCGGCGCTGAATCCAGCAACTGATCGAACCAAGGGGGAGCCACGGCGCCCCCTTCCCTTGGGGGCCTCATGACTGACCTCGACATTTGCAACCACGCTCTTGCCCGTCTGGGCTGTCGCTTCAACGTGGCGTCTCTGAGTGAAGACTCGGCCGAGGGCCGCGCCTGCAACCTGCTTTATGCAGTGGCACGGGACGCGGCGCTGCGTCGCCACGACTGGAGCTTCGCGACGACGCGCCTCGCCTTGACCGATCTCGGCACGCCGCCGAGCGACTGGGGCTATCGCTACAGCTTGCCTGCTGACTGCCTGAAGGCGCGGCAGTTGATGATCAAGGACGGCGCGCCGCCCTCGCCCTTCGAAGTGGCGGGGCGCGAGCTCTTCTGCGACATTGCGTCGGCGACGCTGATCTACACCAAGCGGATCACCGACACGACGATCTTCGACCCCGGCTTCATCGAGCTGCTGATCCTCAAGCTGGCGACCGATCTGGCCACCGTCTTGCGACTTTCCGCCGAGCTGCACAACAGCTTTGACAGGTCGTGGAAATCGTGGCTGCCGGAAGCCGGGGCGCAGGACGCCAATGAAGCGGCCGGCCTGGGCAGCTGGGATGCGCCGTGGATCACGGCGCGGGGAGGTCTGTAATGGATGCCGGTAGCGTCACCATGATCTGCACCCTCGTCTCCGGTGCCTTCGGTGCCTTCTTCAAGTTCTCCGTCTTCGACCGGATCAAGCTCCTCGAGGGCAAGATCCAGGCGATGGAGGAGGAGCTGGCGACCGATCGCGCTGTGCTCGCCTTTCATCACTCTTTCCGCCTCACTGTCGCCTCACTGGCCCGGCAACAGCCGCAGGTACCAAGCGCCGCCATCCTCGAACTCGACACCCAGCTGGAAAGCCAGCTCGAAGTGCTCATCAACAAAAACCAGAACAAACGCAAGGAAGCCCCATGATCATCCTGCATCCCCGCATTCGTCTCGCGCTGCTCAAGCTCGGCGCCGTCCTCCTCTTCGCCAGCTGCGCCAGCACTGCCACTCCCGCCAGTGCCGGCGGCTGGACCAATGGCGAACGCTGCAATGTCGTCGTCATCAACCTCGGCGAGATGAAGAAAGAGGGCTCCAACAGCGCGCCCAATTCTTCGGTCAACAGCCCGACCAACACCACCGACGTGAAGCCGGTGATCACTCCCGCTGCCGCGCCCTGAACCCATGAAGCCGCTGACTGCCAAACAAAGGCAATTCTGCCTGGAATACCTCGCCGATCTGAATGCGACCGCGGCGGTGATCCGCTGCGGTTATGCGGCGTCGGTAGCGAAGCAAACAGCGGCGAAATTGATGGCGAATCCCCGCGTTCAGGCGGAGATCCAGAAGCAGCGCAAGGATCGCGAGAAGCGCACCAAGGTGACTGTCGACGCGGTGGTGAAGGAACTGGAAGGCATCGCCTTTGCCAAGGTGGACCCGCAGGAGGAGGAAGGTCCGCCTCCGGCAGTGACCACCGGCCACAAGATCAGCGCTCTGGACAAGCTGATGCGGCACCTCGGCGGCTACAACGACAAGCTGGAGGTCGAAACGACCAGCAATCTGAAAGGCCGCGTCGACGCGGCGATCAAGAAAATCAAAAACCAGGATGAAGCCTCTTCATGAGCTGCGACAATTCCAGCATCGACGAAAAGCGGATGGACTTGCTGGCGCGCTGCGCCCGCGATCCCCTGCTCTTCGTGCAGATCGCCTTCCCTTGGGGCGAGCCCGGACCTTTGGAAGATCATGAGGGGCCGGATGACTGGGCGGTGGACATATTGACGCAAATCCGCGATGCTTTGCGGAAACCGCGAAGCCAGCTCAAGCCGATCTTCATCGCGGTGGCCTCGGGGCACGGCATCGGCAAGAGCTGCCTGGTGTCTTGGATTAGTCTCTGGTCGAACATGACTTGCCCGGATTCGAAGGGGCTGGTGACGGCCAACACCGAAGCGCAGCTCGTCACCAAGACCTGGCCGGAAATCTCGAAGTGGTTCGAGCTCTGCCTGTTCAAGGACTGGTTCAAGATGACCGATGGAGCGATCCTGAGCCGCGATCCCTCCTGTGCGAAGACCTGGCGCTTCGACAAGGTGACTTGGAGCGAGCACAACACCGAAGCCTTCGCCGGCCTGCACAACCAGGGCAAACGCCTGCTGCTGGTCTTCGATGAAGCATCTAACATCGCCGACAAGGTCTGGGAAGTTGCGGAAGGCGCACTCACCGACAAGGAAACCGAGATCATCTGGGTGGCCTTCGGCAACCCGACGCGGAACTCGGGGCGCTTCTTCGAGTGCTTCCACGCTCGCCGGGCTCGCTGGATCACCCGGCAAATCGACAGCCGCACGGTGAAGATCACCAACAAGGCGGTCTTGGCCGACATGGTGGCGGAGAACGGCGAGGACAGCGACTTCGTCAAGGTCCGGATCAAGGGGCAGTTCCCCTCTTCGTCGACGAATCAATTCCTGCACCGCGAGGCGGTCCTGGCGGCGCAGCTGCGCGAGGTGACGGTGTACCCGCACGATCCGATCGTGATCGGCGTCGATGTCGCCCGCTTCGGTTCGGACCGCAGCACCATCTGGACGCGACGCGGCGACGACTGCATCTACCGCCCGCCGCTGATCTTCGAGGGCAAGGACACGATGCAGCTCGCCGCGCAAGTGGTGCGCCTGGCCGCTGAGCTTCACCCCGACGCCATCTTCATCGACGGTACCGGAGTGGGCGGCGGCGTCATCGACCGCGTCCGGCAGCTCGGCTGGTCGGTGATCGAGGTCTACAACAACGGCAAGGCGACGCAGCGCGACTTTGCCGATTGGGGCGCCGAGTGCTGGGGCAACCTGAAGGCGAACCTGCACCGCCTGCGGCTGCCGCGACTGCCGGCTCCCGGCGGCGCGGTCGACCGCCTCGTCGATGAGCTCTGCCAGCGCGAGTATCACTACGACGCGCAGAACCGGCTCAAGCTGGAGAGCAAGGACGAGATGAAGAAGCGCGGCCTCGCCTCGCCCGACATCGCCGACGGCCTCGCCCTGACCTTCGCCTTGCCCGTGGGCCATCGCGACCCGCAACGCGGCCGCCTGGTCGAGCTCGGCGCTCCCGAGTCGAGCTACGGCGGCCAGATCAACAACGATTTCGACCCTTTCAAACAGTGAGGTGAATCATGTGTATGGGCAAAAAAGCCGGCGGCGAACTCGGCGGCGGCCTGTTGATCGGCGGCGCCGATCCCTTCGTCGGTACCCTGGTCGGCGGCAAGGGCCTGCTCGACAACAACAAGGCAGAGAAGCAGAAGACCAAGGATGCCGAGCGCAAGTATCGCGACTCCTTGATCGACAAGAAGCAGACCGCAGTCCAGAGCGACGCGGCGTCGCGATGGCTGGTCGCGAACCGCTCGCAACCCTTCAGCGGCGGCCTGCTCGGCGGCGCCAATGGCAACAGCAAACTGGGAGGTGTCTGATGTGTATGGGAGGAAAAGCCGCGCCCGATCCCTTCGGCATGCGCAACCTGCCGGAAGTCGGCGGCGTCCGTGTCTCGGACCCGATGCAGATCTTCGGCGAATCGGACAAACAGAAGCGCAAGAATGTCGCCGATCAGCGCAAGGCCGAGCTCAAGGCCTTCAACGAAGCCCAGGGCTATCGTCAGGAAGTGGTCAAAAGCCGCTACAGCCGGCCATCTGACGCGCCGATGAGCGGCCTCGGAATCATGACGCCGGCGAAGACCAGCAACAGCCTGCTCGGAGGTTCCTGATGGAATGCTCCGTGCCCCAGCAATTGCTCGCCCGCCTCGCCTCGCTGCGGGCCGAACGGAGCCTCTTCGAGGCCGATTGGCGCAGCCTGGCCGAATTCATCCTGCCGCGCAATGGCCGCTGGCTGGAGAGCCAGACCAACAAGCCGCAGCCAAAGAGCAACAAGATCCTCAACACCCGGGCGACCCTGGACATGCGCTCTCTCGCCGCCGGACTGGCCGCCGGGGTGAGCAGCAAAGCCCGCCCGTGGTTCCACCTCGGCACGCCCTCGAAGAAGCTGAACAAGCGAGAAGACGTCAAGATCTGGCTCTTCGAGGTCGAAAGCATTCTGCGCGAGGCAATGAACCGCAGCAACTTCTACAGCAGCATGCACCAGCTTTACGAAGAGCTGGGACTTTTCGGCTGTTCGGCGATGATCCTCGACGAGCACGAGGAAAAGACGGTCCACTGCCGCACCCTCACCGCCGGCGAGTTTTTCTTTGCGCTGGGCGCAGACGACACGGTGAACTCGCTTTACCGCACCCTGCAAATGACGGTGGCGCAACTGGTCGAGCGCTTCACCTTGGCGGCCTGTTCGCCGCCGGTGCAGCAGGCCTGGAGAGAGCACCAGCATGACCGCCAGGTGAAGGTCTTGCATGTGATCGAGCCGAACGACTTGCGCGACTGGAACAGCCCCGGCCCGGCGGGCATGGCTTGGCGCAGCGCTTGGATGGAGCTGGAGGGCCACTGCGACAAGTTCCTCAAGCTCAGCGGCTATCACAGCAAGCCCTTCATCGCGCCGCGCTGGCATGTGCTCGGCGGCGACGCCTATGGTCGCGGTCCCGGCCATGACATCCTGCCCGACGTACAAAGCCTGCAGACGATGGAGAAGTGGAAGGCGAAGGCGGTGGCCAAGAAGGTCGACCCGCCTCTCCTCGGTCCCTCCAGCCTGAAGAACCAGGTGATCAACAACGTCCCCGGCGGCGTCACCTACGTCGACCTGACCAACTCGCCGAACGGCTTCCGCTCGGTCTACGATGTACAACTGCAGACCGGCGAGTTGCGCCAGGACATCGCCGAGATGGAAGCCCGCATCCGCAGCGGCCTCTTTGTCGACCTCTTCTTGATGATCTCGAACGATCAGCGCAGCGACATCACTGCAGCCGAGATCGCGGCCCGCCAGGAAGAGAAGATGATGATGATTGGCCCGGTGCTTGAACGCCTGCACGACGAAGCGCTCGGCCCGGCGATCGACCGGATCTTCGAAACCTGCCAGCGCGATGGCAAGCTGCCGCCTCCTCCGCCCGATCTGAACGGCGTCGAGCTGCAGGTGGAATACATCAGCATCCTGGCACAGGCGCAGAAGGCGCTGGCGACGCGTGGCATCGAGCGCACCATCGGCTTCGTCGGCAACCTCGCCCAAAGCAATCCGGCAGTTCTCGACAAGCTCGATTGCGACGCCGCGGTCGACGCCTATGTCGATGCCATAGGCACCCCGCCGATGCTGATCCGCAGCGCCGATGCGGTGGCGGCCATCCGTCAGCAACGCCAGGACGCTTTAGACCAGCAAGCGCAGCGCGAGCAACTCATGCAAGCGGCCCAGGGCGCCGAGCTGTTATCTAAAACCGACACGCGTTCGGGCAATGCCTTGAACGCCTTACTGACAGGGAGATTGACATGAGCGACGAAGATGAAAGTGAAGACACGAAAGAGCCGACGCAGGAAGACCTGCGCCGGCAAGCGATCGAGCGCGGCCTGGCCCGCATCATGGAGCATCCGGACTCCCGCGCCTGGTTGCGCGATCATCTCGACTTCTGCGGCCCGTTGCGCAGCAGCTTCACCGGTGAGGCGCTGAGCTCGGCTTTCGCCGAGGGGCAGAGGAACGCGGGACTCAGGGTGATGTGCCAGGTGCTGGAGAAATTTCCGGTTGGGTGGGGGGAGATGATGGGGTGATAGGAAGCTTTTCGGCATCAGCTAGTTTTTTATTTGCCTCAGCAAGAGTTTTTTTAGCCTCGGCAAGAGTTTTAGCTGTCTCGTCTCTTGTTTCTTGGGAGGATTTTAAATTCTCTTGAGCCATTTTATTTGCCCGAGCCGCTGTTTCAAGCGCATTTGCAGCAGCAGCAGAGGCGTCTTTTGCAATTTTGACTTCGCGTTCGCGGCCCTGTGGATTCAATACATCGCCCGTTTTCGCCATAATCGCTTCTGCATCTGGCTGCTTACATCCGAAGCACATCACTGTCAATGAAAATGCAATCAGTAACGAGGTGATTTTTTGGCGCAATGAAATGTTGGTTCTAAAATAAGTCATAATTTATTTCCTGTTGATTGGCGTCTTACGTGCGTAATAGCCTACGTCAACATCCCAATCTCTGCAAGTAGTTTTCTCTTTTTCTCTTCGCTTCCAGCCTGCTCTCGCGCTTGGCTTCGCGATCACCTCGAGTTCTGCGGCCAGATAAGGAGCAGCTTCACCGACGAGGCGCTGAGCTCAGCCTTTGCCGAGGGGCAGAGGAACGCGGGGCTCAGGGTGATGTGCTAGGTGCTGGAGAGGTTTCCGGGGGGAGTAGAGCAAAATGATCGGAGGGCCTTGTAACCTAAGTAATTCATACTAATTTTGAGACTACGTGAATCGTTAGCTTGTAAGATCGAGTAGGGGAGGATGTAAGGATGGAGACACAAACTCTAGAAAATCTGTTGCTCCATATATTTTTATAAGCTGCAATCATCAACCAAGCAAACAAAAGGAATGAAAAAATGATCTCATCATTTATAATCTCAAGCATGATGGTATGCACATCACCAAATGAATCAATTTACTGTAATTATTACAATGAAATTCAATACTTCAATTCCCCTCAAGACAACAAAATTACGCCGCCTCGCATTAGGCCAACTATTATTAGGGGGGGATCTGGCGGAGTTTTGAGTGCATTAATGGTAGTTGTAACTGGTGCAATAGCGGCTAAATCTTGTGAAGAAATGAGTCTATCTCAATCGCTTTACGATAATAAAATGTCTGTCATTAATGACCTTAAGAGACAGGGCATAAACCCTAATGACAGCACAATCTACTCCTTGTACTTTTCACTTAATAACGACGCTAGATCTATATATTGGGCTGACATACTGGATAAACCTGATATATTTGCAGTGGTCCAAATCGAAGGTCAATCTGACTTTCTTATTCCCAACATTACTAACGAATATCATGGTCAGCCGTTATTAAGTCGAGTCATCAGCAAAAACGCAAAGCCTGGAGCGAGGGTTTGCATTCATATTTATGACGATGATACGGCATCGAATAGGGTTTGGAATCGAATCATCGAGACAAAAGTAAACTTCAATATCAACGGGAAAGCGGGTTATTCAAACTGTTTGGCTGCTCAGGCATCTGCTTCTGGTTCAATAGATTTAAGCGGTTTAAATCTTGAAATCGACAGTCCTGACCATATAGCAATGGTGGAATTTAAAATGCCATCAGATGTCAATGAGGCATGGGCTTCGACTGGAATTCTCAAAGATAGCAACGGGAGCGATGTCGGGAAAATTGAATTTTCTCAGGTGTGGAGGTCGGATCCACAAATCGTAGAAGATGCAGCTAAGGCACGATCTTCGATGATATTCTGGGGAATTATAGCCATTGTTGCTGCGGCACTTTGCCTTAAATTTTTCTTTATGAAGTCACCAGATCCCGCTAAGGACTGAGTGAAAGCTTAACTCTGTCAATAACCTTTTCTTTGCCTCCAGCGTCGCGTGCGCCGCATAGTGCTCCGTCATGCGGGGGCTGGCGTGGCCAACAATCGAGACGATGATCGGCAGCGGCACTTGGGCTTCTGCGGCCATGTAGACGAAGGTGTGGCGGAGTGCATGGAAGCTTTTCACCGTGACGGAGCGTCCGCGCCCTGCGATCGACTCTTGGCGCCGGATACCCAAGCGATCGAGCAGCTCGGCGAAGCGGCGGGAGAGCTGGCCCGGGCTCTTGCGATAGAGCTCGGCCAGTTCCGGCAAGAGGAATTCGCCGGAGCGCTCGCGTCCCGACAGCCACTCTGCCAGGGCCGGGAGGATGGGGATCTCGACCTCGCTCTTGGTCTTGCTGGTGATGCGCCGGATGCAATCCCGCGAGGCGTCGATCTCATCCCAGCGCAGGGTGACGGCGTCGCCAAGGCGCAGGCCGGTGTTAGCGCCGATGAGCACCAGCGGCCCGATGTCCTCCTTTGCGGATTCCGCGAGGATTCGCTGCAGCTCTTCCGGGGTGAAGGCGCGGCGGCTTGCTCCGTCGGCAGCGGGGGCGGTGCTTTCGCGGAAGGGATTACGGCGCAGGCCGGCGAGCTCAAGGGCGGCGTCGAAGATGCGGATGAGGCGCACGCGGTGTTTGCGCAGTGTAACGGTGGCAAGCTTGGCAGCGGCCAGCGAGCGCAGCCAGTCTTGGGCGTCTTTTGCGGTGACCGCAGCGAGATCCTGTCCCGCGATCTTCTTGCGCTTCTGGCTGAGCCGCTCCTCGACCCGGGCCTTGGCAAGCCAGGCGGCGAAGCCGCGCAGGCTGCAAAGATAGGCACGGCGCTCTTTGACGCTGAGCCGCGGGTGTGCCTGCTCGAAGCAGGTCCAGGCGCTGGGACGCTCGACTTCCTTTCTCGGTGTGTAGCCCGGAGTGGAGCGGAAGGCGCGGCGTTTGGCCGAGTGTTTGGCGTTGCGAACTGGGAGATCCAAGCCGCGCTCGTCGAGCAGCGGCAGGGCTTCGCCGGCGAGGGCAACTTGTGCCGCCTTCTCCAAGGCCGCCAGGGTCTTTTCGTCTTTCAAGGGTTGGATGTGACGCTGCACCCAAGCCTTCGCCTCGGCGTAGGTGCGGCGCCCGGTACTGACCCGGATTTCGCGTCCCGACAGCCGCAGCCGCACATAGTAGTGCGGACTGGGGCCGGACTTGAGCTGGCGGCGGTAGAGCTTCATAGTGTCAGACGATGGCGCTTTGGATCAGTTCGAGGCAGGCTTCGCAGCGAGTCTGGCCGGTGGGCATCTCGTCCATGAAGGGGCGGCTGTTGGGGCCAAGGCGTCGATTGACGCGGCGTTCGGCGCCGCAGAGGTAGGCCTTGGGATCGGGGCCGAGAGCGTGCGAGCGCAACGCCTTCTTCCCCGACTTCAGCGGCGTGCGCCAGTCGATGCGGGTCAGCATGCGGTGGCCCTCCGTTCGAGCGCGGGGAGCAGCGCCTCGAGTTCGCGGATGTGTCCCCGCGCCAGGGCGAGGTCCTGCTCGATGCGGCACATCATGTCGCGGCAGGCGAGCTCCTGCGTATTGGCGAGGGGCTCGATCTCCGGCGCCTCGTCTTCTTGCGGCGCTTCAACGATGTTGATCGAGTGGCACTTGGGGCAGGTGGTGTCGACTTCGAGGCCGGCTTGTTCGGCAGGGATTTCGTGGGTGTGATCGAGGTCACATTCCCAGCAGGTGACTTGGACTTTCATGCGAGGACTTCCTTTTTGGCTGTGGTTCGTTTCTTTTGGGCTTCGGCGAGGTAGGCGGGGTCGACCAGCATCAGGCCGTCGTTCTTGATGCGGCGCATCAGGGCGGCGGTCTTCTCGATGCCGCCGAGCTTTTCGCCGAGGGCCTCGCTGCTGTACTGGGTGGTGGCGAGGATGGGGGCGCCGGTCTTGTAGCGCCGGTCGATGATCTCCCAGAGGCGGTCGATGACCCGGGCGTCGGCGTTGCCGTTGCCAAGGTCGTCGATGAAGAGTGTCGGGGCGGAGACGCAGCGGGCGACCAGCTCGTCGGCGCCGCGTCCGTAGTTCTGCAGCGCTCCTTGGGCGAGCTTGGTGGAGAGCTCGGCGTGGGTGAAGGGAGCGAACTTGCGGCCGAACATCACCCAGCTCTGCTGGAGGGCGAACCAGGCGGCGCGGGTCTTGCCGGAGCCGGTGGCGCCGGCGATGATCAGCGATTTCTCTCCGGTGTAGTTGGGCGGGATGGCAAGCCAGGCCGGCAGGCGTTCGGGGTGGGTCTCGGCGGCGAGGAGCGGGGCGACATCGAGGAAGGCGTCCATGCGGCGCTTCAGGCGTTCCGGCGTGGTCGGTTCGTAATGGCGCAGGTAGAGCCCGACGCAGCCGGGGCAGGGGCAGTGGTAGAGGCAGTCGCTCCAGCGGCTGAACTGGGCGAGCACCTGGGCGGCGGAGGAGCCGCAGTAGAGGCAGGCGGCGCTCATCTCAGAAGCCCAGCATGTCGGCGAGTTTCGACTGGGTCATGCCGGCGGCGGGCGGCGACTGCATCTGGTCTTCCCAGCGGCGACCGTTGAGCCAGGTGGCGGGATGCGGGATGTACTTACCGCCGTCCCGGCGCCACTGCTCGCTCACCGAGGCCTGACCGAGGGCAGTCAGCAGCGTCTCCGGCGCCGGCAGGGGCTTGGCCCGGGCTTGCCAGGCTTTCCAAGCCTCGCCCTTGCCGACCTTGCGGGGGTATTGCTCCCAAAAGGACTCGAAGTCGGTCGAATAGCCCACCTCCCGAGCCGGCTTGCCCGGCGGCTTCTCCCCGGCAGGGGAATGGGTGTTGGAAGAAGCTTCAGCTTCTGTCTTGTCTTGCTTGTCTTGCATTGCTTTGCTTTGGCTAGAGGCTGGCTTCGGGCTGGCTGCGGCGGCGCTGCAGGGAGCCTCAAGGGTCGCTTCCGTTTTCAAGGACTTGCGACGATCTGCACCCTTGAAACCAGCGCTGGTCTGGCCCTCGATGTAGGCGAGCGTTTCGGCGACGCAAGCGGGGATGAGGCCGTCCTCGGCACGGAGGACGACGCCGTCATTGATCAGCTCTTCGAGCCCTTGGGCCTTGACCGGGCCGCGGATACGGCAGCAGCGGCGGATGAGGGCGAGGAACTCCAGTTCGCAGTCGTACTCGTGGGCGGCGGCGAGGTGGTCGATGGGGATTTGCAGGCTATGCATGGGTTTGGACTTGGCACTCATGATCTTTCCTTTCTGGGCCGGCCGCCTTTGTTGCCGGAGGCGGCTTTGGCGGCGTTGGCCAGGTTGAGTTTGTCGCGATTCATCGCGGTGATTTTGGCCCGGGCTGCGGCAGTTTCGGCAGTTTCCAGTTCCTGCCGGGAGGAACGGTCGCACCAGGCGGCGGCGAACTCGTCCATCAGCGCGACCGATTCATCGATCTTGCCCTCGATGCTGAGGCCGCCGAGGCTGCGGGTTTCAGCGGCGTCGGCGAGAGCGCTGGGCTGGTAGATCTGGCGCATCACTTCGCGGTTCATGTAGAGCTTGCTGACGAGCTTGGAGAAGGCGATGGTGAAGTGCTCGCTCCTCGTCAGACATGAGTCTTTCGACGGGGCGGCGGTCGCGGCAGGCGCCGCAGATGCCGCTGGAGCCGAGGGGCATGTATCTGCCGTAGCGATGCCAGCAGACGGGACAGAGGCCGGCATTCAGGGGAGCCTCAGCAGGCGCTTGAGTCGCTGCCACCAGCTTTTGCGGGGGGCGCAACGGTGGCTAGTGAGGTGCGCAGCGCGGGCCTGGGCGTAGAAGCGGGCGTCGCAAGAGCCAGCGGGGAGGGATTCGGCGAGGCAGCGGCGGCAGGCTTTGCGGGGACGAGGTGCACCGGCGGGAGCGAGGCGCAGGCAGACGGGGCAGGTGGCGAGAGTCATGCCGGCACTCCTTTGCCCATCAGCAGAGCGCGGAGCTGTCGCTCGTCGATGTAGGAAATCTTATTGGAAGGGCGCCAGCATTTCAGGTGACCCTGATTGACCCAGTTCTCGATGCAGCGAGGCGTCACCGAATATTTGGCGGCGGCGTCCTTGACCCGCATCATCACTGGTTCGGCATGGAGAGTGAGCAGATCCTCGAGGCGGAGGCCATTGAGGGCGAGGAGTTGTTTGGCGGCCTCGAGGGCGGCCGACTGGGCGGGAGTCCGGGACGGAGCTTGCGGCTCGGCGGCGGACGGGTATCTTGCGGGTGAACTCACGGTTTGGTCCTTGGGTTTCAACGCTCCCGGGCAGTTCGTACCTGCCCGGGAGCACTCTTTCGGGGAGGCTCAGCGAGGCTGGGCGGTGGAGCTTTCGGCGGCTGCGGCCGCCTGTGCCTTGGCCCGCAGGCCGGCGGCGATCAGTTCTTCGGCGGCGCGGGGGACGGTGACCCGCTCGCGTTTGGCGTAGGCCTTGACTAGCGGGGCGACCGCTTGGGGGAGCATGACTCGATCTTGTTTCATTGTGCGTTGTGCCTTTGTGCCTGATGTCGGTATCGGTTCGTGTCGGCAGACTAAAGGGTGCGCAGTTCTGCGTCAAGAAGCTCGTTCAAAATTTTTCCGCCTATTTTTCATGTGCGCATTTTGGTGCGAAAAACACTGCGACAAGCCTTGTGCATTGCTTAATTGTGCGTTATGTAAGGGCATGGAAGCACTGCCCACCAACGAAATCAAAGCCTTGAAGGACTGGATGTCTGACAAGGGGCTGACGCTTGCCGCGACGGGATCGATACTCGACGTGGCGCACACCTCAGTGATGAAGTGGCTGCAGGGCGGCGGCATCCGGCCAAAGCAGCGTCTGGCCTTGCGGGGGCATTTGCGCCCCTATCTGGGAGAGGAAGAAGCCGGCTCGATGGATGTGCTGCCGATCGACAAGCCCAAGCCGAAGGTCCGGGCGACGGAGATCACCGTGGCGCCCTTGCCGGAGCTGACGGTGACCGAGCGGCACGAAGTGGAGGAGGCTGCGGCCGGGCACGGCCTTTTATCGCAGGGGTGGGATTGCGGCTGCCGCATCGCCGAGCTGCCGAAGAAGGGCAATCTCGGTCTGGTGCGGGTGGTGGGCGACAGCATGCTGCCGCTGCTCGCTCCCGGGCGGGAGGCGGTGGTGATCAGCCTCGACGGCTGCGAGCTCGAGCCGGAAGGCAGCAGCAGCATCGAAGCCCTGCGCAGCGCCGTCCCGGACGGCAGCATCGTGCTTTACATTTTGAACGGCGCCGGACTCGCCCTGAAGCGCATCCGCTATGTGCGGGGCAACTACGTGCCATTGATCGTCGAGCTACACGCCGACAACGGCCCCTGGGGCGAAGAGAACGGCTATCCTTTGAGAGTGAAACGCACCGACCACCTGATTTTGCTGGGGCGGGTCATCGGGGTGGTCCATGTCTGATTCATTTTCGTACACCTGCGCGACGATGCCGGAAGGTGCTTCTGGAGCGAAGGTCTGTAGCAAAAGTCGTAGCAAGCAAAAACTTGCGGCACTCTTTCGAGTGCCGCAAGTTCTTGATTTTCAACTGGTAAAGTGGAGCGGGCGATGGGATTTGAACCCACGACATTCTGCTTGGAAGGCAGAAGCTCTACCACTGAGCTACACCCGCGTGTGTCGCTGAGACGAGGCAGAGTTTAGCACGATCCGAAGAGTCTGCAAGGTCAAATCAGACCGCCATTGACAGAAATTACCTGGCGCGTGATGTAGCCGGCGTTTTTCGAGAAGAGGAAGGCCACTGTGGCGGCCACTTCTTCGGGCTTGCCGCTGCGTTTCATCGGGATCGCCTCCAAAGCCGGAGCGAGATCGAGACCGGCGGTCATGTCGGTGTCGATCAGGCCGGGGGCGACGCAGTTGACGGTGATGTTGCGGGAGGCGAGTTCGATCGCCAGGGATTTCGCCGCGGCGATGAGTCCGCCTTTGGCGGCGGCGTAGTTGGTCTGGCCGCGGTTGCCGGCGATGCCGGAGACCGAGGAGAGGACGACGATGCGTCCGCCTTTTTTGGCTCGGACCATGGGCATCACCAGGGGATGAAGGACGTTGTAGAAGGCGTCGAGATTGGTGCGCAGGACCAAGTCCCAATCAGCGTCTTCAAGAGCTGGGAAAGTGTTATCGCGGGTGATGCCGGCATTGAGGACGACGCCCCAGAGGGGGCCTTGGTCTTCGATCGATTTCAAGGTGGCGAGGCAGGCGGCGCGGTCGCTGACGTCGAAGGGCAGGAGTTCGACGGCGGCACCGAGCTCGCGGCAGATTTTTGCGGTTTCCGCAGCGGCTTCATGACCGTTGCGGTAATTGAGGACGAGGTCGAAGTCGGGGGCGAGGGCGAGGGCGCAGGCGCGTCCGATGCCGCGGGAGGCGCCGGTGATGAGGACTCTCGGGCGGCTCATGCGGAGCCCTTGGAATCGCGGGAGGCGTTGGCGAAGTGAGCCTTGAGGAAGTCGGCGAAGATCAGGACGGCGGCGGCTCCGAGCAGCGAACCGAGAAGGATGGAGGCAAGCCGGGCGAGATGATCGAAGCGGGACTTCTCGATCCTCTCAAGGCTGGCGGCGCATTGACGACGCTCGACATCGAGAGTCCTCTCAAACTGATCAAGGGTGGCGTCGAGGCGCCAGGCGTCCGAGCTGCTCTGCTTGAGCTTGGCGAAGGCATCCTGGATTTGCCTCAAGATGCGTTCGCTGTCAAGACTAGCTTCGGCGACCTGGCTGGCGGCCTGGCCTTTTTCCTGCTTGGCGAGCCACTCGGCGAAGGCGTTGAGATCAGTGCGGAGGGCGGCGAGATTCTGGCGGTTGACCGGGTTGGATGCGCGCTCTTCAAGGGGTCCGACGAGGCCGGCCAGCTCGGCTGCGCGCTGGGCGGCAAGGGCGGCCTTGTCTCCGGCGACGAAGAGGCGCGGCGGGAGGGCGGCCGTTGGCTCGGCGCTGGGTGCCGCGGCATTCTTCTCCTTGCGTCGGCTCTCGACGTGAGCCTGCATGGTGGCGGTGATAGGACTGAGGCGCGCGTCGATATGAGCGGAAAGCAGCTTCTTCAGCTCGGCGCTGTCGAGTCGGAGCTGAGCGAGGCTTTTCTGGCAGGCCTCGAAGTCCGCGGGGCTGGACGGCGCATCGGGGAGCTCGACGCTGAGCGGCAGCGTCGCCTTGACGGCAGCCTGGTTGAGGAACTGGGCGACGCCTTCGTGGGCGGCCGTCTGTTCCTGGGCGACCTGGGCGAGGCAGCTTTTCAACTCTGTGGCGGGGCGGTAGCGGAGTTGCTTGATCTCGGCGACCCAGGAGGCGAGAAGGAGGGCGGCCTGGACGACCCCGGCGATGATGATAAGGACAGCGATCGGGCTTTTGACGCGGATGAAAAGCTGGCCGGCGGGATAGGGATTTGCCATGGGGTCAGAGTCCGGTGGATTGATCTTTGAGACGGTTGAGGCGCTGGGCGAGAGCATCGTTGGCGCGCAGTTTCAGGGCTTCTTCGTAAAGCGGAATCGCCTTTTCGATCTGACCTTTGTCCTCGAGGGCGCGGGCGGCGGCGATCTTGAAGATCCAGTCGCGGTCGGGCTGGAGTTCGGATTGGGAAGCAGGCTCCTGGAGCATGTAGCTATCGATGAGGCGGACAGCTTCGACGGGAGCATCAACGGCGAGGGCGAGGGCCCGGGTCTGAAGGACACGCAGGCGTTGGACTCCCTGGTGCCTCTCCTCCTTGAGCCGGGCTTCTTCGGCGACCCGGGCGCGCGCCTCGGCGGCGGCAGCGGCGGCCTTTTCATCGGCCTCGGCTTCAGCGCGGGTGACCCAGCGGTCGCCGCGGCGGACCATGCCCTTGGCGAGCATTTCGGCCTCGCGGGCGAGCAGGCTGGCGTCGGAAGCCTTGGCGGCAAGAGACTCGAGGATCTTCGTCGCGGCGACGGCGGCATTGTCGCGATTGAGCTTGCTGCCGCGTCCGGCGCAGCCCGAGCAGGGGCGGGAAAGCTTGCCCTCCTTGCAGTCGCCGCATTTGCCGGGATGCTCGCGGCAGACCGGGCAGGGACGCTTGACGTTGATGAACTTCTTCTGGTCGAAGCTGTACTCCGGGCTTTCGACGGTGCCGCGGAGGCATTTCGAATTATTGCACAGGCCGGTGCCGGAGCAGGTATTGCACTTGAACTGGGTGCTCTTGCTGCCGGCGCAGATATTGCAGACCTCTCCGATGGCTTCGTCGGCAATCATCGGCAGCCATTCGCCGGGCTCGTTGCCGAAAGTCTCCTTGTGCTCCTTCTGGATCTGGGCATAGATGACGGCGGACTTGGGAGCGTCGTGGGCGAGACGCCAGCCGAGATAGAGTCCGGCAAGGCCCATTTCACGGACTTCGCCACGGGGGACCTTGCCGAGCGCGGCGGTCAGATCGGCAAGCGCGGCGGGATTTTCCGGCGATTTGGCGACGAGCTTGGCGGCGGCGACGAGGGCGGGATAAGGATCGGGTTTCTTCGGCGCCTCCGCGGCGGTGGCGGCGATGAAAGCGAGGCAGAGAGCGAGACAGAGGGCAAGGACTCGAGTCATGGCGATTCTCCCGGATGGTCGGTCAACGCGTCAATTCGGCGATTGTTGTGCAAGATATCCGCCGAAAGCCGAATTTGTCACCGCGGATCACTGCCAGGAGTGGCGAGTGAAAGGAAAAGCGGCGGGGCTCATGCCCCCGGGATGCGGGCGATCCCCTTGGCGGCGTTCCACAAAGCGAGGGGGACGAGGAAGTGCCAGTCGACGGCCCGCTCCTGCAGCTCGGCGCCGCGGGTGTCTTCAGCAAGCTGGAGGGAGGGCTTGACTTCGAGGCGGCAACGCATGGAACCTTCCTCGGGACGGATGGCGACGAGGCGGATGACGCGCCCCTCGATGTCGCTGACCTCGAAGACCTCGCCGGCGCAAGCCGGATCGGGGACGACGGCGCCGTCGGCGGCGGTGACATCGACAAAGCGGACCTGGAGGATCTGGTTGCAGAGGTCATAAGCAGCCTGGGGATCGAGCTTGCTGAGCTTGGCGGGGAAGCCGAAGCGGAAGGCTTCGCTGCCGCTGCGGCGGGAGGCCTGCCATTCCCTGGCCTGGCCGCGGCTGAAACTGAGGCTCAGCAGTTCACCGACTCCGGGAACGACCTTGCGGAGCCAGATCTGAGGCAGGGGGATCATCATTTCAAGAGGATCGCCGACGAGAACCGGCGATGAATCTCCCTGACGCAGCACGTAGCAACCGACGTCCTTGCTCTCAAGCTTATGCCTCTTGCCGATACGGCAGTGGAAGACTTTGCCTTCGGCGTCCTTGAGAGTGAGCTCGACCGGAGGCTCCACTCCGGGCTGCTTGTCGGCCAAACCGTAAGGCGCCAGGCCGTCGGCGTCGGGCAAGCTGCGGCTGACCTTGAGGCGTTTCAGGAGCTCGAGGCTGTGGGCGACGAGATCCTGATCGGCGCCGAAGCCGGGCCGGGAGTCGATTTCCCAGACGCCGTTTCTGAGACTGAACTTGAGTTCGCCGTGGCGGCCTTTCAGCCCGATGCTGACCGGGCTGCCGCAAGCGACCAGCAGGTCGCCGGACTTGAGGCTGCCGGAGGAAGTGGGTGCGGGCCGGCTGAACCAGGCGGCAGCGCCGCAGAGAAGGGTGACGACGGCGAGAGCGAGGAGATGGCGGGTTTTCATCGGCTGCGGATCCTGCGGCGGTGGATGAGTGAAGAGCTCAAGGCGTAGAGAGCGATCAGCAGCGGCATGGAGACCAGGTTGATCAGGAAGAGCCTTGCGTGGATGGCTTGGCCATGCTGGCGGCGGCGGCTGTCCAGTTCACGGCGCTGGAGTTCGAGTCTCTCCAGCTCAGACTTGAGCTTGCCAAGCTTCTCCTGTTCAGGTATGCTCAGCTGCTGCTGGTGTTCGCGCAGCTTGCGGAGCCGCTGCTCCTCGGTCGATGCCTGAGTGATCTTGCCCGACAAAGCCTTCGCTTCATCCTGGGTGGCGGCGATGATCGCGCGGTTCAGCTCGGCGAGTCGGACGAAGGGGCGCTTCATCTCCTTGCGGGAGCGCAGCTCGATCAAGGTGCCGCCGCGGACGGCGTGGTCGACGAGGTTGCCGAAGAAGCTGCGGTTGTCCGAGATCGCTTCCGGGACGCCGCCGCCGCCGCCGCGGCTCTGGCTGAAGCTGTCGTGCAGGAAATCGCAGTCGCCGATGAGGATGACCTCGCCTTCTTTTTTCGCCGAATCGGCGTGAGGGAAGTCGGGATTGAGATTCTCCTTCATCGCCATCGGGAAGCGCCCCTTGAGTCGCAGCCCGATGAGCTGGCTGCCGCTTTCGCCGGCAAGCTCGTCGCGGCCGACAGAATCGAAGGGGACGGCGCGTCCCGACGCGCTGGTGCTGAGCAGGGGAGTCAGGGTCAAGCCCGGGGTCGGGCGGGTCTTGAAGCGGCCGGGATAGGCGAGGAAGAGGCGTTTGACGCCGGTCAGAGAGGGGTCGGCGGAGCTGGAAAGCTGGGCTTCCTTGAGCTGCAGGATGAAAGGGGAATCCTTTTGGGCGAAGGGCCCGGCGAGGGCGGGGTCGGCAGCGATGTTGCGGGTATCGAAGCTGACGCCCCAATGAATGCTGAGGAGATTGATGTCGGACTGGAAGGGGATGGCACCGCCGTCGGCGGCGGCTCCTAGCTGCCCGCGCAGGGCGCAGGAGGCGTCGATGCAGGCGATGATCCTGCCGCCGTTGAGCAGGTACTGGTCGAGCGCGTGATAGAGCCTTTCGCTCATCAAGGGAGGATGGATGAGAAGCACCGCCTTGAAACGCTCCGGATCGATCCAGGGAGTCTCTTCGGGCATCTGCCGGAGGACGTACTCTTTTTTCAGCTCCTCAATGATGCCCCAGGCCGGCTCTTCCTGATAGATGCCGCGCTGCGGATCGGCTTTGCGGCCGACGATGGGGAGGCTGGTGAGGACGCAGATTTCGGGAAGCTCCTTCTCGATGGCTTGCTGCAACAGGCGCGCCAGGGTGAGTTCGAGCTGGTTCTCCAGGGATTCGTCGAGCTGGGGGATGGAGAAGATGCGGTCCTGGCGGGACAGGGACAGGCCGCACCAGATGCTGATGCCGCCGCCGAGCTTGAGCGGCTCCATGCCGTCGAGGCGGGCGTTGGCCTCGGCCTCCGAGCCTTCGGCCGGGTCGATCACCTCCAGCTTGAGAAGCCCCTTCGAAGCGGCGGCGAAGTCCTGCAACTGGTCCTGAACGCGGCGCACGAAGGCCTTGCGCTCGACCGGCACTTTCGGCTCCGAGGCGGAGAAGTAGAGTCGGAAAACCGCCGGCCCGTCGAGCTGCTGGACCAGCTTGCGGCTCGATTCGGTGAGAGTGTTGAGTCGTTCGGAGCTGAGGTCGGCGCGGAGGAGCAGCTGGCGGCAGGCGAGATTGAGGAAGACCAGAGAGCAGAAGCCCAGGCTGAGGGCGATCCAGGTGATGCGAGTGTTCCAGCGGTGCGCCGCCTTGCGGCAGCGCAGAACGGCGGCGGCGCCGAAAAGGCCGAAGACCAGGAAGCCGCCGAAGTAGAGCAGGTCGCGGAAGTCGACGACGCCGCGATGCAGGGTCTCGACATGGGCCGGAGTGCTGAAGAAAACCAGGGTGTCGATGATCTCCTTCGGGACCTTGTCAGCCAGCATTTCCTGGAGACCGATCTGGGGCATGCCCAGGACGGTGAAGAGGAGCAGGCAGAGGAAGCCGGAGATGTAGGCGCTGACCTGGGAGGAGCCGAGGGCGGAGCAGAGGCCGCAGATCGACAAGGCCATGCCTCCGAGAAGGAAGCTGCCGAGATAGCCGCAGAGGATCCGGCCGTGATCGGGATCGCCAAGCCAGCAGCAGGTGCCGTAGAGCGGGAAGGTGAGCAGCAGCGCCAGGCCGAGGAAGGCCCAGCCGGCGAGGAACTTGCCCACCACCGCCTGCCAGATGCTGAGGGGATAGGTGAGCAGCAGCTCGAGAGTCCCCTCGCGCTCCTCCTCCGACCAGAGACGCATGCCCACCGCCGGCAGGAAGAACAGGTAGAGGAAGGGATGGAAGTCGAAGAAGGGGCGCAGCGAGGCGTCGTTGGTCTCCAGCCACTTGGCGAAGCGGAAGGTGAAGACGTTGCCGCAGACCAGGAAGGCGAAGAGGAAGACCCAGGCGACCGAGCTGGTGAAGAGCGATTTGAATTCGCGGCGGGCGACCGCGACCACGGGGGTGAGGGGATTCATGTGTGGGTCTCCAAGGTGAGACGGCGGAAGGTGGCGGCAAGATCGGCGCCCCGTTCGCGGAAGCTCTCTTTGCTTTCATCGGCGACGACGCGGCCGCGGCTCATCACCACGACCCGGGTGCACAAGGCGTCGACCTCTTCCAGCAGGTGGGTCGAGAAAAGCACCGCCTTGCCGCTGCCGAAGGAGCGGATGATCTGGCGCACCTCGTGTTTCTGGTTCGGATCGAGGCCGTCGGTCGGTTCGTCGAGGATCAGGATCGGCGGATCGTGCAGCATCGACTGGGCGAAACAGGCGCGTTGCCGGTAGCCTTTCGACAAGGTGCCGAGGCGGAAATGGCGCACTCCTTCGAGAAAGCAAAGAGAGAGGACCTTCTCGATCGCGGCCCTGGCCTCTTTCGACTTCATCCCCCGCACTTCGGCGGAGAAGCGCATCAGGTCAAGCACCGTCATCTCCGGCCAGAGAGGCGCCCGCTCCGGCAGATAGCCGATCTTCGACTTGGCCTCTTGCTCGTTCTCCGAGAGATCGCGACCACAGATCATCACCCGCCCGGAGCTAGGACTGAGATAGCCAGTCAGCATCCGCAGGGTGGTCGATTTGCCGGCACCGTTGGGACCGATGAAGCCCATAATGTCGCCCGCCTCCAACTTGAAGCTGACCCCATCGACGGCGCGGACCGGCCCAAAATCGCGACTTAGATTTTCCAATGACAACATCTCGAAGACTCCTTCCGGGCTTTGCGGCCGCCACTATATCCCCCCGGCGCTGAAGCACACCCCCGCAATCGCATGTCATCCTGTCGCAACATTACCCTCGGCAAGACTTGTATTTGCAGCCCATGTGTTATACAGTTCTATAACACATCAGGAGCCCGCCGTGTTTGTCATCAATCCCCAGAGTCCGGTGCCGGTCTATCGCCAGATCGTCGATCAGGTCCGCGACATCGTCCGCGCCGGCGGCCTGCAGCCGGGGGATCAGTTGCCGACCTTGCGCGACCTGGCGCAGCGTCTCGGGATCAATCCCCTGACCATTTCGAAGGCTTACGACATCCTCGCCGACGAAGGCTTGGTGGTGAAGGAGCATGGACGCGGTGTCTTCATCGCGGAAGCCGCCTCCGGCGCCGCCCAGAAATCCGGCGAGCTCGAACAACGCCTCGAACTGCAATCCCTCCTCCGCCGCATGCTCGCCTCCGGCATCCCGCCCAGCCGACTCTACCGCCTCTTCGCCGAAGAAATGGAGAAGCTGCAATGAGCTCCAAACTTTGAACCTTAAACTTTAAACTTTAAACTTCGAGGCAGCCATGATCAAGGTCCGAAATCTCAGCCGTACTTATGCCGACGGCACCGAAGCTCTGCGCGATATCACTCTCGACATTCCCGCCGGGGCCATCGTCGGCCTGGTCGGGCGCAACGGCGCCGGCAAGACCACCTTGCTCAAATGCCTGATGGGCCTGCTCAACCCCAGCCGCGGCGCAGTCCGGATCTTCGGCCACGACCTGCGTTTTGCCCCCGCCGCAATTCGCGAACAGGTCACCTACGTGTCGCAGATGCAGCGCCTCCCCGAAGAACGCCGCCTCGTCGATCTCTGGGAACTCTACGGCCCGCTGTATTCCGCCTGGGACCGCGCCTTCGCCGAACACGCCGCCGAGCTCTTCGAAATCCACCCCGAATCTTACATCGGCGGCCTCTCCGGCGGACAACAACGCCTCGCCGCCTTGACCCTCGCCTTCGCCGCCCGTCCCAAACTCCTCCTTCTCGATGAACCCGCCGCCGGACTCGACCCCATCGCACGCCGTCGACTGCTCAGCGCCCTCGCCACCTTGATCGCCGAACAGGAGGGACTCAGCGTCATCCTCTCCACCCACCTCCTCGCCGACCTCGAACGCCTCGCCGACACCCTGATTTTTCTCGAAGAAGGCCAGCTCAGTCGCGTCACCACCATGGACGATCTCCGCCGTCGCTACCGCCGTCTGCAAATCATCTTCGGCACCGAAGGAATCCCCCCCGGCTTCCGCGTTCCCGGCACCCTCCGCCGCGACGAATCCGGCCCCGTCCTCACCGTGTTGGTGGAAGACATCGACGACTTCTATCTCGACACCCTCAAATCTCGTCCCGAGATGCGAGTGATCGAGCACCCGCTCTCCCTCGAAGACCTCTTCATCGAGCTGGAGGAGGCGAGATGAAGCCGCAAGAAAGGAGCGCAGGCGTCCCGCCTGCGGAAGCGCAAAGGAGCGCAGGCGTCCCGCCTGTGGAAGCGCAAAGGAGCGCAGGCGTCCCGCCTGTGGAAAAAAGAAGCGACGTACACGGGCAAGATGCCCGCGCTCCTTTGGCCGTATGGGCGCCCGCTTATTTCGATCCCTATGTAGCCATTGACATCCATGAACGCAGGCTGCCCCATTGGAATCAAGATCAAGCCTGGGTTTTTGTGACTTGGCGTCTAGCGGATTCGGTGCCCGCGATCAAGCTTCGTGCTTGGAAGGCAGAAAAAGATCAATGGCTGAGTCAACATCCACCACCTCCGTGGGATGAGACGCTGACCGAGGAATTCCATGCTCGTTTCACGCTCCGAATGGAGGAGTGGCTGGATGCCGGCGAAGGCTCCTGCGTCCTGCGCAATCCCCGCTGTCGTGAAATCGTCGTCGCGGCTTTGTGGTTTTTCCATGGCCAACGCTATCAGATCGGCTCTTTCGTCATCATGCCCAATCATGTCCATGTCTGTTTCCGCCCTTATGCTGGCGAGCTCCTGGAAAAACTATTGCATTCGTGGAAGAGCTACACTGCCAAAAAAATCAACGCCGAGCTGGGGCGACAGGGTGAACTGTGGCAAGCGGAGTATTTCGATCGCATCGTCAGGAATCCCAAACATCTCGCTGCTTGTTTTCGCTACATCGCCAACAACCCCGGCAAAGCGCATTTGCCCGAAGGCCATTTTACTTGCTTCATCGACGAAAGGAGCGCAGGCGTCCCGCCTGCGGAAGCACAAAGGAGCGCAGGCGTCCCGCCTGCGGAAGCACAAAGGAGCGCAGGCGTCCCGCCTGTGGAAGCGCAAAGGAGCGCAGGCGTCCCGCCTGCGGAAGCACAAAGGAGCGCAGGCGTCCCGCCTGCGGAAGCACAAAGGAGCGCAGGCGTCCCGCCTGCGGAAGCACACGGGCAAGATGCCCGCGCTCCTTTGAACAACACCAGGAAAACCCCATGAACTCCTTGATCTTGAAACTCCTGCCGGAATCCGAGCGGCCCTGGGCCAAGGCCTTCCTCGCCATCGAGGACGAAGGCTCGCAAGCGCGCCGCCTCGAATGGCTTCTCTCGACCTGGATCGTCCTGCACGTCGTCTTGATGTGGGCCGACCACCCCGGCTGGCTCTTCGCCTGGATTCTGATCTACACCCTGAGCCAGGCCGGCGCCTTCACCCGCGAAGTCAGCAACGGCTCGCAAGAATGGCTCTTCTCCCTGCCCCCCAACCGTGCGACGATCGCAAAAATCCGGCTTTGGCGCTTCTTCGCGCCGCTGCTCGCCGTGACCGTTCTGTCGACGATCTCTCTCGCTATCGAGGCGCCGCGTCATCTTTGGGGGCTGGTGTTTGATGGGCCTTTCACCGCGCCTTGGGCGAGCTACGAGCTCGGCTGGCTGGTGCTACCCGTTTTGGGTCTAGCCGCTGTCGGATACCTCGTTGCTTGGCTTTTGCGATCTCCGCATCCCCAGCATTTGCTCCCTCGCTGGATCGCTTCGTGTGGATTCACCTTCATCGTCATTCTCATAATCATGGCCCTCGGTATCTCGCATACCTTGGTGATCTCCCTGATCTCTCTTCTCTTACTCATGATCGCCGGGCTTTGCCTCTATTTCAGCGCCGCCAAGTACCCCCAGATCGAGGCGCAAGTTCCTTTGCTCGAAGGTCAGGCGCGCAGCATAATGCCCCGCTGGGTTTGGGTTCTGATCGGACTCATCATCGGGCTGGTCCTCTTCTTGTTGCTCTACTCGAGCTCCCCAGAGCAGCAGGCGCCTCAGCGCTCTCGTCCAGTTGCCAAAGTCAAATCCTATCCTGAGGTGAAGCCATGATTGCTGCATCGCAACCCGTCGCTGTTTCCATCCTGCCTATACTCCTCCTGGTTTTGGCCATGCTGGCATTTTACATTTGGGCCCGCCGCTCACCCAAGCCCGCACCGCGTCGCGTGGCTCATCCCGTCTGGCGCTGGTTGGGTTTTGCGCTTGGCCTCTTCCTGCTGGGACTGATGATCCACAAGCAGATCAAGCGTCCGGTAGAAAGCACAGCGGAGCTAGCGGAACTCGGTACCCTGCATCGTCCCGATCCGCAGCGTCAAGCCTGCCACGGCAAGGACGCCGAGCGACTCCTCTTGCAAAGCTTCATCTACTCCAAGGCGCACGGGAGGATTGTGGCCGCGCAGGAGAAGCTGCTGGAGCGGGAAGACCTCCAGGATTGGACGCGGCTACGCTGTGAATGGCACGGGCACTCCACCAAGCTAGCGCTGATCGAGGATGGCTTTAACAGTCAACTGACGCTAGCCCGAGGTGGTGGCAGCGGGGGCGGAGGGATCTGGGCTTACGACCCCCTCGCTTGGAAGAAGCAAACTCAGAACACCTGACCCGCAGCCCGTATTTGTGCTGAACACGACTTGAAGGCGGGAAAATGAGATGATACCTCCGGGCTTGTCTAGAGTCCACAAAAGAG
>JBDKFG010000022.1:0-64779 GCA_039798785.1 Verrucomicrobiota bacterium | reverse complement strand
TCAAGATTCAAGATTCAAGATTCAAGATTCAAGATTCAAGATTCAAGATTCAAGATTCAAGATTCAAGATTCAAGATTCAAGATTCAAGATTCAAGATTTTTGAATCTTCAATTTTGCTTTTTGTTGTTTTCTTGAATTTTGAATTTTGAATTTTGAATTTTCCATTCCCCAGCTTCAGACCTCCATCTTCCTTCCGACCTTGTAGAGAATCTCCTGGCCGTTTTCGCTGCTGATCGAGTAGCCTTCCTTCTGCATGAAGACGGCGAGGGCGAAGCGCTGTTCGAGTTTTTCCTGTTCCGCCAGGACGATGCGGGCGAGGCCGCGGACGCGGGGGTTCTCGAGGCCGGAGAGCTGGTACTCCTCATAAGTTTCGGCCATGCCTGGCTCCTCCAGGCGGGCTTCGAGCCAGCGGCCGAATTCGGCCCGGAAGCTGTCCTTGCGCTGCTCGAAGACGTCGTTGATCCGGGCCTTGCGCCAGGCCTGGTGGAGACGGTCGAGGTAGCTGCGGATCCGCTGCGACTGCAAGGTGGGATCGGCGTTCTTCGCCGCCGTCAGGATCTCCACCTTGGGCTGACCGCGAGAGTCCTTGCGGAAGTCGCGCTGGATCGCCGAGCGCGCATAAGCGGTGAGCTTGGTTTCGACATTGATGGCGCGATTGGCGAGGGCGCGCTGACGCGTGACTTCAAGATTGCCAAGAATGTGCTCGGCGGAGTAGCGGGCGCAGAGGCTGAGGCCCTCCTCCTTGGTGAATTCGAACTCCTCGACCAAGGTCTTGAGGAGGGGTGCCATCTCGGCCGGCTGTTCCGCCAGGGCTTGGAGCGAGGCGCTGTCGGCGCGTTGCATCGCCGGGGCGAGTTCGACTTCGGTGGGCGGCAGGTCGGGAGCGCCGAGGTCGCGCAGCTTCGCCGCGGCGACTTCCGGGTTGTCGGGCTGAGGCGTGATCCGAAATTTCAGGGAAACCACCTTGCGGCCATCCTTGATCTCTTCCAGGGTCACCTTGATGTCGGTGTACTTGTTGATCTCCTCGAGGGTCGGGTTGAGAACCTTGTCCTTGAGGTTGGCGTAGGCGGGATATTTGGCGCCGGGAGCCTCCGCCGGGCCGAGGCCGAGATAATCTCGCAGGTCGTCGAGGCGGCGGGTGCATTCGCCGAGGTTTTCATACTGCTTGATCAGCTCGAACATGGTCTCGGAGTGGACATGGTCGAGATTGACCAAATTGGCCATGCGGTATTTGGTGTAGTAGCGCTTGAGCTGGATGAGATAGGGCTTGAGGCGCGGGGTGAAGCGGTATTTGAACATCCGCTCCTTCTTGTCGTAGGCCGCTTCGGCGAGCCAGCAGCAGGTGAAGCGTTCCTGGCGCTCGCGGTCGTCGATGAGGAAGGGCTTGCCCATGATGCCGTGGGCGATCTTCTCGTATTCCTTCAGGGCGTTCTTGTCGGTGATGCCGAAGTAGTCGACAAACTCGGCGAAAGGGAAGCAGTATTCCTTGAAATCGTTGTCCCAAGGGGAGATCTGGGCCACCATGAAGGACACCAGCTTGCGTTCGCGGGTGGTTAGGTGGGTGCTGCGCTTCGCCTGGACAAGTTCGTTGCCCTTGCGGATGACCAGCTCTCTCAAGGGTTTGGTGCTCATCGCGTCTCTTTTGCTTTTTCGCTGCGGAACTTAGGCCCGGCTGCGGCGCCTGCAAGCAGGGGGCGGAGGAGGAAAGCAGAAACCGCAAGCCCGGAGGCTTGCGGCTTCTTTCCGATCCGGCGAGGGATCAGGCTTTCGTCTTGGCGACGAGAGCGGTGAAGGTCTGGGGATCGCGGACGGCTATGTCGGCGAGGACCTTGCGGTTGAGTTCGATGCCGGCTTTTTTCAGGCCGTTGATGAACTGCGAGTAGTTGGTGCCGTTCTGGCGGCAGGCCGCGTTGATGCGGACGGTCCAGAGGGCGCGGTACTCTTGTTTCTTCTGCTTGCGGCCGACACGGGCGTGGCTCATGGCCTTGTCGACGGCGTCGTGGGCGCTGCGGATGCATGACTTGGCGCGGCCGTAGAAGCCTTTGGCTTTTTCAAGGATGCGCTTGCGGCGGGCGCGGGAAGCGGGGGCGTTGGTGGATCGCATGGTGGTGTTTCCTCAGTAAGTCCGGATCAGGAGGGAAGGCCGTAGGGCAAGGAGCTGGTGACGCGACGGATTTCGGTCGCTTTCAGTTCCTTGAACTTGCCGAGGCGGGCTTTGCGCTTGGCGGACTTCTTGGTGAGGATGTGGCGGTGGCCGGCGCGGCAGTGCATGTACTTGCCAGTACCGGTCTGCTTCAGGCGCTTGGCGACGCATTTGCGGGTCTTCAGCTTGGGCATCGTTTTCTCCTTTAGAGATGTTGGGTTGGCCCGTGCAGTCGAGCAGGCAGATGCGCGCCGGGCTCGGTGGTGACGGGGCGCACAATTTAAGCAGAGAGCTTTCTTTGTCAAGATCTCGCAAAAGGAAAAGCGGCGGGAAAAACACGACGACGGGGACACGACGGGGACACGACTGAGGTTTTGTGCTCAATGCTGCTTGACCCCGAAGCGGGTCGGAGAATTTAGCCCAGGGTTGAGCCGCATCGACGACACCCTGGGGCAGAAGAGGTTATGATTGCCGACCCCGAAGCGGGTCGAGGAGCTCGGCGCTCACAGGTCGCGGAACTGCGCCACGGCCCAGGAGCCGGCGCTGGATTCGCTCAACTCAAGCCTGCCAATGGCGGCGAAGAATTCGGCGACGCTGGGATTGGGGGCCATTTCGCTGAGGCGACGATAGCGCCGCAGGAAGATGGTGTCGCAGTCGCTCATGACGCTGGGGATGATCTCCTCGTCGGGGAAGTCGCCGAGGGTGGAAAGCGGACCATCCAGGGATTCCATCTCGGGAACGAACTGGTACCAGGTGCTGAGCATGGCTTGCGATGCGGGATCTTCGAGATAGGCCTGCAAGTCGCGCGCGAGATTGTCCTGGTGGCCTTTCCAAGTCATCAGGAGCTGGCAGGAGCGCAGAGGGAGTTCCTCGATGGCGGCGAGGTCCTCCAGGATCTGGGCTAGAGCGAGGTGGTCGCGCCGGCATTGGCGGACCAGCTCGCGGGTCTGGGTGAAGTTCATCTGGAAATCCTCCACTGGCGGAAGCGGGACCTCCCCGGGTCCGCAGCAAAAGTGTATGCCGGAAGAGGAAATCCCGCAAGATGGGGAAATCCAAGTGCTTAAGCTCAAATCCGGAGCCATGGCAGGGAACGGGCCTTCCACCTGTGCGCTCTGTGGCGTGGCTTGGCTCCGCCGGGATGGGAATAGGCCGAATCCTCAGAAATGATCCTTCAGCCGAGATAGCCCTTGATGCCGCCGCTGCCGCGAGAATCGAGGCCGGGCCGGATCTGCATCTGGCGTCCCGCGGCCTGTCCCGCCGCGAAGGTGCTCTCATCGATGCCGAGGCCGCGCCCCTTGCTGCGCCGGATGCTGGGATGGAGCAGGTCGAAGAAATCCTCCAGGACGGTGTCGCGCTTGAGCACCAGGGCATGCTGACGCTCGAGCTCGCGGCGCTCGGCGCCGATTCGGGCGGCGAAGCCGGTGTAGAGTCCGTAGAGGAAGTGATCGCGGCGCTCCCCCTTGCGCATCGAAGCGCTGCGGTATTGCCGCCATTCGATCTCACCCTGGTTGATCAGGAAGTGATAGACATATTCGGCGAGATCGAGGTTCTCCGGCGTGCCATGGATCAGGATGACGCTCTGTTGCGAAGCGGTCGGATGCTCGAGCCTCGGCTCCCCGGGCACCAACACATGCGAGCGCAGGTACATGACGAACCAGTGCTCTTCGAGGAGGTTGAGAACCACCCACATCCAGCTCGGAGCCTTGAGGAAAGGGGCGCCCAGAGGGCGCTGGGTGTATTTGCGTTTTTCCGCCGTCGCCTCCTGCAAGGCGATGTTGGCGCGCAGGCAGATCTCGTGCGCCTTGAGGATCGCCGCCTCGGCTTCGTGATGATTCGGCGACTCGCCGAGGGCGAGAAGCTTCTGCACCTTGCGCAAAAGCCGGCCGCGCTCTTCCTCCACCACATGCGGAGTGTGGCCGCTGATCCCGAGCAGGCCGCAGGCCATCTTGAAAGCCGGGCCGTGCGCCGTCTGCTCCGCCCCGCCCAGCAAGTCGCCCGCCACCATGTGGGCGATCTCGTGACGCAAGACTTCCATCACCAAAGACCAGGATTCATGACGGACCAGCTCGGGACTGAGCCGGATCTCGCGCTGCAAAGGATCCCACTCGCCCCAGCGACGGGTCGAAATCGCCGTCACCCGCACCCGGCAGGGGCGTACCCGCAAGGACAACTTGCGCAGGATCTTGGCCATCTCCTGCTCAAGCAGCAGGCCGAAGGTGGCGGCGAATATCTCGTCGTTCATCAAGAGCAGCCCAGTTTAAGTAGTTTAAAAGGTTTAAGCAGTTTAAGGTTTTAAGCAGCCTAGCGGATGGGAGCTCAAAGTGCGAGTCTGATCTCACAACTTCTTAAACTGTTTAAACCTCTTAAACTGTTTAAACTCGCAGTTTATCGTCCGATTTCGAGCTTGCGAAGGAAGTCTTCAGGTGTGTCGGCGTATTGCACCGTGATACGCTGCAGGTGCATGCGGGTTTTTTCCGACTGGGTCACGCCGGCGTAGCAGGAGACTGCGGTGGTGTAGCCGGCGCTTTCCGCCATTTTGCGGACTTCGGGATTGTGATCGCCGAAAGGATAAGCGAGTGAAGTGACGGTGATGCCGAGCTGCTCCTCGATGGCGCGGCGCGAAGATTCCATTTCGACGCGGGCGAGATCGGCGGGGATCTTGCCAAGGTGCGGGTGGGACCAGGAGTGGGACTGGATCTCGTGACCGGCGGCGACCAGGTCTTCAAGCTGCGGCCAGCACATGTAGCCGCTCTTCTCCTCGGGATTCTCACAGATCGGCCCGGGATAGACGAAGAAGGTGGCGGTGAGGTTGTACTTCTCGAGAATCGGCAGACCGACCTCGTATTGCTCGCGCCAGCCGTCGTCGAAAGTGATGCAGACCGGCTTGTCGGGGAGCTCGTCGCCATGCACCAGGGCATCGTGGATCTGCTCCATCGACACCGGAGTGTAGCCGCCCTCCGCCAGCAGGGCGCATTGATCTTCGAAGTTCTCCTTGGTGACCGACCAGTCAGCCTTGCGGGTGTTCTGCTCCAACACCGTCAGCTCGCCGATGTGGTGGTACATCAAGATCGGAATCCTCACCCCGGTCTCGTCTTCCACCCCATCCTCGGGCGTCCACCATTGCAGCCCGGCACCGACCGTGCCCGACAAGGCAAACAAGGCCAGGGCAAGCCATATCCAGGTTTTTTTCATGACAATTTTTTCCTTGCATTTTCGTGTATTCCTTGAACATCGCTTGATCCTGATTATTGACAAGTGAAAAAGCGAATTTTCAGCACCGCCTCGACGGCGGAAATTCCGCCAATCGAAGTTAGCTTGTCAGCCTCACAGTGCAGATATGACAAGGAAACGCAGATGCAAGAGTTCAAAAAAGAGTTCATCGAATTCATGGTTCGCTCCGGGGTTTTGACCTTTGGCGACTTCACCACCAAATCGGGCCGGAAAACCCCCTTCTTCATCAACACCGGCAATTATGATTCGGGCGCCAAGATCGAGCGACTCGGCCTCTTCTACGCGCAAGCTCTCCAGAGCGAGATCGGCCTCGACATCGACGTGCTCTACGGACCCGCCTACAAAGGCATCCCGCTCGCAGTCACCACCGCCGCCGCCATCTCGAAGCTCTACGGCAAGGACCTCGGCTTCTCCTTCAACCGCAAGGAAGCCAAGGACCACGGCGAAGGCGGCCTGATCGTCGGACGCAAGCTCAAGGACGGCGACAAAGTGGTCATCGTCGAGGACGTCATCACCGCCGGCACCGCGATCCGCGAAAACCTGCCGGTCCTGCAGGGCGCCGCCAAGGTCAACATCCAGGCGGTCATCGTCTCGGTCGACCGGATGGAGCGCGGCACCGGCCCGCTGTCGGCGATCCAGCAGGTCGAAAAGGACTACGGCATCCGCACCTTCGCGATCGTCACCATCGAGGAAGTCGTCGCGCACCTTCTCAACCGCCCGGTCGACGGCAAAGTCGTGCTTGACGATGCGATGAAGAAGCGCATCGACGCCTACCGCGCCGAATACGGCGTCTGATCGGCAAGAACAAAACCGGAAGCCCTCCGGTTTTTTCATTATTCCCGTCAAATCGCCGCCGCGAGGGGCGTTTTCTCTTCAAGCCCACCTACAAGGAGTGTCCATGATAAGATCCGCTGCCGCCTTCTGCTGCCTGGTCCTGCCGCTGCTTGCGGCCGAGCCCGCCCCCCTCAGCCTGATCGAAACCAAGGACGGCGCCCGCCTCGAGGTCCGCGGCGTCGAGAAAGAGGGCGACACCCTGAACTTCCAAATCGCCGGCCAGAAAATGACTCTGCCGATGAGCTCGGTCAGCCGCTTCGTCTCCCTCGACCAGGCGCCGGACAAGTTCCGCCTCTACCATGACGCCGATCCGAAAGCCGAAACCCGCCCCAGCAAAGACCTGATGGATCTTCACGGCGCCGCAGTGGTGACGGTGAAAAACAGCGGCGGCACCGGCTCCGGCTTCTTCATCCACGAAGACGGCTACCTGCTCACCAACGCCCACGTCATCGAAGGCGAACATCCAGAAAGCCTCACCGTCTGCCAGTTCGTCAAAACTGCCGACGGCATCCAGGAAAAGGCCTTCGCCAAGGTCCGCATCGTCGCCGTCGCCGGCCGCTACGACCTGGCGCTCCTGAAGGTCGAAGACGGCGGCAAGTTTCCCTTTGTCGACATCGCCGATTCCACCGTCCTCAAGCAGGGTGATGCCGTCTTCACCATCGGCTCGCCCCTCGGCCTGACCCGCTCGATCTCCGAAGGCGTCGTCGCCCAGCCGCAGCGCTACGTCGAGCAAGGCAACAACATCTACGGCTTCTACATCCAGATGACCGCCGCTATCAGCCCCGGCAACTCCGGCGGCCCGCTCTTCAACATGAAAGGCCAGATCCTCGGCATGAACTCGATGGGCGCCTCTCAAGGCCAGAACATCGGCCTCGCCATCCCCAGTGACTGGATCAAGACCTTCCTGCGCAACCGCGAAGCCTTCGCCTTCGAGCCCTCCAACCCCGCCAACGGCGTGCGCTACCTGAAGCCGTGAAAAACTGGGACACAGCTGGGACACAGCTGGGTGCTGAACATCAACAACCTTAAACCTTAAACTTTGGAGCCCCCCCATGACCCGCTCAATCCTGCCCGCTTCGCTCTTCCTCGCCGCCGCCACCTTCCTCGCCCCGCTGAACAGCCTCGCCGCCGACACCGCTCCCGCTCCGCTCGCCGCCCCCGCAGCCCAGGCGGAACGCGACTTCGTCAAGATGATCAGCAAAGACAGCGCCGGCGTCATCGTCATCAAGGACTGGGGCAAACTGGTCAAGATCGATGACCGCAGCCCGATCGGCAAGCTGATCAAGAACCCCGCCATCGAACACAGCGCCCTCGGCGCCCTCACCAAACTCATCCCATCCCCCGCCGACATCGAGAAGGCCACCGGCCTCGACGAAGCCGCCGCTCTCCGCCTCTTCAAAGGCAAGGCCACGCTCAGCTTCCGCATCGTCGACAAAGAAGAGAAAGCTCCAGTCACCGCCGCCGTCGACGAAGCCGGTGCCACCGCCAAAATCGAAGTCAAGCCAGATCTGCAGCCATTGATGTTCCTCGAATTCGGCGGCAACCCCGCCGAACACGAGAAGATCCTCAAGGGCCTGAAGCAGCTGGCGCAAGACCGCGGCGCCCTCTTCGACTACGCCAGCGAAGCCTTCGAAGGCACCTTGATGACCACCATCACCACCAAGGACAAAGACAGCGAAGAGGAAGAAACCTTCTGCGAAGCCCTGGTCAACGGCGCCATCGTCATCGCCGAAGACAAGGAAGCCCTGCGCGACGGCATCAAGGCCCTGCGCGCCGGCAGCATCAAGGACAACTTCGGCTCGACCCCGGAATACCTCCAGGCCGCCGCCGAAATGGGCAGCCAGGACGGCTACGCCATCTTCAACCTCGAAGCCGTCGGCACCAAACTCCGCAACTTCCTCGAAACCACCCTGCGCGACGAAGTCAGCACCAATCCCCAGGCGGCGATGTTCATCGACCCGAAAACCGTCATGGACGCCCTCGGCCTCGAGAACTTCCGCCTCTTCTACGGATCCTTCAAACTCGAAGAGAAACGCGCCCTCCTCAACTGGGGCCTGACCTGGAAGGACAAGGTCGGCCTCGCCTCCCTGGTCCAATACGGTCCCGCCCCCGTCGCCATGCCCGACTTCGTCACCACCGAATTCAAAGGCGCCAGCGTCTCCACCATGGACATCAGCCGGAGCTGGGACTCGCTGCGGACGATGCTGCAGAAGCTGTCGCCGCAAGGCTGGACCATGGCCACCGGGATGATGGCCGCCACTCAGCCGGAACTGATGCCCGCCCTTGAAAAGATCCGCGAGGACTTCCTGCTCAATCTCGAGCCGGAAGTCATCGACCTCACCGGCTTCCCCAAGCGCAATCCCGACGATGACACCCAGCCCGGCAAGATCTTCATCTTCAAGGTCAAAAAGCCCGAAGGCATCACCAACGCCATCAACACCGCCCTCGGCCTCGCCGCCAAAAACCAGGCCATGCCCGAGCCGGTCAAGCGCGACTACCTCGGCAGCACCATCTTCACCTACAAAGGCATCAACAGCCCCCTCGGCGTCTCGATCGATGTCGGCGGAGAAGAGGACGCCGATGGCATCCAAGACCCCACCGCCGCACCGAAAGAAGCGAAAGGCGAAATCAGCTACGCCCTCGTCGGCGAGCGCTTCATCGTCGCCATCGGCGAAGCCGGCTTCATCGAAACCGTCATCGCCAACATGAAAACCCCCGGCCGCGCCCTCCTCAAGAGCGGCGTCTTCGACGAGATCAGCGCCGTCTCCGGCATCCCCGCCGACCTCAGCTACATGGACCTCGCCACCAGCATGCGCGCCGCCATCAACGAACAGATCAAGAACGCCGAGATGATCGCCAAGATCCGCAAAACGCGCAAGTCGGAGGACGGACAGGCCGAAGAAGGCGACAAAGACGCAAGCAAGCTCTTCTCCAAGGAAAACCTCCTGAAGCAGCGCGACGCCCTCAAGGACCTGCATTACCACTACGCCAGCAAGACCTTCGTCTCCGAAACCGGCATCCACATGAAAGCCCTCGTCGTCGAAGACAAGGAATAAGCTCGGGAACCGGGTTGAAAGGTTGAAAGACAAACGCAGGGACAGGTGGAACCAAGCACCTCATCCTGAGCTCTTGCCGCTCCAACCTTAAACCTTAAACCTTAAATTTTAAACTTTAAACCTTCGAGCTCCACTCATGTTCAGCAGCCTCCTCCTCGCCGCCGCCCTGGCCCAGACCCCCGCCCCGAAAGCCCCGGAAATCCGCCTCGACGGGCCGCAGATCCTCCGCCTCCCGCCCGGCTGCACCGCCCTCGCCAAAGGCGACCTCGACGGCGACGGCCGCCTCGACCTGCTCGTCGTCGACCCGAGCCACGCCGGCCTCGTCCTCCTCCTCCAACGCAACGCCACCGAACGCGCCGCCGAAAAAGCCAAGGCCGCCCCCAGCGAACGCTGGCTGCCCCAGATCGAAAACAGCGACTTCATCAGCAAGGCTCTCGTCCTCGGTGATGACGTCTACGCCGTCCAGATCCTCGACTTCGACGGCGATGGCAAAAACGACATTGCCTTCACCGGCAAGCGCTTCGGCGTCGGCATCGCCTTCCAGACCGGCACGACCGAGTGGGAAAAAGTCCTCCGCCACGATCAGTGCGACGCCCTCCCCGATTCCACCGCCCTCGCCAGCGGCGACCTCGACGGCGACGGCAAGGCCGATCTCGCCGCCCTCACCCGCGACGCCTTGCTGATCTTCAAGGGCGGCCTCGCACGCGACCTCGGCATCCCCCTCCGCCTCGGCGTCGCCAACCCCGTCGCCCGCGGCCTCGCCCTGCAAGATGTCGACGGCGACGGCAAGCTCGACTTCGTCCTCACCTCCAACGGCAACGGCCAGCGCGACCTGTCGGTCCGCCTACGCTGTGGCGACAGCTACGGCCCGGAATTCTCCCTCGCCCGCGATCTCGCTTCCCCCCGCTGGCTGCCCCTCGGCAAAGGCGCCATCAGCCTGTCTCGCGCCGGCGTCGGCCTCGAATATCTCGGCTTCGAACACCGCGCCCTCGGCAAGGACGATCCCAAGACCCTCCAGCCCGCCATCCTCCGCCCCGCCACCAACGACAAGTCGGCCCTGCTCGCCACCCTCGCCGATCTTCAGGGCAAAGGCCCGGAAATCGTCCTCGCCGACCCCGAAGGCTCGCGCCTGCACTGGCACCAGCGCCGCGACGACGGCTCGTGGAGCGAAGCCCGCGAATTCCCCTCCCTCCGCGGCGTCAACTCGATCGCCACCTTCCGCACCGGCAAGACCGAAGCCCTCGTCGTTTGCAGCCCGCGCGAAAAAACCGTCGGCTTCTCCGAGCTCAAGGACGGCCGCCTCAGCTTCCCCGTCGCCCTCCCCACCCAGGCCGAACCCCAGGCCTGCTGCGTCTTCCGCAAAGGCCAGGATGACGTGGTCGGCGTCGCCACCCGAGACGGCGTCCGTTTCAACCTCGAAGTCCTCTCCCGCGACAACGCCAGCGGCAGCTGGAAGAACTCCGTCGTCAAGCTCGGCTCGCTCTCCCGCGATCCCTCCGGACTCCTGCCCCGCGACCTCAACGGCGACGGCCTCGACGACCTCATCGTCCTCTTCCCTCGCGAAGCCGCCCGCTTCTTCCTGCAAACCCAGGAAGGCGGCTTCGCCGAAACCGCCGAAAAAGACCCCGTCCGCCTCGGCCAGACCGTCGACCTCAGCCCCGCCCGCATCGGCTTCGGCGACTTCGACGGCGACGGCAAGGAAGACCTCCTGATCGGCGGCGACGGCTATGTCCGAGCCATCCGTCTCGAGGACAAGGGTTTCAAGCTCCTCGACCAGGCCAACGCCCGCAACGCCGATGAAAAACTGCGCGCCCCGCAAATGATCGACACCGACGGCGACGGCAAGCTCGAACTCATCGCCTACGAGGAGTCGCAAGGCGCTCTTGAGGTCTTCATCGGCGACAAGAAGGTGATGCGCTACAAGGATTCCTACGCCACCGGCAAGATCGACATCGGCCGCATCCTGCCCCTCGGGATCAAAGGCGGCTTCGCCCTCGCCGGCCGCCGCGAAGTGTGGAGCCTCGACTTCACCGGCAAACAATGGCTCAGCCAAAGCTTCGGCAAGGCCTCCGCCAGCTTCGACAAGGCCAGCTTCCACAGCTTCGCCGCCGGCGATCTCAACGGCGACGGCCTCGCCGAAATCGCCGTCCTCGACGGCGCCAACAACAGCGTCGACATCTTCACCCTTTCTGCCGAAGGCCAGCTCCTCCCCGCCAAGGCCTTCCGGGTCTTCTCCGACGAAACTCACAGAGGCGGCAACGGCGACAAACGCCCCGACCCCACCCAGGCCATCATCGGCGACTTCACCGGCGACGGCCTCGACGACCTCGTCCTCACCTGCCACGACCGACTGCTGGTCTATCTCGGGAAGAAGTGAGGGCAGATGCGCTCTTGCCGGCCGCTTCCCTGGGAGCGCCGGCTGCCAGCCGGTTGAGCTCAAAGCCCTTGCCACCCATTCCATTTCAGTGTAAAGTTCAGCAAACGAGGTATTCCCATGTCCACGACTCTGATCAAAGAAGAAGCCCACCGGATCATCGACCAGCTCCCGGCCGGAGCCACTTGGGATGATCTCATGCATGAAATCTATGTCCGGGAATCAATCAAAAAAAGCATTCGCGATTGTGATGAAGGGCGCATGATCGAAGTCGCTGAACTGCGAGCTCAGTACGGACTGAAAAAATGAAGGTCTACTGGTCGCAAGACGCTCAAAGGCAGTTGGCGGCCATCCACCAGTACATCGCGCAGAGCTCGACTGATTACGCCAATCGCATGGTGGAGCGACTGATGTCACGATCAGAACAGATCGCGATATTTCCGTTCTCCGGCCGCCGTGTCCCGGAATATGATCTGCCTCAAATTCGCGAATTGTTCGAGGGCCCATATCGACTGATTTACCGGATTTGCTCAGACCATATCGAAATCCTTCTGGTGCTTCACGGAGCTCGTGATGCACGCCTCGGCTGACAAGTCCCGACATATGTCATCCTGTCGCTTCGCGACGGCAAAATCCTCTCGATTCTATCCGGGGGTTGAAACCCCCGGCTACACTCACACCGTCGCTTCGCGACGAGGGCAAAACACAATTTCTCATCAACTCAGCAATAGAAAGTCCACTATGGCAAACGAAGCGCCACTTATTGATTGGAATCTTCAAGGCTGTTCGATCTGTCGCAGCCTCTGGAGCTCTGGACAACGGCCGCCTGAATTGGCAATCAATTTTGAATTGCATGCCAGTCTCCATCGCTGCAGTCAATGCGGTTCCTACTGGGAGCAAAATGAACGAGAGGCCCATGTTATTTCTCATGCTGAGGTCCTCAGTTCATATCCTGAAGCACCCCTCTAGAGCCACGTGTAGCTCCATTCTTAACTCTTAATTCTTAATTCTTAATTGCTAAAAAGGTTTCCCATGACTTCCTTCCTCTCCCGCCACCGCCGCGCCTCGCTCGTCCTCGCCCTGATCTGCGCCGTCGCCGGCTTCTTCGCCTTGTCCGGCCTCGAACAGCGGCCGGAACCGAAGGTCGCGACCGGTCACCTCGTCATCCGCGCCGCCCATCCCGGCGTCCCGGCGCAGGCGCTCGAAGAAGCCGTCGGCCAGCCCCTCGATCAAGCGCTCCGGCAAATGCCCGGCCTGAAAAGCTTCCGCAGCCAGACCTGGAACGGCCTCCGCCTCAGCTTCGTCGAAATCGACCCCAAGGCCCCGAGCAGCACCCGCCAAGCCCTCGAACAAGAAGTGGCCGAACTCCGCTCCCAGCTCGCCGCCGTCAACCCCGGCCTCCGCGGCCCCGCCATCGATGCCGAAGGCCCCGACGCCCAGCTCGCCATTTCCCTCCGCGCCGAGTCCAGCGCCCAGCTCCGCCAAGCCCTGCCCGCCCTCCTCGATACCCTCGCCGCCACCCCAGGTGTCGCCAGCAGCGAAGTCCTCGGCGCCCCCGCCCGCCGCATCTGCGTCCGCTACAAAGACGCCGATCTCGCCCGTACCGGACTCTCCCCGATCCAAATCACCGGACTCATCCGCAACCACGGCCCCCAGGCCCCAGGCGCCTACCTCGACGATGGCAAAACCCTCTTCCCCGTCCACGCCGATATCCGCCTCAACTCCCTCGAACGCCTCAAGGGCATCATCGTCCCCGATCCCATTGACAGCCATCCCACCACCCTCGACCGCCTTCTCGACATCACCCTCGAAGACGCCCCCGCCGCCTCCTGCGTCCTGGCCGAGGGCAAGCCCGCGGTCTGCCTCCTGGTCAGCCGCCATATTGGCGAAAAGGCCGAGGACTTCAGCCGACGCGTCCTCGAGCGCCTCCAGGCCCGCTGCGCCGAGCTGAAATTGCCCAAGCCGCAAATCCTCCTCGACTCCGCCAGCCTTGCCCGCCACGACGCCTTCGATTTCAACCGCGCCGCCCTCGCCGGACTCGCCGCCATCGCCTTGCTCCTCACCCTTGTCCTCGGCTTCCGCAACGGCCTTCTCGTCACCCTGATGGTCCCCCTGTCGATCCTCTCCACCTTCGCCGTCCTCCAAGCCCTTGGCGCCAGCGTCGACCTGGTCACCCTCGGCGCCGTCACCATCGCCATCGGCATCGTCACCGACAACCATCTCGTCGTCGTCCAGGCCGTCGCCCGCCGTCTCCAAGATCACGCGTCGCGCGACGAAGCTCTGACCCCGGTCTTCCGTCTTCTTGGCGCCCCCCTCGCCGCCGCCACCGTCGCCAACGCCGCCGGCTTCCTTCCCGCCTCGCTCGCCGATCACCCGGTCGGGCAGTTCCTCCAGCAGCTCGCCCCGGTCCTCGCCATCGCCCTGGCCTTCTCCTACCTCTACGCCTTCGCCCTCACGCCCTTCCTCGCCGGCGCCGCCTCGCGTCATCCCCTCGCGCCGCTGGAAAAACTCTACGAAAAACTGCTGACTCGCCTCCTTCCCCGAGCCCCCCTGGTCCTGCTCCTGCTCCTGCCCCTCCTTCTCCTCGGCCCCTGGCTCCTCGGACGCCTCCCCTTGAGCTTCTTCCCCGAAGCGCCCCGCCCCCTCCTCATCGGTGAACTCCGCCTCGATTCCAGCGCCGCCCCCGCCCTCACTCGCAGCGCCAGCCTCGAACTCGGCCAGGCCCTTGCCAGCAAGACCGGCCAAAGCCATTGGACCGCCCTCTGCGGCCAGTCCCTCCCCGCCGTCGCCGGCTACGGTGAGCTCCACGCCGCCGGACCCCACGCCGCCCTCATCCTCCAACCCTTCGAGTCCACCGCCGCCGCCAGCCAAGCCCTGGAAAAGGCCCAGTCCCTGCCCGTCCCCAAAGGCTGCACCCTGACTTGGCGACTGCAAAGCGTCGGCCCCCGCGCCAGCTCGAAACAACGCTTCGAGATCAGCGGTTCCGAGGCCCAGCTCGCAGCTTTCCAGGCCAAGGTGGGGAATTCGAAGTTCTGCCAAGGCCTCCGCCGCGAATACCAGCAGAGCTCCTCCTGGCGCCTGGTCTTGGATCAAGACGAAGCGGCGAAGCGCCACATCACCCCCGCCGACACCGCCCTGGCCCTGAGCGCCAACCTGCACGGCCTGCCGGCCCTGGAGATCCATCAGCAAGGCGAAAACTTGCCCGTTCTCGTCCTGCCCACTCGGGTCGGAGAGGACAATATCGAGCGCCTCAAAGACGCTTTCATCTATCCCGCCCGCGGCGAACCCTGCCTGCTTTCCGACGTCGCCAAGCTCGAGAAGATCACCGAGCCGGCCTGCCTCGAAAAGAAACAGGGCCAACCGATGATCACCCTGGTCAGCGATTATTTCGGAAGCCCCATATCCGCAGGCCCCCGGCTTGCCGAGCTCGGCCGTGAATTCGGCCTGACGGTGGAAGACTGCGGCGTCGCGGCGCTGGGGCGCGAGGCCAGCCAGGCCTTGTACGAGAAGATCCCGCTCGCGGCCGCCTTGATCTTCATCGCCCTGATCCTGCAATCCGGCTCCTTGCGTTCCCTGCTAGTCAGCCTGAGCATCATCCCCCTCGGCCTCAGCGGCGCCGCCTTGGCCCTCAAGTTCAGCGGCGTGCCGCTCAGCTTCATGGCCATCCTCGGCATCACCGCCATGGCCGGCCTCGCCCTCAACATCGCCATCGTCCTGGCCGCCGCCATCCGCCAGGAGCTCGCCGCCGGAGGCGATGCCATCGCCGACATCTCCCGCGCCGCCGCCTCCCGTCTCGAACCGGTCTTGCTCAGCACCCTCTGCGCCTTCGCTGGCGCCATCCCCCTCGCCTTCACCGGCGACGGCCTCTGGCTCCCCCTCGCCCTCGCCCTGATCGGCGGCCTGATCGCCGCCACCCTCGGCGGCCTGCTGCTCATCCCGCTCCTCAGCCGGGTGCTGCTGGGGCGCTGAATCGCGTTGGCTCGGCAGTCAGCGGATCGACTTCGTCCCTTCCATGACCGGCTGCCAGTCCGTAGCGGCAGAGGCGAACGGCTTTCGTGGTCTGCATCACCGCATCACCCGCAAATCCGAATCCCCTTCCCCTTGCCGATTGCCGACATTCTGCCGCAGGCGCTGCGCCATCTCAGTTGCCTGTATCCGAGATCATTTTCCTGACTTCAGAAGCCTTGCTGCTTTCCGGGTAGAGCTGAAGGAAGATGGGCGCATAATGCTTCATCGCCGGCGGCCGGTTCTGGCTCAGCCAGGTGAAATAGTAGAGGGATTCCGCCTCCATGACATTCTTGCGGACCAGAGGGCCCGCAGCCGCTTCAATCCTGGCGATCAGCCTGCCGACCTTGGCGTGATCGACATATTTGCCGTCGTGATAGCAATCTCGCAGCAGCGCAAGGGATTGGTAGGCCTGCCAGGGATCCGCGACGATCCGCGTCTCGGCCTGAGCCAGTAAATCCGCGACCCGACGTTTCTGGTAGTCCGAGGCGACCTGCATCACCTGTTCCGGCGCACACCCGCTGTACCAACCGGCACGGCCTTTGCCAGTGACCAGAAGACGCGGCTGCGTGGCGGAAAGAAGGATCGCTGTCTGGATGGCGCTGACAGTGGGAAAGCCAAGAATGCTGTCGCCGTTCCAGCCGCCACCGCCGGGGATGGCCATGCGAGCCTTTTTCGGGTAGACATAGGCGATGGAATCATCAGGCATGCGAGCGACGGTGAGCCACCAATGGCGGTAGCGGAAGTGATCCTGAAAGCCCTTGCCGTCGCCGCTAGCGAGCATCAAGCTGCCGAAGATCATGCCGAGGCTGGGGCAGGCGTGGATATGGGTGACCTGGCGGTGATGGCGGTTGAAGTTGTCGAGGATCTGGGAATAGAGCTTCTGGCCTTCGGGCAGCTGCTTCAGGGCGAGTCCCGCGACAGCACTGCGGAAGCCCCCTTCGCCCATCCTGGGGTTCTTGGTGTCGCCGCAGAGGAAGCCGCTGTAATTGGCTGAACAGGCGTCGGGATCGGCCAAGTAATTCTCGCGCTGCAGCTGGAGCTGCTTCTCAATCAGAGCGACGTCGAGCTTGCGGCCGAGGTTGACTGCGAGGAAGACCAGGCCGGCCGGAGGGCCAAAATTGACGCCGCCATAGGTGCCCTTGAGATAGCTGTGGCCGGCGCCGCCGCAGGGATTGACATAGCTGGCCATCCGATCGCAATGCTCCTGCAGTTCGCGATAGCACTCGGTGTCTCCGGTGGCCCAGAAGTATTCGGCGAGGACGATGCCGCGGATGCCTTCGTCCCAGGTGCGGTGGGGGGTGTCGAGAGTGTAGATGAGACGCATCGCCTTTTCTACTAAGGGCTTGTATTCCTTGTCGCCGCTGGCGAGAAGGGCGAGGAGCGCGAGGTATGTGGTGAAGTTGGAGCCGTTGGCGCGGCCGCACTGCCAGCGGCCGTCGGGCAGCTGCGTCTTCTTCAGGTGCTCAAGGCAGAGCTTGAGCATCCGCTCCTTCTTGGCTGCGCAGCTGGCGGGATCAGCAAATCCGCCGCGGATGGCGACCGGAATCTCGACGCTCAGCATCCTGCCCTCGCGCTCGAAGTCGAATCGGATGCTGCCGCCACGGGCCTCGGCGAGGTCGAGCTGCTCGCCGATGACGACGATGGGGCCGTCGTCCAGGGTCTCGTCAATAGGGAGTCGGTCCAGCAAGATGCCGTTAACCTTGGTGATGCGGTCCCATGGCTGCATCCCCGCTTTCGCCAAGGGAGTGCCGGGATAGACTTTGTAGAGCCAGAAGCCTTCCTGGCCGACGCGACTGAACCCGTGGCCGCCAAGCTGGCCGAGAGGGCTGAAGAGCAGCTTGCAGAAGTAGCGCAGCCCGATCAACAGGGTCTCTTCCGTCTTGCCCTTGCCCAGCTTGCGCTGCACCCGTTTGTTGCTCTCGTCGATGAGATCCATGCGCTTGCTGATCGCCGTCACGTCGGCATTGGAGACGTCGAAGTAAAAAGGGCTTTTCAACTGGGGATCGGAAACGGTTTCGGCGCGCCCCTCAAGCATCTTGCGGATGTCTTCCTCGGCGACTTGGCCGCCGCCCTCGTCTTTGACCGAATAAAGCAGGCCTTGCGGGGGCGAGGCCGGGCCGCTGGCCGGTACGTTGGAGAGGAGGGCGAAGCTGGTGAATAGAAATGGCACGAGCATCGGGAATTCCTTGTCGGGTTAGGGTCTTGGTGGGACGGCGGGTAAGAAAGGCTGACTCGAGACGCAAGAGCCATGGCGCAGTGGATCCAGCCGTCATGATCGAGCTTGAACCGGCCCGTTACGCGGCGACGGAGGCTGATTCACCCTAAATTCCACAGGTTCAAAGATTGCAAGATTCAAAGTCAGACCTACAACAGCAATGTGTAACAGCAAAACAGCAAGGACATGGCGGGCTTCGAGATGCATTTCTGAGTCTGGCTCCAATGTCGCTTGTCTTTATGCTCAATGCCTCGCGCTTCAACCTTTCAAGCTTGAACTAACGACCTGTGTTTTCTAGGATTCATCGCATTCGTCCGGCGCCGCAGTTCCTCATCGATTCAGGGCACCGAACCGCCAAGGGTGTACTGGCCGACGCCACCATAAAGGGTGTAGCCGCTAGGTGTGGTGTTCAAGGGCGAACCGACGGCGACCGGACGCACTTCGAGGTAGTAGGTGCCTGCCGCAGGAAGAGCGAAGGTGATGCTGGCGTCGCAGACGTCGGGCTTGTTATCGCTTGCCAGGACCGTGCCGGCGGCATTTTTGAGGACAAGCTGGAGGTCGAGGTTGCCGCTCCAGGGACCGGCGGCGCATTTGTAAGGGCTGGCACTGAGGGTGACACTGCCTGCGGCGGAGGCGCTGAAGGAAAAGACATCGACATCGGTGGAGCGCTCGATGTATCCCGAGCCGGCGACGCTTGTGGCGGTGCTTTTCGGCAGCGGCGAGGCGGTGGCGAGAGTGCTGCCGTAGTCATCGGCGCGGTAGGCGAGCTTGGCGGCGAGGATCGCCAGATCGTCTTCCTTGTTGTTGGCGTTGTAGTATTCGCCCTTGCTGAACTGGGAGACGTTCTTGGTGTAGGCGGTGCCCATGATCGGCGCCCAGCTCGGGGCGACACCGGCGAGCGCGGCGTGACCGCCATAGTAGCCGCCGAGGTTGCTCTTGGTGGTGTCATGGGAAAGACCGAGATTGTGGCCGACTTCATGGCTGGCGGCGGCGGCGGTGTTGTTGAAGCTGTTTGTCGACTTCTGATTGACCCAGGCCGGCGAGTTGTAGGCGTAGCTGCTGCTGCCGAAGGTGTTGAGAGTGGCGACGCCGCCCCCAGCGCCGAATGGCAGAGCGTTGCCGTTGATGTCAGGCGAACGGGTGATCATCGCCCAGGCGGTCTTATTGGTGGCCCACTGGGTGGCGCTAGGGTTCTCGGTGGTGACGTCGACATCGAAAGCGGCGTAGTCTTCTGCGACGCGTTCCCAGATCTGCTTCATCGTGGTCTGCTCGGCAGTGCTGAAGCTGGTGAAATCGGTGTCGGTGCTGAACGGGTAGCAGTTGTAGCTGGCGACGCCGTAATAAGAGTTCCATGTGGTGCCGCTGACGCTGCCGCCGTTGAAGTCGAGGAAGATCACCTTGGAGGCGCCGGGTTTGCTGTGGAAAACCGGAGGCGTCAGGACCGGCAGGGGGCCGGTGATCGGCGAGATCACGGCTGTGCTGCCCGAGCCTTCGGCCATGGCGAAAAGGGCCCGAGCACCGCCGGAACCCGCGGCGTGCTCCTCTGCTTCGCCGCAGGCGCAAGCCAGATCGCCCTCGTCTCCGTGAAACTTGCAGGCGACGTGGATCGACCCGCTCCTCGGATCGACATGCAGCTCATCAGCCTCGTTGGCGTCGAAGTTGAAGCCGGCGAGCCATTGCAATGCCCGGCCGCGCACCGCAGGCTCAAGCGCCTTCATATCCTCCTTGAAACGCGACTCGGGAAGATCGTCCATCAGCACCAGCCGATCGGCAGGCAGACCGGAGATCGGTGCCGCAGCTTCGCCGCCAAGAAGAGGATCGTCCACCAGCAGCGGCTCGGACTTGAAAGCGGCGCGCCGCATCGCCGGAGCTGAGGCACGCTCCTTCGAGATCCCGTCGACGGAGGGGATTTTCGCGGCGGCACCCCCGATGCCGGAAACGGCCTCGCCATGCTGATGCAGGGCCGATGCAATCAGCCCCAGCAGAGCCAGAGAAGGGGCGGTGCAGACAATCCATTTCTTCATTTCATCTTCTCCTGTCATTAATTTCGCGATCAAGCCATGGTGCCGTTTCTGAAGATCAGATAGACGAGCATGCCTAATAAGGTCCCCACCAGCATGCCGATAAACGTGGAAAGGACGGGGTGGCTCCGTGTGAAGCCTGTCGCCGGTTTCCGGGAATAGCGTTTCTGGGCGGGAAGATAGGGATTTGCATTCATGGCTTTTCCTGCAGGTTGCTTGCTCATGGAGAGAGGGAAGAGACCTCCCCCGCGAAACCGGGCAGGAGAATTCGATTCATTCGATTTCCTCTCGCCGTCCAGTCACTGGCGAGTTGAAACATCGGATGGGGATGGTTACAAGATCCGACGAAAAAATTCGACGTATCACCCCGAATTGAGCTTGGACTGAACCTCGATTCCGAAGATGAAGCTGTGAGTCAGCCTTCAGTCTTGAATGTTAAATGTTAAATCTTTGATTTTCTTCGCGTTCTGTTGAATCTTGAATTTTGAATCTTGAATCGGATTCCCGAGCCGAGCCCAAGCTCAGCTTCGGAATCCAGGCTGGCTCCCCAGTTCCCTAACTCCCTAAGCCGGGGACCGATAAAGTCTCCGCAATTCCAGCCCTGGCCTAGGGAAAAAGCTTGACGTCGATGTCGCCTGGAGGGACCAAATAAGGCTGCAGATTCTCGAGCTTGACTTCGCCGGGGGGCAGGAGAAAATCGCCGTTGCTGCGCCGCAAGAAGAACTCCGCGCTGTTGGGGTGGCAATGAGCGCGCAGCTCGTCGGGACTGTGGAATTCACTTCTCCGCTGCCAAGTCTCGTCGCGGAATTCGATGATCAGACAATGATCACCCTGCTTGAGAACCTGGAAGACGGGTTTTGTACCGATGCTGAATCTCATCATTTTCAGACCCCGCCGCTTCATTCCCCAAAGCTCGGCGGCCGCCTCCAGTTCCTTGCCTTTGATCCTGTTGCCATACCAGGTCAGGTTCCCCTGCCCGTCGGCATCCTTGCTCAGAGACAAGGGCGGTTCCGCCTCGCGGACGAGCGCGCCCTCGCCTTGATCATGCGCCGCCTGATCCAGCGCCTTTTCCCGTCGCCGGAGCTCGGCGTCGGCCCAAAAGCCGAAAAGGACGGCGGCCAAGACCACCGCCAGAACGGGCCTGAGATGGAGCCTACGCCAGGAAGGCAGCGGACGCAGAAGACTGCGGGAGAGGTGCGCCAGAAGAGCGGACCCGGGGCGGCGCCCGGGATCGACCTGAAGGCATTGCTGGATGAATTCCGCGAAACGAGGCGGCAAGGCTTGCCGCAGCGGTTTCGGATCCGGCCCAGGACTGGCCAGCATGCGCGAGACGATCTCCCAGTCGGTGCCCACCCCGAAGGGATGCTGCCCCGTAGCCGCCTGATAGAGAATGAGGCCATAGGCGTAGATGTCGGAAGCTTGACTGCCCTTGGTGCCGCAGGCCTGTTCAGGCGCCATGTAGGCGGCAGTCAAGGCGGCCGGGCGCGTCCCCGTCCGCCGGGCCTCCTCCTCGCCGCGCTGGATCTGGATCTGGCGGGCGGTGCCGAGGTCGGCGATCCAGCAATCCCCTTGGTCATCAAGCAGGACGTTGTCGGGCTTGAGATCGCCATGGACGATGCCGGCCTGGTGCATGCCCGCGATGGCGGCACCCAGGCGCTGCGCCAAGCGCCAGACTTCCTCCGTGCTCAGAGCCCCGCCCTGGGCGATGCGCCTGCCCAGGGAGCCGCCGGCGCAGACGGGGAGGACCAGATAGGCGGGAAGATGGTCGAGGTCGGCCGAGACCAGCGGCAGTACCGACGGAACGGAATGGCTGCGGCAGAGCTCCAACAGCCGCGCCTCGGCGGCAAAATAATGCAGCAGCGCCGGATCCTGGCAGACCTTCACCGCCCACTCGCCGCCCTCCTCACCCCGGCAGGCATAGACTTTCGACATGCCGCCTTCCCCCAGCATCCTCAGGATGTGATAGGGCCCGAAATCCCCCCGCCCCGAAGGCTCGGTGTAGACAAGGCGACTGAGCTGACTTTCCTCCTCGCGCAATTCGTCGAGTTGCCTCCGGCACTCTTCGCAACGGCTGAAATGCGTCATCTCTCTGAAGCTTGCAGCGGCGCCTTGGGAAATCTCGACGAGGCGCTCCAGCTCCAGGCATGGCTGTTCCTCCGAGCTCACCGTTCCTCCTCGCCTTTGATCATCTCCCGGAGACGCGCCAGCATCCTGTGGCGGGTGACCTTGACGTTGACCAGGCTGAGCCCGGTCCTGCCACTGATCTCCTGGAGCTTCAAGCCCTCCAGCGAAAGCAGCAGGACCTGCAGATGACGAGGATTGATCTCTTCGTCCGCCATCATCCTGGCAATGCCGCGATCGACGCTTTCCTGCCGTGTGTCGAGCCCCTCCCCTCCCCCCGCAATCTCGGCGGGATCGGTGCCGCGCGGCCTCGCGTCGGGAGCGTCGCGCCCTTTCAGCTGACGGCTATGAAGCGGCTGGATCTCCCTCAGGACCTCGAACAATTTGTTGCTGGCCACCCGCATCAGAAGCGAGCGGAACTGCCCCTTTTCCGGATCGTGAGTCCAAGGGTGGGTGGCGAAATGCCGCATCACAGACTGCACCAGCAGATCGCGACTTTCCGGATGATCCACCCCTCGCGAACGAGCGACCCAAAGGATCATCGGCCGGTAGAGTTCGTAAAACTCCACCCAGCCACCTTCGTCCCCCGCCTGGATGCGCTGCAACAGCGTCAGCCGGGTCCGTAGCAGATCCATGCCCGCTTCCGTCACAATACGCCTCTTCACTGACAGTTGTCACTCCGGCGATTATATCAAATTCCCCGCTGTCCTGCAAGCCGGCTGCCGCTCTTTGGCTCTTCTCCGCCAGGCCGGCACTTCGCCACTTCGCCGGCCGCAGCTTTGCAGGGAGCTTTTCGCGTTTATCTTGGCGCCCATGAAAACGCCCGCACCCCTCTATCTTCCCGCTCTCGGCGAACCCGATACCGCCCCCGGCATGCTCAAAATCGCCGAGTGGCGCCAAGGCCTGATCGTCCGCTCCACCAACTGGCTCGGCGACGCCGTCATGACCCTTCCGGCAGTCTGGAAGATGCGCCAGCTGATGCCGACGGGCAAGCGCCTCGCGGTGGTCTGTCCCGGCAAGCTCAAAGGTTTGTGGCAGGCGATTCCCTGGGTCGACGAGGTGATCAGTTTCAGCGGCCGCCGCATCGACAAGGCCGTTGCGGCGCAGATCCGGGCCTTCGACGCAGGCGTCGCGGTGGTCCTGCCCAACTCCTTCGGCTCCGCCCTCGATCTGGCCTTCAAAGGCATCCCGGTGCGCATCGGCCGCGGCGGACGCTTCCGCGGCCTGCTCCTCAGTCACCGCCTGCCAGCGTGGAAGCGCGTGCCCGGCCAGGACCGATTCCACCAGCTCCGCGAATACCTCCAGATCGCACGCTTCTGCGGCAGTGCCGAGTGGGACGACGCCATGCCGCCGGCCAAGCCGCAAGTCGACTTCTCCAAGCTCGCCGGCTTCGGCTGCGATCTGAGCCTGGGCGACTGGCTCGCAGTGGCGCCCGGCGCCGCCTTCGGGCCCGCCAAGCAGTGGCCTCTCGATCTCTCCGCCGAGGTCTGCCGCCGCTGGATCGCCGCCGGCCGCAGAGTGGTCATCGTCGGCGCCCCCGGCGAAGAAGCCGCCGGCAGCAAGCTGGCCGCACTGGCCCCCGGCTCCCTCGACCTGGTCGGCCGCACCTCGGTGGGCGAACTGATGGCCATCCTCGGCGGCGCCCGCGCCTGCCTCGTCAACGACTCCGGCGCCATGCACCTCGCCGCCGCCGTCGGCGGACGCGGCGTGGCGGTCTTCGGCAGCACCGATCCCACCGCCACCGGCCCCCTCGGCGGTCGCTTCGTCGTCCTCTGGCACCGCCCCGAATGCTCGCCCTGCCTGCAAAGGGATTGCCCGCTCACCGAAGACCGCTTCAAATGCCTCCGCGGCACCAGTCCCGACCAGGTCTGGGCGGCACTGGTCTGAATCGCCTCAAAATCAGCTTAAGCCTGGCGCCGCGATGCTCAGTTCCAGCAAAAGCGCCGCCCGGTTTCCCGGACGGCGCGGCTTTCAGAGAATTAGATCCGGCTCAGCCGATGGCGTCGTTGCCCTTCTCGCCGGTGCGGATGCGGATGCACTGGTTGATGTCGAGCACGAAGATCTTGCCGTCGCCGATGTTGCCGCTCTGGGCGCCGCCGAGGATGGCGTCGATCGCCGGCTGCACGAAGGCTTCGTTGACGCCGATCTCGAGCTTGATCTTGCGCAGCAGCGAGCCGCCTTCCTTGTGCGAACGGTAGACCTCGGCAATGCCTTTCTGGCGTCCGTGGCCCATCACCTGGGTGACGGTGACGAGATGGATTTCTTTCTCTTCCAGCTTCATCAGGACTTCGTCGAGGCGGTCCGGCTGGATGATGGCGATGATGTATTTCATGGGGACCTCATTTCAAAAGGTTGAAAGGTTGATAAGGTTGAAGGGTTGAAAGGTTGGATCTTGCAGGTCTTCAGGTGTTCAGCTTTCGCCTTTCAACCTTCCAACCTTTCAACTGGATGCCTTAGTCGATGACGGTGTAGGCCGATTCCTTGTGCTGGCTGACGTCGAGACCGACGGTCTCTTCGCGTTCATCGGCACGGACCTTGGTGATGCAGTTGACCAGCATCAGGAGGATCCAGGTGCCGAGGGCGCTGAAGCCGATGGTGACGGCGACGGCCTTGAGCTGCTCGACGAACTGGCCGAAGTGGCTCATGCCGTCCTTGGTGGCGACGCAGAAGACGCCGGTGAGGAGGGCTCCGACGATGCCGGCGACACCGTGCACGCCGAAGGCGTCGAGGGTGTCATCGAGCTTGAGCTTGGGCTTGAGGTAGACGACGAAGGCCCAGGCGGCGGCGGCGCCGAGGATGCCGATGAAGAGCGAGCCCTTCAGGTCGACGAAGCCGCAGGCGGGGGTGATGGCGACGAGGCCGGCGACCGCGCCGGTGATGGCGCCGAGGGCGGTGGCCTTGCCGTGGTAGATGCCGTCGAGGACGAGCCAGACGAGGGCGGCGACGGCGGCAGCGACCTGGGTGTAGAGCATGGCGTTGGCAGCAGTCTGGTCGCAGGCCAGTTCCGAACCGGCGTTGAAGCCGAACCAACCGATCCACAGAAGGCAGGCGCCGATGATGGCGAAGGGCAGGTTGTGCGGCGGGCTGAGGCGGTTGGGGAAGCCTTTGCGCTTGCCGAGGTAGAGGGCGCAGACCAGGGCCGCGATGCCGGCGTTGATGTGGACGACGGTGCCGCCGGCGAAGTCGAGAGCCTTGGCCCAGGCGTCAGCGTTGCCGTGGTAGAGGAAGCCTTTGGCGCCCCAGACCCAGTGGCAGATCGGGCAGTAGATCAGGCTGACCCAGAGGAGGGTGAAGAGGCAGAAGGCGGGGAAGCGCATCCGCTCGGCGAAGCCGCCGGCGATCAGGGCCGGAGTGATGATCGCGAAGGTCATCTGGAACATCACGAAGACGATCGCCGGGACGCCGTTGGCATCGGCGATGAAGAGGCTGTTGAAGCCGTCGGTGTTGGCAAGGAAGAGGTGATTGGTGTTGCCGAAGAAGGCGTTGCCTTCGCCGAAGGCAAAGCTGAAGCCGTAGACCGCCCAGACGACGCTGACGATGGCTGCCGCTGCCAGACAGTGCATCAGCACCGACAGGATGTTCTTCTTGCGCACCAGGCCGCCGTAAAAGAGGGCCAGACCCGGCAGAGTCATCAACAGCACCAGCGCGGCGCAGATCATCATGAAGGCGGTGTTGCCGGTGTTCACAGTGACCGCCGGAGCAGCAGCGGCAGCAGCCGCCACTTCCACAACCGCCGTAGCAGTCGGAGTCACAGCACCTACATCGACCGTCGGAACGGGGCTTTGAGCCCAAGCTCCCAAGCTCAGGCCTAAGCCGAGCAGAGCACCCAAGGTTTTTTGTTTCATTCGATTCATCTCCTTACGTTTTTGTATCATTCACGCAGCACTTGCGAGATTTCGTAATGAATCTCTCGAGGGCAGAATATCTCGTGCCAAAATCCGCGCAAGGGCTGTCTGCGACATTTTCTACATTTTTTGTTGTCACATACTCATTTATTACATAAATCGTAATGTCTAAGTTCCCACACGGCTGCCCTTGCGCAGGAGAGGGGCTTCGCGTACCTTTGGGGGCGCTTGCTTTTAACCCAACCTCTGACTTGGAGACACGACATGCCCTTCGCCCCCGCCCCCCTCGCCTACGGACTCAACGATCTCGCTCCGACCTTCGAGTCGAGCATCCTCGACATCCACTACAACAAGCACCACGCCGCCTACGCCAACAACCTCAACAAGCTCCTGGAAGGCTCGCCTCTGGCCTCCTTCCCGCTCGAGCAGCTGGTCGCCAATCTCGCCATCGTCCCCGAGGCGATCCGCACCGGCGTCAAGCGCAATGCCGGCCAGGTCTACAACCACGATCTCTACTGGGCCAGCCTCTCCCCCAAGGGCGGCGGCGAGCCCGTCGGCGCCTTGGCTGACGCGATCACCGCCGAGTTCGGCTCCTACGCCGCCTTCCGCGAGAAGTTCGCCGCCGCCGCCGCGACTCAGTTCGGCTCCGGCTGGGCCTTCCTCTCGGTCCGCAACGGCAAGCTCGAAGTCAGCAACGCCCCCAACGAGGAATCGCCCCTGATGAACGGCGGCAAGCCGGTCCTCACCCTCGACGTCTGGGAGCACGCCTACTACCTGCAGTTCCAGAACCGCCGTCCCGACTTCATCACCGCCTTCTGGAATCTGACCAACTGGCAGAACGCCGACATGCTTTACCGCAAGGCTGCGGCCGCCTCGATGGGCGGCGGCTGCTGCGGCGGCGGCTGCCACGGCTGAGCCTGCGTCACTCGCCCGAACTCGGCGTCCTTCGGGGCGCCGAGTTTTTTTCGGTCCGGAGGACTCGAAGAAGCGAAGAGGAGCCAGAGAGCACAAAAACGGAAAGCGGAGGGCTTCGCGATCTTTTCTGCGTTCATCTGCGTCTTCTGCAGTTGATCTGAGCTCTTGCGTCCCCCGTGTCTCCCAGTCTGATTTGGCAGGCTAAGTTCCGGGCTGCTTATGGTGCAAACTCCGGAGACTGCTGTTGCATGAACGATCTCGACCCCTACCGCCCCAGTGCGAACTTGCAGAAAGAAGCTCCCCCCTCGGGGCTGCAAATCCCGCCCCACGCCGCGAACTACCTCCAATCCCTGCGCCGCGGCAGCCCGGTGCCGAGGCTGCTGCTGGCTTACGGACTCTTGCTGATCCTGATCCTTCTTCCGGCGCTGCTGAAGTTCGAGATGGAGCCCTTCCTCTTCGTTCTGGTGCTGCCGGTACTCGCCACCCTGATCTACGCCGTCAAACTCATCTACCGCCTTGCCGCTCTGATGCAGCTCGACGAGGAAGAGCCCAGCATGACGCCCTTGAGCTCCACCATCCTCTGCTGTATCCCCTGCATCCAGGTCGTCGGCATCATTCTCCTGGCGGTGAAGATCCATCGCCACTATCCCCGAATCTGCCGGCAAAAAGAACTGGATGTCGCCCCGGGGCTCAGCGTCGCGCCTCTCCTCATCGGATTTTTTGCGATGCTGCTTGATAAGGTCCCCCATATCGGGCTCTTTTTCACCCTCATCTTCCTCATCGCCGCTGGCATCTTCTTATTTCAGTCCCATCGTGCCCTGAAATTTTTTGCCGCCCGCCTTTGATCCCCCTCTTGATTCCCGAGGCCCCCGATGCATCCTGATCCGTCCCCATCTCAATCCGGCCCCTGGTGGCGCGGCATCACCGGCTATCAATGGCTCGTGCTTTTCGTCGCCTGGCTGGGCTGGACTTTCGACGTCATGGACGCCTTGTTGTGGACCTTCGTCAAGACCGATGCGACCAGCGAGCTGCTCCGGCTTCCCGCCTCCGATCCGAAGGTGGCTTTGTGGGCCGGCGGCATCCAGGCGGCGCTGCTGATCGGCTGGGCCACCGGCGGCATCCTCTTCGGGGTCGTCAGCGACAAGATCGGCCGGACCAAGGCGATGCTCTACACCATCTTGATCTATTCGCTTTTCACCGGTCTCTCCTGCTTCGTCCAGAACATCGAGCAGCTGGCGGTCTGCCGCTTTCTCACCGGTCTTGGCGTCGGTGGCGAATGGGCTTGCGGCGCGGCCTTGATCGCCGAGGTCTTCCCCGGCCGGGCCCGCACCTGGGTCGCCTGCATCCTGCAGAGCGCCGCCAGCGTCGGCATCATCCTCGCCAACACCATCTGCTCGAGCCTCAAGGACCATGGCTACGGCTGGCGCGAAGCCTTTGCCGTCGGCATCGCCCCGGCCCTGCTCACCGTCCTCTTGCGCTACGCGGTCAAGGAGCCCGACACCTGGAAGCAGGCGCACGCCAGCCATTCGGCGCAGGAATCGGGATCGCTGCGCGAGCTCTTTTCGCCGCGTTTCCGCCGTCACACCGGAGTCGGCGTGGCGCTGGCGACCGCCGGGGTCTTTGGCATATGGGGGGCGAACTACTGTGCGGTCGACCTGCTCAACCAAGTGGCCAAAGCGGAGAAGGTGGCGATCAGCAACTGGCAGACCCTGGCGCAGATGGCCGGCTTCCTGTTTTGCGCGCCGATCGCGGTCTATCTCGGCCGCCGCCACTCCTTCGCCTTCTACTTCCTCGGCAGCCTGGTGGTGACGCCGCTGTGCTTCCACCTCTCGGTCGATGCGGAGAGCGCCAAGATCTGGGTGCCGCTGATGGGTTTCTTCACCGGCGGCATGTTCTCCGGCTACATCATCTACCTGCCCGAACTCTACCCCTCGCGCCTGCGCGCCACCGGCGCCGGCTTCTGCCTCAACGTCGCCCGTTACGCCGCCGCCGCCGGCCCCTGGCTGATGGGCTGGATGCAAGGGAAAATCGCGCTCAAATGGGCCGCGACTCTGATCGCCTTGATCTACCTGCTCGGCCTCGCCGCCCTGCCCTTCGCCCGCGAAACCAAGGACCAGCCCCTGCCGGAAGATTGACCAGAGTTAAGAGTTAAGAGTTAAGAGTTAAGCGGCCTTCTCTTCTGCACTCCGCACTCTACATTCAAGCTCCCTGCGACAACCTGGAATCTTAACTCTTAACTCTTAACTCTTAACTCTTAACTCTTAACTCTTAACTCTTAACTCTTAACTCTTAACTCTTAACTCTGAGCTCCCATGGATCCTTCCTTACCGCCGCCGAGACGCCTCGGCTACCTGCGTGAAACCGCGATCGTCTTCGGCTACGAGTTCGCCTCGATCTGGCGTGGGGTGCGGCCGCTGTCGCTACTGATCGTCTATTTCCTCGGCAGCTTCCTTGCCGCCGGCATCTTCTGCAAGCTCTACAAGACCGCCGAAGAAAAAGACATGAATCCCGAGGAGGCGAAGGTGGTGATCGCCGCCCTGCTCTATTCCTCGGTCGACGAGCCGATCGAGGAGGGCGAGCGGCCGATGTTCGACGGCGAGGCGCAGTCCGCCCCGGCCAAGCCGGTTCTGCCGAAGCTGTCGGAGCGTCAGGACCGGGCGATTTCGGGAGTGATCCAGTCGACGCCGCTGCCGATGCTCTTCGTCTTCTGGATGGGGATCCTGGTGACGCCGCTCTTCTCGGTGCTGATGGGTTTCGACCTGCTTTCCGGCGACTTGCAGCACCGCTTCGTCCGCTATCTCGCGCCGCGGCTGCGGCCCGGCCCGATGCTTCTGGGCAAGATCCTCAGCCAGGTGGCGATCCAGTGGCTGATCTCGCTCTTCACCAGCTTCTGCATCCTCGCCTATTTCGCCTGGCAGCTGAAGGGCTTCGACGCCGCCGGCGCCCTCGTCGCCGCCGGCCGCTTCTGGAGCCTCAGCATGGCCTACATGGCCACCTATGTCGCCCTTTCCGCGTTCCTCTCGTCGCTGACCCGGATGCCGCTGCTGGCGCTGCTCTTCCAGCTGGTCGCCATCTTCGTCCTCTGGTTCCTCTCCGCCCTCGCTTCCTGGCCGCCCCTCGCCTTCCTCGACTACCTGCTGCCCTCCTACTACAAGTTCGGACTCTACAGCCCCGATCCCGCCTACTTCCTCAGCAGCCTCGGCGTCTACACCCTCTTTGCCAGCCTCTTCACCGGCCTGGCCTGGCTCGTCACCACCCGGAGAGACCGATGAACCCCATCAGCATGCGCGCCCTGCGCAAGACTTTCGGCCGCAAAGTCGCGGTCGAATCCCTCAGCCTCGAGATCGGCCCCGACCAGATCTACGGCCTCATCGGCCCCAACGGCGCCGGCAAAACCACCAGCTTCTCGATGATGGCCGGCTTCCTCCACCCCAGCAGCGGCGAGATCGCCGTCCTCGGCTGCCGGCCCGGCAAGGTCGAGGCCCTGCGCAACCGCATCGGCGTCCTGCCGCAGGACGCCCTGCTGCCGGCCCAGACCCGCTGCGCCGACCTGCTCAGCTACTTCGCCAGACTGCAGGGCTTTGACACCCGCAGCTCCCGCCGACTCGCGGCCGAAGCCCTCGAGCGCGTCGGCCTGCCCGAGGCCGGGGAATTGCGCTGCGGCACCCTGTCGCACGGCATGGCCAAACGCATCGGCATCGCCCAGGCCTTCCTCGGCGATCCCGAGCTGGTGCTGCTCGACGAGCCCACCGCCGGACTCGATCCGAAACACGCCCACCAGATCCGCGAGCTGATCCGCCAGCAGCGCCGCGCCGGACGCTGCATCGTCATCTCCAGCCACAACCTGCACGAGCTCGAATCGCTCTGCGACGCCGCCGCCATCCTCGATCACGGCCGCCTCGTCCTCGAAGGCACGATGGCCACCCTCACCGGCAGCTCGCGCCAGATCCGGATCCAGCTCCTTCCCGGGGCCCAGCCCGAGCTGGCATCCCTGCGCGCCCTGCCGCAGCTCAAATCGCTCGACTTCCAGGCCGCCAGCGGCATCCTCGTCCTCGAGGTCGAGGCGGCCCGCCCCGAAGAACTCATCACCGCCGCCCTCGGCCTGCTCATCGCCCAGGGCCAGCTCATCGCCGGAGTCAGCAAGGGCGAATCCCTCGAAGCCCAGGTGATGAAGCTGATCTAACGCGGACTTCGTCCGCAACCTAATTGGGACACAACTGGGACACAACAGGGACACAGTTGGGGAAGCACAAAACACAGGCCTTCCAGCCAAAACTCCCAAACTTCTCGACCTGTGCAATGCAAGTCCAGATCAAGCACAGTTTGAGTTGTGCGCTCTGCAGCTCGTCGCGAAGCGACAGAATGATTGTAGCCGGGGGTTTCAACCCCCGGTGCGCGTGGCGAGGAATTCGGCGTCGCGGCAGCGACGCGGTGACAGGTGCGCTTGGGGATGCCGTTTGCGTCGCCATCGCCGAAATGTCATCCTGTCGCTTCGCGACGGCATTTCCCTTGCGATCCTATCCGGGGGTTAAAACCCCCGGCTACACTCACACCGTCGTTTCGCGACGAGCAAGCACAGCCCACAAGTCCGTGCTAGCTTGTGCATGTTTTGGTCTTGTACACGCCAAAACTTCTGGTTTTTCCTTAACAGCACAGCGGCTGGATGGGGCTGAAGCTCACTTCGCCGGTGCGTCCTCGAAGTCCTGGCGCTTCTCCTTCCACCATTTGCGCCAAGCGGCGAGCAGAGGCTCGCTGCCGACGGCGAAATTGCCCTGGCGAGCGTAGTAGACGCGATCACTGTGAATCGAGATGTTCTCAGGCGTCGTCTTGAGACGCGATTGGAGATGCCAGGCGGCATAGATGGAGAGGGTCAAATCCTCAGTCTTGATGTCGTTGCCGACCTTGTAGGCGAGGAAACGGGTGACCGGATCGTCGTCGGCCAGGACCGCCTTGCGCTCGTCGGCGAGCAGGGCCCCGAGGATGGGGACGATTTCAAGGTCGTCACGCTGGGCATTGAAGCTCTCTTCGATCAAGACGCTCAGAGTCAGCAGATCGTTTTCGGCCTTGGCCTGGGCAAAGCGCTTTTGCAGCTCGCGGCCGGTGAATTTCTGGAAGACCTTGCTGCGGCTGTGATAGGAACCGATCTTCTGGCCGACGGTCATGGCCTTTTCTCCGGCGGCGGTCTTTTCGGCGGCGATGACTTTGTACTTGGTGGGCGGCGGCGGCGCTTTGCTGCTGCTACAGGACGAGGCGGCGGCGAGGCAGGCGGCGAAGAGGGGGATGCGCATCGGGAGCCTCATTTTTTGCCTTGGAGGAAATCAGTCTGGTTCTTCTCCCACCATTCTTTCCAGGCCTTGAGCAGGTCGGCGGAATTGATCGCGAAGGGGCCGCTCTGAGCCAGGTAGACGCCGCTGGCGTGGATCTTGAAGTCGACGTTCTTGGGCTGAGTTTCAGCCAGAATCTGCATGTGGAGAGCGGCGTAGAGGCCGAGAGTCATCGGGATGAACTTGTTGGCGTCTTCGTAGAACCAGCGCTGATGATTCTCCTCGCTCTCCTGGGTGGCGATCGCCTCGAAGTAGGCCGGGCGGCCATCGTCAAGATACTTCGCCAGCACCGGCACGGCGGCACGGCCGTCCTTGCGGCGCGGATCGCAGAGGGCTTCGAAGATGATCGAGACGGCCTCCTCGGCATGAGGATCGACGCCGGGCTGGCGCAGACGCTCGAGGGTGGCGATCAGATCGGCGGTGGCGGTCTCGGCGTGAACGCTGCTGCGGTGCTTGTTCCTGGCCATGTCGTCGGCCTTCAGGGCTTCCACCCCGGCGCGGTGCTTGAGGATCTCCGCCTGGCGGCGGCGCAAGGCTTCCCGGTCGCCGGGTTTCGCCTTTGCCAGGGCCTCCTTGAACTCAGCCTCGTTCATCGATCCGTCCTTGAGCCGGAAGGAATCCTCGACGTCGAGCCCGCGCTGCTCCTCCAGGCTCTGGCCGGGACCGAGAACCTGCGCTGTCGCCTTGCCCCGAGTCTTGAACTGAGAGGCCAGGAAACGCGCCGTCTCGTCGTTAGTGATCTTGGCCTCCTTGTCGCTGTCGGAGCTGCACGAGGCCAGGACTGCGGAGCAGAGGAAGGCGGAGGCGAGATGGGCTCGACTGGTCATGAGGATCTCCTGGAATGAAAGCTCCGCAACCCTAGCTCAACCTGACTTCCTTGCCAGTGGCCAATTGACGCCGCGGCGCTATCCTCGCTCGCATCAAAAAGGGAATCGATTTCCTTTCCACCTTTCAACTCTTAACTTGAGACTTCGATGAAATACGCCGGCGATTCCCGCCTCGTCAACTGGCTTCGCGTGATGCGCGTGTCGCAAGGATTCTTCTTCATCAGCGGCATGCCGGTGGCGCTCGGCGCCTGGCTGATCTGGTACCATCACGGCGAGCGCCTCGCCGTCAGCCCCGGCCGCGCCGCCCTCCTCTGCCTCCTGGCGATGCTCGGCGCCTTGATCTATCACCTCGCCGCCGACATGCTCAACGACGTCTGGGACCACCGCTCCGGCGCCGACGCACAAGCCAATATCGCGACGCCGTTTTCCGGCGGCTCGAAAGTGATCGAGGAGGGCAAGCTGGCGGCCGACACGGTGGAAAAGGTGGCGCATGCCTTCCTCTTGACCGGGGCCCTCCTGTCGGTCCTGATCGCCTGGCTGGCGGGCGACTGGCGGGTCCTGTATTTCTCCGCCGCCGGCCTGATCTCCTGCTGGGGCTACAGCGCGCCGCCGCTGAAATTCTGCTACCGCGGCCTCGGTGAAATCGTCATCTTCCTCAACAACGGCCTCCTGGTCATGGGAGCCCTTTCGATGGCCCTGCTGCACGCTTTCGTTCCCGAGCTGATCCTCCCTTCCTGCTTCCTCGGCTTCCTCGGCTTCGCCATCATCACCGCCAACGAAATCCCCGACTACGAAGGGGACCGCGCAGTCGCTAAGATGAACCTGGTCGCACGCCTCGGCGTCGAACGCGCCCTCGTCCTCCACAAGCTCGCCATCGTCGCCGCCTTCCTCTGCCTCGCCGCCGCCTGCTGCCTCAAACACCTGCCCTGGCCCGCCCTCGCCGCCCTCCTCGCCTTCCTGCCCGCCTGGAATAGCGTCTGGACCGCGCCCCGCCACGACGGCGACCTGCGCGATCCAGCCTGGCTGAGCTGCCTTTGCAAAGCGACGATCAAACTGAAATTCCACGCCTGGGCCCTCGCCCTCGCCACCGCCCTCGCCTGGACTGTGCTGCGCTGAAAATGACCGGCCACGGGTGACCGGCTTCGTAATCCGAGAGAATCCTCCAGGCCGAAAAGTCCCGCCCTCGCCTTTTGTCATAGCGGAATTACCTTGCGGCGCAACTCACACTGACGAGGAGAAAACATGCGTCCCACTCTCATCAAGCGCCTCGACGACAGCTTCGTCGGCAAGACCGTCACCATCGGCGGCTGGCTCCGCACCCGCCGCGACTCCAAGGGCGGCTTCAGCTTCCTCGAAGTCTACGACGGTTCCACCTTCGGCAGCCTGCAATGCGTCGCCGAAGCCACCCTGCCCAACTACCAGCACATCCTCAAGATCTACACCGGCTGCTCCCTCAAGGTCACCGGCCAGCTCATCCTCTCCCCCGCCAAAGGCCAGAAATACGAGCTCAAGGCGGAAGCCGTCGAGATCATCGGCGAAGCCGACCAGAGCTACCCGCTGCAGAAGGGCCGCATCAGCTTCGAAACCCTGCGCGAAGTCGCCCACCTCCGCGCCCGCACCAACACCTTCGGCGCCGTCATGCGCGTCCGCAACGCCCTCGCCCAGGCCACCCACGACTTCTTCCAGTCCGAGGACTTCCTCTACCTCCACACCCCCATCATCACCGCCTCCGACTGCGAAGGCGCCGGCCAGATGTTCCAGGTCACCACCCTCGACCTCGACAAGCTCCCGCGCGACGACAAGGGCCAGCTCGACTACCGCCAGGACTTCTTCGGCAAGAAGGCCCACCTCACCGTCTCCGGCCAGCTCAACGGCGAAACCTACGCCACCGCTCTCGGCCGCATCTACACCTTCGGCCCCACCTTCCGCGCCGAAAACTCCAACACCTCGCGCCACCTCGCCGAATTCTGGATGATCGAGCCCGAAGCCGCCTTCTTCACCCTCGATGACAACGCCTGGCTCGCCGAGCAATACCTCAAATTCTGCTTCAAACGCGTCCTCAACTCCTGCCAGGACGACATGGCCTTCTTCGCCGAACGCATCGACAAGGAAGCCGTCAGCCGCCTCGAAAAACTCGCCGACGCCCCCTTCACCCGCATCACCTACACCGAAGCGGTCGACATCCTCCAGAAGTCCGGCGCCAAGTTCGAATTCCCCGTCTCCTGGGGCATGGACCTGCAGTCCGAACACGAACGCTACCTCACCGAACAGACCTTCAAGGGCCCGGTCATCGTCACCGACTACCCCAAGGACATCAAAGCCTTCTACATGAAGCTCAACGCCGACGGCAAAACCGTCCGCGCCATGGACGTCCTCTGCCCCGGCATCGGCGAGATCATCGGCGGCTCGCAGCGCGAGGACAACTACGAAGTCCTGATCGACAAGATGAAGCCCCTCGGCCTTGATCCCGCCGACTACTGGTGGTACCTCGACCTGCGCAAGTACGGCTCCGTCCCCCACGCCGGCTTCGGCCTTGGCTTCGAACGCCTGGTGCAATTCACCACCGGCATGGGCAACATCCGCGATGTGATTCCCTACCCGAGATACCCGAGAAACGCGGAGTTTTGAGGGAGCACAACTCGGTGACTCAGTGACCCAAGACTCAGTGACGCTGAATCTGACCACACTGAGTCACGGAGTCTTGGGTCACTGAGTCAATCGCCATCAATTCAAATCGAAGAGCCTTATCAAACATGACGAATAACTCTTCAATCCATGAGCTTGAGAACTGGCTAGGAGAGTTCCGGCCGCAGTTCTTCCGAGATTTGCCTGAAGGCGCGTCAGAAAATGAAGTTGCTGAGCTTCAATCGATTTTCTCTAAACCAATTCCTTTAAGTTTTTGGGATTACCTTCGTTGGCACAATGGCCAGCCATTAACCGGTCCTGCTTTCATGAAAAATAAGCGACTTATGTCGACCAAGGAAATCATTAAAACATGGCGCATCTTTAAAGAGCTAGATTATCCGCAAAAATATTGGGGGAATCAGTGGCTCCCCTTCCTTGAAGATGGGAATGGAAATTATATTTGTATTAATTTGGAAAATGGTGAGATTTTAGAGTTTTGGAAAAGTGATGACGACCGCCCAATTATTGCATCTCATTTTGACTCTTGGATATTAAAAATTGTAGATGAATTTAAATCAAAAAAGTGGCATGAATATAGGGATTCATTTTTACCTGAAGAGGATATAAAAATTTATCAATCCTGGGATGTTGTTGAGATAGTAATTAATAAAATTCCTGAGGCGGGATTAAGAGCTATAAAAGAGATCAATGATTTGTTAAAAACAGGCATTGGAACAACCAATATTTTTACCGAATTAAAATCTGGAAGGTCAGTTGTTTTGTGTAGAAAAAAACTGTGTGAAATTTCGGGAGTACTGAAAATTATTAATGATAAGTTTGGTCAAGATACTTTGGCGGTTATTACCAAAATCCATGGAGACCCATGACATGACTTACGAAATCCCCCCTTACAAGGACGCCGAGGGCTTCTGGAGCTTCCACACGCCTCGTTTGCGCTATCCGCAACCCCTCGACCTTGTCCCCAGGCATCGCCAGGAGCGAGACGGATCTCTCGACCTGACAAGAAAACACAGGTTGTGAGGTGAAAGGTTGAACGGCAGCCTTTTGCCGCCCAATAAGCGCTGCCGCAGCGATTTTCGTGATTTCGGCCTTCCAGCCCTTGGCGAAGCGCCGTCAAGCTCTATCATAGTCATTCTACAGACGCCCCTTACAGCAACACAAGGAATCCTCCCATAGCACGCCTTCTCCAACTCAATGATGAAGTCCTCCGCCGCCGCAGCGTCCGTCTGATGGATTTCGAAAACGCCGAAGTCGGCATCGTCCTCTTCGAAGAGGCTTTCCGTCAAGCTGAAGATGAAGGTTTCGACCTGGTGGAGATCGCCGCCACCGCCGTTCCCCCGGTCGTCCGCATCATGAACTACGGCAAGTTCATCTACGAGCAGACCAAACGGGAAAAAGAGCTGCGCAAGAAACAGCTCGGCAAGGAACTCAAGGAACTGAAGTTCCACGTCAACATCCACGACCACGACTACCAGACCAAGGTCAAGCACGCCGTCGAGTTCATCGAGCACGGCCACAAGGTCAAGCTGACCTTGCAGTTCCGCAGCCGCGAAGTGACTCACCCGGAGCTGGGCGACGCCTTGGTCAAGCGCGTCATCGAAGACCTCAAGGCGATTGCCTTGATCGAAACTCCCGCAAAGCTCATCGGCCGCAACATGTCGATGGTCTTTGCCCCTCGCCGCCACAGCTGAGGCCGTCCAGGCTTCGAAGGCAAGGCCGCAGCGCGCGCTGCGGCCTTTTTGTCGAATCGAAAGCCTCGAGCGGAATCGACTTCGTCTTTACTCTCCTGACTCGGCGACCTCCACAGGTCGGAAAAACTTGCTTCCGGCGAACTGGCATATCCTTGCAGATGGGCCTAGCTTCTCTTCATTGCCAGCCCGAGAACTCACGAGGCCGTTCATGTCCGCCAGGTTTCGCAGCCTCAGCATCAAGTTCCTCTTCTTCGTCCTGCTGCCGGCCTTCAGCCTCTGGCTCCTCGCCTCTCTCCTCTTCGCCCACTTCGCCCGGACGCGCCTGCTTGAATTCTCCAGCCAGTCCCTGCAGCAGCAGACCCTCGCCCCCCTGGCGCAACATGCCGACAGCTCCCTGCGGCAAGTGCTCAATGTCGCCCGTCGCAGCGGCGCCCAGTTCCAGCAACGCCTCAACGCCCAGCCCACGCCAGGCTGGCAGCAGGAGCTGGCAGCCGCCCTCGAAACCCGGCCCGACGGCAGCCGACGCAGCCGCGGAGCTCCCGCCGCCGCCGACAATTCCTATCCCTACAAATTCATCCGCAAAGGACATCAGGCCCAGGAAGACGAACTGCTGGGCTTGTGGATCGCCGACTCCTTCGGCCGCCACTATCACCAAGGGGTCAATCATCTGGTGATGGACAGCTATTTCGCCACGCCTCATTGCATCAGCACCATCGGCGCCGAAGACTGGCCGGAACAGATGCCGCCGGAGCAGCGCTTCGACCGGTCTCCCGAGGAATTCCCCTGGTTCGCAGTCTCGATGCCCGCCAACAATCCCGGCGGCGAAACCCTCTTCACACCCGTCTACCACGATCAGATCCTGCAAAAATGGATGATCTCGGCGATCTCGCCCCTGCGCGGCCGGGACGGCCGCTATCTCGGCCTGGTCGGCCATGACTTCCCCCTCACCAGCGTCATCGCCATCACCAAAAGCCAGCTGCGATACCGCGACTGCGCCCTCTTCTTCACCACTGCCGATCAACAAGTGATCGCCACCTCCGAAGGACGGCTGCGGCTCGGCCTGCCAGGGCTGGGCGACAACAGCAAGATCCTGGTCTCCCAGATCCCCTCCTCCGAATTGCGCGAAGCGCTCGCCGGCGCTCTTCCCGACAGGACCAGCCAACACCTCGTCATCAACGGCCGCCGGAAGCTCCTCATCCGCTCCACCGTCCCCTCCGTCGACTGGCAGCTCAACCTGCTTCTCGACGAGGATGAGCTTCTCGCCTACAACCAGCTCTTCGGCTTCTCGCTGCTGGTGATCAGCCTGCTCGGATTCCTCCTCCTGTCGCTGCTGCTCTTCCTCGGCCTGCGCCGCATGGTCCTGCGGCGGATCAGCGGCCTCGACGCCGCCATCCTCTCGGTGCAGCACGGCCAGAGCTACCAGCCCCTCGCCAGCGGCGAACTCGACGAGCTCGGCCGGGTGATCATGAACTTCAACTCGATGAACGCCAACCGCCTCCTCCTCGAAAAGGAGCTGGTCGAAGCTCGCGACAAGGCCGAGGCCGCCCTCGCCGCCAAAAGCCAGTTCCTCGCCAACATTTCGCACGAATTGCGGACCCCCCTCAACTCGGTCATCGGCTTCTCGGAAATCCTGCGGGAAAATCCTGCCGACCCCGCCGCCCCCGAACAGCTGGATCTCATCGCCAGCTCCGGCCGGCAGCTCCTCCACCTGGTCAACGACATCCTCGATTTCGCCAAGCTGGAGTCGAAAGGCTTCACCCTCAACCGCGACATCTTCTCCCTCCCTCGCCTCCTCGGCGAAGCAGAATCCGAGTTGAAACGCCTCTGCGCCACCCAGCCGGTCAACGTCCGGGTCGAGATCGCCGAAAACGTTCCTTCATCCGCCTGCGGCGACGAAATCAGGGTCCGCCAGATCCTCAACAATCTGTGCAGCAACGCCGCGAAATTCACCCCTTCCGGCCACATCCGCCTGTCCCTGAGCGCCACTCAAGAACCCCGCGGCCTTCTCTGCCGCCTCGAAGTCACTGACTCCGGCATCGGCATCCCGGCAAACCGCCTGGAGGCTGTCTTCGCCCCCTTCGAGCAGGCTGACAACTCGGTCTCCCGCAACTATGGCGGCACCGGTCTCGGCCTACCGATTTCCCGCCGCCTCTGCCGCCTGATGGGAGGAGATCTGACGGTCGACAGCCATCTCGGCCTGGGTAGCGTCTTCACCGCCACCTTCGTCCTCGAAACCGCCGCCGAAGCCCTCAACGATATGCACGCCGCCCTGGACGCTCCCGCCGCCCCGCCGCCGCACCCAGCTCCTGAAGCCCGCCGCCGCCGCATCCTCCTCGCCGAGGACTACATCAACAACGCCCGCCTGATCCGGAGCTACCTGAGCAACAGCCCCTACGACCTGGCGATCGTCGAAGACGGCCAGAAATGCCTCGACCAATGGCTCTCCGACAAAGGCGGATTCGATCTCATCCTGATGGACATCTCGATGCCCGTCCTCAGCGGCGACCAGGCGCTGCTCAAGCTGCGCGACGCAGGCTGCCAGCTGCCGATCCTCGCCCTCACCGCCAACGCCCTCGTCGACGACCTCGACAAGCTGCGCCGCCTCGGTTTCGACGATTGCCTGGTCAAGCCGATCAGCAAGCCGGATCTCCTCGCCAAGCTGGCGCAATGCCTGCCTCTGATGGCGGTGACGGACTGATCCGACGCCCGCTTCTTTGATTCTTCCTGGAGAATGCTATCTTCCCGGCCTCAACTCCAAGACCAGGAATCCCCCATGAGCGTCTCCCTCGAAAAAGTCGTCAACCTCTCCAAGCGCCGCGGCTACATCTTCCAGTCGTCGGAAATCTACGGCGGCATCAACGGCTTCTGGGACTACGGCCCGCTCGGCGCCGACCTCAAGCGCAACCTCCGCGACGCCTGGTGGAACTTCATGGTCCGCCAGCGCGACGACAACTGCGGCCTCGACGCCACCATCATCATGCACCCCGCCATCTGGAAGGCCTCCGGCCACTGCGACACTTTCGCCGACCCGATGAGCGACTGCATGGTCAGCAACAAGCGTCTGCGCGCCGACCAGGTCCCCGCCCAAAGCGGCATCGTCTTCAACTTCACCGGCGCCTCTTGTGAAGAAACCGGCAAAAACTGCGGCGACTCGATCGCCATCCTCGTCCCCGCCGGCAAGCCCCGTGAAAGCGCCCTCAAGGTCGCTGCCCAGTTCTACCAGAACCGCGGTCTCAAGACTCCCATCATCACCGGCGGCCTGACCGGCGTCAAGGTCGAAGGCGTCAAGAATTTCAACCCCGAAAACGGCGCCCAGCTCACCGAAGCCAAGCCTTTCAACCTGATGTTCCAGACCCACACCGGCCCGGTCGCCTCGGAAGAAAACGTCGCCTACCTGCGCCCCGAGACCGCCCAGGCGATCTTCGTCCAGTTCAAGAACGTCCTCGAGTCGTCGCGCCAGAAAGTCCCCTTCGGCATCTGCCAGATCGGCAAGGCCTTCCGCAACGAGATCAACCCCCGCAACTACACCTTCCGCTCGCGCGAATTCGAGCAGATGGAATGCGAATTCTTCATCAAGCCCGACGAAGCGGTCGAGATCATCAGCGGCAGCGTCGCCCAGTGGCAGGAAGGGATGGACCTGTCCACCCCGCAAGCCAACTGGGGCTGGGAAGTCTGGCACCGCTACTGGGTCGACCAGCGCACCAAGTTCTACGACTCGATCGGCCTGACCAAGGACTATCTCGACTACTTCTGGCAAGGTCCCGAAGACCTCGCCCACTACTCCCGCGCCTGCGTCGACATCCTGTTCAAATTCCCCTTCGGCACCGAAGAGCTGGAAGGCATCGCCGCCCGCGGCGACTTCGACCTCACCCAGCACCGCAAACACTCCGGCAAACCCCTCGAGTACTTCGACGAAGAACTCAAGGCCGCCGCCGCCAAGCTCAGCGAAGAGCAGAAGGACGAGATGATCCATCGCCGCCTCGCGGCCGAACGCGCCAAGACCAAGGGTGGCCTCAACGAAGCCCAGGTCCGCGCTTGGTTCGAGCAGCTCTTCAAGGGCTTCTACCTCGCCCACGTCATCGAGCCCTCCGCCGGCCTCGACCGCATGGCCCTCGCCGTCCTCTGCGCCGCCTACAGCGAAGAGGTCAAGACCGACGACAAGGGCAAGTCGGAGACCCTCACCACCCTCCGCCTCCACCCCGCCATCGCCCCGGTCAAGGCCGGTATCTACCCGCTGCTCAAGAACAAGCCCGAGCTGGTCGCCAAGGCGGAAGCGGTCTACCGCAGCCTGAAGAAGAAGTTCCCGGTGATCTACGATGAGGCCGGCTCGATCGGCAAGCGCTATGCCCGCCAGGACGAATCCGGCACTCCCTTCGGCATCACCATCGACTTCGAGACCCTTGGCGAGAAGCCCGAGCTGCTCGACACCGTCACCATCCGCCACCGCGACGGCGGCCTGCAGGAGCGCGTCGCCATCGCCGACCTGGCGAGCTGGCTCGAGGCCCGCTGCCAGCCCGGTTGCTGAATCCGCCACTGCGTCAGCCGTAAAGCGAAGGGACCGGGCCTGCCCGGTCCCTTCTGCTTATTTCGACCCGTCTCACTCGAATTTCTGGATCACAGCCTAGGGAGTTGGGAGTGCTTTGACCCCCCTTCCAAGCTCAATTCGGTGTGATACACGTCATTATTTATTTGTCCGCAGAACCGTTTTTGAGTCGTCCGCTTTCGAGTGCCTGGAGCAGGCCCAGGGTGGAGCGTAAGATCATCGACTGGACCTCCTGGAACACCTGGAGATCGGAGCTCGACCAGGGGTCGGGTACCGGCGGCGCCGGACTTCCCGGCGTGAGCTCGGGATCGAACTCCCTGAGGAGGCGGATGCGGGCCCGGACGCTGCTGTTGGCGCTCAAGCTGTGGAGCGCGGCGCGGTTCGACTCGTCCATCACCACGATCAAGTCCTGTTCGGCCAGTTCCCCGGCCTTGATCTGGCGCGAGCGGTGCTGCGACAAGTCGAGTCCGGCCTGGAGGGCGCAGCGCACGGTGCGGCCGTCAGCCCCCTGGCCTTCGTTCCAGCCGGAGGTGGCGCGCGAAGCGATCTGGTAATGACGGGCCTTGCCGCCTCCAAGAGCCTTCAGGTGCAGGCGGAAGGCAGCCTCGGCCAGCGGTGAACGGCAGATGTTGCCGAGGCAGACGAAGAGGATTTTGCGGCGGCTCATGCACGATCCCCCAGGATCGAGGAGCCGACACGGACCAGGGTGGCACCCTCCTCGACTGCCAGCTCGAAATCGCCCGACATGCCCATCGACAATTCACTGAGGCCGGGAAAGGCTTCCCGATGCCGGTCGCGCAATTGGCGGAGCTGGGCGAAAGCGGCGCGGATTTCCTCCGGACTGGCTTCCGCCTCGCCCATGGTCATCAGTCCCTTCAACTCAAGGCCCGGCTCGGCGGCGGCGGCGGCGAGAAGCGCCGGAAGCTCTTCCGGAGTGCAGCCGCTCTTGCTCGCCTCACCGGTGACGTTGACCTGGATGAGGACCTTGGGGCGACGACCGGCAGCAACGGCAAGACGCCCGAGACGGACGCAAAGCTCGGCCGAGTCGATCGAATGGATCCAGTCCGCATGGGCGGCGGCTGATTTCGCCTTGTTCGATTGCAGCGGCCCGATCAGGTGCCATTCCGATTGCGGCCAGGCCTGCGCCCGCTCCACCAGATCCTGGACGCGGTTCTCCGCAAAGGCCTTTTCGCCCAGCTCGAGGAGGGCCGCGACCTTTTCGGGCGGCTGGAACTTGGTCACCGGCAGCAGCCGCACCGCGGCGGGCTCGCGGCCGGATCGATGCGCCGCCACGGCGATGCGCTCGCGCACCGCGGCGAGGCGCCGGGAAATGTCGGAAACTTGCGAGTTCATGAGTGAGTGTCCTTGTCTTGAGATATATTGCGCCAAGAGAGAGGGAATCCAAGTGCCGGAAGGATGGACAGGGCCGGAAGACAACCGCCGGCGGCGGGGCGAGCTGCGCAAACGCAGCTGGCGCGAGCAGTCGCGCGACCAAGTCCTGAAATCCTGGTACGGCGACGAATGCGGCGAGCTGGAGGCGGAGATCCACCAGCGGGGCCCGAGCCTTCTCGGAGCCGAACTCGGCGAATTCGAGCGGCTCATCGCCCGCGTCGCCGCCTCGCCTCTGACCCGCCTGCAGGAAAACTGGCCCACCATCGTCGGCGAACAGGTCGCCCGCTATTCCTTCCCGGCCTTCCTCGATCGCGGCGAACTCCGCATCGAAGTCAACTCCGCCCCGCAGAAATACGTCTATGAAGTGCAGCTGAAGCCGCAGATCCTCGCCAAAGTCGCCGCCTTCGACCCCGGCATCCGCTTCCTCCGCTTCGTCATCGGCGAACCGCGCCGCTAAAGCCCGTCAGGCCAGCCCGGACTTCAGCACGCCCTGGTCGAGACGCCAGTGGCTGTCGCCGAGGACTTCCGCTTCGGCGCGGGAATGGGTCACCATCAAGATGGTCACTTGCTCCTCCCGGACGAGCTGCCGCAGCATTTCCCCCAACTCCTGCCGCAACTCCGGATCGAGGGCAGCGAAAGGTTCGTCGAGGAGCAGGAGCCTCGGCCGCAGCGCCAAGGCGCGGCCGAGGGCGAGACGCTGGCGCTCGCCTCCGGAAAAGCCCTGCAGGCTGGGTCGCCCGATCAGCTCCTCGAGCTTCAAGGGACGGCACAACTCTTCGACCCGGCTGGCGATCGCCGCCTTCGTCCAGCCCGCGATCTCAAGGGCGAAGACGAGATTCTGTCGCGGACTCAAGGCCTGGAACAAAGCCAGGTCCTGAGGCACGTAGCCGAGGCGGCGGCGGGACGGCGGCAGCCCGGTGATCTCCTCGCCGTCGCACCAGATCCGCCCGGAATCGATCGGCCTCAAGCCGCAAAGCGCCTCGAGAAGAGTCGTCTTGCCGCAGCCGCTCCGTCCCAGCAGGATGTTCAAGCTGCCGCGTTGCAGCTCCAGGTCGATCCCTCGCAGCTGACAGCTGCCGAGACTGAGATGAAGCTTCTCCAGCCGGATCATGGCTGCGCCCTCCGGCTGAGAAGCCGCAGGGTCAGCAGCACCCCCAGGGCGACGCTGATCATCAGCAGCGACACCGCGACGGCCCCATGCAGATCGCCAGTTGTGAAGCGCAGGTAGACCGAGCTCGACAGGACTTCGGTCTTGAACGGCGTGATGCCGGCGAAGACCAGCAGCGGGCCGAACTCGCCCAGCGAACGGGCCCAGGCCATGGTGAAAGCGCTGCCGATGCCGCGGCGGGACTCCGGCAGGACCACCCGCCAGAAGGCCTGGGAACGGCTGCAGCCAAGGGTCAGCGCCACCGCCTCGGTGCGCGGGCTGATCTCTTCGAAAACCCCCCGCAACGAGCGGATGCAATAAGCCGCCGCGACGGTGAACTGGCAGAGGATCACAGCCGCGACCTGGAAGGTGATGCCGAAAGCGCCTCCGCTCCATCGCCCGACCCACTCCTCCAGCGAGGCGCCGCCGAGGCGGACGTGATTCACCAGGATGAGAAAGGAGACCCCAAGCACCAACGGCGGCAGGATGATCGGGATGTCGCAGATCACCTCGACAAAAGCCTTGCCGAAAAAACGGCAGCGCGCCAGGATGTAGGCGGAAGGCAGCGCCACCAGCACCGCCAGCAGCGCCGAAAGAGTGCAGGAAACCAGGGTCAGACGGAATGAGGCGCGCAAAGCCTCGTCCGCCCAGCATTGCCTGAGATCGGCCCAACGGATGAAGCTGGCATCGGCCAGGAGCAAGACCAGCAAGAGCAAGACATACATCCCCAGGACCGCGCCCAAGGCAGCGGTGAAAAGACGGTCGGAAGTGGAGCTCAGTGAAGACATAAACGACACTCTAGCGCCATCAATCCATCCGTCTCTGTTCTCCAGCCCCCTCTCTAGCTCCTCATCACCCCGATCGAGTTGGCTATTTGCCGCACCTCAATGGGGAAATTTTCTTGATTTTCCAATCATCCTCGGGATGCCATTTTTTCTTGCCCCGAATTCAAAAATCTCATGGGCAGCTTCTATTTCCGCACAACTCGGCTTCCAGGGCAGCTGGATTTCTTTCTTATATCCCAAAGACCCGTTTCTCTTACCTGTCCACTGATAGACTTCAAATGCCCACTTGCGCTCATTCAAACGGTTGAAATCCGCCTTTGCCAAGGCTCTTCCCATCCTTTCCTCGTATCCCTTCCAATCGACATCCCAATCCGCCGGGTCTTCATTCCAAGTGATCAAGACAATACTCACCCAGTCGCAACTGGTATTCATTAGCATCTAGCTCTTGATCTCCCAGTTTTTTTGCGATTTCCAAGCTTCTCATCAAATCACTTTTTTCACCCATCTCTGCCGCGATACCACCATCTTCGTTTTGATTGATCACCCGCGCCAATTTTCGATGTTTATTGATAAATTTCAGAAGTTCATTGTTTCTCGACAAATCATAAGCTTTACGACTTAAATCAACTTTATGGAAAATGCTGCCATCCCTTTCCATGACGCTCGCAATTGCCTCTGTTCGGCTCCTTATTTCATGGATCACATTGGCACGACTGTCATGCATAAATATAATTATTAATGGAAGATCATATGGATGTGGTTCAATACTCAATTTACCACTTATTTTCTGTCTGTTTCTAACCAAATTCTCTAAGTATGGAGTGTATTTCAACTATATCCAGAGAAAAATAAATACAAGAGCTATGAAGCCAGATATTCTAATCGCAATTGAATTCTTTTTTACTTGTCTTCATGATTTTATTTTTTTTATTATTTTAGTTTTTGTCGATTCAAAATGGATTGTCTTTATGCCCCATCGTCTTCTTTAGTTTCTTGTCGACGATCGCCGTCCAGTGGCTTCTTGCTGTAGCAGGAATTTCTTCTGCTCCTGACCTCCCGGCTTGAGGAATTTGATCTGATCTTTTTCCATTCCCTGCCACCTTCAATATAGTGACTCAAGATGTTTTTTCCACCCCCTCCCCTCCCCTGTTTCTAGCTCTTTCGGAATTTCTCGGCATCGATGCCCAGCTTCTTCATTTTAGACAGCAATGTGCTCGGGTTCATGTCGAGCATGGCAGCGGCGCCATCTTCGCCATAGACCTTGCCTTTGCTTCTTTTCAGGACCTGCTGGATCTTGCTTTTGACGCTCTCTTCCAAGGTGCGAGGCGGACGGCCGGTTCTTCCGCCGGGAGCGAAGTCAGAAACCTCATCCTCCGGATCTCGCAAGATCCGGCCGTCGCTGGCGATCAAGCATTTTTCCAGCCAGGATTTCAGTTCTTCCACCTGCCCCTTCCACTCTCTTCTCAGGAGGCTTTTCATGAATTCCGGACGGGCCTCAGGAACCGCCAGTCCCAGACGTCCCGCTTGCTCCGAAACCAGGCTGCGGACCAGCCAGGCGAGGTCGTCGCGTCGATGCTCCAAGGCGGGCATGGACAGGCACTCCACGTCGCCCGGGAAAAGCGCATCAGCAGATGCCGTAAAGATCACCGTCACTTCTGATTTTTCCTTCAGGAAGCGTCTGGCGATTTCCACCGCCGAGGCAAGGTCCTCCTGACTCAAACCGGGGCTCAGGGATAGCACCAAAGTGCCCGCCTCGAACGACGCTTTCAAACCTTCTCCAGCTGCATCGCCGAGAAGATCCCGGGTCAAGTCCGACACCCCTCTTTCCGGCACTTCGAGACGCAGGAAAGAGCGGCGGCGACGGCTCGATTTCTTGTGCAACGCCCGCGCCAGAAAGCTTTTGCCTGAACCATCCGCACCCTTGATCGCGAGGAGAGCTTTATTGCGATTCAGCAAGGCTTTTTTCCACAGGTTTTGCATCGCCTGACTCTCCATCACCAGCTCAGTCCCGTCGGCACGTTCGTCAGACTGCTCCTCGCGTGACCGGTTCTGTTCCAGCAAGCCTTTCCATCCCTGGCGTGACACGGCAGCAGTTTTGCGCAATAAATCCTCGCGGGAAAGCATCACTCCGAGGATCGACGAAAGCTGTGCCAGGAAGTGGCTGATCTTGTCTGGATCGACTGCTTCACTGAAGTAAAGCGTGAGGAAGCCGTTCACTCCTTTCCGGTCGAAAAGCGGTAGCAGGATGAGAAGCGCGGCTTTCATCGCCGCCGCTTTCTTTTCTTCCAAAAACAAACCCTCCATTTCATCGCGGAAATCGGTGGCGATAAAAGCCTCTTCGGAACTGAGGATTTCCGTCATCGCCGAAGTCCCCGGGTCGCGGCTCACCAGCTCCCTCGCCGCGCCCCGCCGGCAAAGCTCCACTTCCACCGTCTCCCGCCCCCTCATGCCCCAGCAAAGCTCCAGGGCCGGCACCGGCAAAATCCGACCCAAGCGCAAACTCAACATTTCGGCGATCGCCCCGCGGGTACGGGCGCGGCGAAAGTCTTCCATCAGTTCCAGGGGTAGGCTGCTCGGCAGACGCATTCGGACCTCCAATTTTCGTTGTTTGACCATGAAATTTAGTGGTCTAACCACGAAATACAAGTGATCTAGTTGTTTTTTGGAGAAATTTATCTGAGCTTAATTTCAAGTTGTTATGAATTTTTTGAAGATGACCTCAAAATTTGAAAGTCTGGATGAAATTGGATGATTCAATTCGGCCTCGCCCCACCCCGCCGGGACGTTCCGTCCGATCCTCCTCGGGCGGCCGAATCGCCGCCGGGGGTGCCTCGCCCCAGGAAGGGTTTGGTCGACCTTCCACCCCGGCTTACCCCCCCCCCGAAATCCCTCGGCTGGGAGCGGGATCGCGCCCTAAGCTCCTGCCCGGTCGAAGCCGACGTTTTGCCGCTATCGGCGAGGCCCCGCCAGCCCTAGCGGGGCTGCTAGCGGAGCTCGCAAAAGTGCGGATTGCGCCGGTGCAAAAATGACATCGCGCAGATGGCGGAAAATCACTTCCCAGGGGACTCCGGAAAGCTTGCGCCAGTCTCCGCCGGCGAGGGGATGGCAGATATGAAGAAGATCCGCAGAGGAAAACCTTTCGCCAAAAGGGAGGCCGAGGGCCTTAAGATGAGATGTCCGGCGCAGGGGAGGGGAGGGGAGGGGAGAAAGGATGGGGGCGGGACCTTCCCGATTGACGAGGCGGAAAGTTGCTGACGGGATGCATCGCCTGCCTCGAGTTGCCGCTTTTTTTCATCGCGCCGCGACCGTGGCAAATCCGCTTCAAGGCTCGTGAATAATCCAGGATTTGAAGACGAAAAACAGGGAAAGAGCGAGGGTGGGGGGAGGGGAGGGGGAATCCATTGCCAGCCCGAAGATCAGGACACTGCCGCGAAATCTCGGTCACGCCCCATTTTCCGGCGGCGAAAGCCGCGCCCCGGAGCTATTCTCGGGAAAATCGAAACTTCCCGCCGCGACAGCAACCGCGTCCAGCGCAAAATCCGGAGAAAATCAATGATCATCGTGACCGACGACAAAATCCCCTTCCTGCGCGGCGTCCTGGAGCCCTGGGCCGAAGTGCGTTATCTCCCCGGCGCCAAGATCGGTCCCGATGAAGTCAAGGAGGCCTCCGCCTTGATCACCCGGACCCGCACCCGGGTCGACGCTCGACTTTTGCAAGATTCGACCCTGAAATTCATCGCCACCGCCACCATCGGCACTGACCACCTGGACATCGCAGCCATCGAGGCGAAAGGGCTCGCCTGGACTTCCGCGCCCGGCTGCAACGCCGAATCGGTGGCGCAATGGTTCACTTCCGCCCTGGTTCGTTTGCATCTCGATCGAGGCCTCTCCTGGCAAGGCAAGACCCTCGGAATCGTCGGTTGCGGCAATGTCGGAAAACGCATCGCCGTCAAGGCCCGGGCTCTTGGCATGGAAATCCTCCTCAATGACCCGCCCCGGGCCCGCGCCGAAGGCCCGGCCGGCTTTGTCGATTTCGACCAGATCCTCAAGCGCTCCGACTTCATCACCCTGCACGTACCTCTGGAACGCAGCGGCCCCGATCGCACCTTGGGCCTCTTCGATGATGCGGTTTTCGCCCGGATGAAAAGCGGGGCCGTCATCTTCAATTCCTGCCGCGGCGAAGTGATCGTCGAGCCAGCCCTCCGGAAAGCCCTGGGAAAAGGCCTTTCCGCCGCGGTTCTGGATGTCTGGGACCCTGAGCCCGTCATCGACTCCGAAAGCCTCGCGGCGGCGGCTTTTGCCACTCCCCATATCGCCGGTTATTCGGTCGACGGCAAAGCCAAAGGCACGGCGATGAGTGTGCAGGCTTTGGCTCGTCATTTCGGCATCGATGAATTGGCGGACTGGTCACCACGTCAAGTCCCGGCGCCGAAAACCCCGATCATCGACTTGCGGGAATTGCGCGATCCAATCGACATCATCTGCCACGCTGTTCTGGCGACCTACGACATCGCAGAGGACGATGCCCGTCTACGCGCCGATCCCGCCAGTTTTGAGGCGCTTCGCGGCGCCTATCCTCCCCGACGTGAATTCGCCGCCCACCAAGTGCTTTTACCAGCCGGCTCCCCAGCTGCATCGGCACTGAAGGAAATGGGCTTCGGCATCAGCAAGTGAAGAATGGCTCAATGTGGAGTCGTCATCTTTACAAGTTCAGACCTGCCGGAAGGGGGCTTGCCTCGAAGATTGTCTTAAGGATAAGGAGATTGATGGGGACCACTGGGGTTGCATCTCAATTTGGCTCGATAGTCCCGATCGAGGAACTTCTCAGAGCCATTTCCTGAAAGAACCCTTCGCTGCGATTGAAATAGAGTAAAAATCTCTTGCTGCCAACACTGATCTCAGCCCCGAAAACGGCTTGGCCCTCTTTGTTCAGTGCCTTCTTCCTGTCCTTGGGGTCGATGTGCCACCTCTCGACGTTGACTCCCGCGCCTTTGGCTGCAATCAGGAATTCCAACTCCTTGGTCGCTTGTTTGGTAGGGTGATTGAGGAGGAGATAGATGACCATTGCTGCCGCTGCCGTCAGCATGATTGCAGCAAGGGTATAAAACAAAACCCGTGACCTTGTGACTCGGTGACCTTGTGACGATTGCTCTGCATTCATAGCTTTGTCTTTGCCCTTCAGCCTGAAGGGCCGCTTTTGACAGCCCAGTCCAAAGGGAACCCACCCGGCACGGAGGCCGGGGCTCCCAGGGGAGCAGCCTTTTATGGACGTGACTCGACCACATGATCTTGTAAGTTCATCGATCCGGATTGGTAGTTGGATTCAGTTTTACAACTTGGGCATTTCACTCTCCAGGTTCTGCTGAAATTGATCCGAAGATCAGGTCTCTCGAGGCGCCGTTTATTACAGATGGATAGGTATTCATCTTTGGCTTTTAACGCGGCATCCAGGCCAAAGGCTTGATTGCATGCTGGACACGCCAAATTCGACAAGATTTCGATTTGGAGCCGTGAATGGCGTCGTGACAAGACTTCCAGCCAAAGAAAAAGGCCTGCCAAAAGCAGGATGAATAGACAGGTAAGTAGCATCGTGTCCTCGACATTATTGATTAGGCCTAAGAAGCCTCAGTCGCAGTCGCTCCAGCGCTTGCCGAGTGCGGTGTCGACTTTGATCGGCACCTTGAGTTGCGGGGCAGCGGTGGCCATCAGGGGGGGGATGATCTCTTTCATCAGGTCGAGCTCGGCCTCGGGCACTTCGAAGAGGAGTTCGTCGTGGATCTGCAGCAGCAGGCGCGAGGCGAGGCCGCGGACTTTGAGTTCGCGGTCGACGGCGATCATGGCGAGCTTGATCAGGTCGGCGGCGGAGCCCTGGATCGGCGAGTTGACGGCGATGCGCTCGGCGGCGTTGCGCAGGGCGGCGGAGCTGTGGCGCAGCTCGGGGATGCTGCGGCGTCGGCCGAAGAGGGTCTTCGAATAGCCGTCGCGGGAGGCGTCGGCGGCGGCCTGCTGCATGTAGCTCTGCACCTTGGGGTAGCGCTTGAAGTAGGCGCTGATGAACTTCTTCGCTTCGACCGGGGTGACGCCGATCTCCTTGGCGAGGCCGTAGGCGCCTTGGCCGTAGATGATGCCGAAGTTGACCGCCTTGGCGGCGTAGCGCTGCTCCTTGGTCACCGCGTCGGGCTCGACGCCGAAGACCAGGGCAGCAGTGCGGGTGTGCACGTCCTGGCCGCTGGCGAAGGCCTCAAGCAGGCCGGGGTCCTGGGCCAGCTCGGCCATCAGGCGCAATTCGATCTGCGAGTAGTCGCAGGAGAGGAAGACGCAGCCGGGAGCGGCGATGAAGGCGCTGCGGATCAGCTTGCCCTCCTTGCTGCGGGTGGGGATGTTCTGCAGGTTGGGGTTCGACGAGGAGAGGCGTCCGGTGGCGGCGCCGGCCTGCGAGAAGCTGGTGTGGACGCGTCCGTCCTTGGGGTTGAGCTCGCCGGGGAGCGAGTCGACGTAGGTGCCCTTGAGCTTGCTCAGGCTGCGGTGACGGAGGAGCTGCTTGGCGATCTCGTGTTCTTCGGCGAGGGTCTCGAGCACCGAGGCGTCGGTCGACCAGCCGGTAGAGGTCTTCTTGCCGCCCTTGAGGCCCATCTTGCCGAAGAGGACTTCAGAGACCTGCTTGGGCGAGCCGACGTTGAAGGCTTCGCCGGCGAGCTCGTGGATGCGCTTCTCGACTTCGGCGATCTCGGTCTGGAAGGTGACGCCGAGCTCGCGCAGGGCGAGGGGGTCGAGGAGGATGCCTTTCTCCTCCATCGCGGTGAGGATGGGGATCAAGGGCAGCTCGAGCTCGCGGTAGAGCTGGCTCAGGTTCTGGCGCTCGAGCTCGGCCTCGTGCTCGCGACGGAGGCGCAGGGCGAAGTCGACGTCCTCGCAGCAGTAGCGGGCGACCTGCTCGACCGGCACCTGGTCCATGGTCAGGGTCTTGCGTCCCGACTTGAGCAGCTCGTCGGTGGCGATCTTGCGGTAGTTGAAGGCGAAGAGCGCCTGGGAATCGAGGTCGTGGGCGAAGCGCGAGGGGTGCAGGACTTGTGAGGCGACGAGAGTGTCGAAATCGACCTTGGCGACGCGGATGCCGTGGCTGATCAGGACTTCGAGGTCGTACTTGACGTTCTGGCCGCAGAAGGCGAGTGCGGGGTCCGCAAAGACCGGCTTGACGGCGGCGAGGATTTCCTCGCGGCTGAGCTGGAAGGCGAAACCTTCTTCCTGCGGCGCGAGTGAAGAAAAGAGGTCCATTTCGACGACACGCGCCTTGGCGTTGGGCAAGGGAACGTAGAAGGCCTGGCCGGGCGTCATGGCGAAGCCGAGGCCGACGAGGCTGCATTCGAAGGGACGCAGGCCGGTGGTTTCGGTGTCGAAGCAGGCGCCGCCCTTGGCGCGGATGGCGGCGATCAGGGCATCAAGTTCGTCGCGGCTGCGGACGATGCGGTAGTCGACGGTCTCGGAGCTGATGTCGCTGATGCGGAGTTTCAGCAGGGCGTCGAATTCCATCTTGTCGAAGAGCTCGAGTTGCTCGGCGGGGAGCTCCGGCGCTTGGGTCAACCAGGCGGCGCAGAGGCCGGGGAAATCGAGATGTTTGGAGGCGTTTTCGAGCGTGACGGTTTTATCCTTGAGGAGGCCGCGTTTGGCCTTGAGGCGTTCGAGGCCGCTGAGTTTTTCATCGCCGTCGAGAAGGTCGCGGGCGACGCCATCGAGCAGCACTTCGAGATGAAGGAGTTCGTGCTGGTGCGGGCTGGCGGCGAAGGCATCGATGCGGAGCAGACAATTCGCTGCGGCCGCAATCGCCTCGGGCAGGGGCGCGAGGACGGGACGCGGCGCGCCAGCTTTTGCGGGGGCCGCAAAGTCGAAGGTTCCCTGGCGGGCGAGCATCTTGTCTAGGTCGTTAAGAATGGCGCGGAAGTTCATCGAGCCGTACCAGGTCCGGAGGGCGTCGAAATCGGCTTCCCCGGGAACCAGTTCGGCGGGAGTGAGCGGCAGCGGCAGGTCATTGCTGAGGCTGACCAAGGTCTTCGACAGGCGGGCGAGATCGGCCTTCTCGCGCACCGTCTCCTGCTGTTTTTTCTTGGTGATTTGTTCGGGATGGGCGAGCATCTCCTCGAGCGTGCCGAACTGCTCGAGCAGGGCGATGGCCGACTTCTCGCCGAGGCCGGGCAGACCCGGGACGTTGTCGGAGCTGTCTCCGGTGATGGCGAGGAAGTCGATGATCTGATCGGGGCGCACGCCCATCAATTCCTTCACCATCGGGGCATCGACCCAGAGGTTTTCCTTGTGGGTCTGGCAGATGAAGGTCGAGTCGTCGACGAGCTGCATCAGGTCTTTGTCGCCGGTGCAGATGACACTTTCCATGCCGCTGGCGGTGGCGCGTTTGGCGAGGGTGCCGATGACGTCGTCGGCTTCGTAGTTGGCGAGGGAGATGACCGGGATGCCGCGCAGCTTGAGGTAGGTCTGGATCAGCTCGAATTGCGGCTTCAGGTCCTCGGGGCATTCCTTGCGGTTGGCCTTGTACTCGGGGTACATCTCGTTGCGGAAGGTCTTGGAGCCGGTGTCCATCACCGCGGCGATGTGGGTGGGCTTGAAGTCCTTGAGGATCTTCTCAATCGCCTTGATGAAGCCGAAGGCGGCGTTGGAGGGCGTGCCGTCCTGAGCGTGCATGTTAGAGGGGATGGCGTAGAAGGCGCGGAAGATGTAGGCCATCGAGTCGATGAGGAAGAGGCGTGGTTTCATGGGGGGACCGAGGGAGTTGGGGGAGTGAGGGAGTGAGGGTGAGTTCAACGTGGCTCGAGCATCCTGCTCGAGTTGCTTTCCTGGGAGCGCCGGCTGCCAGCCGGTTTGAGTTTCGCCGCTAAGGGAGAGAGGGTGCTGGGAGTATAACACGACTCAGCTGTGGCAGTAGTTCACGGATTGTGGTGATTTCCAGTTGATGACGACAATCCTTGTACCAATCACCAGCCATCCAATGCATCCATTTTTTTCGCTTAATGGTTTTCTCTGTGCCAGTCCTCCTCAGATTCACAGAGACTTCATCCATGTACGGAGTGTAGTAGACCACGAGTTCATTGGAACTGAAGAGCGCCTCCTTATAACGGCTCTTAAGGCAAATATCAAAATGAAGACTTGCGAATTCCGCTTGGTGCTCCCATTGGGCATAACAGGCCCAGTGCATAGCTGCATCGCTGTAGCGCCACAATGGATGTTCATCACGCCCAATAAAGTGGGAGGTTGCGAAGATCGCATCCCCCCACGCGATAATTTGATCACAGAGAGGGCACCTTGTAGATCCGTAGCTAATCATAGCCATTTTTTATCCTTGGTGAGCTGGGAGCGGCGACCCGCTGGTGACACATCACTACTTCGTCAGCTCATACTCGTGATGAGCAACCTGAAGCTTCTGGCCATCGAAGTTGAATTTGGTGATCAGACGAGAGACATGGCGGAAGTGCGCCTGCTTATGCGCGATCATGTCGCGCAGGATGGGGATGACGATGCGGAATTGATCTTGGGGCAAGTCCTGAAAGAGATCGAGCGCAAGTTGGTCGCTCAATTCGCCATCGGTGAGACTGAGATTCCAGGCCACCATGGCTAAGCCGAAGACCTTGTTCACTTCTTTGAGATCCGTCTCCACACTGCGATAGAAAGGAGCGGCGAAGTCGTCAAAAACGTCCGGCATCCGGACAGACGGATTGAGGTCGAAGGTCACCTTCGGATTCTTTTGAAGGATGGAGGCTTGGAAGGGCTGCAAGCTTACAGAAGCCTGTGCCTTCCTTCGGGCTTTCAGTTCTTTTTCTCGCGAGGCTTTGTTTTTGCTCATGGAAACGATTTCTGAGGAGTTTTTGGTTCTTTACAGCGGGCCGAGGTCTTCGGCGTAATATGCGAGACGGAACTTGTCGGCTTTTTCGCTGAGGGTGAAGCTGAGGAGGAGGCGTTGCGGGCCCTGGCAGTTGCCGAGCTTGTCTTCGATCCAGTCGTCGCCGACCCGGATCATTGCCTTGTCGAGCTTGCCGAAGTCGGGCTGGCGGATCGAGCCGCGAAGGGGGGCGGGCCGCAAGGAGCTCGGTTCCCAGAGGTGGCTGCGACGGCGCAGACTGAGCGGGACGACATCGACGTCGACTTCGTAGCGGTATTCGGCCTTGCCGTCCTGGTCGAAGATGGTGTCGGCGAGGCGGATCGAACGGCAACGCAGCTGGGCGCCGCGGAGCACTCTTCCCTTGAGGCGCAAGGGCAGGCCGCGAAGGTAAAGGCCGAAGAGTTTCATCAGCACCAGGAAGGCAAGGAAGCCGATGCCCAGCCACATCCAGCCGCGGGCGCTGAGATTGAAAATGAAGTAGAAGATCGTTCCCATCCCGATGAAGAAGATCAGGACAAGTGCGAGAATGAGGCAGCGACAGCCCATGTAGGATTCCTGTTGGTTTGCGATTTTCAGGCGGCAAAGTATCGCCGCGCGGCTGAATTCCTCTTGACAAGCCGGGAGAAATTCGGCACAATGAAATCGTGAAGGCCGAATCTCAGTTTTCCCGCCGACTTGGCACGAAAGCTGAGATGACGCAAGATGAAGCCCTGCCGGGGCGCGGGTGATCCCGCCAAGCCGGCAAGGGCAAGATGAAGGCTCCTGTGTTCTGTCGGCTCCGGCCGGCGGGCATGGAGGGCCAAGATCGCGGGGCGCCACCGAGTCAGCAGGCGCCCCGATTTTTTTTACTGATTCGATAAGCTCCAGTTTGCTCAGGCCAAGGCACCGGAAGATCGTGCCCGGCTCGCGGAGGCAGTCTTTTTTAGACGGCTTGCGTCCTCCTGCCCAAGCTTGCTCCAAGGAACGAAGCTACCCAGGCTAGCCTTCCAATGTCCTCATACCCCACCGGGGTTTCGTCCCCTTGGCGCTCCCAGGCCGTAAGGAACGCGCCGAAACCCCCTTGGGGTTTGGATTCAAAATTGTCTCCTCCCCAGGGTAGGCGATGCGCCAACCCTGGGCTGGAGGACGTAAGCCCCTTGGGGTTAAACAATAAGGCCGGGGCTTTCAGGTTTTCTCACCCGGTGATCCCGCTCGTGTCGCAGAGGCAGTCCGGCGAAACTTAGGGCTGGCGAAGCTAACGGCGCGCACTGGCATTGGCGATGGAGGAGGAGGAGGTCATCGTTCGTCCAAAACCCAATGTCCGTCTTCTTTGATCACGCTCATGCCGGACGAACTGCCGTTCGTCAGCTTCCACTTCACAACACCGGCATCGGCCTTGTCTTTTTTCGCTTCAAATGAAAAAGATTCAATCACTCCCGGAGCGCCGCCAATTGCCTTTCTGTAAATGCCGATCAAGTCGGGATGTTTGCTGATCTTCTCTTGAATGCGCTTGGAAAAACACGCCAAAACCTGCTCCTTGGTGGCCTTGGGATCCTTCAAGACCTTGAGCAACTGAATCATCGGAGCTGCCTGATCGATCGGCTTCGCCTCAGGAGCGATTTCAAGAGCGTTGGCAGAGAGGGCAATGGCGCTGAGGGTGGCGAGAATCCAGGTTTTCATGGTAACTCCTCTAAGTTTGAAGGCTTGGATAAGAACAAGAAAGCCCGGCACGGAGGCCGGGGCTCCCAGGGAAGCAACTCGACCAGGGATGGTCAAGCCACGTTCTCACCCAGTAATGCCGCTGTGGCGCAGCAGAGCGGCGGTGGAGGGGTCGCGGCCGCGGAAGGCACGGAAGTTGTCGCCGGCGGGACGCGAGCCGCCGATCTCGAGAACTTCGCGGGCGAAGTCGGCGCCGACCTTCGGGTTCAAGACGCCCTCTTCCTCGAAGCGCGAGAAGGCGTCGGCCGACAGCACTTCCGCCCACTTGTAGCTGTAGTAGCCGGCGGCGTAACCGCCGGAGAAGAGGTGGGTGAAGGCGTGGAAGAAGCGGTTCCACTCGGGCGGCTGGAGCACCGCGACCTTGGAACGGACGTCGGCGATGGTGGCGATGACGCCGCGCCATTCCTGGGTCGCGACTTCGCGGTGCATGCGGAAGTCGCCGAAGGCGAATTCGAGCTGGCGCAGCATCGCCAGGCCGGATTGGAAGTTGCGGGCGGCAAGCAGGCGCTCGAGCTTCTCCTGCGGCAAGGCACTGCCGTTTTCCCAGTGGCCCGAAATCAGGCTCAGACCTTCCGAACGCCAGCACCAGTTCTCCATCAGCTGGCTGGGCAGCTCGACCGCGTCCCACTCGACGCCGTTGACCCCGGCGACGCCAGGAGCTTCGCATTGGGTGAGGACGTTGTGCAGGCAGTGGCCGAACTCGTGGAAGAGGGTGACGACGTCGCTATGGGTGAGGAGGCCGGGCTGGCCGGAATGGGGAGCCTGGAAATTGCAGACGACGTTGGCGACCGGGAGCTGGAGCGAGCCGTCGGCGCGGCGGCGGCGGCTGCGGCAGCCAGAGACCCAGGCGCCGCCTTGTTTGCCTTCGCGGGCATAGAGGTCGACGGTGAAGAAGCCGAGGAGCTGGCCCTGGCGTTCGACGCGGAAGAGCTGGGCCGAGGGGTGCCAGGGGCTGTCGAGCTTGGTTTCGACGCATTGGACGCCAAAAAGGGTGTCGATGATCCGGAAGAGGCCGGCCATCACCTTGGGCTCGGGGAACCAGGGGCGGAGTTCCTCCTGCGACAGGGAGTAGAGCTTCTGGCGCATCTTCTCGGCGACGAAGCCGGCGTCGGAGGGCTGGAAGTCGGCGATGCCGAGCTCCTTGGCGGCGAAAGCCTTGGCCTCTTCGACGTCGCGTTGGCCCTGGGTGCGGCTGCGGACGGCGAGGTCGCCGAGGAATTCCAGCACCTTGTCGGGGGAGGGCGCCATCTTGGTGGCGAGGGAGAGCTGGGTGTAGTCGGAGAAGCCGAGGAGCTTGGCCTTTTCGGTGCGGAGGGCGAGGATCTCGTCCATCAGCGGCGAGTTGTCGAACTTGCCGGCTTCGGGGCCCTGGTCGGAGGCGCGGGTGGTGTAGGCGCGATACATCTCGGCGCGGAGTTCGCGGTCTTCGCAATTGTTCATCACCGCCATGTAAGAGGGGATATCGAGGCCGATGAGCCAGCCGTCCAGGCCCTTGGCCTTGGCGGCATTGGCGAAGCCGGCGAGGGCGCCTTCGGGAATGCCCTTGAGACGGGCGGCGTCGCTGACCGGGATTTTGAAGGAGTGAGTGGCGTCGAGGACGTTGTCGGAGAAGCGGGTGCTGAGCTGGGCGAGGCGGGCGTTGATCTCACGCAGACGGGTCTTCTGAGCCTCGGGCAAGTCGATGCCGCTGAGGCGGAAGTCGCGCAGCCAGTTGTCGAGCACCTTGCGGCGGTCCTGGCTGAGACGGACGGTGGAGGGGGCGCCGGCGACCGCTTTTACTGCTTCGTGCAGACGCAAGTCCTGACCTTGTTCGCTGTAGTATTCGGTGATCTTGGGCTGGGCTTCCTTGTGCGCCTTGCGCAATTCCTCGGTGTTGCAGACTGCAAGCAGGTGCGACACCGCTCCCCAGGCTCGCCAGAGGCGGTCACCAAATTCATCGAAAGGAAGGACCAGTCCGTCGTAGGTGAAGCTGCCGCTGTCGAGGATCTGCTTTTTCAGCGCCCGGCCTTCGCCGAGAAGCTGGTCGATAGCAGGAACGATGTGCTCGGGTTTCACCTCGGCGTAATCGACGACGATTTCACCAGGGCGCAGCAGGGGATTGACTTCAGACATCAGGACTCCTTAGGTGTGGCTTGGGTTCAAAGATGTCATAAGATTAGCGCTTCATCCATTTTTAGAGCTTGATTGACCAAGGAGAATTTGACAGGTGTGTCGCGTTGCCCGAGCACGAAAGAGAAAAAGAAGGCGCAGGCTAAGAGCATTGAAGCGCAGGCGGCTGAAAGCTCCCATAGCTCCGCAGGGATGTTGGTAATCGATGCTGTCGCGGACTTCACTGCCGCCACCGGGAGAAGACAGGAAATCATGGCGATGTCGCCAATGACATAGGGGTCCGGCAATTTGTTCATCGGTGAATCCGGCGCCACTGACTTCACTATGCCTGGCTTTCCAGGACATAGGCAGGGGTCCGCACCAAAGGGTGAATTCGGTGATCGAGCCTTCCGCAACTGGCTCGTTTCGATGCAAGGCAAGGATCATGCCGGGAGGTGTCAGTCGCGACAAGGCTCCGGGACTAAAATGGAAGGCGCTGACCACATCCACCGGAACATCGAGATGAAATCGAGATTCAAATCTTGGCATCTGAGATCAACCTCGCCCTTTGATCTGATGGATCCCGGGTTTTCATTTCCTCTTGGCTTGCGCTTCACGCAAAAGTTTAAGAGCAATTTGGTTGATCTGGTCGAGCTGAGCATCTTTGATTTCGACACCGTCGCGCCGGCACCAGAATTCGAGACGGGGACCAGAACTGCCGGGAAGGAGGTAAACCTGCAAAGTCGAATCTTCGCCGATTTGCAAGCCTGCGCTCCTGCAATGGCTGGCAAGAAGTCCATTCGCCCATTCGTAATCAGAAACCTGGAGATTCTTCAAGTCATCGCCGCGAAGGTAGTCGGAAGCGACTTTCTGCCAACCACCACTAGTGCTTTCGCCAAGGCGAAAGCCGGTGATCATGCCAAGGGCAATGAAAAGAAAGATCAGAACAATGTGGTAAGGACGCATCATGGACCTGCTGCTTGAGGGATATTTCACCTCGAATATACGCGATCAATGCAAGAAGCTCCGTCAAGCCGGCAAGGAAAGATGGCCTGAAGGATATATTCGCCGCAGTCAACAAGCCAGATGAAGGATAACCAGCAATGAACCGCCAGAAACATTCACAACGCCAGCATGGAAAAAAGCCGAACGGAGGAGAAGCGCCCGACAAAGCCGCCAAAATGGTGAAGAAAGCTCTGGTGTCGCCCGAGGTGGAAGAGAAATTCCCTCCTTTCCCGCAAGAACTTCTGGAAGAAACCGGCACCTGGCAGATCTCTCTCAGTTTCGTCAATCTCAGTGACGAACTGATCAAAGAGATCAAAGAACAAGGATTGGATATTGCCTGGAAACATCACCGCCTGGTCTTGCATCGCAAGAGCAGTCAGCCTCTGCTCTGGGCCAGCACCACCTGGCTGGATCCGCAGATCTGCCCGATCCATTCCATCGGCGAAGGCAATCGTTTGCTCAAAGCCCTCGGTCGCGACTGGGGTTACATTCCGCTCGCCGCCTACCGGCGCGCCGCGCTTATCGCCGAAGGGATCCGTCCCTGGAAACGTCTGAAATGGGGCGAAGACCTGCCTTACAAGCGTTCCGGTGCCTGGACCTTGCTGGATGCCAACACCATGCTGCTATCGCCCAAGACAAGCCATCCCGTCCCCAACGGTTGTTGTGAATTCGAAGAAGATAAGAATGAGCCTCCCTCACGAGCTTATTTGAAGCTCTGGGAGGTTTTCACGGTTTGCGGCTTCCGCCCCCAGGCAGGTGAACAGACCATCGACATCGGTTCCTGCCCTGGAGGCTGGACCTGGGTCCTGGCCAAGCTGGGTTGCAAAGTGATTGCTGTCGACAAAGCGCCACTTGACCCGAAAGTCGCAGCTTTGCCTGGCGTGGTTGAGATGAACGAAAGCGCTTTTGGCTTGCGTCCGGACAAGATCGGTCCCATCGATTGGTTCTTTGCTGATATCATCTGCTATCCTGAAAAACTTCTCGAAATGGTTGAGCGCTGGATGGAACTGGGGCAAGTACGCAATTGGATCTGTACCGTCAAACTTCAAGGCCCCGAAGCGGCTGCCGTTCTGGAAAAGTTCCGGGCGATCCCTGGATCGCGCTTGATTCACCTGCACGCCAACAAGCATGAAGTCACCTGGATCAAACTGGCGGAATCGAAGTGATGCACAAGAATTCTTGAAGAGCTGCTGTTGAGTGTTTAAGAAACAGATTTTTAAACAGCAGAAGTATTAGGGGGTGTCAGCTCTGTTGGCAATTTTGCAAATCGTTTATTTTTAGCTGTTTAGAAGAGGTTTATTCTGGTGACAAGAGTTGGTATCGTGTAGGAGCATCTCCAAGGAAATCCGGGGGGAGGGGAGGACCTGACAAAAAGCCCATCAGTTTGTTCACAGGACGAGCGGCGTGTGTTCCACATCTTATCCACAGCCGTTTTTCCTTCCATCTGTTCGAGAGCCTCTTGCACCGGCGATTGAAACGGGTGTATCCTTTGACGCATGGCAATTGACGTGAAGGAGACTTCGATGTTCAATGACGACAGTTCTTTAGCGCTTTGGCGCATCGTCGAGGATAAGCTCGTTCTGTCACCTGCTGCCGCCGAGCTTCTGGATCTTCCTGACGGCTTGGATTTTGTACAGCTTGCCCGCGAACGTCCTGAACTGGCGGCCGCGATTGCGGCTTTGCCAGCACCCAAGTTGCAGTTTCACTTCATTGGTCCTCGAGGCCCACGTTCACTTGAACTTCTCGGCTCTGCCAGTCAAGGATTGGTTCGCGATGCTACCTTGGAATGGGAATTGAGCCGTCAGCACGAGGCTATTCTTAGAGCTCAAGGGTTGTTGATTGGAGGCGGTGAAGCGGAGGTTTTCTCCGATATCTTGAATGCCTTTCTAGCAGTTTCCGGCAGCCACTACGGCTACATCGGCCAACGTCTTATTAATTCTGAAGGAAAGCCCTTCCTGAAAACCTGGGCGATCACCGACATTTCCTGGAGTCAGCAAACTCGCGAGTTCTACGAAAAGCATGCTCCTGCCGGCTTGGAGTTCTACAATCTTAAATCTCTTTTTGGTGTTCCGCTTGTTACCGGTCAGCTTCTGATTTCCAATGATCCTGCCAATCACCCGGATTCCTGTGGTGGGCCTCCTGCCGGTCATCCCCCGCTCCGACACTTCATCTCCTTGCCGCTGGCTACACTGCCGAAGAAGCTTACGGACGGACTCCGGTCTTTCTTCAAGGTCCCGACACCGATGCTGAGACTCGCCGACGTATCCGCACGGCTCTAGATTCTGGTCGTGGATTTCGTGAAGAGATACTTAATTACGGCAAGGATGGCAGCAGTTATTGGCTCGAAATCGAAGCGCAACCGATTTTCGATGATTCAGGAAAGATTACTCATTTCATGGCCATTGAAAATGATATCACTACACGTCGCCAATCTGAAGAAGAATTGCGGATTGCCAAGCAGCGCGCTGAACAGGCATCCGCTGCAAAATCAGCTTTTATTGCTACTATGTCGCATGAGCTTCGTACTCCTCTCAATGCTGTCATCGGCTATTCTAATCTCATTCGTCAAGAGTCTGAGCTCACTCCCCGTCAAAATGAAGAGCTCGGTTATATTCAGCAAGCTGGTCAAACTCTGCTTGAGATCGTCAATGATATTCTTGATCTTTCCAAGATTGAAGCTGATCGTCTAGAACTTTCTCCTGTTCCTGTCCTCCTAGATCAACTCATTAGTTTGGCGATATCAACAGTTGCTTCTTTCGCCACTCAGAAAAATCTCGATCTTAAACTCGTTGATTCAGGAGGTCTTGCTCGTTGGGTCCTCGTTGATGGATTACGTCTCCGCCAGGTTCTTGTCAATCTTCTCAACAATGCTCTTAAATTTACTGAACATGGTTCTGTGACTCTTACTTGTTCTCACGATGGCGAATATTTTCATGCCTCTGTTACTGACACAGGTATTGGCATTTCGGCTGATGATTTGAGTCGACTCTTCACTCCTTTCACTCAAGCCAGTGCTGAAACTACTCGCCGATACGGCGGTACTGGACTTGGATTATCGATCTGCCGTCGCCTTCTTCAACTTATGGGCGGTGACGTTACTGTCGTCTCTTCCCCTGGGGCTGGTAGCGTTTTTCGTTTTCATATTTTCGCTCCCATCACGCAACAAATCATCCATGAATCGCCCTTGGAGCTTTTACCTAGTCTTGCCGGCCATAAAGTTCTTCTGGTTGAAGACAACCCCGTCAATCAGCGACTCGTCCTACGTCTTCTTGATAAGGCTGGCTTAGTTTGTCGTGTTGCTGATGACGGTCGTGCAGGTGTTTCCAGTTGTCTTGAATGGCTTCCGGATGTCGTGTTAATGGATATCCAGATGCCTGTAATGGATGGATTTGCTGCTACTGCCGATCTACGTCGTCAGGGTTGGATGGGGCCAATCATCGGTCTCAGCGCCGGTGCTTTTGAAGAAGATCGCGGCAAGGCCTTGGCTTCCGGCTTCGATGATTATCTCACCAAACCCTTGCGTTCCGACTTGCTTTTACGCCGTCTTGCACACTGGATTCATGGTCGTGTTTAAGTTTTCTGCCTTGGATCCGCTTCACTCACGTGTATTCTTACGCCCATCCGACTCATCCAGCTTGCCTCCTCTTGGTTTCCGCATCCATGCAGTTGCGCCAGCTCTAAACTTTTTTAGGTCTCTACAGATGATCATCATTGGTATGCCTCTTGATTTTGCCATCATTCCTTTTGACAGGGTGAAAGGGTGTTTTACTCTTCGAATTTTTTTGCCCCTTGTTTCTTTTGTACTTTTGACTGTCCCTTTTTTCCACCTGTCAATTTTTCAACCCTTTAAGTCTGGTTTTTAGATCATGGGATATCGAGGTCGCATAGCCCCTACTCCCACTGGCTTCCTTCATCTTGGCCATGCAGCCACCTTTTGGATGGCATTCTCACGGGCTCGTGAAGCTAACGGTTACCTCATTTTTCGTGATGAAGATCTCGACCCGCTTCGTTGCAAACGTGAATTCGCTGATGCTGCCATGCATGATCTCCGCCGCCTCGGACTGTATTGGGACGCCGGACCAGATATCGCGGGTCCAGAGGCGCCTTATCGTCAAAGTGAAAGAATGAGCATTTTTCTTGATGCCTGGAATCGGCTTCATTCTGGATCATTCATCTATCCATGCACGGCTTCCCGCAAAGATGTCGCCGAGGCTCTCCACGCTCCTCATGGTAATGACGGGGAAGCGATTTTTCCTACCTCCCTGCGCCCCATTCTCGCTGCTGGCCGTCAAGCTTCTTCTCCAGGTGCAGTCAATTGGCGTTTTCGCGTTCCCGATGGCAGACGTGTTTTTTTTGACGATCTTCGTTGTGGTCCTCAAGTCTTTGTCGCCGGTCAAGATTTTGGAGATTTTCTGATCTGGCGTAAAGACGGCTATCCTTCTTATGAACTTGCTGTCGTCGCTGATGATGCAGCCATGGGGATTACTGAAGTAGTTCGAGGGCAAGATCTTTTACTTTCTACAGCGCGTCAGTTGCTACTCTATGAAGCGCTTGCCTATACCCCCCCTAGCTTCTATCACTGCCCTCTTATTACCGATCAGGATGGTCGCCGCTTGGCCAAACGTGATGGGGCTACTACTTTGCGCACACTCTGGGCCTCGGGGCAATTTGATTCAGCCTGGTCGGCCTGCCTCGCCTCAATTCCCTTTTAAGCCCCTTTTTAAGGTTGAGATAGCCGCATTCCGCATCCATCCACGTATTTTCGCTTTAGGCCCCTCTCTCGTCCTTTTCCGCTGCGGCTCTCGATTCAGCTCAAAAACTTCAGTAGAGCTGCGGAACCGGCTTGAAAGGTTGAAACGCAAACAACAGAACAAGAATAACAAGTAATGAACCTGGATTCCGAAGCTGAGCTTGGGCTCAGCTCGGGAATCCGATTCAAGATTCAAAATTCAAGATTCAACAGAACGCGAACAAAATCAAAGATTT
>JBDKFG010000021.1:0-74422 GCA_039798785.1 Verrucomicrobiota bacterium | reverse complement strand
AGGGGTTTGGGGTCGCGACCCCAAGCGGGGTGCGGGGCGGCAGCCCTGCGTCTCCTTGTCCCGCGCCGCAGGCTTCGGTTCCGGCGGAGTCGGATTAGGTTCACTCCCCCAGCGCATCCGTCCAGTCGATCAAGGAGGGATCTCGCGCCCCGAGGACGATGCAGACCTGGGCTTCCTTTTCGGCGTCAAGGATGGGCTCGAGTTCGGCCCGGGTCTTGAGCAGTTCGACCGGCAGGCCGGTCGCGGTGTATTCGGCGACCACTTCGTCGGCGCTGGGTTGGAAGGAGGTGCTGCCGCCGGCGTAGAAGACCGGCAGGAAGAAGAAGCGGTCCTGCGGGCGCAGGCAGGCCTTGAGCTCGCGCAGGAGCGGCTCGCGCATGTCGCGCAGGGGCTTGAAGCCATGCGGCTGGAAGACGAAGATCGCCTTGGCCGGGGAGATCTCCTGGCCGGTGCGGACGATCGCGGCGATCTTCTGGGGGTTGTGGGCATAGTCGTCGTAGATCCGCACCTGTCCACGCAGGCCCTTGGCCTCGAAGCGGCGGCGGACGCCGGTGAAGGCGAAGAGGGCGGCGGCGGCCTCTTCCGGGGCGATGCCGAAGGCCTGCAGCGCGGCAAGGACGGCGAGGGCGTTCGAGGCGGAGTGGCGACCCCATTGCTGGGTCTTGATTTGAGAGCCTTTGGCGAGGCGGAATTCGAGGCCAGTCGGGCCGTGCTTGAGCTCGAGGGCGCGCAGGGCCTCGCCTGAAGCTAGGCCTTCGGGCTCTTCGATGAATCGGACCACCGGGACGCCGGCGGGAGCGAGGTCCGCGAGATGTGCGTTGACCGCAACGCCGCGGCGGGCGCGACCTAGGAAGGTGGCGAAAAGCTGCTTCAGCTTGGCTTCGTCGTAGTGATCGTCGCCGAGGTTGAGCAGCAAGGCGACTTCGGGGGAGAAGGTGACGAGGGAGCCGTCGGACTCGTCGGCTTCGAAGACGATACAGCCCGAACCGGGGCGGAAGTTGCCGGGATAGGTGTCGGTGATGAAGTCGCGGCCGTAGCCGCCGTTGATGACGCAGGGGTCTTTGCCGAGGGCGGCGAGGCAGGAGCCGATCCAGCCGGTGACCGAGGTCTTGCCGCAGGAGCCGGCGACCGCGATCTGGGGCAGGCCGGAGGCGGCGATCGCCTCGGCGAGGGCGGCAGCGCGGTGGATCTTGGGGATCTCGGGCGCGGCGGCGAAGTCGGGATTGTCGTTCTCGATCGCGGTCGAATAGACCAGGCGTTCGGGACGGAAATCGCGGATCCCCGAGCCGTCCTGCGGGTAGGCGCGGATCCCTTGTTTCGCGAGCTTCGCAAAGAGCTCGACCTGGGCGGGGGTCGAGAGGTCGCGGTCGGAACCGGCGACTTCATGGCCCTGGTGGCGGAGAACTTGGGCGAGCGCGGACATGCCGATGCCGCCGAGACCGACGAGGAAGATTTTCATGGGGAAAGGGTTTTAGGGGTTGGAAGGGTTGGAGGAATGTGGCTCGACCGTCCCGGTCGAGTTGTTTAGCTGGAATCTGAGTCTTGCGTCTTGGGTCACTGAGTCCTCGGCTGCTTGCCTTTAACCCGATTCAGTTCGGCGCTTTATCCCGTTTCCAGATCAGGTAGGCGAGGAAGCCGAGGGCGGCGGCGGAGAGGCCGGCGCTGAAGATGACGCCGTAGCAACTGAAGCTGACCATTTTCGACACCGGCGGGGCGCCTTTCTGCATCGGCATGATGAGCATGAAAGAGTGCAGCACGGCGCAGACATTGAAGATCGAGGACAGGCAGATGAAGGCGAGGCTGCCGCGGAAGAGGAAGAAGGCGACGAAGGCGGCGGAGAGGGCGAACATGCCGGAGAGGACGCGGTCGCTCGGACTCAGGGTGCCGGAGCCGGCGGCGAGGATCATGCCCAGGCATGTGACTGCGGCGAGGAAGACGGCGATAAAGATCAGGGAGCCTTCGGTCTTGGCGGCCTCGGCCTCCTTCTCGGCTTTGCGCTCCAGGTCGAGAGCGAGCAAGGTCAGCTCAGCTTCTTTTTCTTTCGGCACCTCGCGGCAGTAGTAACAGGTGCCGCTGGCGACCGAGACCGGACGCGAACACTTGGCGCAAAGGCCGGAGGCGGATGGTGAGGCGGCGGAACTCTCGGGCATAGGCCATTCTCCTGCTAGGATGGGCCATTATAACCCGCGTCCCCCGGCTCGCATCCCACCCGAGGCGAGATACTGTGGCGAAAAAATCAGGAAGTCACATGTCCCGAATCGTCATCATGGGCGCCCCCGCCGCGATGCTCGCCAATTTCCGCGGCGATCTGGTGAAATTCCTGGTCGATTCCGGCCATCAAGTCCTCTGCCTCGCGCCCGAGGACGATCCGCTCGCCGCGGCGCAGCTCGAGGCCAACGGCGCCCGCTACCGGGCCCTGCCCTTCCGTCGCAACGGCATCAGCCCCCTCGGCGACCTGCGCTTCTACCGCCAGCTCCGGGATCTGCTCAAGGAGGAAAAGCCCGACATCTTCTTGGCGACGACGATCAAGCCGGTGGTCTACGGCATCCCCGCCGCCCGCGCCGCCGGGGTGCCGCGCGCCATCGCCTTGGTCACCGGCCTCGGCTACACCTTCATCGGCGCCGGATTCAAAGCCAAGCTGATCGGCTTCGCCGCCCGCCTTCTCTACCGCAACGCTTGCGCCCAGGCGGATCGGGTGATCTTCCAGAATCCCGACGACCGAGGGGTTTTTGTCGAGGCGAAATTGGTCCGGCCGGAAATCACCGCGCTGGTCGCCGGCTCGGGAGTGCACCTGTCGCGCTTCCCGCAAAGCCCCCTGCCCGAGGGGCCGCCGCTGGTCCTCTGCGTCGCCCGTCTCCTGAAGGAAAAAGGGGTGCGCGAATTCGCCGAGGCCGCGGCTTTGCTGAAGCCGCAATTTCCTTCGGCGCGCTTCGTCATCGTCGGTCCCGAGGACAGCGGCCCCAGCGGCCACCGGCGCAGCGACATCGAAGCCTGGAGCGGCGGGACCTGCGAAGCCGTCGGCCCCAGCCAGGAGGTCGGCAAATGGCTGGCCGAATCCCGCCTCTTCGTCCTGCCCTCCTGGCGCGAAGGCACCTCGCGCGCCGCCCTCGAGGCCTTGGCCTGCGGACGCCCGATCGTCACCACCGACGCCCCCGGCTGCCGCGAGACGGTGCGCCCGGGGATCAACGGCGAACTCGTGCCTTTGCGCGACCCGCAAGCTCTGGCGGCGGCGATCGCCAGCCTCCTCTCCGAGCCGGAACGCTGCCGCCGCTACGCCGAAGCGTCGCGGAGCTTCGCCGAGGAACGCTTCGATGTGGCCAAGGTGAATGCCGAGATGTTGCGGCTGCTGGAGAGGTGAGATCTTTGATTTTTGATAAATCCGCTCTGTTGTTATTGACAAAGTCAAAGATGTCAATTATGATGAATTAAGGCGAGAGCCGGAAGCAAACGAAGGAGTTTACCGATGGGCAGGAGAATTCAAGAAGCCGCGGAAGTACCGATTTCGGCGATGATCGATGTCACCTTCCTCTTGTTGATCTATTTCGTCGTGATGCAGAAGGAGGTGAAGGAGGAATCCTTTGTAGCGGTGAATGCGCCGAGTCCTGGCACGCAGCCGATCACGCCGCCTGTCACCTTCGACCTGACCGTGCAGTCCGACGGTTATTATTTCCAAGGCCAGCCTTATGCTCGGCCGGAAGCGCTCGAAGAAGCGATGAAATTCTTCGAGGACAACAGCCTGCCGGATCCGGAAATGCCGGAGCGTCTGGGGACGATTGTCAATTTGAAGTTGTCGAACCAGGCGACTCAGGAGCAGCTGGTGCAGTTGACGGATCTGCTGGCGAAGCATCGTCTCACCAAGATCAAATTCTTCTATCTCAAGGATCGTTTGGCCCAGTAAAAAAATCCCGGTGACCGGGTGCGCCCGGCGCGGTCTCCTCCCGGACCGCGTCGGGCGTTTTCGTTGAGCCTCGATTCCGAAGTTGAAGCTGTGAGTCAGCCTTCAGTCTAATCTTTGATTTTGTTCGCGTTCTGTTGAATCTTGAATTTTGAATCTTGAATCGGATTCCCGAGCTGAGCCCAAGCTCAGCTTCGGAATCCAGGTTGAGGTGCCTGTTGTTGCCTTCGTCGGTGCGAAATCCACGGGGCGATCCTTGTGCGGCGAAGCTAGGGGAACTAAGTTGGGCGGACCAAAAACCCGGAGACTTCCTCGCATGCAAGAATACGACAACGCCGTCCTGAAAGCCCTGTCCGTCATCCAAGACCCCGACCTCGGCCGCGACATCGTCAGCCTCGGCTTCATCAAAGAGCTCAAGACCGCCGGCGGCGAAGTCTCCTTCTCGATCGAGCTGACCACTCCGGCCTGCCCGGTGAAGGAGGAGTTCCGCTCCACCGCCGAGCGCCTGGTCAAAGCTCTCGACTGGGTCAAGTCGGTGAAGATCACCATGACCTCGCGCCCCCAGGCCCCCGGCGGCAACGCCAAGATGAAAGGCCTGCAACGCGTCCGCAACGTCATCGCCGTCTCCAGCTGCAAAGGCGGCGTCGGCAAGTCCACCGTCGCGGTCAACCTCGCCTACTCCATCGCCCGCACCGGCGCCAAGGTCGGCATCTTCGACGCCGACATCTACGGTCCCAGCCTGCCCAGCATGGTGTCTCCCGCCGACCGCGACATCTACCAGAACAACCAGATGATCGCCCCGCTCGAATACGAAGGCGTCAAGCTGATGAGCTTCGGCTTCGTCAACGCCACCGACGAAGCCGCGATCATGCGCGGCCCGATGGTCAGCCAGGTCATCGGCCAGCTCCTCGGCGGCAGCGACTGGGAAGAGCTCGACTACCTCGTCGTCGACTTCCCCCCCGGCACCGGCGACATCCAGCTCACCCTGCTGCAGCAAGTCCCCTTCTCCTCCGCCGTCGTCGTCACCACCCCCCAGAACCTCAGCTTCGTCGACGTCGTCAAAGGCTTGCAGATGTTCGAAAAGCTCGAAGTGCCGGTGGTCGCGGTGGTCGAGAACATGAGCTACTTCACCTGCGGCAAATGCGAGGAGAAACACCACCCCTTCGGCCACGGCGCCGCCCGCCGCCTGCGCGAACTCTACGGCATCCGCCACAGCTTCGAACTGCCCATCGTCCAGGCTCTCAGCGCCGCCGGCGACACCGGCATCCCGACCGTCCTCGCCGAACCCGCCGGCGCCATCGCCAAGGCCTTTGCCGACATCTCCGCCTCGGTGGTGCGCGAGACCGAGCGCCTGCGCCACACCAAGCAGCGCCCCCCCAGCGTCCAGTACATTGCCGGCGAAGGCATCGTCGTCAGCGTCCCCGGCGAAGAGCCCTTCAGCATCGCCCCCGCCACCCTCCGCCGCGCCTGCCGCTGCGCCCGCTGCATCGACGAACGCACCGGCGAGAAGATCCTCCAGGACCACGAGGTCGACGCCGGCGTCCACCCCGAACACATCGCCCCGATGGGCAACTACGCCGTCGCCATGAGCTGGAGCGACGGCCACAGCTCGTCGATCTTCCCCTACCAGGTGCTGATGAAGTACAAGTGAGAGTTGAAGGGAGACACAGAATGCAGAGCATAAGAGTCATTGCTTTTGATCAGGAGGCGGCTAAGCATGATTGCCGCGATTGTCCGTTCTCTCGGCGGCGTCTTGGTCATCCACAATCTGCGTGAGTTTCAGCGGATTCCGCAACTTCGATGCGAGACCTGGGTGGAGTGATTCGTCAGAAACGTGGCGTCAAACTCATCCCTTCCCCGGCTTCTCGACATAGTTGCCCTGTTCGGTGACTGCCGGGAGGAGGGGGGATTCGTTGATCAAGGAGCGCAGTTTCGAGCGGAAGCTGTGGTTGCGCAGGTGTTGATTGCGGAGGGTGGTGAGGAGGCCGAGGCCTTCGTCGCGACCGCCGGCGAGGAAGCAGGCTTCGGCGAAACCGACGGCCATGCGTGCGGCCTTGTCGAAGGCGTGTTCCCAACCGGCGCTGAGGATGGCCTTGACCCGGTCGAGGCAGACGGTGCGGGCGGTGGCGAGGAAGAGCTCCCGTTGCGACTTGTTGGGTTTATGGCGGCGCAGGGCCGGCATCATCGCGTCCAGGTAGCTGTAGATCTTGCCGCTTTCGGCGAGCTGGTTCTGCCAGCGGATGAAGAGGGTGTTGTTGGCTTCGACCAGGGCGGCGATGGAGCTGCCTTCCGGGATGTCCTTGAGGCCCGAGCCGGCGACGAGGAGGAAGGTGTAGACCAGCGGGCCGGGGTGGGATTCGGGGGTCCAGCCGAGCGGGTCGGCGGCGAGGATGGCCTTGCGGGGCAGCTCGTATTCACCGCGGAGGATTTCGAGCATGCTGATCAGGCGGGAGAAGCGGGCGTTCTGCTGGGAGTGGAGGTATTCCACCTCTTCGGCGAGCTGATCATCGGGTAGGGGCGTGGCGCTGGTGGCGCACCAGGAGATGAGGCGCAGCTGGCTCGGCTCGAAGCGCCAGGCCTGGCGGCGGAAGTCGAGAGCCATCTTGCGGTCGCCGTCCTGGAAGGCGAGTTCGGCGAGCCAGTCGGCGAGCACCGCCTTTTCATGCGGCTCCTGGAGGATCTTGATGCCGCTGCGGCAGGCCTCTTCGGCCTGCTTCACTTCGCCGCCCCGGACCAGCTGAGCCACCAGGTCGTACCAGGCTTCGGCGTGGGCGGGGCCTTCGCGTTCGGCGAGCTGGCGCAAACCGTTGAGGCCGTTCTGCAGCTGCACCGCTTCGCGCAGGAGAGCGCGGCGGCTGTCCTCAAAGCCGTCGAGGTTGGCGTCGGCGGCCGCTTTCTCCAGTTCGCTGATCCACGACCTGAGGAACTTGTCGCGACCGGCCAGCTCGTCATCTGCAGCCTTCTCGACTTCGGCCAGGCCGATGCGGCTGCCGAAGGCGACGTCGCGGCGCAGCGCCTCGAGCAGCTTCGGTGCACGCTCTTTCGCCGGCAGGGTCTCGTAAAGCGAGCGGAGATGACGGGCCTTGACGGCGTTGATGTCGGTGACAACGATGTCCTGGGCGGAGTACATGCTGTGTTCGACCGCGATGTTCTCCGCCAGGTGCAGGCTGTCGAGGAGGATGCCGTAGGCCTTGGCCGCGACTTTGTAATCGCCGTGGGCAAAGGATTGGTCAGCGCGGTCGAAGAGGACATCCATGTCATCGACCCAGGCTGGCACTTCGCTGGGGTTGGCGATGTCGAGCTCGTGGGTGTAGGCACCGGCGCGGATGGCGGCGGCGAAGGTCTCGCAATCCGCAGCGAGGCCGCGATCGGGTTCCGGCTTGTCGTTCTCTTCGGCGTCTTCGCCGAGGACGAGCATCTGCAGCAGTTCGAGGCGGCGGCTTGGAGGCAGATCGCTGGCATAGGTCAGAAGGGCCGCCTTGATCTGACGGGCAGGCATGTTCGCCACCGCCTCCTGCAACTCACTGAGAAAGGCGTTGGCAGGGAGATTGTCATCGTTGCGGCTCATGGGACCTCCGGCGTTTCTGTGTCTGCTTCAGTATGGGGCTGCCTGCGCCGCTGGCTAGAGTGACACGCAAGAAAAAGCTCAGGCGGCAGGGGGTGGGGCGTGAAGATTGCCGCCTGAAAAAAGAGGGGGAATTCGAATTCTCTGGCATCAGCTCTACCGCAAGCCGGAAAGATCGGTATCTTATCAACAAACAAACTGGAGAGACTCATGGGCCACGCCGAAGCCGCGACCAAATTCAACCTCGACGCCGAGCGCACCGGCTGGCACGACAAGGCGCTGTGGTTTGTCCGCGCCAAGCGCGACAAAGCTGCCGCCTCGATCCCCGAATGGGAGCAACTGCGCACCCTGGCCGAAGGGATCAAGGCCGAAACCCTCAACCGCCTGCCGGAGCTGCTGGAGCAGTTCGAGTCGGCCTGCGCCAAGAACGGCGTCAAGGTTCATTTCGCGGTCGATGCGAAGGAGCACAACGCCATCGTCCTCGGGCTGCTGCAAAAAGCCGGCGCGAAGAAGGTGGTCAAGTCGAAGTCGATGCTGACCGAAGAATGCGGCCTCAACCCGGTGCTCTACAAGAGCGGCATCGAGGTGGTCGACACCGACCTTGGCGAGCGCATCGTCCAGCTCCGCCACGAGCCGCCCTCGCACATCGTTCTGCCGGCGATCCACACCAAGCGCGAGGAGATCGCCGAGCTCTTCGCCCAGGAGCTCGGCACCGACCCGAAGAACGCCGACCCGACCTATCTCACCCGGGCCGCCCGCGGCGACATCCGCAAGCGTTTCCTCGAGGCCGACGCGGGCATCACCGGGGTCAACTTCGCCATCGCCGAGACCGGCGGCATCGTCATCTGCACCAACGAAGGCAATGCCGACCTCGGCACCTCGCTGCCGAAGCTGCACATCGCCTGCATGGGCCTGGAGAAGTTCCTGCCCAAGCTCGAGGACCTCGGCGTCTTCACCCGCCTTCTTGCCCGCAGCGCCACCGGCCAGAACATCACCACCTACACCTCCTTCTTCCACCAGCCCCGCCCCGGCGCCGAGATGCACATCGTCATCGTCGACAACGGCCGCTCCGCCCAGATGGGCCGCGAAGAGTACCGCAAATCCCTCGGCTGCATCCGCTGCGGCGCCTGCATGAACACCTGCCCGGTGTACCGCCGCTCCGGCGGCCACAGCTACGGCTCGGTGATCCCCGGCCCGATCGGCTCGGTGCTGTCGCCCGGCATGGACCCCGCCGCCCACTCGTCGCTGCCCTTCGCCTCGACCCTCTGCGGCTCCTGCACCGACGTCTGCCCGGTGAAGATCAACCTGCACGAACAGCTCCTCGCCTGGCGCGGCGACCTCGCCAAGGCCGGCCACGTCTCCCTCGGCAAGCGACTCGCCCTCAAGCTCGGCTCCAAGGTGCTCAGCAACACTACCCTCTACCGCGCCGCCGCCCAGGCCCTGCGCCTCACCCCCGGCGTCCTGCTGCGCAACAAGACCCTCAACCCCTGGGAACGCAGCCGCGACCTGCCGCCGGTGCCGCCCAAGACCTTCCGCCAATTGTGGCAGGAAAGGAAGAAATGATCCACAGATTAACACAGATGGGCACAGATTAAGACACAAGGACGGAAAGGTTATGAAAGATCCTCGCACCCATGCTGTGATTGGCGCTGCTATGGAGGTTCATCGCCGCCTTGGTCACGGCTTTCTCGAAGCTGTCTACCAAGAGGCCTTGATGGTCGAATTCGAACTTTCCGGAATCCCCTTCCGCCGTGAAGTGTTGTTGCCGATCCGCTACCGCGACCGGGTGCTTCAGCAACACTACCGCGCCGACTTCATCTGCTTCGACAACCTCATCGTCGAGCTCAAGGCCCTAACCAAGATGAGCGGCACAGAGGAGGCTCAGTTGATCAACTACCTCAAGGCCACCGGCCACTCCGTCGGACTTCTCCTCAACTTCGGCAACGTCTCCCTGCAATACCCCCCCCCCCCCCCCCCCCCCCTCTTGACCTGCGTTAAATAATCTGTGTTAATCTGTGCTAATCTGTGGATAAAAACTGGAGTTCCCGATGTCTTCCCGCGACACCATCCTCGCTTCGCTTCGCCAGAACCGCCCGCCCGCTCCCGAGGCGCTGCGTCCGCCGGCCGATTTCGGCATCAGCTACCCCGACAAACAGGCCCGTCTCGCCGAGGCGCTTTTGCCGGCCGGCGGAGAACTCGTCCCTTGCAGTCGCGCCGAGCTCGCCGAACGGATCCGCGCCGCCTGGCCTGAAGCAAAGAAGATCTACGCCCCCAGCCTGCCCGAGCTGCACAACGTGCCCCTGCCAGAAGCCGGCACCGACCCGAAGATCTACAACGAGCTCGACCTCTGCCTGATCGAAGGTCCCTTCGCGGTCGCCGAGAACGCCGCGGTGTGGATTCCCCACGGCGACGACTGTCAGCGCAGCGCCCCCTTCCTGGCGGTGAATCTCGCCCTGGTCGTCCCGGCCGACCAGATCCTCGACAACATGCACCAGGCGATGCGCCGGCTCGCGTCCTCGCCGCTGCCCCAGGCCGGCGCCTTCATCGCCGGGCCGTCCAAGACCGCCGACATCGAGCAGTGCCTGGTCATCGGCGCCCACGGACCCTGCATGATGCGGCTCTTCCTGGTGAGCTGAATCGGGGCGGGGCGACTTCAGAACCAGGTCGCACTGCCGTAGGGGATGAACAGAATGTGGCCGGAGCGTCCTTCCGGGCCGCGCTGGAAATGAAGGAGGCGGCGGAGGATGCGGATCTCGCTGCTCTTGCTGTCGTCCTGGGAATCCCAGAGGAAGCCCCAGAAGAGCTCCGATTGACCCGAGCTGAGATGGCGGACTCTTTGCCAGAGGGCGAACTCGATCAAGGGCAGGTGGATGTCGTCCTGGCGGGTGGTGCAAAGGACTTCTCCACGGCTGCCCGCCCATTCGAGGAGGGCGTGCTGGAGCTCGGCGCGGCTGCGTCCGGCGGGTTTCACGCCGTGACGGACGAGGAGGCGTTCGACGCTGGCGTCGCCGGGGACGAAGGGCTTGCCGCCGTCGCTTGGTTGGAGGCTGAGTTCGGCCCACCAGGCGGCGAGGAGCCTTTCCTCGTCGCGGTGGAGCTGGCCTGGGAGCCAGAAGAGGGAATAGGAGCTTTTGTGATCCCAGATGAGGGTGTCGATTTCGACGCCGCCGCAATCGGCGCCGTTCCAGGTGGGCAGGAAGCTGTCGCCGTGGCCGCCCGGCAGGGGCTGTTCGGCCGGGCTGAAGCGTCGGTATTTGATCAGTGGGAAGAGGTGCCAGCCGGATTTGTCGCCGTTGCTCCAGACCTTGCCGAGGTTGAGGAGGCAGGAGGCCTCCCAGTCGTCGTCGCCGCCGTGGCGGCGCCAGAACAAGGGGTGGAGGTGGGAAGCGGTTTCATCGCCGCGTCTTTGCCAGCCCATGAGGTGGAAGGCGTGCCAATCGGAGACATGGGCGTCGCTGTCGCCCCAGGCGATCAGGGGGCTGAGGCGCCAGTCACATCCTTTGCTGTCGTGGCGGCGTTCAAAGACCGGCGAGAAGGCGAAGTGGCCGGGGCTCCATTTGATGAAGGGCCAGAGCAGTTCGGTCCGGTCGTTCTGGCGTGCGGCGAGCGGACGCAGGGCCCAGCCTTGCCGGTCCCAGTCGAGCAGAGGCCAGAGGGCGGAGCTGCCGTTCTGGCTGCTGTAGGCGAGGGGGAAAAGCGGCAGGCTTGACTGCTGCCCCTCGATCGCCGACCAGGGGGTTTGGTTCGACAGGCGTTCGCCGGCGGCGCAGGAACTGAGCAGGAGGAGGGCGAGGAGTGCGAAGTTTTTCATGAGATTGGGAGCGTTTAAGGAGTTGGGCCTTGCCAGATCCATTCCCCGATCTGGAGTTTCGGATGGAATTCAGCGTCCGTGCCGCCGGGTCTCCTCGATAAGCCAGGATTCGAAGCGTTCATCCGCCTCCTTGGCGTATTGGCCGAGAGATTCGACGCGTTTCGGCCGCGGCGCCGGAGCCTCTTCTTCCGGTGGGGGGGCTGGGGGCGGCTGGAAATTCCACGGAGCCCGGAGCGAGTCGAAGTGGAGGAAGGGGACGGTGATGCGGCTGGCGTGGTTGAGCTCGTAGTGATGGCGGGAGGCGAGGCTGAGGACGAAGACGAGGGCAAGGGCGAGGACCGAAGCGAAGGCCTGGATCGAACCTCTCGCGTCGAAGCTGTGAGTGAGAACGGCGACGAGGACGGGCAGGAGGCCGAGGATCTCACCTGGATAGAGGCGCCAGCGGTCGAGGGTCGAGGCCCAGAGTGAGGGAGGCGGGGCCGGGGCGGGCTTCTCGGTGCTTTGACGCACGGCGAGGGCGAAGCCGGCAAAGGCGATGAAGATCAGCAGGTCGAAGAGGCGAGGAAAGAGCTGGACGAGGAGCAGGACGGCGCACGACAGCCAAAAGACCAGGTCGATGCTGGCCGGCGCCGGAGCGCTTTTCTCCGCTGGGCGAGAAGGGGGCTCGGGGGAGCTGGCGAGAGCGGGGATCTCCAGGAGCCGGCCGCAGCTCAGGCAGTTGACCTGGCGGTCGATTTCCCCCGGCGTCTCGTCGCAGGCGACGCCGCAGCCGGGGCATTTGCCGCGTAATAGCTTCATCAGGAACTCCGGGTTTGGATTTTGAGGAGAGGGGAGGATCTGCTGGCGCCGTGAAAGGCAATCACGACGCTCAGCCTCCTTTTTCCTTGCCGCGCCGGACCGCGTCCTTGTCGATCATGCTCCGTTCGATGTCGGTGATGCCGAGCTTGCGCGAAGTGCTTTCGAGGACGGCGCGGTCGCTGTCGCCGAGCTCGCCGTCGCCGGCAAGGAGGCGCACCGCGGTCTCATAGGCCTCGATGGTGTCGAGAGAGGGCAGTCCCATCTCGCGGCGGATCTTGGCTTCGATCTCGCGGGCGACTTCGGGCAGGACGCCGAGGCGGGCGGCGCGGCGCATGATCTCGCGGCGTTCCGGGGGCGACATCATGCCGTCGACGAGAAGGAGGCGCATGACGTCTTCGAGGAGGCTGACCGGCGAGGTGACGATCTGGTCGGGGAAGGCGCTGGGAGGAGGCTGGTTGATGCGGCTGATCAAGGGCTCGAGAAGGCGCAGGGCCTCCTGGGCCGACTGGAAGCGCTGTTCCGGCCGGCGCGCCAGGAGGCGCTCCAGCAGCTCGACGGTGGCGGGATCGATCTCCGGACGGCTGAGGCGGGGGTTGGCCGGATCCTGGGTCATCACCACCTGCAGGGCCTCCTCCACCGTCGGCTTCGACTTGTAGATGAAAGGCAGGGAGCCGCAGAGCATTTCGTGGAGGATGACGCCGCAGGACCAGAGGTCGCTGCGTCCATCGAGATTGGGGTCGCCGAGGAGTTGTTCGGGAGACATGTAGACCGGGGTGCCGACCGGCTTGAATTCACTGTCGCCGCTGACGCCGCCCTCTTCGCGGGGAAGGTGAGCGACGCCGAAGTCCGAGACCTTGGGGCGCCCCTTCGGGTCGAAGAGGATGTTGCCGGGCTTGATGTCGCGGTGGGTGACCTTGATCTGGTGAGCGGCGGCGAGGCCGGAGAGGACGCCGTGAAGGATTCGCAGGGCTTCGATCTCGGCGAGGGCGCCGCGTTCGGCGAGGCGCGAGGCGAGACTTCCCTCGGGCAGATATTCCATCACGATGCCGGTGCAGTCTCCGTCGTTTTCGACGGTGTAGATGACGACGATGTTCTCGTGGTCGAGCTGGCCGGCGATGCGGGCTTCCTGGATGAAGTGGCGGTGGACGATGCCGCCGGGCTTGAGGCCGTGGTGAAGGAGCTTGAGGGCGACGAGGCGGCCGATGACGAGGTCGCGGACGAGGAAGACGGTGCCGTAGCCGCCGCTGCCGAGGATGCGCTGCACCTGGTAGCGTTCGCCGAGGCGGGCGGGGAGGATGGTGCGGCCCGGGACATGCGGGCGCGACTCCATCGCCAGGGTGCCGGCGGAGCTCAAATCGGCGAGGGGCGCCTCGCGGGGGGCTTCTTCTTCCTGGCGGAAGTCCATCCCCAGCAAGGAGAGGAGGCGGAGGCCGAAGGGGCGCCGCTTCTGCTCAGGTCTGGCTTCTTTCCCCATGGGGCCGGATCAGCTCCTGTATTGACGTTCGACGATGTCGCGGATGTTCTTGTAGTTGATGTTGGTCTGGTAGATCAGGGTGTATAGGTCGCGGCTCTCCTGTTCACGGCTGAGTCGGGCGAGGGAGCCGGCCATTTCGAACATGATGTCGAGCTTTTCGTTGGCTTCGGGGTTTTCCGCCAGGGCTGCCTGGAATTCCCGCACCGCGATGTCGTGCTGACTCTTCTGGGCGAAGCAGCGGCCTTTGTAGAAGAGGGCGCTACGGCGGTGGCGAGGCGAATTCTGGGCCTTCTGGAAGCCGGCGAGAGCCTCGTCGAGCTCGTGGCGGTCGAAGAGAATGAGTGCGAGGTCCATGTGGACGGTCGGATCGTTGGCGTAGAGAGCGACGCGCTCGCGCGCCTTTTCGAGCATGAAGTCGGACTTCTGGCGCTGCAGCTCCTCGATCTCGCCTTCGGCCTGGGCCTTTTCCGCCGCGCCCTTGCGGCCGTAATCCTCCCAGGCGGTGATGGCGTGGTCGAAGCGGGCCTCGGCGGCCTGGTAGACCATCTTCTGCAGAGCCGGATCGATGGCGCTGCTCATCGAGAGGGCCTTCTGCAGCACCTCCACGGCCTCGTCATAACGCTCGAGCTTGAGCAGGGCGCGTGCGAGTTTCTTGCGGATGTCGACGTTGTCGCGTCCGGCGTTGATCTGGGCGATGTACTGGTCCACCAGCTTCTCGGCGGACTCTTCGTCGCGCGGGCCGGTGTCGCGCATCTCCTGCTGCGCCGCCTGGTTGCCCTGGGCCTTCTGGCGCTGCTCCCAGCCGGTGTTGTCCATCGCCGATTTGGCTTCGGCGTTTTTCAGGAGCGACAGGTAGGCGCCGTTGTCGGGGTAGGCGCGGACCAGCTTCTGAGCCAGGTCGACCGCCTTGTTGCCGAGGCCGTTGGCGACGTACAGGTCGACGAGCTGTTCGGCGTTGGGGGCGTTTTTCGGGTTGAGCTTGAGGGAGAACTCGAGCATGTCGATGGCGATCCACTGCATGTCGGCGGCGAGAGCCGCATCGATGAGAAGTTTCTGGCCGGCGACGTTGTTGGGGTCCTTGGAGAGGATCTCTTCGGCCAGGTCCATCGCCTCGGCGAACTGCTCTTTCTTGAGCATGCCGGGCGCTTTCATCATGGCGAGGGTGTATTTGGTCTGGACCAGGGCCTGGGTCATGCCGCCGACCTTGCCGCCGCCGGTCTTTTCGTAAACCGCGTTGCGGAGGTCGCGGCGGGCGTCGGCAAATTCCGGGCAGTCCTTCAGGCAGGTGCGGAAGAGATCGATGGCGTAGTCGTAGTTGCTTTGTTTCAAAGCATCGGCACCCCGGGTGTAGAGACTTTTCAGCGTCTGGTTGACTTCTTTAAGCGACTTTGGCTCCATATGCGTCAATCTCCATGAACGGGGTTGCGGGATTCCGCCTAACATAACGGCGCGGTCTGCCGCCGCCACCCGTACGGGGGAGAATGGCGCCAAGCTGCTTCCGTGGTCCCGGCCGCGCGGAAAAGAAGCGGCCGCGGCGTCAGTGCCGCGGCCGGGAAGCTTTCGGAAGATCAAGCCTGCTGCCTGTCTTTTTTCTTCTTGTCCTTTTTCGCCTTCTTGCTTTTGCCTTCTTTTTTGCCGGCATCCAGGCTGGTGATGGCGGCGCTCAGTTCATCCTTGTCGAGAGAGGAATTGCCATCCTTGTCGAACTTGGAGTAGCTGGCGTCGGCGGCGACGGCTTCTTTGAATTCGGCCGGATCGAGGCTGCCGTCGGCGTTTTTGTCCCAGCTCTTGAGGGCGTCTGAAGCGGTGGCGGCGGCGGTGATGGCGGCGAAAATGGCGCAGAGGAAGAGTTTTTTCATCGGATGGCTCCATGTTTTGGACTGAGACTTTGGAAGCGCGGCTCCCGTCGGGTTATGCAGCGGTGCCGCCCCGGAGTTACAAACGACCAGGACTTTTAAGGGGGGGGCGGGGATGTTTTGGGATTTGATCCGGACGTGGTTCAGCGCCTTGCTGGGCGGCACTTTGCTTGGCGCGCTACTTGGCGGCTTTCTCTTCATGGCGTTCTTTGCGGCTCTTTTCAAGTTTGGCCTGTGGCGTCATCCCCGGCTGGCGGGCGGCTGGCGGATTGCTGCGCTTTCCCTGCTGGGGCTTTATTTCGCTGCGCTCGGCATTCTCGCCGGTGCCGCCTGGGGCTTTTGCCGAGCGGCGGAGGAGAGGCTGCTGGCCACCCGTCTGGATGAGGCGCCGTTTTTGAAGGAGAAGCTGGCGCCGCTGAGCGCCGGGGCGAGCCAGTTCATTGGCGCCGCGCTGGTTCTGGCGGAGCATCCCGAATGGCTGAAAGGCCTGGGGGAGGCGAAGTCCTTGCCGCCTCCGGCCCTGGCGGCGATCGCCGCCTTCGAGCGTGGCGAGCTGCACCTCGACTCTGCGGTCCTGGAGAAGCATCTTGGCAGTCTCAGCCGTGCCGGCGTGGAAAAGCTCTTCCCTATGCTGGAGGAGCAGGTCGCAGCCCGGCAGCCCGGCCTGCTCGCGTCGCCCCTCTACGTGAGATTGCGCCCTCACCTGCTCGAGCTGCTGGTCGGGCTGCTTGAAAACCAGGAGAAGGAGGCGATCGGCCAGCAACAGAGCTGGCTCGTCGCCAGACTCGCGGAAGCGTCGCGCGCCGATGGCCGGCCCGGACTTTCCTGCACGGAGCTTCAGTCGGGCATGGAAGGCCAGGCTTTCCAGAAGCTCTGCTGCCAGCCGGCGGCCGCGGTGATCGCCGCCGAGCGCTGGCAGATCAGCCTGCTTCTCACTTCGCTCCTGCTTCTGCCGGCACTGCTCTTCCTCGCCCTGCGCTTCATGCTGCCGGGTGCCAGGCCGCCGGCGGCGGCGCAGCAAGCTTGAAAAGCAGGAAGCCGGCCCGCTAGGACCGGCTTCACTGCTGGAAGTCGTGAAGAATCACTTCTTCTTGGCTTTCGCGGCGGCCTTGATGGCGGCGCGGACGCCTTCTTTCTTGCGCTCGATGTAGCGGGCACGGGCGGCGCGCTTGCTGCGGCTGCGGAGTTGCTGACCCATGATGGACCTCTTGATGTTGTGATGTTGCAGGGGCCGCCAACATTAGCGCCTCCCGCCAACCTTGCCAGCGCTACCGGAAAAAGTCGAAACAGTCGCCTCGATCAGGCCAGCAGCGTCGCGAGGAAGTCCTCTTTCGGCAGGGCATAGGGACGGAAGCGCTCTCCGCCGCCGGCCTTCTGGTCGGAGTGGAGCAGGGCGTTGGCTGGTCCGAGGCGCGAGGCCTCGGGGCCGTCAGCCAGGTTGGCGGCGTCGGAAGCCGCCATCTGCAGCAGGACGCGCTGGTCGAATTCCCGCAGGGAGCGGCGCCCGAGCCAGCGGGTGAAGCTGCTGAAGGTGTCGAGGGTGACGACGATGTGAATGCCGACTTCAGGGCCTCCGGCGAGCAGCTCTCCGAACTGGCGGGCGGTGGGCGGGGCGTCGTCGGAGGGGATGAGGTCGTCGTCTTGGCGCAAGAGCCGGAAGCGCTGCAGGCCGTTGACCGCCAGGACGAGGCGCGGCGACTGGCCCTCGGCGTCGCGGCGGCGCAGCATCTCGCCATGGAGGCGGGCGATCTCGGCGGCGGTGTGGCGGGCTTCGCGGGCGGCGAAGCCGAAGCGGCGGGCCAGGTCGCCGAGCAGGCCCGGGTGGGGACATTCCGGCGATTCGGCGTCGAGCAGCACCAGCTCCAGCGGCTCGGCGCGATGCCGGGCGGCGAGCGAGCAGAGCAGGCCGCATTGGAGCCGCAGCAGCATCTCCTCGTCCTGGCCGGCGATCAGCAGGTTGCCGCCGGCCTGGCGGGCGAGGCTGGCGCGGACGTGGGGGCGGATGGCGTTGGGCTCGCCGAGGTGGAGAGCGAGGGGCGAGCGCGGCGCGGCGGGGGCGCGGGGCATTTCGCGGAGTTCGCGGTTGCGGCCGAGTTCGCCCGGGCTGCCGCCTTCGAAGACGACGGTTTCGGGACAGATGAGGTTCCGCTCACGCGCCAAAGCGGCCATCTTGACGACTGCGCCCTCTCGTTCGGCTTCGGAGATCCAGGCGGCCTGGAAGGGGGTGTTCGATTCGGGGCGTCCCGCGGCCTCGTTATAAATCGCTTCGCCGGGGCGGTCGAGGAGCCGGGCGGCGCTGTTGTCCTCGGCGAGGATGAGCATCGAGTCGGCTTCGGAGCACATCAGGGCGACGCGCACCGCCATCTGGCCGAGAGTGGCGCGGGGCAGGGAGTAGGAGCCGGCGAGGGTTTGTGAGGCGAGGATGACATGGACGCCGAAGGCGCGGCCCTGGCGGACGAGGCGGTCGAGGAGGAGAGAGGCTTCCTGGGCGAGGCGGTCCTCCTCGGAGAAGAGCTCCTGGAATTCGTCGACGACGAGGAGCTGGCGCGGCAGGCTGCGGCCTCCGCTGCGGTAGCTCGGCATGTCGGCGACGCCGGCTTCGCGGAAGATGCGGCCGCGGCGGTCGAGCTCGGCATCGAGGCCGCGCAGGACGCTGATGCCGAACTCCCGCTCCGATTCGATCGCCACCACCCGGGCGTGCGGCAGGCCGCAGCGGGCGTAGGTCTTGAATTCGACCCCTTTCTTGAAGTCGACCAGATAGAGCTCGAGTTCCGACGGCGGCAGGCGCAGGCAGAGTCCGATGACCAGGGCGTGCAGCAGGGTCGACTTGCCCGAGCCGGTCTTGCCGGCGACCAGCATGTGCTGAGAGGTGCCGTGGCCGAGCACCATCTCCATCGGCTTGGCGCCGCTGAGGCCGAGAGGGGAGCGCAGCTCGCGGGCGCTGGATTCCTGCCAGGGCTGGGCCGGACTGATGCGGGCGAAGGGGAGGCGCACCTGGGAGCCGCCGCGGGCGCCGGCGGCGATGCGGTCGATGATCGAGCTGGCGAGGGCGGCGGGCACAGGCTCCTCGGCAAGGAATCGGGGATTGAGGAAGCCGAGGCCGTTGGCGGGGCTGAAATCACCTTGCAGACGCTCCAAAACCAGGGCCTTGCCGAGAATCTCCTCCATCGGGTATTTCTCCGGCAAGGGACGGGAGCGGTCCCAGTGGATGAGCAGCGAGATGCCGCAGCGCGGCCCGGAGCGGGCCAGGGACACGAGGCGCTCGAGGGCCTGGTCGGAGAAGCCGGCCGGGAAGTCGGCGATGGCGACGAAGCGGCAGGCGACGGCGGTGGGGCCGGCGGCGAGATTGTACTCGGCGAGGGTGGCGTATTCGTCGCGCAGGTATTTCTGGATCACCGTCTCGACATGGGCCGCGAGATCGTCGAGACGGCGGTCGATGGCGCGGGAATCGGTGGCGACGCCGCCGCCGAGGAGGTCGTCGCGGCCGTCGGCGAGGCGGAGGAAGGGCGCGAAGCTTTCGCCGAGGCCGACCGGGTCGATGAGAACCAGTCCGGCCTTGCCGGCGGGGAAGGAGGCGAGCATCCGCAGCAGGGTGCTGCGCACCAGGTCGGAGGCTTCCGTGCGTCCTTCGTTGCGGGTGGCGACGACCAGGGAGGGCAGTTCCGGGAAGGCGAGACAGGCCGGGAGCGAGGCGGGGACGTCGCGGACCCGTTGCAGGGGAGTGTCGTCCTTGAAGGCCATTTCGGTGGCGAGGTCGACTTCAAGGTAGCCGGCGCAGGTGGCGCCGGTGTTTTCCTGGGGCGGCGACCAGTCCTTCCAGGCTTCGCCTCTCCAGGGACGCAGGTGTTCGTCGCTCGCGGCGCGGGCGCGGGCGAGCAGGCTTTCGATGCTGGCGACGGCGCGTTCCCATTCGGCGTTCCATTGGGTTTCGGCGGCGGAGATCAGGATCTGGGCTTCATCCTTGATCTTCTTCTCGGCGGCTTCGCCCTCTTTTTCGACCGAGGCGAGGCGCTGCTCGGAGAAGCTGGCGATCTCGCCGGCTTCCTGGCGCAGGTGGCTTTCGATCTCGGCGAGATCCTTGTCGTGCTGGCGCCGCTCGGCGTTGCTGCGGCCGTCGGCTTCTTCGCCAAGCTGGGTGATGCGGGCGTTGACCTCGGCGCGGCGGACCTTGAGCTTGTCGTTCTCGCGCTGCTTCACCCGCATCTCGGCGGCGGCAAGAGCTTCCGCACGGGCGGTTTCCAGATCGTCCTTCATCGCGCCGAGGAGACTGCCGGCGCGTTCGAGGCGCGGCAGCAGCTCAAGGCGGTCCCGCTCGAGGGCGGCGACGCGGGCGGCATAGAGGCCGCGCCAGAGCAGGCCGGCGCCCAGGGCGATGACGACGAAGCCGAGCGAAGCGAGCGGGGTGAGCATGGCGAGGGCTGCGGCGGCGAAGATCACCAGGGCGAGGCCGAGGGCGGGACGGAAGCGGGCGCCGAGGCGGAAGAAGGCCGAGGCGAGGAGACGGTTTTGCGTCTCGCGCATCTGCCAGACGCGGCCGGCGAGGTCGGAGAAGACCAGCTCCGGCGCCAGTTCCGGCAGCGGTTCGGGCACGGACGGCGCCTCAGCTTCTTTTTTCCAGGCCTTCAGGACCGGCGACCAGAAGCCGCTTTCGAGCTCGGCAGCGAGCTGGCCGGCCTCGGCATGACCCTTGTCGTACTCGGCGATGCCTGCCCGGTGAGCCGCGGCAGTCCCTTCGATCTCGAGGCGTTCTTCGCGGAGGGCGGTGGCGGCGGCGCCGAGCAGGCGCTCCTCTTCCAGCTCGATCTGCCGGAGCTCCTGGTCGCGGGCGATCTCGAAGGTCTTCTGAATATCTTTCAGGTGCTGGCGGTGCATCGACAAGGCGGCTTCGCGGCGTGGCGTGGCGTTCTCCTTTTCGAAGCGTGCCAGCTCCTCCTGTCCCTGGCCGAGGATTTCGTCGCAGCGGTCGGACATCGCCTTGGCGGCGGCTTGCAGTGCCCGGTCGCGTTCGCCGTGAAGACGGCGTAGCCGGCTGTCTCCTTCGGCGACCAGTTGACGTAGACGCATGACCGCAGCGCGGAATTCGGGCAGGGAGACGGGCACATTCATGAATGACCACCGGGCTTGGCTGAAGGGTGACCGGAATCTAGCCCCCCTTGGCCAATTCACTAGGTCGATTCACCTCTGCGGCGGCTTGGCCTCGAGTACTGCGGCGCCCTCCTTGCCGCCGAGGACGAGAATGGCGAAGGCGTCGATGCCTTCGAGACTGGTGTTGAGGGAGGCGTAGTCGAAGCGGCCGCGCAGGTCGGTGAAGCCGTCCTTGTGGAAGACTGCCTGGCCGCCGCGGCGGGCGTAGACCTTGACGTAGACCTTGCCCAGGCCCTTGCCGGCGGCGTCGAGCACCTGGAGCTGTCCCTGCGAGGCGGCGAGGCGGGTGCTGAAGGAATGCGGCAGCTGGCTGAGGGTTTCGCGGCGTCCGCCGCCGCTGACCTGGAGGAGCAGGGGCACCTGGCTCCATTTTTCCGGCAGCGCGAAGCTGAGCTTGCCCTGGGCGTCGGGGCTGGCGCTGAAGACGGCGGCGGGCGCGGTCAGGGGGGCGCCGCCGCCCAGGCTTCCGAGAAGCTGGAAGGGAGTGCGGGAGAAGAGGGTCTCGACGTCGACGGGGTGCGCTTCGATCCTGAGCTCCTTGAGATTGGCGGTGTCGGCGCGGAGCACTCCGGCGCGAAGCTCGCAGCTGAGGGCGGGGGCGAGGGGCGCCGGATCCTTGTCGCCGGCGAGGGTGGCGCCGCTGGCGATCTCGGCGGCCTGGCGCGTGACTTCGGCAAAGTGCTCGCGCCAATGGGGGATGGCGTAGTGCTCGTAGGCGGCGGCGATCTTGGCGGCCTCCTGCGGCTTCTCCTGGGCGAAGAGGAGGTAGCACTCGAGGGCGTCGCGCTGGATCCTGGCCGAGAGCTTGAAGCGGGGGGCGAGGGCGAGCTCCTCGGCCGCTTCGGTGAAGCGGTCCTGGAGGAGCAGGTAGTAGGCGAGCTCGAGGTGGTCCTCGGCGTTGAGCTCGGGTTTGTACCGCAGCACTTCGAGAAGCTCCTGGTACTGCTTGCGCAGACCCTCGTCGGCGAGGCGTTTCTTGCCGAAGCTGCGGGGATGGATCAAGGGCAGGAAGTCGCGGTGCCGGTAGTCGCCCGAGCGCATCGCATCGACCTTGAGGATCTCCGAGCTGAAGAAGGGCGCGGCGGCCTCGGCCAGGGGGCCGGAGGCGAGGAATTCGCCGAGGGCCGGGAAGTCGTCGTGGAAGAGGGAGTAGCTCCACAGGACGGAATCGAAGCGATGGCGCAGGCGCAGGATTTCCAGCACCTGGAGATAGTGCTTGCGCTCCTTCATCAGGTGGGCGCAGAGGGAGAGGTCCTCGCCCTTGAGCGGCTTGTCGCGCAGCCACTGCAGGATCTGCTCCGGGCTGCCGGCCTCGGCGATGCGGCTCCAGGTGTCGAGAGGCGCGGGCGGCGCCGTTTCCAGGGCCTGCAGGCGGGGCGGCTCGCTGTAGCCTATCACCTTGCCGGCGCGGCTGACTTCGGCGTGGACGCCGTGGAAGTCGCCGGCCTCGGGGAAGTAGAAGAGGATTTCCCGTTGTGCGCTTGAAAATGCGGGGATCTCGAGGGCCTCAAGGGACGTGGCTTCGCCGAGGGCGAGGGCGCCGGCCGGGATCTGCATCAGCAGGCTGAGCTTGGCCGCCTCTTCACTCAGGTTGTTGACCCGCACCTTGGCGGCGTAGACGATGCCGCGGGCGAAGGAGCCTTGATGGGGGCGGCGCTCGTTTCCGTCGACGGTGGCATAGCTGACCAGGACGGGGAATTCCTGGGCCGGCCTGTCGTCGACGCGCAGTGCGGATTGCGCGAAGATCAGGGGCGAAGCCGGCGTCAGGAGGTCTTCATGGATATGCGGCTGCGGCGCCTCGAAGGGCAGGTCGGAAACGGCGAGGGCGAGGAGGGCCGAGTTGCAGTCGCCGCAACTGAGCAGCCCCGGGGAAAAGAAGGGTTTGCCCTCCTCGGCGGCGGCGTAGTCGATCCACAGGGCCTCGGCGCTGTTGATCCCGCTGTGGCGCTCGAGTCGCCTCCAGTAGCCGGCCTCGATCCAGGGGCGCACCGGGCCGGGCTCGGCATAGAGCCTGGGACCGCCCGCCAGTCGCTGGGCCAGATCCTTCTTCAACTCGTTTTCGGCCTCGTCCGGAACCTGGGGCGGGATGTCAGGCGGCGGAGGGGGCGGAGGAGGAGGCACAGGATCGGAGGACGCTTCGATGGTCTCGGCGCGGCTCAGCAGGCCCTGGAAGAACTCGTCCTGGTCGAACAGGTCGGTGGAGTCGCTCCGCTCCTCCTGCAGCAGGCGCTTCAGACCTGGGTCCTTGAGGGATCGGGCCAGCAGTCCCTTCTCGAAGGGATTGAGCCGGGCGAAGCTCTCGGGGGCGAGCCAGGGGCGCAAATCGGCGCCGAGGAGGGCCTGGTCGACGAAGTCGGGATGGAGGAGGTTGGCGAGGAAGGGGCGGATGTGCTTGGCGAAGAATTCGTGGTCGCGGCGGGAGAGGAAGAAGTGGACTTCGTGGCAGGCGTGGCCGCGATAGAACTCGAGCTTGGCGGTGTCGTCGAGCTGAGGCCAGCGCAAGAGTGGCTCGAACTCCGCCAGCTCGGGTCCGGCCTGCCGGGCGAGCTGCTTCCACAGCTCTTGCAGGCTGCCGAAATGCGCCGATCGCGAGCCGCCGACGGGACTGATCTGCACCGCCTCTCCGGCGGCGACAAGGCGCAGCTCGCGATGCTCGCCATAGCGCTTCGCCGGATCCAGCCCCGCCTTCAGGCGCAGATCGCGGCGGAGAAGATCGCGGCGCGGCAGGGCCAGCTCGCGGCTCCACGCGGCGTCCGGACCGGAACAGGCGAGGCTCAGCAGGTTGCGCGAGCCCAGCTCGGCGAGGGGGATGCGGATGCGCCCCTGGGCATCGGGAAGGAAGTCGCGCAGCCAGGGCGTCTCCGCCGCATAGGCGAGAGGACAGCTGCCCCGCGAGGGCGGCAGCAGGGGACGCGAGACGCGGGCGTTGCCGCCGTAGCGGCTGACCATTCCTGCCCGGCCGCAGCAGGCCCTGCCGCCGAAGCGTGAAATGAGGGGGGTGTCCCCTTCGGCAAGATCCTCGATCTGACGTGGGTTGAGCAGCAGTCCGGGGCGGGCGAGCATGACGCCGGGACGGGACGGCTGGCGGCTGCGCTCGAAGATGTAGAGCTGCTCTTCGTCCACATGGCCGCCATCGCGATATTCAGACAGCGCCGCTGGGAAGCCCGTCGACAGCGACTGCGGCCAGTCCGGCAGGGACAGCGGCGTCGACTCCCAGCCGGCGCCGATGCGGATGGGCCGGGCGGGCCCCTGGCACTGCAGGACCAGGGCCTCGCCCTCGATCCGGAAGGAGATCAGCTGCGGCAGGGCGGCCGGCGCGGGGCTGCGAGTGCAGCCTCGGGAAGAGGCGATCAGCTGGCCGTGGCGCCGGCCCGGGTGGATCTTCAGCTTCATCGTCTGCAGGGTCCCGGGGTGGAACTCGTAGTCGCCGGGAGGCAGGCCGGAAATTCTCAGCTGCGCCCCTTCGATCTTGAGGACAGGGCTGAGATCCTCAAGGACGAGGCCCTCGGCGACGCGGAAGAGCGCCGGCTTCCATTCGCAGCCTTCCGGCAAGGGCAGCTGCAAGTCCTCGCCCTCGAGAAGGTGGCGTTCGTTCGGGTAGCTGCAGGTCTGGGCGGGACGGCTGAGATAGCCCGCCTCCACCCGGCCCCAGCTGGCGCGGACGGCGAGATGGGGCGGCAGGACGCCGAGATCGACGAGCCCCTGGGCGTCGGTGTGCAGTCTGAGCTCCCGTCGCGACCAGGGGATGCCGGAGAACTCCAGCTCGATCCTTTCTCCCGGGCAGGCTTCGCCATTGGCGCCCCGCATCTCGAGCAGGACCCGTTCGCCGTCGCGGCGGAAGGCGAGGGCGTGGATCGACTGGCGCTCGCCGGAATGATTGAGAGTGACGGAGGCGCTGAGGATCTTGCGGGCGCCGTCGAGCAGGCTGTACTCGCCGCTCACTTCGACGCGGGCGGTGGTGAAGTCGGCGGGCAGGGGGATTTGCAGGGCGAGCTGGCCGCGTGCATCGAAGCCGGGGCATTCGAGGAGGCGGCTGCGCTCCCCGTCTTTCGGGCCTTCGATGATCCGGAGCTTGAGGTTTTTCAGCAGGCTGAGATCGGCAGCGGCGCCGTTGACCTCGAGACGGGCGCTGAAAAGCAGCGGATTGGCGCGACCGGGGATGAGAGTGCCGGGGAGATCGAAACTTCCCTTGAGCTCGGGGCTTTCGGCGTGGCGCTCGAGCTTCAAGCGGGTGGCGAGCGGCCCCTTGCGGATCAGCACTTCGGCCTCGCCCGTCTGGGCGGCGCCGGTGAGGAAAGGGAGGCTCGCCTGCCCCTGGGCGTCGGTGAGGAACTCGACCTCGCCCAGCTCGACGACGGCGCCGGCCACCGGCAGCCCCTCGTCGTCGAAGACGCTGAGCGTCTGCCCGGCGGCGGAATCGCGCACGAAGCCGCCCAGGCTTCCCTTGCGGATGAAGGCGCGCGACTTGGCGTCGCCGGCGATCAGGTCGACGGCGTAGAGCCCCGGCTCCTCGATCTCGTCGAGCTTGAGGCGAAGTTCCTGGCGGAGCATGGGCTTGGGGTCGAGCTTGACCGACTTCTGCGAGGCCGGCTGCAGGCCTTCGAGATCGATGCGGGAATCCGCTCCGGTGCGGCAGCAGGCGGCGGCGTCGAGCTTGTAGATGCGCATCAGCAGCTCGGGGGCGTTGCGCACCACCAGGTGAAGTTCCGGCACTGCCCGGGCGGCGATCTCGGCGGGGTTGTCCGGCAGGAGCTCGAGGAGCACCCGTTCCTCCAGGGTCTTGAGCGCGGCATGGTCCAGCAGCTTCGCTGCCGCGTCGGGGTCCGGACAGCCGCCGCCGAGGCGGGCTTCGGCGTAGAGAGGCAGCAGCTGCTCCAGCTCGATGTGCTTGAGAAAGCGCTGGGCGGCGGGATCGCGACGGGGATCGGAGACGCCTGTTTTTGCGCCCGCCGCAAAGAGCTGCAGCAATTGGCGGCGGATCAGGGCGTCCTCGTATCGCGACGGCGAGGGCAGGTCGCAGACGTTTTCATCCGCGTTCACCTGCCAGGCGGACCTCTCGGCCTTCTTCAGGTTCCAGACTCCGGGTCGCGGCAGGGCCAGGTATTCCTCCAGAAGTTCCGCCGAGGTCTCGCCGCGGCGTTCGCGGCAGAGGATCAGCTCGAGCAGCAGCGAGGCCTTCAGGTTGTTCTGGGAGTCTGGCAGGGGGCGGGCGAAAGCCAGGGCCTTCTCCACCGCCGCGACATGTTCCGCCCCCGACCCGCCCGCCGCCAGCTGGTGCCGCACCACGGCGGCGGCCCAGGCGCGGTCATCCTGGAGTTCGGGACGCAGTCGGCCGAGCTCGATGAGCTGCGCCGAGCTGAGTTGCAGGTCGATGGCGCGGCAGCCGAAGTGATCCGTCCTTTCTTGCTTCAGCTCCGGCTTGGCGGCCATGTCCTCGGCGATGAGATTGAGCAGGCCGGGGAAGTCGCTGCGGCGGCAGAAGGCGAGCTGCTGCAGGAGCCAGGTGCGATCCTTGTCGCCGAGCTTCCTGCCGGCCAGCAGTGGCAGATGATTCTGGGCGAGGCTTTCCGCATAGTTTTCCTTCATCGCATCAAGGGCCTTGTCGCGATTCCAGAAATCGACCGGAAGCCCCTCGCTCTTGCCGGAGGCCGGCTCGGCCGCTGCGCAGGGTTTCGCCGCCCCTCCGGGAGGCGCGACAGCGGCAGTCGCCGGCTCGGGGCGTTCATGGTCGAAATTCAGCTCCAAACGCTCCTGCAGGGCGGCACGGCCTTTCTTCGGATCGCGGGCGTAGACGAGCAGAAGCTGGCGGTCCTTCATCTTCGCCACGCGGGCATCTGAACTCTCCCGTTTCTCCCATTCCTCAAGGAGCGTGGCGGAGCGGGTCAGGTCGCCGCGCATCTGCGCTTCCAGGACCCGGTAGAAGAAGGCCTCGTCCGTCCCCGGGCTGAGACGCTTCAGAGCCGCTTCGCGGTGGCGGACGAAGTCCTCGTCGAAGGGGGCCTGCTCGTTCTCCGCCTGCACTGAAGCGGCGAGGGCAAGCTGGAGCAGCGCGGGCAGAAACAGGAATCTCATGGGCAACCTCCGGGTTGCCCATAAATGATTCAGGATAGATTTTTAATCAAGCTTTAATTCGACAATAAACGACAAAAATCACAAAATCAAATTTCAGCTTTCAATCGAGGGCAGGAGGTGGTGGGCGGCGAAGTCGAAGGCGCCGGAGAAGACCATCCGGCTGGCGGCTTCGAGATCGGGAGCGAGATAGCGGTCGGAGCTGAGGAAGGCGACTTCCTGGCGCAGACGGGCGTGGACCTTCTCGAGCACCTGCGAGGACTTCAAGGGACGGTGGAAGTCGATGCCCTGGGCGGCGGCGAGGAGCTCGATGCCGACGATGGTGGCGGTGTTCCGCGCCATGTCCTCGAGGCGGCGTCCGGCGAAGGTCGCCATGCTGACGTGGTCCTCCTGGTTGGCCGAGGTGGGCAGGGAGTCGACGCTGGCGGGGTGGGCGAGGGACTTGTTCTCCGAAGCGAGGGCGGCGGCGGTGACGTGGGCGATCATGAAGCCCGAGTTGAGGCCGGCGTCGGGGACGAGGAAGGCGGGGAGGCGGGAGATCGAGGCATCGATCAAGAGGGCGATGCGGCGCTCGGAGAGGGCGCCGATCTCGGCGATGGCAAGTGCCAGGGTGTCGGCGGCGAAGGCCACCGGCTCGGCGTGGAAGTTGCCGCCGGAAACCACTTCCCAGGAGCCGTCGGCGGCCTGGAAGATGAGCGGGTTGTCGGAGACGGCGTTGGCCTCGGTGACCAGGGTCCTGGCGCTCTGTTGGATGAGGTCGAGGCAGGCGCCCATCACCTGCGGCTGGCAACGGAGGGAATAGGGGTCCTGGACGCGGTCGTCCTCCTTGAGGTGCGACTTGCGGATCTCGGAGCCGGCGAGCAGTTCGCGGTAGTGTTCGGCGACGGCGATCTGGCCGGGCTGGCCGCGGACGGCGTGGATGCGGGGGTCGAAGGGGGCGTCGGAACCCTTGGCGGCGTCGACGGAGAGCGCCCCGGCGGCGAGGGCGGCGGCGAAGACGCGTTCGGCGAGGAAGAGGCCGCGCAGGGCGAGGGCGGTGCTGACCTGGGTGCCGTTGATCAGGGCCAGTCCCTCCTTGGCGGCGAGGCGGATCGGGGCGATGCCGGCCTGTTTCAGGGCGACGGCGGCGGCCATCGTTTCGCCCTTGTAGCTGACCTCGCCTTCGCCCATCAGGGCCAGGGTCATGTGGGCCAGCGGCGCGAGGTCGCCGGAGGCGCCGACCGAACCCTTGGCGGGGATGCGCGGCAGGATGCCGGCGTTGAAGTGGGCGATCATCGTCTCGATCACTTCGCGGCGGATGCCGGAAACGCCGCGGCCGAGGCTGGCGATCTTGGTGGCGAGGATTAGCCGCGCCGTGGCCTCGTCGAGGCAGGGGCCGACGCCGACGGCGTGCGAGCGGATCAGGTTGGCCTGGAGCAGCGCGAGCTGGTCGTCGGCGATGCGGCTGGAGGCGAGTTTGCCGAAGCCGGTGTTGATGCCGTAGGCGGCGTCACCCTTGGCGACGATGGCCTGCACCGCCGCGGCGGAGGCCTCGATCGCCGGCCAGGCGGCGGGGGCGAGTTCAAAGTTGACGCTGCCCTCCCAGAGGGCGCGCAGCTGCGGAAGGGTGAGGGTGCCGGGGAAGATGGTCATGGGGGAGTTCCTTCGGAAATTCAAAATTCAAAATTCAAGATTCAAGATGAGCGGGAGCTCAATTCAAGATGGAAGATTTAAGATTCAAGAATCGAATCGCGGGTAGGGCGGGGGCTCGGCGCTTCCATACTCAGAGGCCTCTTCACGCACTTCGTTGAATTTCTGCCCTTTGAGGTCACTGCGCTTCAGGTAGTCGATCCATCCTTGGAGTTGGGCGGAGATGTTGAGGCAGGCGCTGATGACATGCTTGAGGGATTCATCGGATTTGATCTTTTTGCAACTGGCGATGCGCATCATCGAACGCAGTTCTCCACAGGAGCCCTTGGCCATGAAAAGGAAATGACTCAGCTCATTGTTGGTGCCGCGTTCATAGCCTTCGGCAATGTTGTTACTCACCGACAAGCCCGCCCTTAGGCACTGGTCTTTAAAAGAATACTCGAAGACGGCTCCATTGTCCTTGATGAAGGCGCTCAGGATCAAGTACATATCCCGCGCCGCCTGCCACACCGGCAGATCCTCAAACTGTCTCATGGCAACCCCTCTTCAATTTTGAATTTTGAATCTTGAATTGAGCTCACGTTCATCTTGAATTTTGAATCTTGAATTTTGAATGTCAAAGCATCGGGAGTTTGAGAGCGTTGCGGGCAGCGCACTCCTGCGCCAGCGAGTAGCCCGCGTCGGCGTGGCGCATGACGCCGGTGGCGGGGTCGTTCCAGAGGACGCGTTCGAGGCGTTTGGCCGCAGCCGGCGTGCCGTCCGCGACGATGACCAGTCCCGAGTGCTGGGAGTAGCCCATGCCGACGCCGCCGCCGTGGTGGAGGCTGACCCAGGTGCCGCCGGCGGCGGTGTTCAAGAGGGCGTTCAAGAGGGGCCAGTCGCTGACCGCGTCGCTGCCGTCCTTCATCGCCTCGGTCTCGCGGTTGGGACTGGCGACCGAGCCGCAGTCGAGGTGGTCGCGGCCGATGACGATCGGCGCCTTGAGCTCGCCCTTGGCGACCATTTCGTTGAAGGCGAGGCCGGCGCGCTGGCGTTCGCCCAGCCCGAGCCAGCAGATGCGGGCGGGCAGGCCCTGGAAGGCGATGCGCGAAGCCGCCATGTCGAGCCAGCGGTGGACGTGGGCGTTGTCCGGGAAGAGCTCCTTGATCTTGGCGTCGGTCTTGGCTATGTCCTCGGGGTCGCCGGAGAGCGCCACCCAGCGGAAGGGGCCCTTGCCCTCGCAGAAGAGCGGGCGGATGTAGGCGGGGACGAAGCCGGGGAAGGCGAAGGCGTCGGCGAGGCCCTGGTCGAGAGCGACCTGGCGGATGTTGTTGCCGTAGTCGACCACCGGGATGCCGAGCTTCTGGAAGCCGAGCATGGCCTCGACATGGACGCGGCAGGACGCGGCGGCGGCGGCCTTCAGCGCGGTGTGACGCGCGGGCTCCTTGCGGGCGGCCTGCCACTCGTCGAGACTCCAGCCGGCCGGCAGGTAGCCGTTGATCAGGTCGTGGGCCGAGGTCTGGTCGGTGACCAAGGAGGGGCGAGGTCCGCCGTTTTGCGCCCGGCGCAAGAGTTCGGGCAGGATCTCGGCGGCGTTGCCGAGGAGGCCGATGGAGACCGCCTCGCCCCTGGCGCAGTGCTCCTCGATCAGCTGCAGGGCGTGCTCAAGGTCCTTCGCCTGCTTGTCGAGGTAGCGCGAGCGGAGGCGGAAGTCGATGCGGCTCTGCTGGCATTCGATGATCAGCGACGAGGCGCCGGCGAAGCTGGCGGCGAGGGGCTGGGCGCCGCCCATGCCGCCGAGGCCGGCGGAGAGGATCCAGCGGCCCTTCCAGGGAAACTCGCCGCCGTAGTGCTGGCGTCCCGCTTCGGCGAAGGTCTCGTAGGTGCCTTGGACGATGCCCTGGGTGCCGATGTAGATCCACGAGCCGGCGGTCATCTGGCCGTACATGAAGAGCCCCTTGCGGTCGAGCTCGTGGAAGGTCTCCCAGGTGGCCCAGTGCGGCACCAGGTTGGAATTGGCGAGCAGCACGCGCGGGGCGTCGGCGTGGGTGCGGAAGATCCCGACCGGCTTGCCCGACTGGATCAGCAGGGTCTCCTCGTCGCCCAGCTCGCGCAAGCTGGCCAGGATGGCCTCGAAGCAGGGCCAGTCGCGCGCCGCCTTGCCGATGCCGCCGTAGACGACGAGATCCTCGGGACGCTCCGCCACCTCGGGGTCGAGGTTATTCTGGATCATCCGGTAGGCCGCCTCGGCCTGCCAGTTGCGGCAGTTGAGGATGGCGCCGCGCGGGGCGCGGACGCTGCGGGGGGAGGGGTTCATAGTTGCATATCTCCAGGGTTGCCATGTTGTCTAGACAGAAATTAGGCGGAGGTTGTTATTTCGCAAGCCTTGTCTATACATATTTTTTAACGAATCTCGACCTGTCTCAGCCGAATTTCAGGATCACAGCTTAGGGGGCAAGGGACTGCTGAGTCTCTGAAAAGCAGCTTGAATGCATCTCAATCCAAGCTCAATTCGGTGTGGTACACGTCGAAAAATCTAGCAGGTGTACAGGTCGGGGCGTGGGTTCAGAGGTCGATGCCCCGGAAGTGGAAGTCCGGGGGCATGAGCTTCAAGAGTCGGGCGGGGTCGACGCGGCGGCCTTCCGGGCTGCCGGAAGGGACTTCGAGCCCCAGTTCGGCGGCGATGGCGGACCAGGGGCGTCCTTGGCCGTCGCTGGCGACGAATCGTTCGCCTGGGGAGGCTCGTTCGAGGAGGGCGAGGCTGATTGCGGCGGCATCTTCGACATGGATGAGATTGACCAGTTTGGCGCCGTTGCGGATGAGGCCGCGGCGTATCCACTCGGCGGGGCGGCGTTGAGGGCCATGCAGGCCGGCGAGGGCGAGGACGATGGCGCCTTCGCGGCGGAGGGATTCTTCGGCGCGGACACGTTCCTGGGCCAGATCGAGAGGGCAGTTCTCATCGAGACGGCCGAGTTCGGGTGCGAGGTGGCAGGAGGTGCTTGCGAGAACGATGAGTCGGCTGCCGGAGGCGAGGATGCGGCGGCCGAAGGCGAGGGCAGGGGTTTCGGGGACGGGGGGAAAGGTCCAGATCACGGAGCTTGCCGGGGGCAGGCAATCCCAAGTCTCGGGACGTGCGAGGTCGAAGAGAAGAAGTCCGTCGCGGCCGCTGCGTGAGCTGCCTAGGGCATCAGGACGCAAGCGCAGGAGGGCTTCGCCGACTTGTCCGGCTCCGAGGACGAGGAGGGGCTGCATGGGCGGGCTCGTGGGCTGTGAGTATTGAGGCGGGGCGGCGTTCCGGTTCAGATGAGATCGGCGGCGAGAGCGGCAGCCTTGGTGCCGATGTCGGCGAGGAAGGGCTGGACTTCCTGGCCGTCGAGGACGAGCTGATCGGCGAGATGCGGATCGGTCGCGAAGGTGCCGGGGGTGAAGAGGGCGTCGGGAGTGGCGGCGAGCACTGCGGCCTTGGCGGCGTGGACGCCCCAGGCGAGCGCGGAGAAGACCGCGGGGGCGGCGGGGGGGGCGAGGTGGTAGCGTGCGGCACCGCCGCAGCTCACCGGCAGATTCCAATAGAGGCAGAGGTGTTCCCCGGCTTCGCCGCTGCTGATGCCCCAGAGTCGCATCTCCGCCTCGAAGAGGGTTTCCCCCGGCAGGCGCTTTGCGACCAGTTCCGCGGTCAGGCGGGGGAAGCTCGCTTCCATCACCAACATGCCGCTGATGTGCAGAAGACCTGCAGTGAAGAGCTCGACTCGACGGACCTTGGATTTGAGATGAGGAGCGAGGAGATCGGCGGCGAGAGCGGAGTGAAGCCCGTGGCGGAAGAGCAGTTGCGGCGAATAGCCGCCGCCATGGCTGCGGGTGATGCCGGAGAGGCTCTCGGTCAAAGCCAGCATCCGCAAGGTCTCCATGCCGAGGCGGCTGGCTGCGACCTCGAGAGCCGTCACCTTCATCGCTCCGCCGAAGCGGGCCGAGTTGGCGAGGCGCAGGACGCGCAGGGCAAAGGGCGGATCGCCCTTGATCAGCTTCACCGCTTCGTTCAGGCCGGCATGGTCGTCCTGGGAGAGACTCAGCAGCTTGATCACTTCGCTTGGCAGCTGCGGCAGATGCTCGGTGTTGCTGAGGCGGTCAAGAATCAGGTCGCGCAGATCGGACATGGTGAAATTCCCGTCGTTTAGTTCCAAGTCAAGATATCACGCCGACGGCAAGAACCTGCCCCCGGAATGATTTTCCCATCCTTGAACTTGGGTTCCTCGCGTCATGACGGCTGGATTGAAGGGTTGTTAACCGGTAAAATCTTCCGCAATGTGCTTATGGAATGGCTTTCATCGGCTTTCAATATTATTTTTAGATAAGCTCAAAATCAGTTACTTGCGATGAAAATTATGATTGTGTTTTGGGCGCTGGCACAGCGTCTGCAACTTGGCCAATCAACAACACACGACGAAAGGTCGGGAGGACACATGAGCACTGCATCCCAGAGAAAAGCCGCAGCCATCAGCTTCGATCGGCATAGCCAATATGCCAAGTTCCAGGAGAACCTGGATGAGCTCATCGGCCACGACATCCACTTCGACAAAGGCCTGGTCGCTTTCGAGCGATTCCAGAACTTCAGCTACAGCCGCGACACTAAGGTTCGTCCCTTCCTCTACATGAAGAGCCGGCCTGAGGGCGAGGTCGCCTTCATCTGCGTCGAGCCCTTTCTTCTCGACCCTTCTTACAAGGTCCGGATCAGCGCCGAGACGGCGTCCCAGATCGGACTGGAGTCCCCCTCAGACGCCTTGATCCTCTGCCTCGTCACCGTCGGCAAGGACATGTACAGCACCACGGCCAACCTGCTTTCGCCGCTGGTCATCTCGATGCGCAGCCGCCGCGGCGCCCAGGTCATCCTCGATGATCTCGGACCGGAATCTCTGCGCTTCAACGTCTGGGAAGCGCTGGTCCGCCAACCCTGAATCCGAAAACATCGAAGTCTGAAAGAAAAACCTGAGGAGAACTCATCATGAACGTCAACCACAACGCCTCTGCGTTCAACGTCTGGGCCAACTACGCCAACAACTTGCGAGGCATGAACAAGGCGATGAACCACCTCGCCACGGGCGTCAAAGGTCCGATGGACGACCCCTCCGGCGTCGGCATCAGCGAGAAGATGCGCTCGCAGGCCCGCAACGTCGCCATGGCCCGCAATAACGTCGATAACGGACTGTCGCTGCTGCAGACCGTCGACTCCTGGCTTCAGAAAGTGAATGACATGGTCGGCCGGATGGACGAACTCGCCATCGAAGCCAACGACGGCACCAAGTCGCAGACTGATAAAGACAACATCCAGACGGAGTTCCTGCAGCTCCAGAAGGAGATCATCCGGATCACCTCGCACGGCGATTCCGCCGCCAAGTTCAATGGTCTTTATCTCTTCCGCGGCGGCAACGGCGTCGCCGACATCTCCAACGCCGACGCCGATCCGACCGGCAAGATCTCGCTGCAGACCGGCGCCGACGCCGGGCAGACCATCGACATCACCTTGAAGAACCTGCAGGTGGGCACCACCGAGATCATCGGCTCGGTCCATACCTACACCTACTCGACCGACAACATCACCCTGATCGCCTCGCAGCACAGCGCCGTCACCTGGGGCTCGGTCGCCAATCCCAACCTGATGAGCGTCCGCAGCTCGAACGTCATCGGCAAGATCGCCAAGGCCATCGACTTCATCTCCAATGCCCGCGCCGTCAACGGGGCTCAGCAGAACCGGCTCGAACAGACCCGCAGCGCCCTGCTCAGCTACGAAGACAACCTGCGCGCCGCCGAATCGAAGATCCGCGACGTCGACATGGCCTTCGAAACCACCCTTCTGGCGAAATACCAGATCCTCGGTCAGGTCGGCAACTCGATGTTGGCCCAGGCCAACCAGTTGCCCCAGCAAGTCGTTCAGCTCCTCGGATGAAGCGGAAGAAAAAGGACGGAAGCCTTTTCCTTGCCGCGGAAGAAAATTCCGCCGGGCGCCGCCCAGGCCGCCTGAATCCCGCCGCCAGACGACCTGGCACGACAACTGCCTAGAGAAGCTGCAGAACCAGGAGACAAGCCATGATCGGCACCGACTACACCAGCGAGCTCATCTCCAAGATGATGCACCTGAGCGTCCGCCGCCAGGAACTCCTCGCCAACAACCTCGCCAATCTCAACACTCCGGGCTACACCCGACGCGATCTGAACTTCGCCGGGGCCCTCGGCGACGCCGTCCGCAAGGACGACCTCAATGCCCTGAGGCAGCTCAATCCCGAGGTCACCATGGACAAGTCCGGTTCGGTCCGCCTTGACGGCAACAACGTCAACGCCGCCTCCGAGATGAACGAGATGACCCAGAACGGCACCCTGCACGCCCTGCTCGCCAAGGCCTACAGCACCCGCCAGCGCATCCTCAAATCCGCCATCCGCTGAGGAGTCCCAACATGTCTATCGAACTCATTCCCGGAGCCGGCACCATCTCCTCCGGACTCGACGCCGAACAGACCCGCCTGCGCCTGTGCTCGGCCAACATCGCCAACGCCCACGCCACCAACAAGGACGCCAGCAACACCTACCGCCGCCAGGTCGTCGCTTTCGAGAGCGTCCTCAAGGCCCAGTACGAGGAGGGCGACAGCCGCCACTTCGGCGGCGTCCGGGTCAGCCAGATCAGCCGCGACCAGTCGCCCCTGCGCCAGCTCCACGACCCGGGTCACCCCGATGCCGATCCGAAGACCGGCATGGTGACTCTGCCCAACGTCAATCCGCTGACCGAGATGGTCGACATGATGACCGCCAGCCGCGGCTACGAATCCGGCCTCGCCGCCTTCCGCATCTCCAAGCAGATGGCCGAAAAAACCATTTCCATGGGCTCTGGCAACGCCTGAGCTCCCGTGCTAAAATGAGCTATCAAGGAATCCTCCCATGAACGGCATAGATCCCATCTCCATCGGCAGCGCCGGCATCAGCCCCTCGCCGCTCAAGCTCGGCGGCGCCGAAAAGGCGGCGGAAGGCGAAGATTTCGCCAAGCTGGTCGAAGGTCTGATCAAAGATGTCGACAAGGCGCAGAGAAGCGCCGACAGTTCGATCAAGGGCCTGACCACCGGCGAGACCACCAACATACAGGACGTCGTCACCAAGCTGGAAGAGGCCGACGTCGCCTTCCAGTTGATGAAGGAAGTCCGCAACAAGCTTCTTGATGCTTACAAGGAAGTGATGAGCCAGTCGACTTGAGTCTGGTTTTGGTTTTTCCCTGCAAGAGACGCCGCTCCCCCCGGGGGCGGTGTTTCGTCTTGCCTCCTGGAGGAGGCTGGGAAATTCTCGGGCTGGCAAGTATCTTTGGATTTGAAGCCTCATAACTATTTCGGGGGGAAGGGAAAATGAAGCGTCTCGTAGTCACCGGCGGCGCCGGTTTTGCCGGTTCCCACATCTGTCTGGCGGCAAAAGCCGCCTGGCTCGACTGTGAAGTCATCGCTTTCGACAACCTCTTGCGCCGGGGATCGGAAGAGAACCTTGCCCGCCTCGCCGCCGGCGGTGTCCGCTTCGTCCATGGCGACGTCCGCCAGACCCAGGATCTCGAGGCGCTGGGTCGTTTCGACGCCTTGGTCGAAGCCTCGGCGGAACCCTCGGTCCTCGCCGGCAGCGGCGGCGGCGGTCCCGGCTACGTCATCGCGACCAATCTCGGCGGGGCGCTCAACTGCGCCGAAGCCTGCCGCCGTCACGGCGCCCATCTCGTCTTTCTCTCCTCCAGCCGGGTCTACGGCGTCGAGGCGCTGCGCGCCTGCTCCTTGAAGGAAAGCCCTTCGCGCCTGGCTTTCGCCGCGCTCCAGTCGCAGCCCGGGGTCAGCGCTGCCGGCATCGCCTCGAACTTCTCCACCTCCGGTTCCAAGTCCTACTACGGCGCCAGCAAGTTCGCCGCCGAGCAGGTTCTCGCCGAATACGCCCACGCCGGCGCCTTCCCGGTCGACTGCATCCGCTTCGGCGTCCTCGCCGGCCCCTGGCAATTCGGCCGCGCCGACCAAGGCATCCTCACCTGGTGGCTGCTCAATCACATCTTCAAACGTCCCCTCCGCTACATCGGCTGGGGGGGCAGCGGCCGCCAAGTCCGCGACTTCCTCCATGCCGACGACATGGCTGAACTGGTGCTCCGTCTTCTCGCTTCTCCCGGCCTCCTGCAAAACCGGGCCCTCAACGCCGGCGGTGGTCTGGCCAACAGCGCATCCCTCGCAGAACTCACCGCCTGGTGCCGCGAACTTTGCGGCGAAGGTCCGGAAATCGGCTCCGATCCGGCCAACCGCTACGCCGATATCCCGTGTTTCGTGGCCGATAACCAAGAGATTTCAGCACTTAGTGGCTGGTTGCCGCGAAAAAACCTTGCGGCGATCCTTTCCGACGCTTATAATTGGATGAAGACAAGTCCCGGGCTCCTCGACAAGCTTTCCCGTCTTTGAGCCCCAAACTTTCCGGAGATGTCCATGTCCGATCATCCTGAAACCACCGACAGCCGTACAATCGCCATGTCCCGGACCGCGGTGCTCCAGGGCGTGCGCCGCCGTCGCGTCGCTTATCTCGACATCACCTACCCGGATGGCCGCAAACTTCTACACAAGGTGAGCGAGGCTGCCGTGATCATCGGGCGCACCGAGGACAACACTCTCACCTTTCCCTACAGCAACGTCTCCCGCCATCACGCCAAGATCTATTCCGCCGGCGAGGAATTCGTGGTTGAGGACACCGGCTCGACCAACGGCACCTATGTCAACGGCACCCGTATCGCCAAATGCATCCTCCGGCAGCAGGATCTGATCCAGATCGGTGATACCCGCATGGTTTATTCCGAACGCGAGGAGCTGATGCAGTGAGCAGCCGACCTCTGATCACCTTCTGGGGCACCCGCGGCTCCATCGCCACGCCCGGACGCTCGACCGAAAAATACGGAGGCAACACCTCCTGCGTCAACGTCGTCTGGGGCGATCGCCACTTCATCTTCGACGCCGGCACCGGCATCCGCGGCCTCGGAGTCGAGATCATGGCCGGATCGCCCTCCGCAGGCAAGACCGAGATCAATCTCTTCCTCTCGCACACTCACTGGGATCACATCCAAGGCATGCCCTTCTTCCAGCCTGCGTACTCGCCCCGCTTCCGCCTCAACATCTGGGGGCAGGAGAAACGCGACGTCATGCTCGAATCGGTCCTCTCCGGCCAGATGGACTCGAATTATTTTCCGGTCCCGATGTCCGCCCTCGGCTCCGACCTCGCCGTCCACCCGATCAGCGCCGACACCATCCGCACCCATAGCTGCGTCCAGGTCGACGGGGTTCAGGTCAGTTTCCAGGAAATGGACCACCCCGGCGGCTCGATCGCCTTCCGTCTTGAGAAAGACGGTACCCGCCTCGTCTATGCCACCGACAACGAGCTCAATTGCCAGTTCGACGCTGAAGGAAACCCGCTCCCGGGGTCGGAAATCGGCAAGGCCTATCTCGAATTCATCCGCGGCGCCGATCTCCTCATCGCCGACGGCCAGTACACCGACGAGGAGTACCGCAGCAAGGTCGGCTGGGGCCACACCACCGTCTCCCTCCTCAGCCGCATCGCTCACAAGGCCGGGGTCAAGCACCTCGCCGTCTACCACCACGACCCGATGCACACCGACAGCTTCCTCGATACCTTGAGCAGCGAATTCATCAAACGCTACAAGGAGGCGACGCCGCCGATGGAGATCCTTTGGGCCCGCGAAGGTCTGACCTTGCAGCTCTGATGGCCATTTCCCACCTCACCCGCCTGGCCGACCCGGTCAAAGGAGCCTTCGCCCGCTTGCGCGAAGGCTTCGGTCGTCTCAGTGCCGACGAGCGTCGCGCTGCCGCCGAGGCCACCGCCCGGCTCTTCGTCCTCCTCGTCCGCGCCGCCGGTGACGGCGCTCTCGCCGCCCCCGCCATCACCCGCCAGCTTAGCGAACGCTTCGGACCGAAGGTCGCCGAGATCTTCAACGTCGAACTCGCCTCCGCCTCTCCTCTCAGCGTCGCCGAGCTTTGCCCGCCCCTCCTTCCGGTTTCTCCCGACGACCGTCGCGCCATCCTCCATGCCTTGGTGACCGCCGCCTACCACGACAACAATCTCAACCCCCGGGAGCGCGAGATCCTCGCCGCCGTCGCCAGCGGCCTGGAGCTCGAGCCCGAAGCCCTCGAAGAGGAACTCACCAACGCCGACGAGGCGATGCGGCAGCGCGGCAACGCCTTGTCGATGGCCGGCCTCGCCGCCGTCGCCGCCGTCCTCGGACTCCTCCTCCTCGTCGCCACCTACCTCACCGGCGTCCTCGTCGGACTCACCCTCGCCTGCCTCTGCCTCCCCCTCCAACGCTGGTATGCTCGCCGGCTCCTCCCCAGCCGGCCGGCGCAACTGGTCTTCAAACTCCTCCTCCCCGGCCTCATCCCGCTGCGCTTCCTCGTCGATCTCGTCCGCTCCCTCTGGCACGGCCGCCGCCTCCGCGAAATCCAAGAAGAACGCCGCCCCGAAGACCGCCTCGCCAAGCAATCCGTCATCCTCACTGTCGCCACCCTCGCCGCCGGCCTCGCCGGCCTCATCTTCATCAGCGTCGTCGTCTCCTCCCCCTGGTTCGACAGCGCCCGCCTCGACTTCCAGAAATACAAAAAAGAGTCGAAGATCGAAGTCGTCTCCGGTGAAGAACCCGGACGCGCCGACATCGACCGCGACCTCGGCGCCTACCTAGGCGATAAGATCAGTCGCTTCAACGAGAAGATCGGCCACCTCCCGTGGCTCTCCGGCCTCGCCGGCTATCTCGATGATCCCGCCAATCGCAATCGCCTCTACGACCGCCTGATGTACGGCGCCGACGGCAACGGCGGCCTGGTCAACTTCGCTCTTTCCAACCTCGGCGCCTGCTGCCTCCACGCCTTCCTCGCCTTCTTCTCCTTCCTCTTCTTCCTGATCAAACTCGCCCATTTCCAGGTGCCGCAGGAAGGCTCGCGCTCGCTCGGCCAGTACTTCGCCGCCACGGTGTTTGAGTCGGAATGGATGCCCCGCCTCCGCGCCAGCACCAAAAGCGAAGCCGCCGAAGCCCTCGACGAAATCATCCGCCGCCTCGAAGCCTGGGCTCGCGGATTCGTCACCATCTGCATCATCGAAACCCCGATCTATCTCATTCTCTTCTCCCTCGTCGGCGTTCCCCACGCCTTCCCCCTCGCCCTCCTCGCCGGACTCCAGGTCTTCATCCCCCAGATCGGCCCCGCCGTCAGCTATAGCGCCACCATGCTCATCTGCATCCTCGTCAGCGGCAGCGCCGACACCTCCTTCCTTCTCTTCCTCGGCGCCGTCACCTTGATCTACCTGGTGATCTGGACCTTCGAATGGATCGTCCTCTACCCCCGCTTCGTCGGCACCTCCCTCAACCTCAGCTTCCTCGAAATCATCATGGCCGTCCTCCTCGGCGGCATCTTCGCCGGCGTCGCCGGCGCCCTCTTCGCCATCCCCACCGCCTCGGTCCTCAAATACCTCGTCCCCCGCCTCTACGCCGGCGCCGGCAGAAACCTGCCGAAAGCGGCGGGATGAGATGGAGACGAAGCCGTCAGATGATAAGCCCTCGGAATCCTCTTCGAACTGGCATGGGTGGTTGCTGGGCGCGCTGATTCTGTATCCTTTGTCAATCGGGCCGGTAATGTGGCTTGTGGCGGTTTTTCCGTCTCTTGAGAAGTGTGCTATAATTTTTTATGGTCCAATTGTTTGTGTTTATAAGAATTTCCCGGAAGCGGAAAAACTCATAAACTGGTATGTGATGGATCTGTGGCGAGTTCCGGGTCCCTGAGATTGTGTGATTGCTTCCTTGCGCCCGCCGCAAAAACTCGCTACAATGCCAAGCATGACCCTGTGACCTGCATTCACGACTGGCGCTCACACCCCACAAACCCCTTCCCCCAGGAGACTCCCCATGACCTCAATCACTACTGCAACTGCCGCCGCCTCCGTTTCACGCCAGGCGACCCACTGACCGGTCTCAGGTTTCCTTGCTCAGATGCCGCTCCGAATAAGCCGCCACGGCCGCTTCCCGGATGCCCCAGTTTGATCTCGATTCCTGAGTGACCGGGACCCCGTTCCCCCTCCTCAGGAGACTGTCTTATTTTACCGCAAATCTTCGGCGACAAAGTTCGCCTCTACGCCTCGTCCACATCCTGGATCGAAGGCGCCGCCATCCAACAACTGAAACACTCCGCCACCCTGCCCGGCGTCACCGCCGCCATCGGCCTGCCTGACCTGCACCCCGGCAAAGGCATTCCCGTCGGTGCCGCCATCCTCACCGAAGGGCTCGTCTACCCGCACCTCGTCGGCAACGACATCGGTTGCGGCATGGGCCTCTGGCAGAGCTCCTTGCCCGTCCACAAGACCAAGGTCGACAAATGGCTCAAGAAGCTGTCTCTCGACCTTCCTTGGGAAGGCGATCGCGATGCCTTCGTCGCTGAACAAGGCCTGCCCGAATGGACCGACGCGCTCGGCACCATCGGCGGCGGCAACCACTTCGCCGAGCTGCAAAAGGTCGAGGAGATCCTCGATCCCGAGCTGGCGCAGCGACTCGGCCTGGTGGCGGAAAACCTGCAGCTGATGGTCCACTCCGGCTCCCGCGGCCTCGGCGAAGCCATCCTGCGTTCGCATACCGACGTCTTCGGCGGCAACGGCCTCGCCGACGACTCCGCGCTCGGACGCGACTACCTGCGCCGTCACGACGAAGGCCTCTTCTTCGCCCGTGCCAACCGTCGGCTCATCGCCCGGCGTTTCCTCGACGCCATCGGCGCCGAAGGGACGCAGCTCTGCGACATGACCCACAACTCCGTCACCCGCACGCCGCAAGGCTGGATCCACCGCAAGGGCGCCGCTCCGTCCGACCAGGATTTTGTCCTCATTCCCGGCTCGCGCGGCGACTTCTCCACCATCGTCCATCCGGTCAGCAACAGCGTCGATCACGGCTGGTCCCTCGCCCACGGTGCCGGACGCCGCTGGGACCGCGGCTCCACCCGCGCCCGCCTCGAGAAACGCTTCTCGCCGGAAGGCCTGCTCAAGACCAAGCTCGGCAGCCGCGTCCTCTGCGACAACAAGGACCTCCTCTACGAAGAGGCCCCCGAAGCCTACAAGGACATCGACGGCGTCATCCAAGACCTCGTCGACGCCGGACTCGTCCGCGTCGTCGCGATCATGCGACCCGTGCTCACCTACAAGACCGACGGAGGACGCAGCCGATGCAAGTGCTGATGCAAATCACCTCCGGACGCGGCCCCGCCGAGTGCCAGCGCGCCGTCGCCCACATGCTGCGCTTCCTCACCAAGGAAGCTCAGCGTCAGGGCTGGAACTGCGACCTGGTCGAGGCCGAGGCCGGACCTCGCGAAAAGGACTGCCTTCTCTCCGCCTTGATCGAGATCGAAGCGAGTCTTGCGGACGCCGCAAAACTGCGGACCTGGTCGCAGGGGCTTTGCGGTAGCCACCAATGGGTTTGCCGCAGCCCCTTTCGTCCCACCCATGCCCGCAAGAACTGGTTCTTCGGCGTGGCGCTGCTGCCCTCGGTCGACGAGATCCGTCTCGATCCCCGCGAGGTGGTTTTCGAGGCCTGTCGCGCCTCCGGTCCCGGCGGCCAGCACGTCAACAAAACCGACTCCGCCATCCGCGCCCGTTGGCTGCCCGGCGGTTTGGTGGCGCAGGCCTCGGGCGAGCGTTCGCAGACGCAGAACCGCCGCGTCGCCCTTGCACGCTTGCAGGCCCTCGTCGACGCCCGCAACGCCGGCACCCGCGACAGCGCCCGCCAGCAAGCCTGGCAGGAGCACAACGAACTCGAGCGCGGCCAGGCGGTGCTGAAGTTCACGGGAGAGGCGTTCCGGCGATGCTGAGCTCACCTACTGGATCGCTGGCGTCCCGCCGGCTTGTTCCCCTGGGGCCGCCGCACTCCGTGCGGTGCTGCCGCTCCTTCGATCGGGATGATCGAGCCACATCCAACAGCCAGCAGGATGCCGGACGGCCAAGTGGGAATCTAGTATGAGGTGAGTGGTTTCGCTGATATAATTAACCATGTAATTGCTGCATTGAATGCATAAATTACATGGATATTGTAATCTTCGGCATTTCAAAACCTAGGGCGCGAGGGGGGGGATCATGGAGTACATCATCCGTCAATTGGAGGCAGCGGCGCAGAAGGCCTTGGCAAGGTCACCGGCCGTGGCGATCCTAGGGCCGAGGCAATGCGGCAAGTCGACCTTGGCGCGGTACTTGTTGGCGGGACGGCCTGCGGTGGCTCTGGACCTGCAGCGGCGTTCCGATCTCAATAAGCTCGCCGAGCCCGAGCTGTTTTTTCGTCGTCATCGCCAGGAGCTGGTATGCCTGGACGAGGTGCAATTGTTGCCGGAGATTTTTTCAGAACTGCGTTCGGAGATTGATCAGGACCGTCGGCCGGGACGTTTTCTCATTCTCGGCTCGGCGTCGAGGGAGCTGCTGCAGCAGTCCTCAGAGACCTTGGCTGGCCGCATTGCCTATCTCGATCTGACGCCGCTGCTGGTCAGCGAAATGGTTGATCCGGAGCTGACTCATTCCCTGTGGGTGCGAGGCGGTTTTCCCGAAAGTCTCGGCGCCGCCGACGACGAAGCCAGTTTCGACTGGCGGCTGGATTACATCCGCACCTATCTGGAGCGCGATGTGCCGCGTCTAGGCATCAATCTGCCGCCGCCGCAGATGGAGCGTCTGTGGCTGCTCCTCGCGCATCTTCATGGGCAGATCCTCAATAAAGCCAAGCTGGCTGAGGCGTCTGGACTGGACGCCCGGATGCTGGGGCGCTGTCTGCACCTGCTTGAGCATTCCTACATGGTCCGCTTGCTGCCGCCGGTGGAAGCCAACCTGAAAAAGCGTCTGGTCAAATCCCCCAAGATCTATTTGCGCGACAGCGGCATCCTGCATGCTCTTCTTGATATCGACGGCTACGATCGGCTGCTTGGCCACCCCAGCAATGGCGCTTCGTGGGAGGGGCATTGCGTCGAAAACCTGATCGCCTCGGCACCGAAGTGGCAGCCGGGTTATCTCCGCACCTCCAACGGCGCCGAGCTGGATCTGGTGCTGGAGCGCGGCGGCAGGAGGCATGTTTTCGAGTTCAAGCTCAGCAGCGCGCCGAAACCGGAGCGGGGCTTCCACGATTTGGTCGAGGAATTGCAGCCTGTCTCCGCGACCATCGTAGCTCCGGTGGCCAGCTCCTACGAACTCTACAAGAATGTTTTCGTGAAACCACTGGCCGAAGCCTGCCGCGATCTCGCAGCAGCCGACTAGGCATTCTCAAGCGAGATTCTCCATGAAACACCCTTTCCCCAAACGACTCCTCCCGCCCGCTCCCGCCTACACCCTGCCGCTGTCGCGTCGCGCCTTCCGCAAAGCCCTGATCTGCGGTCAGGGACGAGTGGTGCTGCATGTGCAGCAGTGCGGGGCTGAGGGAGTGGAGGATCTGATTCTCGAAGTGCTGACCCATCCGCCCGCCTATGACAGCCAGTGCGACTCGCGACAGGAGCAGATTTGGAGCCTGATTCAGACCGCAGGAATGCAGATGACGGCACGTGTCTGCATCCAATACCACATCCGGGACACCAAGGTCAACTGGGCCCGGCATCAGATGTTCGAGATCCTGGCGCTGATGCATCAGACCGGCGATACCAAGGCTTTGCCGATCTTGGCGCACGCTGCCCTGCACGACATCGGCGACAGCACCCGCAACGGCATCTCCTGGTGGATCGAGTTCGAGGCCGAAAAGGCGGTGCCGGCCTTGATGGATTTCTACGGGAAGGCGCTGCTGGAAGACGAGGACGCGGAGATTCCCTGGCTGATCGATTCCTGGTCCGATGAAGACAAGAAAATCAAGGTGATGGAGATCGCCAGGAGGTACATCGCCGAGAGCGCCGCGGCCCGCCGATTTTACGAAGCGACTGAGATGGAAACGCGTGGAGCGATCAGAGCAGATTCACCCAAGGAGGCAGCTCCCGATGCCGAAGAGTTGATCCAGCTCGCCAAGGAATCGCCTAATAGCTATTTCTACCCCCGCTGGATCAACGCCTTGGACGAGGGAGGTCTGATCAAGATCCAAGCAGCGCTGGAGCAGGAGGGCAGTCCGAAGATTCGCGAGCAATTGATGAACGTTTTCGGTCATCGCCGGGCGCCACGCCTTGTTTCCTCCTGGCTGAGATGGGCGCGATCTCGCGAACATCTCGGCTATTTGACTAGGCAAGCTTTGAGTCACTTCGATCTTGCTTCGGTACGCCGTCTCGGCCTCCGTTTCCTGAAGCTCAAGAACGCGAATCGCGCGTCCGAAGGCGTGCAAATGCTGGGTGCGAAATTGTCTCCGCGTGCGGCGCGCCTCATTCACCGACGCCTGCGCGGACTCGGGATCGACCGGGAAGTTCAGATCCACCATTGCTCACAATCCTGGGATCTCCATAAAACCCATAACTGGGGTAACGCTCTCTGCTCACGGGTTCACCCTTCCTGGCGGTCGCTTCTGCTTTGGGTTTGGCAAGAAGCCCCCTGCAAGAAGTGTCGCTTTCATGCCTTCGACGCACTCGCCGCCATCGGCCCCCTGCCTCCCGAGATCCTCGCCGAGGCGATTCACGACGCCGGCGACAGCACCCGCGAAGCGGCGCAGAAGCTTCTGGCGGGAGAAACGATTGAGTTGCTGCGGACCTGATTCAAGACGCAGGAATGCTGCTGTCTTTCCGGATTGTCTTAAAGTCTGTCAACGGCAGCGGCAATTTTCGCCGCGGCTGCTTCATTGTCGGCCTCTCTTCAAAATCTAAGGAAATCCCTCATGGACATCAAGGAATACCGCCTCGGCTTCATCGGCATGGGCACCGTCGCTTCGGGCGTCGTCGACGCTCTGCGCAAGAACGGCGGCCTGATCAGCTCGCGCAGCGGTCTCAAGCTCACTCCCGTCGCCGCCGCGGTCCGCCGCCTCGATGCCAAGCGCGATTGCAATCTGGAAGGAGTCGAGATCGGCACCGATCCGATGGCCGTGGTCCGCAATCCCAAGGTCGACATCGTCGTCGAACTCATTGGCGGCACCAGCGTCGCCCGCGAAGTGGTGATGGAAGCCCTGCGTCTCGGCAAGCCTGTGGTCACCGCCAACAAGGCGCTGATCTGCGAGTTCGGCAGCGAGATCTTCGCCGCCGCGTCCAGCAGCCACGCCGGCGTCTTCTATGAAGCCTCGGTCGCCGGCGGCATCCCCATCCTCAAGGTCCTCCGCGAAGGCCTCGCCGGCAACGACATCCTTTCCATCCGCGCCATCCTCAACGGCACCAGCAACTACATCCTGTCGCAAATGGGCAAGGGCGCCAGCTTCGCCACCGCCTTGGCCAAGGCCCAGGAAATGGGCTACGCCGAAGCCGACCCGACCCTCGACGTCGACGGCGGCGACGCCTCGCACAAGGCCGCCATCCTCGCCTCCCTCGCCTACGGCAACTGGTTCCACTCCGACCTCGTCTACACCCGCGGCATCCGCGACATGGCCGTCACCGACATGGAATTCGCCGCGCAATCCGGCTACCGCATCAAGCTCCTTGCCAACATCCGCAAGGACAGCCAGGGACGGGTCAACATCGCGGTCGAGCCTACCCTCGTCCCCGAAGACTCGCCCATCGGCACCACCATGAACGCCTACAACGGCATCAAGATCTGCGGCGACGTCGTCGGCGACACCATGTTCTACGGCCAGGGCGCGGGACGCGATGCCACCGCCTCGGCGGTCCTCGCCGACCTGCTCGAGGCCGGCTGGGCCTTGTCCTCCGGCACGCTTGCCTGGCAATCCGGCTTCACCCGCTTCAACGGCTGCACCGGCCTCGCTCCGCACAGCGAAGCCTTCTCCCGCTGGTACATCCGCTTCTCGGTGCTCGACACCCCCAAGACCCTCGCCCACGTCTGCGGTGCCATCGGCGACTCCGGCGTCAGCATCAGCTCGATCTCGCACAAGCCCGGCGCCGACGGCGCCATCCCGACGATGATCCTCACCCACAAGGCCAGCCGGGCCCAGATCGAAGCCGCCCGGGAAGCGATCGAGCGCCTCTCGGTCACCGACGGCAAGGTCACCATCTATCGGCTGGATGATCTGGATTGAAGGTGACGCATGCGCACTGGCCCAAGATTCCCAAGATGAATTTGCCACTAACGACTAGTTGTAAGCACGGGGATTACCCGCAAGACTGTGCTTGTTATCAATGCGGCTTGCAACAAGAGATCCAACGACAAGAATCGATTTGCCTCGAATTGGCGACAAGCGACGTCACGGATTTACGGAATTCGCTTTCGGTATCTTGGTACAGTGCATTTGGGCTGCGCCAAGCCGATGATCACGAGTTCTTGAATATCAACATTCTCGCGGATGTACCGCGAGGTCAGGGTCGGGTGTATTTTTGTTCCGCTCGCTGCATGCGGATCTTCTGGAATCAAGTGATGGATGAAATAGAATCGCGGATAGGGCATTGCCGGCAGCATGTGGATTAATTAAGTAAAGAGGAGGCTTTCATGGACGTCCGCTTTCCATAGTGTCAACCCGGTCAATCACGTCAATGAAGTCCCGACTTGCTGGGATCCTTTGACGGTAAGCCCCTTGAGCGAAAGAGCCGGCCTCACGGCTGTTTCGCCGCCTTTTTCGACCAGGAGAGGACTTCGGCGGCGGCGCTGTTGCGGGCGGCTTTGCTCGGGCAGCCGGTGACGATGACGGCGACGTGGGTGCCGCCGCTGTTGTAGACGCAGCAGATGCACCAGCCGGCGGCGTAGGTGAAGCCGGTCTTCAGGCCGATGACGCCCTCTTGGCCGACCAAGGGGTTGGTGTTGGTCACCAGGACGCCGTTCTTGGCGCCGGCAGGCACCCGCCATTCCGGCTTGCGGGTCCATGAGAAGACCTTCGGATGCTTGTGAAGCTCCATCGTCACCCGGAAGAGGTCGTTGACGCTGCAGGAGTTCTGGGCCACTTCGACTCCCTCGCGGCGCAGCGGCAGTCCATTGGCGTTGTAGAAGTTGGCGGCATTGGGGCCGATCTTGATGCCGAGGTTCTTGGCGCGTTCGTTCATGCGCTTGGCGAAGCGGGCGACATCGCCGTCGATCGCCTCGGCGATCGATACGCAGGAATCATTGCAAGAGTGGACCATGGCGGAGAGCATCAGTTCTTCCATGCTGACCGTCTTGTTCGGATATTTGCGCAGGAAGCTGCTGTCCTCGGTGCCGCGTGCGGCGGCGCTGATCGGGATCATCGAGCTGAGCTTGAGCTTGCCGCCTTCGGCGCAAGCTTCGAGACCGATCAGAGTGGTCAGCATCTTCGACAGAGAAGCCACCGGCGCCACGGCGTCGGCGTTTTTGGCCCAGAGGACGCGGCGTTTGACCAGGTCGATGGCGACGCCGCTCCGGACCCTGCTGACATTGGGTTGCGCGGCGCCGGGGATTCTGGCGAAGGCGAGTTCGTTGACCAGGGCGATGGCCCGCACAGGCTCCTGGGGCTTGGGCTTGGCTTCGGGGAGCTCGGTCTTTTCGGCGATTTTGGCCCGCTCTTCGACCTGTTTTGGCTGAGCCATCAGGCGGGCGTTGTTGCGTTCTTCGCTGTAACGGCCGGCGGCATAGACCGCCAAGCTGAGAGGCAGGAGGATGACGATCAATTTGAACAGGCTGCGGATCACGCTTCACCTCCGGGGGCGGTGTCTCCCGTGGATTTCTTCTTCTTGCGGCGTCGGCGGCGCTTGCGCTTGGGTTTGCCCGACTGGGTTTCGCCGCTGATTGCGCCCGGAGCGGGGGGGGCGCTCTCGTCGGCGTCCTCTTCGTCCTTGTCGTCTTCGTCGTCCTCTTCGTCGTCGTTGCCGGCGTGCTCGTCGTCTTCGTCGTCCAGGGCGTCCCCGTCGTCGCGGTGATGGAAGCTGTGGCCGCCTTCATGGATCGGCACTTCCGGCCAGTCGAAGATGTCGGCGAGGGTTTCGTAGAGGAGGACGGCGTAGCGCCAGTCGGGGTGGCGCTGGAGGCGCTTGAGAGCCTTGCCGCCGTGGCGGATGCGCTGCACCAGGATGAGGGTGTCGCGGACCCGCGCCGCGATCAGGCGGGTGACGTTGTGGGGAGCCATGAACTCCTCCACCGCATCGCGGATGTCATGATCATGGCCGGCATAGGAATCCCAGCCGTCGCCGAACTTCGAGCCGTGATTGAGGCGGATTTCGACCCATCGGTAGCAGAGAGCGGCAAGGGAATAGGCGCGCGACAGGCTGGCGCCGTGCTCGATGCGTTCATCGCGAAGAGTGAGCAGGTGCAGCACCGCGTCGCGTTCGTCCTCGTCGTTGAAGAGCTTGGCGGCGCGGGGCAGGAGATGTTCGAGCAGGCCATATTCGTCGCAGAGCTCGAGCATGCGCGACAGGTAGGGCTTGTGGGTGAGCTTGAGGATCTCCTCGTAGAGGCGGCGCTGCGACACCTGGGCGAGAAGGGGTGCGAGGTCGCGGATCGCCGCGGCGACGTCGTCGTTCAGGCGGAATTCGTGCTGCGCCACCAGCTTCAGGGCGCGCAGCATCCGCACCGGGTCTTCGCCGAAGCGCACCATCGGGTCCCCGAGGCTGCGGACGATGCCGGCCTCGACGTCCTGGCGTCCCTGGCAGAAATCGATGATGCAGTCGTCGTCGAGGGGATCGAGGAAGAGGGCGTTGACGGTGAAGTCGCGGCGCCAGGCGTCTTCCCGCGGCGAACCCCAGCAGTTGTCCGACCAGACCATGACGCCGTCGTCGTTGTCGCGCTGTTTGCGTTCATCGGCGGTGGGGGTGCGGCGGAAGGTGCTGACTTCGTAGACGTGGCGGCCTTTGTGGACGTGGACGATCTTGAAGCGGCGGCCGATGATCTGGGCGCTGCGGCCGAAGATCCGCTTCACCTCTTCCGGCGTCGCCATCGTCGAGATGTCGAAGTCCTTCGGCTTCATTCCGGTGAGGAGGTCGCGCACGGCGCCGCCGACGATGTAGGTCTCGTAGCCGGCCTGACGGAGGGCGCGGACGACGGCGGTGGCGTTGGGGTCGATGCCGGAGTGGCTCATGAGCTATGACCGAGGTTGAAAGGTTGGACGGTTGAAAGGAGAGGCGGCAGGGGCGAAGAGGCAGGTCAGATTCGGGAGGGAGGATCGTGGCGCAGGATGTGGCTGGATGCCGTTCATGAGCTCGCCTTTGAACCTTTCAACTTTTCAACCTCTTCTCAGGCCAGGCCGTGGGCGCGGCGGCAGGCGGTGAGGGTGTTGCGCATCAGCATGGCGATGGTCATCGGGCCGACGCCGCCGGGCACGGGGGTGATGGCGCTCGCCTTGGCGGCGCATTCGGCGTAGGCGCAGTCGCCGACCAGGCGGGTGCCCGATTTGGTCGTGGCGTCGGCGATGCGGTTGATGCCGACGTCGATCACGACGGCGCCTTCCTTGATCATGTCGCCGCGGACAAATTCCGGCTTGCCGATGGCGGCGACGACGATGTCGGCGCGGGCGACGTGTTCGGCTAGGTTTTTGGTGCGCGAGTGGACGATGGTGACGGTGGCGTCGGCGTTCTTGCCCTTCTGCATCAGCAGGGCGGCCATCGGCTTGCCGACGATGTTGGAGCGGCCGATGACGACGGCGTGTTTGCCGGCGGTGTCGATGCCGGAGCGTTCGAGGAGGACCATGACGCCGGCGGGGGTGCAGGGGTGGAAGCCGTCGTGGGCGCCGGTGAGCATCTTGCCGACGTTGAAGGGATGGAAGCAGTCGACGTCCTTGGCGGGGTCGATGGCGAGGATGACGGCTTCTTCGTTGATCTGCGGGGGAGGGGGGCTCTGCACCAGGATGCCGTGTATGCCGGGGTCGTTGTTGAGATCTTCGACGACGCGCATCAGCTCGGCCTGGGTGGCGTCCTTGGCGAGGACGATCTTGTCGGAGCGGAAGCCGAGTTCGCGGGCCGTCTTCTCCTTGCTGGCGACGTAGACTTGCGATGCGGGATCGTCGCCGACGAGTACGACGGCAAGCCCCGGGACGACGCCATGGCTGGCGAGTCTAGCGGTTTCCGCCTTCAATTCCGAGATCACTTCCGCCGCGATCGCCTTGCCGTCGATGATTTTCGCCATGTCCTGAACTCCGTGGATTTTCTAAGGTCCGAATGTCGCTGCCCACTTTAAGACGCTCGCCGCCGCATGCAATCAGTCTTTTCAGGGGTTTTAGGGGTTTTGGGGCTTTTAAGGGGGGGGGCTCCGTGGCCCCTTGTTTCCAGGGAGCGCGGCAGTCTCCTGCCGCTGTGTTCGTTCTCGGCTGGCTCTAGGCCAGGGCGGCAATCTCCCGGCGATTTTTCGTCTTCTCCATTATCAACTCGTGACTCTCGAGATTATCAAGCAGCTCAATTCTTGAACTCGATATCCTGTGAAGCGTGAACCCTCCATGAGCTCAGGTGCTGGTCTTGCCGGCTAGGATGTGCCGGTAGGTGAGGTTGAGGCGAGGTTGGGCGATTCGTGGCTGGCGGGGGATGCGGTGCTGTGTCATCTGCTGCAGGTTGCCGCCCATCAGCAGCAGGTCGCCGTGGGCGAGTTCGAGTTCGAGCATTTTCGTCCGGGTGTTGCGTTCGCGCAGCTGGAAGCGGCGGCTGGCGCCGAGGCTGATCGAGGCTATGAGCGGGGCGGGGCCGAGGGATTTCTCGTCGTCGGCGTGCCAGCCCATCGAGTCGCGGCCGTCGCGGTAGAGGTTGGCGAGGCAGGAGTTGAACTCGGCGCCGCAGAGGCTGCCGAGCTCGGCGCCGAGGCTGGCGAGGGGGCCTTCCCAGGCTTGGGTGCGGTGTTGCTGGCCGGAGTAGCGGTAGCTGAGTCCGTCGCGGGCGAACCAGGCGCTGAGCCGGGGCATGGGCGTCTCTTTGCCGAAGATGCGGAAGCTTCCCTGTTCCCACTCCGTCGCCGCTGTGAAGCTGGCGTAGTCGAGCTGGGCGAAGCGGCCGGGGAAGTGTTCGGCCCAGGCTTCGCCCCAGCGCCAGCGGCTCATCCGCGGAGGCGCTCCGGGGCGATGCTGTAGGTGTGGGAGCAGAAGGCGCAGGAGATGCGGAGGGGCTTGCCTTCGGCCTTGATGGCGGCGATCTCCTCGGGGGGCAGGCAGGCGAGCATGTCGAGGGTCTTGCTTTCCGAGCAGCGGCACTGGAAGCGGGGCTGCGCGGCGGGGAAGAGCTGGTAGCTGGTGCCGGTACAGGTGCTGAGAAGGAGATGGAGGAGGCGTTCGAAGCGGGACTCGTCGCCGTCGCCCTTCTCCTCGAGGATGGCCTGGGCTTCGGGACGGCGGAGGGCGTCGCGCAGGAGGCCGAGCTTTTCGTGGTCGCAGCCAGGGAGGGCCTGGAGGAGGATGCCGCGGCAGAGGCTGACCGGATAGTTGGGGTCGGGGTTGAAGCGGAGGGCGACGCAGATGTCGGTCTCGATCTGTTCCGACACCGAGTGGAAGTAGGCGAGGTCGTCGGCCACTTCCAGCAGCTTGCCGGCGCAGAGCGAGGAGCCGACCTGGCGTTCCTCGCGGCTGCGGACGACGCTGAGCTGGCCGTCATCCTCGCCGTAGGCCTGGGCGATGCTGGCGACCTTGCCGACCAGCTCCTTGGCGCCGGTGTAGCCGCGCAGTTCGCCCGTGGCGCTGAAGTCGACGACGATGCGGCGGATCGGTCCCGGGTAGTTCCAGGTGACGCTGCAGCGTTCGCCCGGGTCGAGGAGGGGGATCTCGAGGGCCCCGGCGGCGAGGCCGCGACAGAGGATGTAGCCGCTGAGAGGGTCGCAGTCGTGCTTGATCAGGATTTCGTTGCAGAGGGCGCCGACGTCGGCGCAGGTGAATCGGACGGCGATCTCTGGGATCAGGCCGCGGAGGAGGAAGTCGTGCATGGTGCGTAGCTGCCGCTGAAGGTTGGTGGTGAGGCGGGGAATGTAGCCGGATTCGCCGCCGCCGCCTGCTTCCGGCGGGGGAATCTCTCGGCCGCAAGGAGGGAGCTTGCTTTCTTCTTCGCAACGGGGCTATACTAGTCTGCAGGAGATTTTGCTCAACCCCTGAAGCCCGAGGAAAGTCCATGGAACATCCCGCCGATCTCGATCCGGCCCGCTACCGTCTCGGCAACGCCTTGGTCGACGCCGAGCATGAGGAGCTGATCCGCCTGATCAACCGTCTCAATCATCCGGGGCAGCCGGTGCACGAGATCCTGGAGCGTCTGCAGGAATACGTCCGTTCGCATTTCACCGTCGAGGAGGAGTTCATGCGCTGCAGCGGCTATCCTGGGCGCGAAGGGCATTGCCGCCAGCACGAGGAGTTCCGTCGGCATTTGGCGCGGATTCTCGATTTCGCCCGCGAGACGCCCCAGGACGAGCAGGCGACGACGCGGATGATGCGGGACTATCTCGGCAAGTGGCTGACCGAGCACATCTGCCACAGCGACCGCAGCCTGGTCGAGTTCCTCGCCCGCAAGCAATGGAGCTGAGTCAGAAAAGCGGCGGAGTCGAGAGGCTGGCGAGGCGCTGCCACTCGGCCGCGGCCTCGGCGTCGACCCGCGAAGGAGGCGTGCTGGTGCAGGGGCAGGCGAACCAGAACCAGGCTGGGGACAGCCAAGGAGCCCGGTAGGCCCGCGGGAATTGGCCGCAGAGTGGGCAGGTGGAGAGATCCCGGGAAAGCGGGAAGCTGCTGCTCGGCGGTGGATTCGGGAACTTCATCGGCGTGGCTCTCTCGGAAGGGGCCGCATTTTAGCGCGCCGGACGCCGCTGGCAAAGGCGAGAGGCGAAAGTTTCGCGGCCGTCTATACTTGCCGCATCCGGGAGGACGTGATGGACGAAGACGCTGACGACGAAGAGATCTTCCTTCGCCGCCTCAGGCAGAACCTGGCGGCGAGCGGACGCCTCCAGGGGCCGGGAACCGAAGAGGATTCCCGGGACCTGAGCCGCCGTTACCGCCGCCTCCGCCTGGCGGGCGAGGGGGCCTTGAAGGAGTGCTGGGAGGTGGAGGATCTGCTCTGCCACCGCCCTGCCGCCCTGCTTCTCTGCCGCAGCTCTGACGCCGACGCGGAATTCCGCTTCCGCCAGGAGATCCGCCTCTACTCCGATCTCCGCCATGAAGGAGTCGCCAGTCTTTACGACGCCGGGCGCGACCGCGAAGGGCGGCTCTTCTATGTGGCGGAGTTTCTTGAGGGCCTGTCCCTCCTGCAGCGGCTTCGCGACGGCCTCGCTCCGGAGCAGGCGCTGCCGCTGGCGACGCAACTGCTCGAGGTCATCGCCTTCGCCCACGCAAGAGGCGTCTTCCATCTCGACCTGAAGCCCGACAACATCCGTGTCAACCCCCAGGGGCGCCTCAAGGTGACGGACTGGGAGATGGCGGTGAGCGCCGATTCGCCCCATCTCCGCGGCCTGGTCCGCGGGACGGAGGGGTACATGCCGCCTCCCGAGTTCCAGCGTTCGGCGGAGTATTCCCCGGCGAGGGCTGATCTCCATGCCCTCGGCATCCTGCTCCTCGAACTCTTCTGCGGCCGGCCGATCGACAAGCAGGAGCCCGTCGGCAGGCGCCTGGCCGGACTCGAGCACGGATTGCAGGCGATCATCGGCAATTGCCTGAACCTCAAACAGTCGGATTACATCGATGCGACCTCGCTGCTGCACGACTGGTATGCTTGGCTCGGCGGCTTCGCGCCCGAGGTGGAGAAGGCGGGGCTGCTCCGTCAGGTGAAGCTGCTGATCCAGCGCCACCGGAACCTGGTGGTCCGGCTCAATCTGATCTTCCTTCTGCTCCTCGGTTTGGCCGTGGTCTATGCCCGGCACGAAGAGAGGCGGCAGCGCCAGCTCGAGGTGGCTCTGCAAGGCGAGCGGCAGGAGAAGGAGCGCCGCCTCAATCTCCTGATGCAGAATCACGAAGTCCTGTTGCGGGAGCTGGAGAGGGTCTATCTCGACGGTGACCTGTCGCAGGCGGAGGAGTACGTCCGCCTGCTCGAACCCTTGGCTGGGCGGATCGATAGCTGGCCCCTCTGGAACGCGCGGCTGAAGCTGCGCCGCGGGGCGGATCAAGCTTCGGTCGCGGAGCTGTGCCGGCGCGGCAACAGCCGCGACTTGTCCCTCGCTCGCTATCTCGGGGACAGAAGCCCCGTGAATTTCAATGCATTCATCTACGAGATCGGGTGGCAGGCCGACGGCTATTCCATCCAGGCCCTCTACAGCGCTCTGGCGCAAGTGAAGGACGACCCCGCTTCCTCGCGCGCCATCCTCTCCGTCCTCGCCGGAATCCGCATCCCTCTGCGGACCTCTCTCTTGCATCTGCGCGATTCGTACCTGGGGCCGGAGATCGAGGAGAGTCTCTGGAAACAGGCCGAGCGCCGGGGCCGGGAGGACAGGGAGCGGCAGCCGGTCGGCCTGCGGGCCGACTGCAATTTTGCCCGCCAGATCGCCCGGCAGCGTGGCCGGACGGAGCAGGAGCGGATCTTCGAGGAACTCAAGCCGAGCAACCTGGCTCTCGGCTGCAAGGTCTGGTCGGATGGTTATGACGAGCGACTTTCCTCCCTTGCCGTCAACGGCCGGACGGAGATCGAGGATTACTGGGCGGCGGCGAACTTCCCAAGGGTCCTGTCGCTCGATCTCGGGCGCAAGGAGAGCTTGGGGCGCCTCCGGCTCTGGCTGCTGCCCGGGCCGCGCTACTACCGGTTCCGGATCTGGGCTTCTGATTCGCCCGCGGGCCCGCGCCGGCTTCTCGCCTCAAAAGACTCCGACGCCCCGGCTGAGATGGACAAGCCTTGGACCTGCATGCTGCCGGATGGAACCAGCGCCCGCTATCTCCATGTCGAAATCCATTTCAATTCCGTCAACCGCTCGGTGCATCTGCGCGAGATCGAAGTTTACAAGTAGGCGTCGAGCTGGCGGACATAGGCTGCGAGGCTGTCTTCGACGCGATTGCGGTAGACATAGACGGTGTTTTCCGCCACGCCTTCCTGGCTGGCGACGAGCTTGGCATCCTCTCCGGCCAACAGCCGCTTGTAGATCCGCAGGACGCTTTCGCTGTAATGCAGCTTGGCTTCGTCCCAGGCGAGGCGCATCAGATGGATCTGCCATTCCTCTTCGACCCAAGCGGGAGAATGGCCCCCTTCGAGCTGCGCGCCCTCCTCTTCGGCGGCCAGCGCGTCGCGGTCGCGCAGCTGCCGCTGGAACTTGCGCAGGTGGGCGTTGACGGCGTTGCAGCAGACCGCCGCCAGCCAATTGCGGAAACGCCCCTTGCTGCGATCGTAGCGGCCCGACTGAAGGGCTTTCCAGCACAGCAGGCAGACTTCCTGGCGGAGGTCGGCGACGTCGGCGGAGGGCAGGCGTCGGCGGCGGAGCAGGCTGCTGATGAAGCCCTGGTAGTAGTCGTAGAAGAGCTCCCAGGCCAGTTCGTTCCGGCTCTCCCCGAGGCGGAGGAGCAGGCTGTGGCGGGTGTCGTCGCTGCGGGAATTCATGCTGACCTCGAGATTTTTTCGAAAAAAACTCTGTTTCCTGTCAAGTCCGGGCCTGGGCGCTCATTAAGGCGGGTAGAAACGATCCTCGCAAAACTAAGCCTTCAAACGGAGTCTCTCCATGCAAAGCCGCAAAAGAAACTTCACTCTCCTGGAGTTGCTGATGGTGGTCCTGATCATCCTGGTGCTCGCCTCGCTGCTCATGCCTGCTTTCTCCCAGGTCAAGCGCAAGGCCCAGCTGGTCACCTGCGGCAGCAATCTCAAGCAGTTGGCGATTTTTCATAACATGTTTGCGAAGAACAATAAAGGGAATCCTGTGTCGGTCGACACTTCGGGCTACTACTGGGAAGGAGACAACTTCGGCCGCAGCGGCGGCAACCTCGGCATCCTGCAGCGCAAGCTCAATTACTACATCGATCCGGATCTGAAGGCGGATTCCAAGCTCGAGGTGGTCAACTGCCCGAGCGACAAGAGGTGGAGGAACGCCGTCGGCACCTCCTACTACACCAACATCGGCTACATCCGCGGCGTCTTCGCCTCTCGCGACTGGGGCGTTGCGTACAACTCCGCCCCGACCAATTCGATCCACAAGGTGAAGAATCCCTCGATGATGATGCTGGTGGGTGAGATCGGCATCTATCCCAAGGCGCAGAACCGCACCTCGACCGCGATTTCCGGCCACTGGGCGGTCAAGGACGAGAACAACTTCATCCTGGTCACTGTCGACGGATCGCTTAAGCTCAAGCAGTATCTCGACTGGGGGTCTACCGCCGCTAAAGAATTCGATCTGCAAAACAACTGAGGCGGCCCCATGAATCTCCTCCTCCTAGTCTTCTGCATCGCCACCGCCGGCCTCTTTTTTGCGGGCAAGCGCAACCCCAGGGGGCTGTGCCATCTCCTTTCTCCTGTCTCCGCCCTGATCACCCTGGTCCTGGCAATCAGCCGCATCGTCGTCGGGGCCGACGCCCGGGCGGCCAGCGGCACCGATCTGGCCTATCTCGAGGCGAAGGGGGATCATCTCGCCGCCGCCTTGCCAAAGCTGGCGGAGCAGCGGAAGATCGCCGGACGCCGCGTCCTGGTGCTCCGGCCCGAGGCTCCCAAGCCCGAAGCCGGGCTCAGCGATGAAATCCATCTCCTGATCGAGAGGATTCGCGAGAAGCTGCCTCCGGGCTGGGAGCTGATCAGCAAGGAGGCCCTCGAAAGCTCGGCCCAGGCGGTCACCTGTGGCCACTTCGACCGGGCGGTCAAGGGGGAGCGCTACGATCTCCTGCTCAGCTTCATCGGTCTGCCTCAAGACGTCGACAATTGCAGCGAGTCGGCCTGCTTCTCGCCGGGCAATCGTGACGGACGTCTCGTCATGGTGGCCGGCGGCATCGTCGACGACTTCGAACGGGCCCAGGAGCTGCGCCTTTTCGACTTCGCTCTTCTCCCGTCCTCGCCGTCACGCCAGAAGTTCGGCGGACGTCCAATGGAGATCGGTGATCATTCGATGCTGGAGTTCTCTCCCAGCTCCATTCCTGCGTCGGAGCCGCTCGCCACTAGCGAGTGAGATGATGGACGAGGCGAGGGACTGGACATCGCAGGGCCTTCAGGCGTATACTGGAGCAGAGCCCCAGGGAGGTGATCCATGTCGCGTCAACAGCGTGAAGAAGCCCGCCGCCAGCTGTCGCCCCGCCGCAAAAGCACACAGGTCCTGAGCGCCGCTGCTCTCGCCGAGGAGCAGCTCGCCCACTTCGGCATCGATCCGGACAGCGAGCAGCACCGCCTCCTCAAGCCCCTTGCCAGCCGTCTCTACGAAGCCAATGCCGACCTGAAGGAGTTGTGGGCCGCTTCCGCCGCCCTCCTGCCGAAGATGAGCCGCAGCGACAAGGTCGCCTGGTTCAACGCCAAACGCTTCCTCTGCTTCCAGATGGCGAAGATCCTCGACAACCTGCAAAACCCCTTGCGCGCCTCCTACCAGTCGCTGATCACCGAGCCCGGCCAACGCCTCCCCAAAGGCCCCTGGCCGGTCTTCGACAACGTCGCCGCCATCTTCTCGTCGCAGCCGGTGATCTGCCGCACCGCCACCTACCTCTACGCCTGCACCGAATGGGTCGAAGACGCCTTCCAGGGCAAGGAGCTCTTGCACGAGATCTATTCGCGCCTGATGAACCCGACTTCGATCGCCCTCGCCAACCAGCTCGTCGATGTCGAGGCCGGCGCCCTCGCCGACCAGTATTTCGCTCTCAACTTCAACTCCGGCATGGCGGCGCTCGACGCGGTCTTCTCGCACCTCTTCGGCCAGGGCGACCTCGTCCTCTGCTCCCGCAATGTCTACGGCGGCACCTGGCAGCTCCTGCACGACTGGTACGCCCGCCCCGCCAACCTCGGCATCCAACTGGAATTCTTCGACGGCCACGACGCCGTGGCCTTCGCCCAGGCGCTCAAAGCGGTCCGGAAGAAACACGCCGCCGCCTTCAAGCAGGGACGCCGCCTCTACGTCTTCCTCGAGTCGCCCTGCAACCCGCACGGCTACGTCCTCGACGTCCCGGCGATTTCGCGCCTGGCGCACCAATTCGGCGCCGAAGTGATCTGCGACGCCACCGTCGGCACCCCCTTCCTTTTCCCGGTGCTGCGCTGCGATGACGAAGCGGCGCGGCCGGACTTCGTCGTCCACTCGCTGACCAAGGACATCTGCGGCACCGGCAACGCCACCGCCGGCACCGTGATCGCCCGCAACGAACGGATGTTCCTGCCCAAAGGCGCCGAAATCCCGGGAAGCGACGCCCTCGGCCGCCCGGTCACCCGCCGCTGGAACGAGTCGCTGTTCTGGAACGTCTACTACATCAAGGGCGCCTTCCTCGACGCCGACACCGCCTTCGAAGTGCTCACCGGCATGCGCACCTTGGAGCTGCGCCTGATCCGCAAGGCGGTGAACACCTCCTTCCTCGCTCGCGCCCTGGCGAGCCATCCGCTCCTCAAGGTCCACTGTCCGGCCTTGCCCGAAGACCCCAATTTCGAGCTGGCCAAGCGCCTCCTCCATCTGGGCATGCCGGCGCCGCTTTTCACCTTCGATCTCGGCCCGGCCCTGGCGCAAGGGATGCCGGTGGAGGCCTTCAAGCGTTTCTTCGACCTGCTCGAACCGGCCTTCGGCCTGCAGGTGTCGCTCGGCCAGGTCAACACCGTCGTCCTCTGCCCCGCCTTGACCTCCCATTCCGAACTCAGCGAAGAAGCGCTTTCCCGCGCCGGGATCAGCCGCAGCACGGTGCGGGTGGCGGTCGGCGACGACGATCCCCGCCTCCTCCTGCGCCATCTTGCCGACGCCGCAAAACTGGTCTTGGATCCGGTCAGCAAGAATTTCTCGAAAGGCTTTCCCTCGGAGGCCGCGGCGAAGAAACTCTACGCTTCGATCTACCTCGACATCCACCGCCGCCACGCCGGGGCGATGTGAACTGGCGCTCCCCAACTGGATCGCCGGCGTCCCGCCGGCTGTTGCTGGACTTGAGGAATACAACAACGGGGGATGAAACGTTATGTAACTGCCAAATGGAGTGCTCTTTCTACATGCTCAGTGGAGCGGGCCAAGTATGCAAGCTTTGAATGCCATCAAGATTTATTGGCGCCAACATAACCTGGACCCGAGTGCCTTGACCATTTGGGACTGGGATGAACAAGAAGAACTCATAAGAGCGATCGCCCCTCAACTCGCAGGAGTTGCGAATGGATGGGGGGAGTTGGTTCTCGTCAAAAATGGTCAAATTTCTGGATTCTTGCCTTTGGGTCGTTTTCTGGATCAGATGCCGCAGAAACTTGCTGAGTTTATCCGATGAGCGATGATGGGTAGGAGAAAAATGTTTTGGAGACCCCGGAGGGCGTCCGATTCTCCTCGAGAGGCATTCTGGGCGCCCCTCCGGGGCTAGAAAATGACGGGGACTGCCCCAGGGTTTGTCCTCGTTCCTCGGACTACACCCTGGGCTATCTGCCGGCTGCCCCTCCGGGGCAAGAAGAGCACGAAATACAAAATCAAGAACACTGAGCGGTGGAACTCGATGTCCTTGCGTGGGCATCAGCTGCAGCACGATGGGGGGGCGGTGGAAGAATGATCGAGCCACATCGAACAACAGCCGGCGGGACGCCGCCGATCCAGTAAGGGAGCGGCAGAGCTCAGATCCGGCACTTGGGAAGGAGCTGGGTGAAGGCGGCGGGAAGGGGCGATTGGGCGCTGAAGGTCTCGCCGCGGCCGAGGGGGATTTCGATTCGCGCGGCGTGCAGGTAGAGGCGGGACGCGAGGGGGCCGAGGGCCTTGTTGACGGCGAAGTCGCCGTAGGTGCGGTCGCCGACGATCGGGTGCTGGCGCAGGGCGCACTGGACCCGCAATTGGTGGGTGAGGCCGGTTTCCGGCTCGAGGAGGAGGGCGGCGAGGCGGCGGGCCGGATCGGCCGTGATCAGGCTGGCCTGGCAGACCGCCCGGGCGCCGCCGCGGACGGCGCGGGCCCGGACATGAGCCTCGCCACGCGACTTCTCCAACTCGTCCTCCCAGAGGCCGCAGCGCGGCTGGTGCGAGGTCACCGCGGCGACGTAGGTCTTGTGGATGCGGCGCTCCTTGAACATCTCCTTGAAGCGCTCCGCCTCGGCCTGGCCGCGGCAGAGGAGGATGAGGCCGGAGGTCGGCGAATCGAGGCGGTTGAGGAGGAAGAGGCGTTCCATCCCGCCTTCGACCCGGGGCCAGCGGTAGCATTCCCGCTGGTGGTCGTAGGCGGCTTTCAGCAGGGTGTCCTTCTCCGGACCCGGGCCATTGGGGTGCGAGGCGAGGCCCTCGGGCTTGTCGAGGACGACGAGGCCGCTGGCGTGTTCCGCGACGAAACGGACGCCGGGACCGAAGGGGATATTAGAAGAGCTCATGGTTGAAAGATTGAAAGGTTGATAAGGTTGAAAGGTTTGAACCTGAGTCACTGCGTCTTGGCTCCACTGAGTCTAGGCTGCTAGGCTACTTGCCTTTCAACCTTTCGAGCTATCAACCGGTTCATTTCTTGGCTTTTTCGATGCGGCCGATCGCTGCTTGGACTTCGTTTTCCGGCAGGGCGAAGGTGCAGATCCGGTCGGCGCGGCCGATGTTGATGCCGAAGCAGCGGCCGTCGAGGCCGACGAGGGGGCCGCCGCAAGAGCTGGCCCAGACCAGTCCGTCATGTTGGATGGCCTTGGGAAAGCCACTGCGTCGCTGGCTCAGCTCACCGCCGAATTTCGACAACTCATCGGTGCCGCCGATGGCGTCGCCGAAGGGAAGTTCGGGAGCTGGGCGCATCTTCATCTTCAAATCGAGCTTTTCTTCGCCGCGTTTGACAGAGAGAGTGATTTCGGTGCCGACCGGCAATTCGGCGAGCGACATGCCGAAAAGCTGGTCGCTGACGATTTTCTTGCCGTCGACGGCGATAATCCGGTCTCCCACTTTCAAGCCGGCGACAGCCGCGGCGGAATCCGGATTCACTTCCGTGATGACATTGCGTTCCGAGCGGACGCCGATGACGGCGCGCTGGGCGACGTTCATCACCAAGGGGAGGGCCTTGGGGATGGGGCGGGCCTCGACGCTGACGATGCCGAGAGCCGGGCGGCTGCCGGGAGCCAGAGGGGAGTAGATCCAGCTGCCGAGGGAGGGGGTGGTCGAAGCCCATGCCACCGGCTGCAATTGGGCGTCCTTGATCGAGATCAGCGCGAGGTCGCCGACCTCGTCGCGTCCGATCACCTGGATTTCCTTGGCGGAGCCGTCGGGCAGGGTCGCCATCAGGCCGGTGCCGCCGCCGAGCAGGGAGGCTTTGGTGACGGCTCGTTCGGCGGAGATGGCGGTGGCGAGCGCGATCTGTTTGACGCCTCGTTTGAGAACCAGGGTGGACTTGGCGGCGCGGCCGGGTTGATCGCCGAGGAGCTTGAGGGAGGCGGCGCCGTTGTCGCGCAGGTCGTCGGAGATCTTCAGGGTGAGATTGTCGCCGAGCAGTGCAGCCGCTTCTTGGGGCTTGAAGCCTAGACCCATGATCTTCTCGAGGTTGAAGCCGAGGGATCCACGGCTGCTGTCGTAGGGGCAGGACTTGAGCAGCTTGTCAAGTTGTTTCGGGCTGAGTTCGCGTCCGAGGCCGTTGAGGCTGTTTCTCTGCAGCTCGGCGGTCAGCAGGGATTTCATGTAGGGAGGTATGCCTATTTTCTCGTGCCAGGCAGGGATGCCGGCGGCGGCCTCGATCACCGCCAGCGCCTGGCGACTGCCGTTGAAGCGGACTGCCTCGCCTTTTTCGAGGGACTTCATCATCGCCTCGGCGGCGGGATCCTGCTTGCGGATGAGGACGCTCAGGCCTCGCACCAGCAGGTCGCGGCTGAGGCGCCCGCCTTGGCGCTGGCAATTGGCGGCGAGTTCGAGGACGCGCTTGGCTTCGGGAGCGAGGGTGGTGCGTTTGCTGCGGGCGTCGTAGCGCGACCGCGACATCAGCTGATCGCAATGGCCGGAGTCGACCGGCCCGCCCTGGGACAGCAGCTTCAGGGCCGCCTCGACCCTCGAACAGAGCTGGTTCCAGTCCTCCCCGGGCGAGAGGACGAGGGGCGGCGGCAGCTCATCGGGACTCGGCTCCTGCTGCAGTTCCTGCCATTGCTTGATGAAAAGGCTTCCGGGGATGTGGCGGTTGGCGTCGATGTGTACGGTGATGTTGGAGTTGATGCCGACGACATGGCCATCCAGATCGAAGAGCGGGCCGCCGGAGTCGCCCGAGACGACGGTGCAGTCGGTGCTGATGAAGTCGTCTTCCGGGCTGGAGTGGATCCGGCCGAGGCGGAGTGGGGCGGGACGCCCGAGGACGACGCCGCCGGGATGGCCCATGGCGAGCACCCAGGAGCCTTGCGGCGGTGTCGGAGCAAGGGGGACATAGGGCCAGCCGCCGGGCGGTGCCGGGTCGATGATCTTGACCATGCCGGAATCGCGGCCGCGATCCTTGCCGAGGGCGGTGGTTCGCACCTTGCGGCCGTCTGAGAGGAGAAGGACGTTCTTCGAGCCGAAGCCTTCGATGCAATGGGCGGCGGTGAGGACGATGCCGTCGGGCGTGACGATGACGCCGCTTCCTGAACCCGGGCTCTCGGGTGAAACGAGGGCGACAGTCGCGGCGCGGTAGATCGGCGCGAGGCGGCGGCAGGTCGCTTCGAGGCGGGCGGCGGCGCTGGCCGGGGCCAGCGGCGCGGCGGCGGGGGAGGGGGAGGGGGTGGGCTTGGCTGCCGCCGGGGCAGCCGTCTGAGCCTGGTTTGCGATCGGCTGGCTGCCGCAGGACGCCAGGACGAGGGCGATGAGGCTGAGTCTTAAAGAAGTCATGGCGGTTCCCTCTGGCTGCGACGCGGCGTCTAAACGCGTTCTTAACCTATAATCACACCTTTCGCTCCCCGGCGCAAGAGCATCGGGCGGAAATCCGCGCAGCCGGGTTATTTTAGCCCTCCAGGAGATCAGACGATGACTGAACTGCCATTGCCGCCGCCACCTGCCGAGACCGAGATTGGCTTCCGCCGCAACTTGAAGGATTTGCGGATCAATGTGGTCGCGCCGGAAGACGGCGCCGACGCCCGGGAGCTGATCCGCATCGCTCAAGCCTGCGAAGGGGAGGTGAGCCTTCTTCTCGGTCCTCTGCCGGCGGACGCGGCGGCCCTGACCCTGCATCTCGACCGTCTCGCTCCGAGCACTCGCAGTGCCGGCCGCCTGGTCTGGAACACCGCCCAGCTGGCCAATTTCAATGAATATCAATTTCTTCAGCCGATTTTCGGCGAACTTCTCGCCCGCCGCAGCCTGGAGGAGCCGCCGGCCTGGCTCGAGGCTGCTCTGGCTCATCGCCTCCGCTTTCCATTGGTGAATTACGGATCTCGCCGCCAGGCCTTCGCCTTCTCCTCTCTCGCCCTGCGCAGCGGCTTCCTGCGCGACGCTTCGCCGATTCTTGAGCAGAGGATCGATCCCGCCTCGTACTGGGCCTATCGCGTCCACGCCGAGCTTGCCGACGCCCTGCTCAGCTACACGTGCTGGGACCGCCCTGCGCAGCTCAAGCTCGCCCGCGTCCTCGAGACGTCCGATGCCGCCGGAGTCGGCACGCTGGTCCGCCAGCTCCTGGCGCAGCGTTCCCGCGAGGAGGCGCCTTCGCGCCAGATCGCCGCCTGCCTCGATGCCGCCTGCTTCGACGCCGCCAATCCCCGGCCTGCGGCCGATTTCCTGGCGCGATTCCAGGCAGCCTCGGGCATTTCGGCCCTGGGGGTTGCCGAAGATGGACGCCGCGGCCTCGTCTCCCGCCCGGTCGAAGAACTGGTCGAGTCCGGCAAGGAGCTGGACGAGCCGGCGAGGAAGGCTGTCTTGGGAAGTCTGGTTTCGCTGGCTCCGCAATGTCCCTATGAGCTGAAGCGCGACTATCAGGGGTTCCTGGCGGCGGTGGAGAAGCTGGGCGGGGTCGCGGATGTGGCGCCATGCCGAGCGGCCCGCGTCCGGATTGAGGAGGGAGTGCGGCGTCTCCAAGCGGCCGTCGAGTGGCTGGATCGGCTGGAGTCGGGCCTTCCTGCGGAGCTTCGGGCGCCCGAGCTTTTCGAGGCGCAGCAGCGCTGGCAGCAGATCCGGCGGCTGCGGCACGGCGACGAGGAGGCCTGGCTCGATCAGCTCGAGGAGAAGAGCCGCGGCCGGCGGCGCTGAAAGACGCGGACTGAGCTCAAGCGGAAACGGCACTGCCGGGGAGGATCAGCGCGAAGGAACTGCCCTTGCCGGGAACGGAGCTGACTTCAAGCTCGGCGCCGAGGGTTTCCGCCATCTCCTTGGCGATCGCCAGGCCCAGGCCGGTGCCCCCGTAGGACTTGGTCAGGACTTCGTCGGCCTGGACGAAGCGGTCGAAGATGCGGTTGATGTCTTCGCTTTTGATGCCGATGCCGGTGTCCTGCACCGCCAAGCGTAGACGGCCGTCGGCGAGCAGTTCGGCGGAGATGGTGATGTCGCCCTGTTCCGGCGTGAATTTCACTGCGTTGCCGATGAAGTTGCTGACGATGTGGAAGATCGGCTTGCGGCGCGAGTTGATCACCAGTTCGGGCTCCTCGGGGCAGCAGACCACCAGGTTCTGGCGTTTCTTGCGCGCCTGGTAGCCGTGCAGGTGGGAGAGTTCGTTGAAGAGATCCTTGACCGGGAAGGTGGCGACATCCTCGTCCATCTGGCGGTCGCTGCGGGCCATGATCAGCAGGTCCTCGATGATGTTCTGCAGGTGCGTCGCGGCCTCCAGGACATAGTTGGTGAACTCCTGGGTGGAGGAATTTTCGAGCTCGCCGCTTTCCGCCATCTGGCGGATCAGGGTGGTGAAGCCGATGATCGGCGACAGCGGCGTGCGCAGTTCGTGCGAGATGTTGGCGAGGAAGTCAGATTTCAGCTTGCTCGCCTCTTCCGCCTTGACTTTGGCCTGCTTGAGGAGCTCGAGAGTGCGCTTGGCGTGGCTGATGTTGCGCAAGACGGTGATGACGCCGGTGGTCTTGCCTTCCGCGTCCCGCAAAGGGATCTTCGAGATCAGGTAGGTGCCGATGTCGCTGCCGTCGTGCATCGCCAGGGCGCACTCGCGGTCGATCACGGGGTGGCCGCTCATCGCCATGTCGTCGAGCTCCTGCAGGCGTGATGCGATGTCGGGCGGCAGCAGATCCTGGGTGCGGCAGCCGATCAGGTCGTCGGGTCGCTTCTTGTAGAGTTCGCTCATCGCGGCGTTGACCCGCACCAGCCGGCCGCTGGCGTCTTTCACCGACACCGCTTCCGGCAGGAAGTAGACCAGCTGGTCGAGCAGGTCGCGCTCCTCGGTCAGGCGCCGGCCGCGGCGCTGCAGTTCGGCGTAGGCTTCCTCGAGGCGGCGGCGGCTCAGCTCGAGCTCGGAGTTCTTGGCGTCGAGCGAGCGGTACGCTTCGTGCAGGGCGGCTTCCGCCTCCTTGCGGCGGGCGATGTTGCGGACGCAGAAGATGAGGTGCGGCTCCTGGTCGACCATCAGGCGGCTGACCGAGATCTCGGCGGGGAAGGTGCTCCCGTCCATCCGGATGCAGTCGGCTTCCACCAAGGTCATCAGCTTCTTGCCGGCATTGTGGTCGAGGGTGGCGACGAGCTCGTCGTCGATGCCGCCGATGAAGCTGCTCACCGGATTGCCGAGAAGACGGGCGGCGTTGCCGCCGGCAAGTTCGCCAAGCCGGACGTTGCTCGACTTGATCACCCCCTTGCAGCTGGTGATAAGCACCCCGTCGTAGATGCTGTTGACCAGGTTGCGGAAGGCGGGATCCTCAAGCAGCTTCGCCGCCGGAAGCGCCTGGGGTGCCACCGCAGCGCCAAGACCCTCGCTGTCCTTGGGGAGCTGTATCCGGATCGTCGTGGTGGGGAAGCGGTCGCCCATGCTCTGGTCTCCGTCGCAAATGTGTCTCCCTCTAGTCTAGCACGGATCGAGATGTCTTAACAAGGCTTGGCGGGATTATTTCCGGCCTTTCGGCATCTGCCAGGGAGCTGAGGTCCTTGCCGCCGTGCGGGATCTGGAGAATCCGGCGGCATCGCCGAGGGCTTCGGTAAGTTTTCGAAAGCTTTTGCCCGCTTCGGCTTCGCTCCAAAATCGGCTTCCGGACACCTCCCCTTCGGCGATCGCAGGGCATATTGGGTCCATGCCTATCATCATCCAGAAAACCACTGTCAGCGCCGAATCGGCTGGACGCGTCGACCGCGTCGTTCAGGCCCTCACCGGACGCTCCCGTTCGCAGATCCGTGGCCTCATCGACCACCGCTGCGTCAGCATCAACCAGCTCCCCTGCCTCTCCGACTTCACCGCCGTCGCCGCCGGCGACGAGATCGAAGTCCGCCACGACCCGCAGCAGAACTACCCGGAGAAGCCCCGTGCCAAAGAAGGCTTGCCCTTTCATATCCTCTTCGAGGACGAGGCAGTCCTGGTCGTCGAAAAAGCGGCGCACCTGCTCACCGTGCCGACCCCGAAACGCGAGAAGGACACCCTCGTCCACCTCCTGCAAAACCACCTCAGCCGCGGCCGCAAGCACAGTCCCCGTGTCGAAGTCGTCCACCGCCTCGACCGCGGCGTCTCTGGCATCCTCGTCTTCGCCAAGTCGGAGAAGGTCGCCGAAGCCATCCGCCGCCAATTCATCGCCCATAAGCCCGAACGCATCTACATCGCCGTCGTCGCCGGCGTCATCCGCGAGGCCTCCGGCACCTTCGACAAAAACATCGTCGATGATGAGACGACGGTGCACCGCTTCTGCTCCGACAGCGAGGACGAGGGTGAGCGCGCCGTCACTCACTGGGAAGTGCTGCAGCGCCTGAAGGCGAGCACGCTGGTGAGGATCCGCCTCGAGACCGGCCGCCGCAACCAGATCCGGGTGCATTTCGCCGACGCCGGACATCCGGTTCTCGGCGACCCGCGCTACGGCGGCGAGGAGGCGAAGCGCCGCAGCCTCGGTCTCCGCATGGCCCTGCATGCCGCCAGCCTCTCCCTCAATCACCCCGTCACCGGCAAGCTCCTGCGTTTCGAATCCCCTTGGCCGCAGGAAATCCAGGCGCTGCTCAGGTAGCCGGCTTGATCTTCCATGAACTGACCGACATGTCTCCTTTGAAATGGCGGTAGACTACGGTCTCGACGGTCTGCTCGCCGTCCGCCGTCCTGATCTTAAGGGTCAGGCCGTAGTTCATGCCGGCGACGACCTGCTGTGTCGCGCTGACGATTTTCACCAAGGTGGCTCCGGTAGCCTTCTGGGCGACGGCGAATTCCGCGGCCGCCTTGACCTCTGCGGCATCCACTGCCACCGCCGCATGGCCGCCGCAGATCGGCGGCGCGGGCGGGCTGATCGCTTGGGCGTCGTCCGCCGAGGCGCTGAAAACAAGGACAGCAAGCAGGATTTCGAGCATCGGCGACCTCCGGGGTTGGGATTGCTGCTGAGACGCTCTGGACAGGAGAATATTACGGATTCCAGGAGAATTGTCGGGAAGTTTTGGGGTGAACCTAAAAACCGCAGTTGAGGAATCAACCGTTATCGCTCTTCAACTTTGTCCAGGTTGAAAGGTTGGATGGATTAGCTGCAACAGCAATAGCTTAGCTCATCCGATGAGCCTGCAAAGCCGGACATCCGTTCCTCGGCGACAGCGCTAAGCTAAGGCGGCGAGGAGGCGAAGCGCAGCTGTCCCGGTCCCTGGAGGGGCCCTGCATCACCTCATCCCGGCAAGCTTTTCGAATTCCCTTGGTCGCAGGAAATCCAGGCGCTGCTCAGCTAGCCGTTGCTCAAATTTGCCAAACAGGGTTATTTTCAGCGGTCTTTCCAAAACCAGAGGATCCAAATGCTTGGCCGCGATTGCTGTGAAAACCGCCAGAAGCCGCGCCGCATCGGCCGCTTGCCCGAAGAGGTCGACGACTTCCGGGGCGAAGGGATCCAGCCGCTTTTCGTCATGGCCAATATCGACCTGGTCAGGTCCGGCGGTATCAAGAACTGATAAAAGATAATATAAGGGGGGGGAGGATGTTTTTTGGACTCATGGTTGCTGCGGGCTTAATTTTTTTGGCGGCAGTTATCTTTCTTGACACAAGGAAGACTGAGCATGTGCCTGTAAGGCCAAGAAAGACTCAAAAGAAAAACGGGCGGAATTTGCGCTCCTCATCCCTTAAGTCGGTGACGATCAAAGATCTTGTTTTTCAGATCGTAACTGATGAAGCGGAGAAGATTGGGATATTGATCGCGCCAGACGATATGCAGCTGAACTGCAGGCTTATGGCTGACTTCGGGATGGATATCCTCACGATTGCGGAAATTATCTACCAACTGGAGAAAGAGTTGAATGTTCGGTTGAAATTTTCTGATGATGAAGCTGAGCAGATTAAGTTGGGAGATTTAATTGAAATTTCTGCAGGTATATCAAATAAAATTAGTGGCTTGAATAATTCGTGGAAAAAGAAGCAAGTTGCACCATCAGTTTATTATGAAGTCAAAAACATTCTTCAATGCCAAAGCTGCAAGAATTCTTCTGAATATCCACTGAGCTCCGGTGAGGTTAACTGTAAGAGTTGTGGCTCTATATTTTTTAACCCAGGGCTGCTTCCAGATCCACTCAGTGACCTGCCAATAGGATCAGCTGTATCAAAACTAAAAATCCCAAGCATTCCAAGAAATCTAGATTTAGAACAGATTCCAGAATGGGTTTGCTCTTGTTGTTGTGGGCCATTTGGGTTGCAAAAGAAATGCAGTCGTTGTGGATGTATTTTTGAAAAGTGTCCGCCTGCAAATCTGCATGCTAGAATTGCTGGATTAGGAGACTTCGAGAGGGGTAATTTTTATAGGCAATTCACCGTGTTTGGCCGAGTCTCTCTCTGTCGCATACGACGCATGTCACCCCAAGAAGTCTTAGAGATTGGCGGAACAGATGAGCTGGCAATGGAGATGCTGCCTTTTACGGTTCCAACTGGAGTTATGGAACAGCCAGCATCCAGTTCTAATCAATCAGCTTAATGCATTTGTGCACAGACTTAACCGCAGCCAGGAAATCATGGAAATCAAGAAGGAAATCTGGATCATCGCGGGCGAGAGCTCGGGCGATCTCTACGGCGCCGAACTGGCGCTGGCGATGAAGGCGCAAGTGCCGGACCTGCGGCTCCGCGGCATGGGTTCAGGGGCGATGCGCCAAGCCGGGGTCGATCTCATCGTCGACTCCTCCGAACTCGGGGTCATGGGCCTGGTCGAGGTGCTCAAGATCCTGCCCACCTTCTGGCGCGTCTTCCATCAATTCGTCGATCTCGCCGCCGCCGAACGGCCCGCCGCGGTGATCCTGATCGACTACCCGGGCTTCAACCTGCGCTACGCCAAGAAGCTCGAGAAGCTCGGCATCCCGGTGATCTGGTACATCAGCCCGCAAGTCTGGGCCTGGGGAGCTAAACGCATCCCGACAATCAAACGCGTGGTCAAACGCCTCTTCGTCATCTTTCCCTTCGAAGTCGAATTCTGGAAGAAACAGAACTACGAAGTCGAGTTCCACGGCCATCCCTTGGTCGAGCTGCTCAGCCGCGACAAGCCGGTTCTCCGCGATCCCGATCTCTTCGCCCTGCTCCCCGGTTCCCGCCGCTCCGAAATCGAACGCCTTCTCGAACCCTTCGTCCGCTCCTGCCAGGAACTGAAACGATCCCACCCGAAGCTGCGTTTCGTCATCCCCTCGCCGCGCGAAAGCCTCGCCGCCGACATCCGCCATCGCCTGGATAAGCTCGGCGCCGATCCCGCCGTCTTCCAGGTCGAGGTCGGCACCGCGGTGGCGGTGATGCGCCGCGCTTCCACCGGCCTCGCTTCTTCCGGCACGGTGACGATCCAGGCGGCGATTGTCGGGTTGCCCCTGGTCTCGGCCTACAAGATGAATCCGGTGACGGTGTTCTTCGCCCGCCGGATGGTCAAGCTGCCCTTCTTCACCATGCCCAACATCATCGCCGGCCGCGAAGTCTACCCGGAATTCCTGCAGGGCGAGGTGATCCCGGCGAAGCTGGTTCCGGCCCTCGAAGCCCTGCTTCCCGGCGGTATGCGCCGCAGCCGCTGTGAAGCCGATCTGGCCGAGATCGAAAGCCTCCTCGGCGGCCGCCAAGGCACCCTCGGACGCACCGCGGCAGGAATGCTCAGAGCGGCAGGAATTACGAATTAAGAATTGAGAATTAAGAAGATGCTTGGCTCAGCTCCGCCACTTAGCTTTCAATCTCCGATGCCTGACTCTTAACTCTTAACTCTTAACTGATGCCATGACCAATCAAGAGAAAATCCTCCGCACGATTCTGGCCTTGCTAGTGCTGATCTTCAGCTTCTGGCTGATGATGTATTGTGTCTCCAACATCGTCAACGGGGTGCGCTGATGTGGTATGGCAAGCTTATGGGAGGCTCTCTCGGTCTGGCCCTCGGGCCGCTCGGGGTGGTGGCGGGGGCGGCGCTCGGCCACATGTTCGTCGACAGCAAGGAGAAGGTCGAGCCGGACCCGCAGCCGCTGCCGATGGATCCTCAGCAGCGACGCCAGATTCTGTTCGACAACACCTTTGCGCTCGCCGCGGAAATCGCCGCCGGTGACGGCGCGGTGTCGCAGGAGGAGATCGACTGCCTCCGACTCTACATGGCGGCCGCCTTGTCGATGAACGAGGATTCACGTCGCCAAGCGGGCGCCGTCTTCAATTCGCAGCGGCGGGAGCCTCGCTCCTTCACCGCGATGATGAACGAGCTCGCCGAGGCTTGGCGTCACGACCGCAAGCAGCGCCTGAAGGTGATGGAGCTCTTTGTCAGCCTGGCGCTTTGCGACGGCCCTTTGTCGGCGCGTCAGGATCGCCAGATCCGTGCCTTGCTGAGCGCCTTCCGTCTGCCTACGGGCCCTTGGGAAAAGATCTGCGTCCGTTCGCTCCCACCCTTTGCGGCGGAAGCAGAGATCCTCGGCTGCCCGCCGGAGTCCAGCCTCGACGAGATGCGCGCCGCCTGGCGGGAGATCTGCAAAAATTGCCATCCCGACCGGCTCGGCCAGGTCAGCGACGAAGAGCGCCAAGCCGCCACGGCCAAGCTGCAAAGAGCCACCGAGGCTTACCGCCGACTGCCGCAGTGAGAATCTTCTTCTTCTGTTCTTCAAGATCGGTCTGATCCGACCGATCAGACCGATCTTCGAGCAGCTAAAGCCGAGCTCGGCCTGCCCGGCGTCAGATCTGCGTGATCCCCATCCGCTGGAACCAGCAGTCCGGATCGAGGTTCGCAGGGTCGCCGTCGACGGCGTTGTAATTGATCGTCAACTCTTCACCGGGATAGATGTCGCGCACGGCATAGTAATGCATCGACTTGTTGACCGGATCGGGGCTGTAGCGGAGATTGGCATTGGCGTCGTGATTGTAGATGCATCCGTAGCCGTGGGCGATGGCGAGGGCTTCGCCGTTGCGGCAGAGCTCGCCCCAGCAGTAGACGATGCAGCGGAGCGAGTCGGGCAGATGGGAGATGTGGGCGTCGATGATCGTGACCGGCGAGATTTCGACCAGGGAGCCGGCGGCGATCTTGCTTTGGGCGAAGGCGCCGCGGCCCTTGATCGTGCCGGTGTCTTTGACGATGATGGATGGAGGATGAATCACGCGCTGGCCTCAAGGCTGGATGGAATGAGGCATATGCTAGGGGAGCTCGCGGTCTTGACAAGAAGGACGCGATGAAATTCGCCGCGGTTTGCGGGAGTCAGGGATTTCCCGTGCTTGCTTTTGCCTCCTTGTCGGCGTTATGCTCTTGAAGCTCGCCTCAAAAATCCCAAGGAGTCCCTGACATGAGTTTCCTCCGCGCCCTTTTTGGTCCCTCGAAAGAAGAGATCTGGAGCCAGATCGCCCGCGAGTTCGGCGGCCGTTACGAAGACGGCGGCTTCTTCGGCAAGGATTGCGTCCGGGTCCGCTGCAGCGACTGGGAAATCCTCCTCGACACCTACACCGAGAGACACAATAAGCACTCGCACACCTACACCCGCATCCGCGCCCCCTTCATCAACAAGGACGGGCTCTATTTCCGGATCTACCGCAGTGGCCTTTTCACTCCTCTCGGCAAGATGATCGGCCTGCAGGACATCGAGATCGGCCAGCCGGCCTTCGATGAGGCCTATGTGATCAAGGGCAACAACGAGGCCAAGCTGCGCCAGTTCTTCGCTCATCGTCCCCTCCAGATCTGCCTCGGCAGTCTCGCCGAGGTCGACCTCGAAATCCGCGATGACGAGGGCTGGCTGGGCGCCAGCTTCCCGGACGGCGTCGACATGCTTTACTGCTCGCGCCGCGGCCTCGTCACCGACGCCCAGGAGCTGCGTGATCTCTTCGATCTCTTCTCGGCCTCCTTGGAGCGCCTGGTCGCAATGGACTCCGCCTACGAGGACGATCCCGGCATCCGTCTTTGACTCCGGGACAAGCTCAAGCCCCGGGACCGCGCGGTCCCGGGGCTTGTCGTCGTTTCGCCGGCGGCTTCAGCCCTGCGCTTTCGGCGCCTGGTGGCGGCGGGCGACGCCGCTTTTGATCGCGGCCTCGCGGACGGCGCTGGCGACCGCCTGGAAGACGTTGCGGTCGAAGACCGAGGGGATGATGTAGTCTTCGCAGAGCTGGTCTTCGGGGATGCTGCGGGCGATAGCCATCGCGGCGGCGACCTTCATCTCCTCGTTGATGTCGGTGGCCTGGCAGTCGAGGGCGCCGCGGAAGATGCCGGGGAAGGCGAGGACGTTGTTGATCTGGTTGGGGAAGTCGCTGCGGCCGGTGGCCATGATCCGGACGTGCGGCTGGGCCAGCTCAGGGCGGATCTCGGGCTCGGGATTGGCCATGGCGAAGACCACCGCGTCCCTGGCCATCGATTTGATGTCGTCGACGCTGAGGACGCCCGGGGCGGAGAGCCCGATGAAGAAGTCGGCGCCGGCGATGACGTCGCTGACTTTTTCGCCTTTCAGATTGGCGGGATTGGTGTCGGCTGCGAGGCGGCTGCGAGCTTCGTCCATCCCGGGGTTGCCGCGGTAGAGGACGCCGCAGCGGTCGACCGCGATCAGATTGGTGACGCCGAAGCACATCAGCATCCGGGCGCAGGCGGTGCCGGCGGCGCCGGCGCCGCAGAGGACGACCTTGACCTGCCCGGCTTTCTTGCCGGTGACGCTCAGGGCGTTGAGGAAGGCGGCGGAAATCACCACCGCCGTGCCGTGCTGGTCGTCGTGGAAGACCGGAATGTCGAGCTCGGCCTTGAGGCGGCGTTCGATCTCGAAGCAGCGCGGCGCCGAGATGTCCTCGAGATTGACCCCGCCGAAGCCCGGCGAGATCGCCTTGACGATCCGGACGATCTCGTTGGGATCCTTGGTGTCGAGGCAGATCGGGAAGGCGTCGACGCCGGCAAACTCCTTGAAAAGCATCGCCTTGCCTTCCATCACCGGCATCCCTGCCTTGGGGCCGATGTCGCCGAGGCCGAGCACCGCGGTGCCGTCGGTGACGATCGCGACAGTGTTGCGCTTGATCGTCAGGTTCCAGGCGTTCTCAGGATTGTCGGCGATCGCCATGCAGACACGGGCGACCCCGGGAGTGTACGCCATCGACAGGTCGTCGCGGGTTTTGATCGGCACCTTCGACACCACTTCGATCTTGCCGCCAAGGTGCATCCGGAAGACCCGGTCGGAGACGTGCAGGATGCTCAGGCCTTCGATGTTCCTCAGGGCGTTGGCGACTTCCTTCGCCTGCGCTTCGCTGGCGGTGTCGACAGTGATGTCGCGGATGATCGTCTTCCCCTCCACCCGCACGATGTCGATGGCGCCGATGTTGCCCCCTTGATCGGCAATCGCCGTCGTCGCCTTGGCAAGAAGACCCGGACGATGGTCCAGTCGAAGTCGGATGGTGATCGAATTGGCACTAGTGGTGTTCATCGCGGCCTTGGTCATGGAGCTCTCCTGCTTTTTTCTAAATCATCCTCCAAGATAGTGTCATACAGCGCTTCGTCTCCCTCTTGGCGGTCATAATTTATATTGAGTGCATTATAAAGTTTGTGTGGGATCGAAAGAAGGCTTTGTCTTGGCCCGGTATCGATCAGCACCATCTGAGGTTGCGGCCATCCGGGCAGCGAGACGCCGACAGAATGTGTCCATCTAAGAGCTGCAAATTCTACCCAAAAAACTTGCATTCCACTCCGACCCCCAGTAAGCTGATCTCTATTCTACCTGGATTCCGAAGCCGAATTGCAGCCCAAAGAGTATGGATCTAACATTTTGGAGCCTCTTTTTGGATGGGAGAAATATCCAACTTCGGCGAAGTTGA
>JBDKFG010000020.1:0-109361 GCA_039798785.1 Verrucomicrobiota bacterium | reverse complement strand
TGGCAGTCCTGGGTTTTGTCGCTTATCTTGACGGACATCGGCGTCTCTCCTTGCTTTGGGGTGTTTTTGTTCGCACAAAAGCCCAACGCAGGTTTGACGTCGATCCTATTTCCAGCTAACGGGTGTTAGCAGGAGACATTTGGGGGAACTGTAAATCGTTGCTTGTGTCCTCTCGTTCATTCCCGACGCCGCTTCCGCCAGACCGCGCTACCTTAGCCGCCATGAAAAACGACTTCCTCCAGCCCCTGCCCGATCTCCGCGCCTGCGCCCCCGGCGAGGTGATGATCCAGCTCCTGCCCGATGCCGATCCCGCGCTCCGCTTCCTCGAGGTCCTCGATCCCGCCGCCGGCGAAGTCCTGGATCTGTCGAGCGGCGAGATCCTGTCGCTCGACCAAGGCTGGTTCCTGCCTCTGGCCCGGCGCGACGAAGTGCCCGAACTCGAAGATTTGCAGGAAGCGCAAAAAGGCGAGATCTACCGCAATTTCTTCACCGGCGAGATCGTCGAGATCCTCAGCGAAGAGAGCGACAGTCTTGAAGTGATGAGGCGCGGCGACGGCACCTCGCGCTTGATCGCCCGCTGCTGCGGGGCACACTTCCACCGCATCTGAGCAGCCATCCGACTCCGGCTACCTATTTTTTGCTTACACATCTATTACAACATGTTATGAATACAGAAGAGGAATGTTCCTGGGATTTGCTTGAGTTTGCTGTCATCAACGAGGAATCGCCATGAGAATACATGATCTGATCCAAAAGACCCTCGGCTTGGAATCACGTGAACTGGTCGTGATTGCCGATGCCGCTCCGAGCGTCAGGATTCAAGGAGCTCTTGAGGAGTTGCCCGGCGAGGATCAGGTGCTTGACGCCGACATCCGCAATTTCGTCACCGTAGCCCTTCATCCGATGCAGATGAGCCATCTCGAGAAGTACCGGTGCCTGGATCTCAGCTGGCGTCATCAGGACCGCTATTGGCGCCTGGTCTTTGGTTCAGAAGGCGGCCGTTTCACCTTGACGGCCTCCTTGCTGCCCGACGGGAATGGGCTCAGTCTCGATGGGCTGGGAGTAATGCCTGGAGTCTTGTCGTTGCGCTCGCAGGAAAGCGGACTGATCCTGCTTGCCGGCGCCAACGGCAGCGGCCGCACGACCCTGCTTCATGCCTTCCTCAGCGACGCCAACCGCAGCCGCAATGCCTTCCTGGTCAGCTTGGAGACGCCGATTGAATTCGTCCACCGCAGCCGTCGCGCTCGGGTCAGCCAGAGAGAAGTTCCGGCCGATGCGCTCGACATGCTTAGCGGTTTCCGCAACAGCCTACTGGCGGGAGCCGACGCGATCTATCTCGGCGAACTCGACGGAGAGGAGCTGTTGCGGGCTTCGCTGGAAGCGAGCCTGGCGGGAAAGCTGGTCATCGCCTGTGTCAACACGATCGGCGCCAGGAACACCCTGGAGAGCCTGCTGTCGACACTGCCGGCGGAGAGTCGCTCCGGCTTTGCTCTCGATCTGTCGTTGGTGCTGCGCGGCATCGTCACTTCTCGACTGGTGCCGCGCCAGGACGGAGAAGGATCCCTCTATGCCCAGGAGGTCTTCCTCAACACCGCAGCTACAGCGCCTTTGATCCGCCAGCAGCGCTTCGAAGGTCTGCGCGAGCTGATGGTGAGCGGCATCGACGGGATGTGCACCATGGAAGCCTCGATGATCAAGCTCCGCCAGGAGGACAGGATTCGCAGCAGCGACGTCTTGTCGACGACATCAGTGGATTGCCCCGTAAGCCCACTGGTACTCGCCTCATTCAACGGCGACAGCCTAGGCTTGCATCCCGCCAACGACGCCATCCACGACCTGCTTCTTGCCGCCATCGACAACTGCGCGACGGATCTGATCCTCAGCCAGGATGCCTGCCCGCTGCTGCGCATCTGCGGGCGTCTTCATGAGATTGAAGGAAGATGCTTGAACAGCCGTGATCTCTGGCAATGCGTCGGCAGCCTCTTGAATAGCCAGCAACTGCAGACCTTCCGGCGCGAAGGAGAGATCTCCATAGCCCTCAGCCTCGACTGTGCCGGCCTGGCGCGTCGCATCCGCTTCAGCGCCATCTTGCAGCGGGGGACGCCGACCCTGAGCTTGCGACTGGTCTCCGATCAGCTTCCCTCCGCAGCCGCTCTGAAGCTGCCCGAGTGCCTCCTCGACTGGTGCGACCGGAGCTCCGGACTGCTCCTCATCACCGGCCCCACCGGACACGGCAAGTCGAGCACCTTGGCCGCACTCCTGGGGCACATTATCAGCCGCCGCCCGGTCCACGTCGTGACCATCGAGGATCCTGTCGAACACCTCCTGCCGAACGGCAAAGCGATCGTCGATCAGCGGGAGGTCGGCAGCGACACTCCCAGCATCGCCGCCGGCATCATCTCAAGCTTGAGATGCAGCCCCGAAGTCATCGCGGTCAGCTCCCTGCCTGACACGCAGTCGATCGCCGCACTGCTCAGCGCCGCCGAGACCGGACAGCTCGTCCTCGCCTGCCTTCCAGTGGCGACCCCTTTCCAGGCTCTGCACCGGATCATCGAAAGCTTCCCTCTGCACCAGCAGAACCAGGTTCGGCAGCAGCTGGCCGCCTGCCTGGTCGGCATCGTCTCGCAACGCCTGACACCCGAGGTCGAGGGGCGGGGACGGACGCCCCACTTCGAAATCCTGCACGGCAGTGCCGACGTGAAAGCCCAGATCGGCGAGGGGCGCATGCAAAACCTCAGCCGCCTCTGCGAACATTTCTGAGCCTGCCGCCGAATTCGCCCTGAAAATCGGTGGCATGGAACTTGCACTCGAGAGAGAAAACAGCTTAGAATGGATCCATGGACATCGAAACCGAAACATTGTGGCGCCGGGTGCGCCAAGGAGACCGCGAGGCTCAGACCGCCTTGGTGGAAATCCATCTGCCTCTCGTCTTCCAGGCGGTCAGCCGCCTGTCGATCCGGGTCCGCCGCAAGACCGAGCGCGACGAACTGGTCGGAGCCGGCGTCGTCGGACTGCACGATGCCGTCTCCCATTTCGACACCGTCAAGGGTGAGGATTTCGCCGCCTTCGCCGCACGGCGCATCAAAGGTTCGATCCTCGACTCCCTCCGCCGCCAGGACCACCTGACCCGGGGCCAGCGCCAGCGCTACCGGGAAGTCTGTGCCACCATCCGCGAGCTCTCCCTCGAGAGAGGCGGCAGCCCCGAGCTCAGCGAGGTCGCCGAACGGCTGCAGATCCGCGAATCGGAAGTGCGCGAAGCCATCGACCTCGCCTCCAACGCCTTGCCACTGGATGCCCGCAACCAGCAGGGCATCGCCTATCGCGATGCCATCGCCGATTCCTCACTGCCGGCCCCGGACCAGCAGGCCGACGAGAATCTCAGCCGTGAAGCGATGCGCGAAGCCTTCCGGCGCCTCGACGAACGCGAGCAGCAACTCCTCTTCCTCAAGCACGAACAGGGACTGCGGCAGTGCGAAATCGCCGCCGTCCTCGGCCTCACCGAAGGACGCGTGTCGCAAATCTACAAAGAGATCGTAGTCAAGCTTCGCGCCTTCCTCGGCTGCGACGAAGGAGAGTTCTGAATATGGACCCCCTGTCCCCACTCCGCCCGCCGGAAAAACCCGCGCCCGCCGAAAGCCCCCTCGGACAGGCCGAGCGCAGCGGCGACTCCCACGGCCAGAGTTTCCGTTTCTGGGGCCGGGCCGCCAAGGACGCCGCGCCAGCCGCAGCTCCCCCCAAAAACAAACCCGCACCTTCCGACAACGACGCCGTCAACCTCAATCTCTCCCCCACCGCCAGAAATGCCCTCGCCCGGCGCAAGCGCAAGGATCACTGAACGTGGCCAACATCCTCACTGACTACGTCTCCGAAACCGGGCGGCTCAATCTCAGCCGCTTGCGGCAGAATATCGCCACGATCCCTCGCAACGCCTTCGCAGCCCAGGTCACCCTGCCCCTGTTGGTCTCTCGCAAGCTTTGGGACGGCGAGCTGCAGAAGAAGAGCAGCGGCAACACCCTGATATTCTCGGCCAAGGACATCAAGGCGATGACCTCGCAGCAGGCGCCGACCCCGATCGATGAAAGCGACATCAGCTCGACCATCTTCGTCCTCCGCAAATCACGCTTCTCCACCACCTCCCCCAACCACTTCCTGGTGGGGAGGATGCAGCCCGCCGACGTCGTCATCAACGACTACTCAATCTCGCGTCAGCACGCCGCCATCGTCATCCAGCCCGGCCGCCTCGTCATCCAGGATCTCGGATCCACCAACGGCACCTATTTCGGCCCCATCCGCCTCGACAAGGATCAGCCGCAAGTGATCAAGCCCGGAGACGGCATCACCTTCGGACGCCTTGAGTTCATTCTCACCACTTCGTTCGAATTCTACGACCAGATCTCCGGCCAAAAAGGAAGCTGATCCATGTCCACCGAAATGCAGCAGCAGCAGTCTCTCCGGCAAGAGCAGACCATGACCCATCAGCAGATCCAGGCTCTGGAAATGCTCTTCGCGCCGGTGATGGAGCTCTCCTCCATCCTCTCTGCCGAACTGGAGAAGAATCCGGTCCTGGAATGCGAGTCCGGCGAACACGAAAGACTTGAGATCGAAGACGTCAACTCGGCCGAGAACGACGGCGACCGCGACCGCGACCGCGACTCGGATCAATGGCTCGACAAGGTGATGGAGCTCGACAACGCCTCTCACCTGACCCGACCTTCCCTCCCCCAAAACCGCGAGACCGAGGAGGAACGCCGCCACTTCCTCGACTCCCTCACCTCGTCCGACAATCTCCGCGACGAACTGCTTGAGCAGCTTCGCTTCCTCGACATGCCCCCCGACCTCCGCGAAGCCGCCGAAGCGGTGATCTCGGCTCTGAACGACGACGGCTTCCTCGCCGCCCACCCCGCCGACCTGTCGATGGCCACCGGTCAGCCGGTCGACCTGATCCGCCAGTCCATCGCCGTCGTCCAGAACCTCGAACCCGCCGGCGTCGCCGCTAAAGATGTCCGCGAACGCCTCCTGCTCCAGCTCGACCGCAAGGGCCAGCGTGGCACCCTGGCCTGGCAGGCGGTAGACACCCAGCTCGACGACATCGCCAACAACCGCTTGCCCAAGGTCGCCAAGGCCCTCAAGATCGAAATGGACGAGCTCCAGCTCGTCCTGCGCGAAATCCAGAGCCTCTCCCCTCACATGGCCGACCGGGCCCCCGTCGGCGCCGACAGCTATGTCCGCGAAGAAGTCGAAATCACCCAGAACGACGACGGCGACTTCGACGTCCGGATGAACAACAACCTCCTGCCGACCTTGAAGATCAACGCCTACTACAAAAGTCTCCTCCAGGACCCCAAGCTCGACCGCGAGACCCGCGATTACATCAAGCAGAAGATCTCCGGCGGCATGTTCCTGATCAACTCACTGGCGCAAAGGCAGAACACCATCGAACGCATCGCCCAGGTGATCCTCAAAGAACAGACTCCGTATTTCCGCGACGGCATCCGCGCCATGCGCCCTCTCACCATGGCCCAGGTCGCCGATGCCGCCGGAGTGCACGAAACCACCGTCTCCCGCGCCGTCGCCGGCAAATACCTCAAATGCCGATTCGGCCTCATCCCGATGCGCTTCTTCTTCACCCCCGGCTACAAGTCGCAAGATGGTTCCGATGTCTCCAACGCAGCCGTGAAAAAAGCCATCTCCGAGATCATCACCGGCGAAGACGGCCGACATCCTCTCTCCGATTCCCAGATCGCCGTACTCCTGAAGAAGCAGGGCCTCCCGGTGGCCAGACGCACCGTCGCCAAATACCGCGAAGCCCTCTCCATCCTTCCTTCCAACCTCCGCCGCCAGTACTGAGGCACACCATGGACGACAACAAATTCCGACGCGACCTTATCCTCAGCATCACTCCCTACCAGAGCGAGATGCTCGCCTCCCTGGAAAAGGATGCGGTCTACGAATTCCCGGAGGGCATTCCCGCCTTCGAGGACGCACGCCGCTTCACCCTCCTCTCCACCGACGAGATCAAACCATTCCTCTACCTCAAGTCGCTCGACCTTGAGGGCCTCGGCTTCGTCTGCATCGACCCCTTCATGATCTACTCAGGCTACCTCGCCCGCATCTCCGCCGCCGACATGATCAAACTCGAACTCAGAGACGCCTCCGAGGCGATCGTCCTCTCATTCGTCACGGTGCAGCAGAATCCGCAGGAAAACACCGCCAACCTGCTCGCCCCGATCATCATCAACCTGCGCAACCGCAAAGGACGCCAAGTCATCCTCGACAAGTACCCAGTGCGGTACAACATCTGGGACAATCTTGACCGTCTCGAGCCCGGAACCTGAGGTCACACCATGCTTATCCTCACCCGCAAGCCGGACGAATCGGTCATGATCGGCAAGGACATCGAAGTCAAAGTCCTGAGAGTCACCGGCTCCCAAGTCCATCTCGGCATCATCGCGCCTCGTTCCGTCCAAGTCTACCGTCACGAGATCTTCACCCAGGTGATGGCGGAGAACCAAAAGGCTGTCGCCGCAGCCACTCAGCCCGATGCCGTCAGCTCTCTTGGCGAAAACCTCCAGAAGCTCACCGAGCGCCTCCGCGGCAAGGCCCCGTGATTTCCGGGTCTTATCCGGGATGAGATCATGAAATCTATCTGGCAGCTACTTTGAGCTTGCTGATCGAGGCTCTGGACTCCGAAGGAACCTGGACGGGGCGCAAGAAATTCAGGAAGTGAGCTGCAGAATCGAGATCTTATTGCTCAGAATGGATCTTGCCGAAAATGAGGAAGCGGTGAGTGACGCCGCAAGCCTCCTCGCGTCGAGACCAGAGCAACGGATAGTCGCTTATCTGAGGAAGGATGCTGGTGAACGAAGAGCCGTCCTTGCCCTCCTGATGCCGATAAAGGAAACCTCCCCAGCCCAGATCCTGGCAGCGCTCCTTGCGATCTTCCCATGAACGCAAGAAAAACAGCAGCAAGCCGGTTTTATGCTCATCCTTGTGGCTTTCATGGAGACCGAGCAGGCCCCAGGCCAGGGTCCAGGCCCGCCCATCCGGATAGGTCTGGGAACTGACGACACTGAGAGGTCCGCTCCAGGCGGAGGAATGCTTGCTGCGGCTGCCTGCGGCGAGCAAACTCCAGCCAAAAGAGAATTGGCTGGAGTTTCCTTGCGAGTGCCAGGTGGCGAGGGATAAGGGGGCAGACCAGTCGCAATAGTGTTCGGATCCATGGCAGTCGAAGATCCAAGGTAGGCGGAAGCAGTAGGGCGACGAGGCGGCGGTTTCGCCGCGGGCGAGAGACGACATCGCGTGGCTGCGCCGCCAGATCTCAGGGCCGGGCTGGTATCCACGCAGCTGGAGAAGCTTCTCCAAGCCGGGAAGCTGCTGCGGCGCGCATAAAATGGCAATGCGGCGCGCCGCCGGATGCCCTTCCTGCTTCGCAGTTGCCTGATCAATCAGCAAGGAAATGCTTTCGTTGCGCCGGAAAATCAAGTTGTAATCGTCGCTGGAGAGCCCAGCCTCGGCCATCAGATCGTCGAAGTAGCTGCGTCGGAGCCAGGCGTCATATCCGTCCTGCAGGCAAAGAATCGAAGCGCCGCCACGCCCAAGTCCGAGGACGGCCAGACGGATTTCCCTCGCGATACCTAGCAGGGGCATGGCGACAAAGTGTCCGGCGCCTGCAAGATTCGAAGGATGAACTTCGTCTGATCCGACGTAGGAAATGACACCGTTGACCTTGCGGGGGGGGACGCATTCCTGCGGGTGCAGACGCATCAGCGTCGCGAGGCGGAGATGATGATCCTGGAGAAAGAGATCCGGCGCGGCCTTGAATCCCTCAGGGCGATATGCCTCTTTCACCGCGAGCTCGGCGGCGGCGATGTCGCGGTTGACCGCGTCGAAATACTCGGCCTCGGCAAAGGCTGGCAAGGCGATCAGACGGATCTCCACGTCGCTGCCGGCTTTGCTGAAGGCGCGACTGCGACACTCAAGATCCCAGGACCCTTGAAGGGGAGAGGCGCTGGCCCGCTGGTAGGCACCCTCGGCAGCCGGAGGCGGGACACCGGCGCAGGAGGCGAAGATCACCGCGGCGAGATATGCCAAAAGTCGAGGGGACATGGAAAGGATCACTCCTTGCCTCGCATCTTGGCATCGAGCGCGTCGCGCAAGCCGTCGCCTACCAGGTTGAAGGCGAGAACCGTGATCGAGATGAAGGTCGCGGGGACGATCAGCTCATGGGGAGCGATGCGCATCGCTCGGACTCCGGATTCACACATCGCCCCCCAGGAAGTCTCCGGAGGGGTGACTCCCATGCCGATGAAGGACAGGAAGGCTTCGGTGAAGATGGCGGCCGGCACGGCGAAGGAGAGCGCCACCAGGACGACCCCCAAGGTGTTGGGAAGCATATGACGGAGAATCAGGTAGGAGGGCGAAGCGCCGAGGAGGGTGGAGGCCTGGACGTAAGCTTCGTTGCGGATCTGCAAGATCTGACCCCGTACAAGTCGGGCGGCCCCCGGCCAGGAAAGAAGGACGAGAGCGACGAAAATGACCATGATGCCTGATTCACCAGGTCGGATGTCCGAGGCGACTTTCAACAGGATGACGCAGAGAATGAAAGGAAGTGCGACGATGAAATCAGCGAAGCGCATGAGGAAGTTGTCAACGCGACCGCCGAGGTAGCCGGCGAAACCGCCGTAGAGGACGCCGAGGAAGATGTAGAGCAAGGGAGCGAATAGGCCGATGAAGAGCGAGATCTGCCCCCCCTGGATGACTCGAGCGAGCATGTCGCGGCCCATCGAGTCGGTGCCGAGCGGATGCGAGGGCAGACGGATGCGGTCTCCGGGCTTGCTGCCTTCATATCCGAGATCGAGTGCCCGGCTTGCTGTGATGCCGTATTCGACATCGACCTTCAGTTCCTGGGGGGCGTAGACCTGGTCCTTGCTGACTGCGACGATGCTGTAGTAGTAGCTGGTCCTCTCGATCTTGAGAGCGTCGACCCAGAGACAGTCGAAACTCTGGCCGAGGGGGATGCCGAGATCGCTGGCATCGGCGGGCTTGCCTTCGTTTCGGAAGATGCGATAGAAATCCGCCCCTGGGACCGGATCCCAGGTCAGCGGCACGTCAACCGTTGTGGCTGGACGCAACAGTCGAAATCCCTTGCCGCTGTCCGGCTTGGGGGTGAATTCATCGGTGACGACCAGAGCTTCGGCGCCGCGGAAGGAGAAGGAGGGAGCCATTCGCATCTGGTCGAGGTTCATCTCGGCCGGATCCTGAGTCCAGACCAGCCGCCCGAAGAGGCAGAGGCTGACCATGGCGACAATCACCGCCAGAGCCACCAGGTTGCGCGGCTGCTGACGGAAGCGCCTCATCGCATCCCGCCAATAAGAGAGAGATGGCCTGGCGATCTGCTGCAGCTCGCCCTGGCGGTTGAGTGGTTTGAAGTCTTCAGGCTTGAGTTTGGGTTCTGTCATGTAGCGGACCTGGTTATTGAAAAGCCGGCCAAGATAAGGCCTCAGCGGCGGATGTCACCGGCTGTGCCCGCCATCAAACTGTGAATGAGATTGGTGCTCGCGCAAAGCCCTGAGGGCGAAGGCGGTGCCGTAGACGCTGCCGTAGGAGTAGAGCGGAAAGTCAAGGAAAGAACCGTCAGGACTTTGAAGCCGGATGAGACGGGTCGCGATCCAGTCGCTGGACTCCCGGTCGCCGATACGGCCCGCCGCCTCCATTGCGTAGAAATGACCAAAAAAGACATAGTAGCCGGCATTCTGGTAATAACCCTCGTGGGGGCGGGGCCGCCCCTGGGCCGAGATCAGGAATGGATAGGCGAGGCGGAATCCTTGCAGCGCCAAGCGCAATCCAGCCTCGGCGCCTGGCTCGCCGCTGTCGGCAAGCCCGAGCCAGCAGACGCTGCTGCGCCCGGCCGCCCCTTTGTGCTGGCTTGGACCGGCGAGGGGATGGATGTCGAAGTGGGGGGCGTAGGTGAAGGCTCCATCCGGCATGCGGCAGCGGCGCAGACAGTCGGCCGCTGCCTGGAGACGCGCCTCGGGCACATCGATGCCGCAGCTGCGGGCAAGTCGCAGGGAACGCAGCGCCACCGCGATGTTGAAGGAGGTCGAATGCTTGCCGCTATGGGTCTTGGTGATGTTGCCGAAGTCGTAATAAGCGAAGCCCCCGTCAATCCCCTCCAAGGCCAGCAGAGCCGCGACCGAGGCACGGATATGCTTGAGCAGTTCGGGACGCTCCTCGATGAAAAAGGGGCTCTGATAGCAGCGGCAAAAACATTCCAGACGGTAGGAGTGGGCCCAGACATCATAGAACACCGTCGGACTGCTGCGCGGCCGGAGTTCCTTGCGCATCAGCAGCCTCAATCCTTTCAAAGCCGAGGCGCGGACCTTTTCATCTCTGCAGGTCGGCAGGAGCGCAATCACCGCCAGGGCGCTGCTGGCCTGAGAAAACACCGCAAAAGTGTTGCTCGATTCGGTCAGGATCTCCGATTGCCTCAGAGTCTCGAATGAGCCCCAAGAACCATCAGGATTCTGGCTTCCCAGAAGCCAACTTTCCGCCCGCGAGGCAGAGACCTCGACTGCATCGGGATTGACGGCACGGCAGGAGAGCAAGGCGGCCAGGAAAAACCAGGCCAGCGCGAGACGCGGCGACATCGCCAACCTCAATTCAGCGACAGGACAAGTTCCATCCCGGGACGCACCCGTTCGGAAAGCGGGACGTCGAAGACGACGTCGCAGACCAGTCCTTCTTTGTCTCGGCGGAGTCCGAATGAGCGGCTGACGACACTGGCCTGGAGAATTTCCCCGGTGTCGGAGTTGCGCAGTTCAACCTGGCTGCCGGGGACCAGCTTTGACTGCAGCCTCTCCGGCACGGCGAGACTGACACTGCCGCGATCGGCACGGACGAAACGGATGAGAGGACGACCTTTATCGACGACTTCCTGGGGAGCCGCGCCGTCTGCCATGACATGTCCCTTCATCGGCGCTCTCAGGGTGAGATTGGCGAGATCCTGTTCGATCTGGCGGAAGTAGAGAAGAGAGCGGAGGACCCGGCGATCGCTGTCGGCAGCGGCCTCGGTCGCAGCCTGGAGGTTTCGGGCAGTCTGAATCCGGGTCGACTCGTCCTGCATCTTGGCTCGCTGCAACTCAAGTTCCCAGCGCTGATCCCCCAAGACGAGATCGGTGAGAATGATCTTGTCCCTCTTGGCCTTCTCGCCGGGCAGCTGCCTCTCCAAGCCCTCAAGCTTGCGCTGGGCGCGATTGAGAACGATGTCGCGGGTAGTCTCGTCAATGCCGGCCTTCTCATACATCGCCTTCAGCTGCCGAAGCTCGTCACGCGCCTCTTCAAGCTCGGCGAGCTTGCGCTGCTGCGACAGCTCAGCATCCACAGCCGCGTCGGCTCGTCCCGAAAGCCGCCAAAAGGCGGCGTCCCTATTGGCGGCCTCAAGCGCCAGGGCGGACTGCTCGAGCCCGAGCTGGCTCTGGCGGCGGAGGCGTTCCAAATCCTCTTTCTGGGCAGCGGCATGACGAACCGCGCGTTCCCAGCCGATCTTGGCCTCTTCCAAGGCGAGGTCGGCCTCGGCAGACTCAAGTCTCAAAATCACGGCCCCCGACGCAGCCTCCCCCGCCCGCACAAGACGCTCCGCCACACGCACCTGGCCGCCAAAGGCCTGCGGCTGCCAACGGAGAGGAACCTCCTCCGGCTGGATCACGCCTTTGATCTCGACGGCGCTCAGGCCTGAAGTCGCGCTCAGCAAGACCAGGAATAGTGCGGCTCTCAGCATTTTTTCGCTCCGATGTGTTTTTTTGGTATCACTTCAGACCTGAAGTACCTGCGAAGGTTCCCGGAAAATCCAAAGAAGATTTCCCCCTCCCTTCCGCCCCTCCGGTAGCAACGTCGACAAGGGGGTCTGGTGAGGATTGAAGCCGACGACTCAAGCTCCAGCACCCTTGCTCAAATCAGCTCTCCAGCCATCCGAGAGCGCTCAGGAGTGTGTCGGGCGGACGAATGGGCCTGCGACTAGCAGAGGACATGAAGCAATGCACGGTGTAGCCCTTGGCTATCTGCTGACCTCCCTGGTTGATCACAGTGTTGACAAAGGTGATGCGGCAGCCCTCGATCTTCTCCACCTTAGCCGTGATGGTCAGTAGATCGTCGTAGCGGGCAGGCAGCCGATAATCGCAATGAGCCTCCACAACCGGCAGCATCACCCCCTCCGCCTCGAGACGGGTGTAGGGCAGACCCGAATCGCGCAACATCTCATTGCGGCATCGCTCGAACCAGACAAGATAGTTGGCGTAGTAGACCACCCCCATCTGATCAGTGTCGGCGTAAGGTACCCGATAGCTTATGCTGGTCGTTGACAATTCCCAAGAACCTTGCGGTTAAATGATGTTGAATGACTCCGGAATACAGAGAATGGCCCTAGAACGTCTTGGGGCGCTTGCCCTCAATGTGCTTGACCAGAAGATCAAGGACCTGCTCGATTTCAAGATCGGAAGTGTCGATAGGGATGGCGTCAGGCGCTGGACGCAAGGGCGAGTGCTCGCGCTCCATGTCGATGCGGTCGCGCTCGGCGATCTCGGCAACGACGCGCTCAAAAGTGGCGCCGTCCGCCACTTCACCGCTCTGGGCGAAGCGGCGGCGGGCACGCACTTCCGGCGACGCGGTGACGTAGAACTTGTAGCGGGCATGAGGAAATACGGCCGTGCCGATGTCGCGACCTTCCATCACCAACAGCCCCAAGGGCGCCGCCTGACGCTGGCGCGACACCATCCACTCGCGGACATTGCCGATCTTGGCCACATGCGAAACCTGAGCCGTGACCTCGGCGACCCGCACCTTGGCTAGATCGACCGGACGGTCATCCATCCACAACTCCATCGTCCCGGCCGGCGTACGAACATAACGGATGTCGACAAAGTGCAGCAGTCGGGTGATTTCGCTGACGTCCTTGGTCGGGTCCAGCCCTTTGTTCAGGGCCACCCAAGTGAGGGTGCGATACATGTCGCCGGTGTTGACAAAAAAGGCGCCAAGGCGGTCCGCAAGGCGTTTGGCGAGGGTGGATTTGCCTGAGGCGGCGGGGCCGTCGAGCGCGATTTGTTCTTTATCCATGAGTCGACCTTGTGAATTGCTTGGCCGGACTTAAAAGGCAAAAAGCTAAAATGCAAGGCCGGCACCTCTCCAGAGCAAAACCGCTCCAGCTCAAAGCCTGACCCAACAAAAATTCTTGCTATTTGGAAAAATGCGCATTAAACTGTCAGAAAACAACGATATCAACAAAAGTATTAGAGGTTGGCCATGCTTCAGGAGAAGATCGAACCAATCTCGACTCCAGCCGGGCCGCAGGCGGATTTCCTGAGAGCAGATTTCGGCCCGCCGCCTTTGCTCTGGGCTCTGTCTCCCAGTGCCGAAACCGATGCTTCACGGAGCCGCCGATGAAACCTGAACCTGCCCCCGAAATGCCGGAGTTTCCCAAGGCGGATTTCCCGACGCCTCCGCGACGAATCGAAGACTGGATCTTCGAGCTCCAGCCCGGCCTCTCCTGGCTGCTCTTCGCCCTGCTCTCGGCCTGGCTGGTCGCGATGCTTTGCCGTCAGCGCGACGCCTCAACATCGCGGCGATGGAGACTCCTGTCCTTGGGCTACGCCGCGCTTGGCGCCTGGCTCTTCGCTCAGTACATCCGCCCTTTAGCTCTGAGTGAAAACCCGATACTGTCCTCGAGCCTGGCCGGGCTGCTCGGCGCGTCACTCCTCGCTGCGGCCCTAAGCCTCCTCGCCTCCCTCCTTTCGCGGGAGATTCAGCCATGATTCTCGCCTCCTTCTCCATTTCCTTTCCAGAGCTCTTGGGCTCGCACATTCTCCTGCTGCTTTGCATCCTCCTCTTCTGGAGCTTGTCAGAAAAGAAACTCCGTCAGGCTCCCCCTCTTTTTCAGCCTCTTGTGATCCTCCCCCTGGCTTTTCTGCCCTTGTTCCTCGTGCTGGTCGCCTTGATCAACCCGGTTTCCCTCATGCTCCTTGTTGATCTTTTCCTCAGTTTTTATCGCAAGTTCCTTCCTACTAGGATCCTGGTCCCATGCCTCTTGGCCTTCTTCTTCTTCTCGGGCCTGATCCTATTCGGCTATTACGCCCTCTACCGAAACCAAGCTCGAGCAAGCTGCTTTTTGACCTTCGGTCTCATCGGAGTCGCCCCGATGATCTTCGCCCTCTCCAGCCTCCCTGCCATTTTGCTCCAGGGCCTGCTGGCCTGGCTGGTTTTGCAGCAATGCCTCCGGCACGGAAACTCTGACGATTTTCCGATTCGCTTGCTCCGTTCCTGCTCCCGCTGCCTGCTCGGCGCTCTGATCCTCTCCTGGATCCTCTACACCTGGGACACCTTTCAAGGACTAGCTTCAATGACGGGGAACGGCAAAGAGATCCTGTTGATCCTCAGCTTCTCCAATCTCTTCCTCAGCATCGGCCTCCAGCTTCTTGTCTTCGTCCTCCTGCAGCTTCATGGGCTGCGCCAGGAAAACCCAGTGTCATCACTAGCGATGGGAGATGTCCATGAAAATTGAAACCGTAACTCTACCGAGCTGGGATTCCTACGGCCATGGGCCCGCTCCGTGCCTCCAGGTGCCGGATCTGGGCGCCAGCGGCTGCGCCGCACTTCTCCTGGTCCTGACGATCATCGTCTTCAGACATCGATCCCGTGCGAATCCTGCGTCTTGGCGATTGTGCAGCCTGGGGTTCGCCGCTCTGGTCGGAGCGATGGTTTCGGAGATGGCGATGCCTCTGGCGATGAGCCGGGAACCCCAGATCCCGGAAGCCGCTCCCTGGATCCTCGGCGGGTCCCTGGTCGGTTTTCTCCTCTGCCTGCTCCTGAGCTTCAAAACCTCTCCGCGAAGGGCTCCATGATCCTCGCCTCTTCCTATGTCAGCCCCGGTGACGAGGCTTACTTCTTCCAATACCTCCTGTTCCAGATCGGGGCGGTGGCGATCTGCCTGCTGGCTCATCATTACCGATTGAGCCCGAGCTCCCTGCCGCTGCGTCTGGCTTGCGGATTGGCGATTCTGATCGGCCTCTCCCTCCAGTTCCAGGCCGAATTCGAAGGCTGCGCAACGCCTCTTCTTCTGGCTTCGGCAGGCCTACTTCTCGCCTGGCGGAATAGAAGAGACCGGAATTTCCTGGAGAAACTGGGCCTTTACGGAGCGCTTTTTGCCTTGGTCCCGGCTTGCCTGGCCTTCGAAGTGACGAGTCTCCATCTCTTTCACCTGGTCACCTGTGCTGCCCTCATCTGGTGTTGTGTCCGCCACCGTTCTTCGTGGAGCCACAATCTTGATAGCTTGCGCGACTTCAGCCGTTTCCTCCTGATCGCCGCGCCCCTCGGCTTCTTCTTGGCGGCCATCGGCGAGGATTTGCGGAGATCGCAATTCTCGGCGAATTTCGCCCGGCTCTTTCGGGGCGAGCTGCAGCTCAACGAGGCTCAATGGGCCATTTTCGTCTGTACCTACGGCGCGGCGCTGCAAAAACTGGCCTTGGCCATCCTGCTGCTGATCCCCCTGCATTTTCGGCTTGAGAAATCAAGCAGGAACAAGATCCATCCAGCAGATGTCACCCCATCCTAGATTCCACCCCTGCTTCAGCCCCCCCGCCCCTCTCCAGGCAGAGCCGGAACCCAATCAACGACATCTCGTCCCACTAGAAGACTGCAAAGCCAAGCGGCAGCCCACCAACTTCCCGGAAAAGCCAAAAAATTCATAACTGTCTCATTCCCAGGGTGTCGCCGATGCGGCTCAACCCTGAACTAAAATCCCCGACTCCGTTGGAGTCAAGCACAAACTAAACCCCAAAATCTTCAGTTGTGGAATCTAGGATCATGGCCCAGAGCCAGGGCCCCGGCAGGAAGAAATCAGCGATCACCTCTCCGGCCAAAAGGGCGAGAGGGGTGATCAGGGGATTGCGGGAATCCTTGTTTTCGGTTTCTTCGCTCAGACGACGCTGATGCTGCTTTGGATGAGGATGTCGATGTTGTCGTTGCTGCTGCTGTGATAATGGTTGTAGGTGATCGAGTCGAAGACGTGCTGACCGTGGAAGGTGAAGTCGCCGACGAGGTCGACGCTGTCGGCGGAGCTGCCGTGGACCTTGAGGGAAGTGCCGAGATCGAGACGGTTGATGCTGTCGCTCAGGGCCAGGATGTCGGGGCTGGCGAGAGTCAGGACATTGGCGCCGCTGGCGCTCAGGTCGATGACTTCGAAGCCGGTGATGCGGCTGTTGCCGAGGGTGCTGAGGTCAAGATTGATGCCGGAGGCGAGGCTCAGGGTGTCCTTGCCGAAACCGCCGTCGAGACTGAGGAAGCCGGAGGCGCCGATCGACGCCAGGTCGTCGCCGGCGCCGCTGCTCAAGGAGTCGCCGCTGCCGAGGTTGAGGAAGCTGTCGTTGCCGGAAGTGCCGACGAAGCGTTCGGCGCTGGCGGTGCCGCTGAGGTTGCTGCCGATCTTGACGGCGCCGGAGTTGCTGAAGTCGCGGCCGAAGATCAGGATGGCCTCGCCGGCATCGCCGCCGCCGTTGGGATCGGCCTGGTAGGCGCCGACGAGGATATCGGCGAAGCCGTCGCCGTTGACATCGCCGGCGGAGCTGACGCTGATGCCGGAGTAGTCATAGGCGTCGTCGCCGCTGATGCGGAAGCCGTTGCCGGCCTCGAGGTAGTCGGGGATGCCGTTGCCGGCGGTCGAGCCTGAGAGGGTGCCGGTGTCGGTGTTGAGATCGACGCTGACCGGAGTGCCGGAGGCTTTGCCAAAGAGGACATAGGTCACGCCGGCATCGGCGCCGCCGCTGGTGTCGCCGCCGTGGGCGCCGAAGATCAGGTCGTCGAGGCCGTCGCCGTTGACGTCGCCGGCGGAGCTGAGGCTGACGCCGGTGTAGTCGTAGCTGTCGTCGCCGGTGATGCGGAAGCCGCCGCCGGCGTCGAGGAAGTCGGGGATGCCGTTGGAGGCGGTGGAGCCGGCGAGCGAGCCGTTGTCGTGGTTGAGATTGACATCCTGGGTCCAGCCGGAAGTCTTGCCGTAGATCAGGTAGATTTCGCCGGCGTCGCCGCCGCCTGCCGGGTCGGCGGCGTAGGCGGAGAGGAGGAAGTCGTCGATACCGTCGCCGTTGAAGTCGCCGGCGGCGGCGAGGGCGTAGCCGAGGTAGTCGTAGGCGTCGTCGCCGGAGAAACGGATGCCGCGGCCGCCTTCGAGGGCGTCGGGAATGCCATTGCTGGCGAGCGAGCCGGAGAGCGAACCGGTGTCGTCGTTGAGGTCGAAGTTGACCGGCAGGCCGCTGGCTTTGCCGAAGATCAGGTAGACCTCGCCGGCGTCGGTGCCGCCGCTGGTGTCGGGATAGAGCGCGCCGATGAGCAGGTCGGCGAAGCCGTCGCCGTTGATGTCGCCGGCGGAGCTGACCGAGTAGCCGAGGTGGTCGGAGGCATCGTCGCCGCTGAAGCGCAGGCCGCCGCCGGCCTCGAGGTAATCGGGGATGTCGTTGTTGGCGATCGAGCCGCCGAGGATGCCGCTGTCGGTGGCGAGGTCGAGATTGGTCGGCAGGCCGCTGGGCTTGCCGTAGATCAGGTAGGATTCGCCGCTGTCGGTCGCGAGCGAGCTGTCGGCGTAACGGGCGCCGAGGATGAGATCGTCGAAGCCGTCGCCGTTGAAGTCGCCGGCGCTGCGGACGCTCCAGCCGCTGTGGTCGTAGTTGGTCACGCCGTTGATGCGGAGGCCGCGGCCGCCTTCGAGGACGTCGGGGACGGCGTTGCTGGCATTCGAGCCGGAGATCAGGCCGGCATCGGCGCTGAGGTCGTAGTTGGCGAGGAGGGTCTTGCTGCCGAAGATCAGGTAGGTTTCGCCGGCGTCGGTGCCTCCTGCGGTGGCATCGGCGAGGTAGGCGCCGACGAGGATGTCGGCGAAGCCGTCGCCGTTGACATCGCCGGCGGAGCTGACGCTATAGCCGAGGTAGTCGTAATTGCTGCCGCCGCTGATGCGGAAGCCGCCGCCGGATTCGAGCAGGTCGGGGGTGCCGTTGGCGCCGGCATCGAGGTTGAGATTGAAGTCGGAGGGCAGGCCGCCGGATTGACCGAAGAAGACATAGGCTTCACCTGAGTCGTAGCGGCTGCCGCTGTCGGCGCGGTAGGCGCCGACGATGAAGTCGGCAAAGCCGTCGCCGTTGACATCGCCGAGGCCGCTGACGCTGTAGCCGAGGTAGTCGGAGGAGTCGTCGCCGCTGATCAGCAGGCCGTAGCCGGTTTCGAGATAATCCGGAACGCTGCTGAGGTTGGTGTTGACATTGAGGTCGATGTGCGTCGTCGGCTTGATCGTCGCGGCGCCGTTGATGGTGATGCTGAGAGTGACCGAGGCGGCGCCATCGGCGGACGTGACGACGAAGCTTTCGGTGCGGGTGCTGCCATTGGTCAATGCCTGGGTGTCGGCATCGAGGTAATCGAGGGCGTAGGTCCAGGAACCGCCGGCGTCGATGCTGAAGCGGCCGAGGTTGCCGGCGACGCCGTTGCGGGCCTGGAAGAGCGATTGGCCGGCGTCCGGGTCGCTGATGCTGAGGTCGCCGGTGGCGAAGAGCGTGCCGTCCTTGCTGAGGCTGGCGCTGAGGGCGCCGCCGATGCTGGGGGCGTCGTTGGCGCCGGTGACCGTGACGGTGATCGTCTGCGAGGCGCTGCGGTCGTAGGAGGAGACGAGGAATTCTTCGGAGACCGAGCTGCCTGCGGCGAGGCTTTGGGCGAGGGAATTGGGGGTGTAGGACCAGGTGCCGTTGCTGGCGATGGCGAAGCTGCCGTAGAAGCCGCTGACGCTGTCGGGCAGGAAGCTCGACTGGCCGGGATCGGGGTCGACGACGCTGAGGCTGCCGTTGAGGACGGGGCCGTTTTCCGACACCGTGCCGGAGCTGGTGCCACTGATCACCGCCGGGTCGTTGGCATCGATGACCAGGGTCAAACCGTTCTGGATCAGGACATCGGCGGCGGGGCGGGCGCCGTCCTCGAGGTGGCGGTAGGTGATTCCGTCGAAGGTGAAGCTGCCTTTGTCGACGAAGTCGCCGACGAGGGTGACGCTGTCGCCGCTGCCGCCTTTGACGCGGAGGGCGCTGTTCAAGCCGCTTTGATCGCGGCTGTCGGGCAGGGCGAGGATGGCGGCGCTGCTCAGGGTGAGCGATTCGCTGAGGGTGGAGGCGGCGAGATCGATGATTTCGAAGCCGGCGACATGAGTCAGCTTGGTGCTCAGGTCGAGACTGATGCCGGCGCTGAGGGCGAGAGAGTCGCGGCCGCTGCCGCCGTCGAGGCGGAGGAAGGCGTTGGAGGCGATGGCGATCGAGTCATCCCCGGCGCCGGAGCTGACGGAGTCGCCGCTGCCGATGTTGGTGATGTTGTCGCCGCCGCTGCTGCCGACGAGGTGCTCGGGGTTTGCGCCGCCGGTAAAGCTGGAGGCGAGGGTGACATTGCCGCCGCCCTGGGAGAAGTCGCGGCCGTAGATGACGTAGGCGAGGCCGGTGTCGGCGCCGCCGCTGCCGTCGCCGTCGATAGCGCCGATGATCAAGTCGTCGAAGCCGTCGCCGTTGAGGTCGGAGCCGGCGCTGACGCTGTGGCCGAGGTGTTCGTAATTGTTGACCCCTTGGAGGAGCAGGCCTTTGCCGGCGTCGAGGAGATCGGGAATGCCGTTGCTGTTGGCATCGGCGCCGAGGCTGAGGTTCGGGTTGAAAGCGGCGGCCTGGCCGAAGAGGAGGTAGACCTCGCCGTTGTCGTAGCGCGAGGGCGAGTCGGCGTAGGGAGCGGCGATGAGGAGGTCGGCGAAGCCGTCGCCGTTGACGTCGCCGGCGGCGCTGAGGGCGCTGTAGTAGCCGAGGTGATCGGAGTTGTCATCACCGCTGAGGCGGAAGCCGAAGCCGGCTTCGAGGTAATCGGGGAGGTCGTTGCTGGCGACGGAGCCGACGACGCTGGCGTTGTCGAGGTTGAGGTCGAGGTGGACGGGGAGTCCCGAGCTGCGTCCGTAGATGAGGTAGGCGGCGCCGTTGTCGCTGCTGCCGCTTCGTTCGGCGTAGCGGGCGGCGATGATGAAGTCGGCGAAGCCGTCGCCGTTGACATCGCCGGCGGCGGAGACGGAGGAGCCGAGGTGGTCGGAGGCGTCTTCGCCGGAGATCAGGATGCCGCCGCCGGCTTCGAGGAAGTCGGGGATGGAGTTGCTGGCGGTGGAGCCGGAGAGCGAGCCGCTGTCGACCCCGAGATCGATGTTGGCGGGGAGCTTGCCGTTCTGACCCCAGACGAGGTAGACCAAACCGGTGTCGGAGCCGGTGGCGTTGTCGGCGAGGTCGGCGCTGACGAGGAAGTCACCGAAGCCGTCGCCGTTGACATCGCCGGCGGCGGAGACGGCATAGCCGAGCTGTTCCTGGGCATCGGGGCCGAGGAAACGGGTGCCGTAGCCGGCTTCGAGGAGGTCTGGCACCTCGTTGCCGGCGGTGGCGCCGATGAGGACGCCGGAGTCGAGATTGAGGTCGAAATTGGCCGGGGTGCCGGAGGCGCGGCCGTAGATCAGGTAGGCTTCGCCGGCACCGTCGCCGTCGACGTTGTCGGCGCGGATGGCGCCGATGAGGATATCCGCGAAGCCGTCGCCGTTGACATCGCCGGCGGCGTTGACATTGAAGCCGGACCAGTCATAGCTGTCGTTGCCGGAGAAGCGGATGCCGCCGCCGTTTTCGATGAAGTCAGGCAGTCCGTTGCCGTTGGCGTCGCTGGCCAGGGAGATCTGGCTCGGCAGGCTGCTGCGGCTGCCGAAGACGAGGTAGGTGGAGCCGATGTCGTAGCCGCCGTTGCCGTCGTCGTAGCGGGCGCCGATGAGGAAGTCGGCGAGGCCGTCGCCGTTGAAGTCGCCGGCGGCATTGAGGCTGTTGCCGAGCTGGTCGCTGGCCTTGTCGCCACTGAACTTGACGGCACCTGCCGGGACGCCCTGATTGAAGTCGTAATCCTGAGCGAAGCCCGAGCTCTTGCCGTAGACCAGGTAGGCGGCGCCGGCGTCGTTGGCTGCTTGGTCATGCAGCGGGGCGCCGACGAGCAGGTCGTCGAAGCCATCGCCGTTGACATCGCCGAGGAGGGCGACGTTGTGGCCGAAGCTGTCGTTGGCGTTGTCACCGGCGAGGCGGAAGCCGTAGCCGGCCTCGACCAGGTCGGGCAGGCTGTTGCTATTGGCGTTGACACTGAAATCGAGCAAGGTCAAGGGCAGCTTGGCGGCGCCGGTGACGGTGAAGCTCACGCTTAACGAGGAGGCCCCGTCTTTGGCGAGGACGAGGAAGCTGTCGACGGCGCTGACGCCGTTGCCGAGGGCCTGAGTGTCGGGATCCTGGTAATCGGGACTGTAGAACCAGGAGCCGTTGGCATCGACGGAGAAGCTGCCGTAGGTGCCGGTCAGGCTGCGGGCGGTGAAGGCGGCCTGGGTGGCGTCGGCGTCGGCATCGGTGGCGGTGAGATTGCCGGCGAGGCCGATGCGTCCGTCGAGGCTGAGGCTGTAACTGGTCGCGCCGCTGATCACGGTCGGGTCATTGCTGCCGTTGACGGTGACGGTGACGGTCAAGGATCCGCTGCGGTCGAAGGAGGTGACGAAGAAGTTTTCGGTGACCGTCTGGCCGTCGTTGAGCGACTGGGCGAAGGCATTGGGAGTGAAGGTCCAGGTGCCGTTGGCGGCGATGGCGAAGGTGCCGTAGACTGCGGCGATGCTGTCGGGCAGGAAGCTGGCTTCGCCGGCATCGGCGTCGCTGATGGTCAGGGCCCGGCTGAGGCTGGCGTCGTCTTCGTTGACCGTGCCGCTGCCGACGCCGCCGAAAACCGGCAGGTCGTTGCTGTCGTTGGTGACGGTGAGGCCTTGTTGCACCAGGACATCGGCGCCGGGGGTGGAGGAGCTTTCAAAGTGGCGGAAGCTGGTGCTGCCCAAGACGACGAGGCCGCGATCGACGAAGTCACCGGCGAGGGTGAGGTTGTCGCTGCTGGTGCCGAGGACGCGCAGGGCGCTGCCAAGGTCGTTTTGATCGCGGCTGTCGGGAAGGGCGAGGATGGCGGCGCGGTCGAGGAGGAGCGATTCGCTGAAGGTGGAGGCGGCGAGATCGATGATTTCGAAGCCCTGGATGCGGCTCAGGTTCGAGCTCAGGTCGAGGCTGATGCCGCTGCCGAGGGCGAGGGTGTCGCGACCGCTGCCGCCATCGACGCGGAGGAAGGCATTGGAGGCAAGGGTCAGGCTGTCATCGCCGGCGCCGGAGCTGGCGGAATCGCCGCTGCCGAGGTTGGTGAAGACATCGTTGCCGCTGCTGCCGATGAGGTGATCGACACTGGCGCTGCCCGCCAGGCTGGAACCAAGCTTGACGCTGGCACCGCCCTGAGTGAAATCGCGGCCGTAGATGACGAAAGCTTCACCAGCCTCGTTGCCGGCCGGGGTGTCGGCATAGAGTGCGCCGACGATCAGATCGTCGAAGCCGTCGCCGTTGATATCGCCGCCGCCGCTGACGCTGTGGCCGAAGTAGTCATAGTTGCTGGGACCGCGGATCCGCAGGCCCTGACCGCCTTCAAGGGCGTCGGGAATGTCATTGGAGTTGGAGTCGACATTGAGCTTGAGGTCGGTGGTGAAGCCGCCGGCCTTGCCGAAGAGCAGGTAGGCTTCGCCGCTGTCGGAGCGGCCGGGAGATTCGGCGATGTAGGCGGAGACGAGGATGTCCTCGAAGCCGTCGCCGTTGACATCGCCTGCGGCTGTGACGCCGCTGTAGTAGCCGAGGGCGTCGGAGTAATAGGCGCCGCTGATGCGGAAGCCGAAGCCGGCCTCGAGGAAGTCGGGGACATCATTGTTGCCGGCATCGACACTGAGATTGAATTTGACCGGCAGGCCGGAGGCGCGGCCGTAGATGACGTAGACGGCGCCGGCATCATACATGGCGAGGTTGTCGGCATAAGCCGCGCCGAGGACGAAGTCGTCGAAGCCGTCGCCGTTGAGGTCGCCGGCGGCCGAGACCGAGGAGCCGAGGTGGTCGTTGGCGTCTTCACCGGAGAAGAGGATGCCGCCGCCGTTTTCGAGGAAGTCGGGGACGCCGTTGCCGGCGGTGGAGCCGGTGAGGGCGCCGCTGTCGACACTGAGGTCGATGTTGGCGGGGAGCTGGCCGTTTTTGCCCCAGATGAGGTAGACCATGCCGGTATCGGTGCCGGTGGCGTTGTCGGCGAGGTCGGCGCTGATGAGGAAGTCGCCGAAGCCGTCGCCGTTGACATCGCCGGCTGCGGAGACCGCATAACCGAGCTGTTCCTGGGCGTCGGGACCGAGAATCAGGGAGCCGAAGCCGTTTTCGAGAAGGTCGGGCACTTCATTGCCGGCAACCGAGCCGAGATAGGAACCCGCGTCGAGGCTGAAGTCGAAGTTGACGGGCAGGCCGGAGGCGCGGCCGTAGATCAGGTAGGCTTCGCCGGCACCGTCGCCGTCGGCATTGTCGGCCCGGATGGCGCCGATCAGAATATCGTCGAGGCCGTCGCCGTTGACATCGCCGGCCGAGTTGACGTTGAAGCCGGAGTGATCGGAGCTGTCATTGCCGGAGAAGCGAATGCCGCGGCCCTGCTCGATGAAGTCGGCCAAGCCGTTGCCGTTGGCGTCGAGACTGAGATCGATCTGGGAGGCGAAGGGGCTTCTGCTGCCGAAAATCAAGTAGGTGCTGCCGATATCGTAGCCGCCGTTGCCGTCGTCATAACGGGCGCCGATGAGGAAGTCGACGAGGCCGTCGCCATTGAAATCGCCGGCGGGATTGACCGAGTTGCCGAGCTGGTCGCTGGCGCTGCCACCACTGATCTTGACACTGCCGTCGGGCAGGCCCTGGTTGAAGTCGTAATCCTGGGCAAATCCGGAAGCCCGACCGAAGATCAGATAGGCGGCGCCGGCGTCGTTGGCGCCCGGCAGATCGTGGAGAAGGGCGCCGACGAGGATGTCGTCAAAGCCGTCGCCGTTGACATCGCCGAGAATGGCGACGTTGTGGCCGAGCTGATCGTTGGCGTTGTCACCGTCGATGCGGAAGCCGTAGCCCGCCTCGATCAAGTCGGGCAGAGTGCTGCTGTTGGCGTTGGCGGCGAGATCGAGGTCGCTGAGCGGCAGGCGAGTCGCACCGTTGAGCGTGAAGCTCATGGTGATCGAAGCCGAGCCGTCGAAGCTGCGGACCAGGAAGCTCTCGGTGGCGGTGCCGCTGAGGAGGAGGCGGGTGTCGGCGTCGAAGTAATCCGGGGCGTAAGACCAGCCGCCGTCCTTGTTGACGCTGAAGCTGCCGTAGGTGCCGGCGAGAGTCTGAGCCTGGAAAGTGGCCTGATCGGGCGAGGCGTCGAGGTCGCTGGCGCTGAGCTTGCCGGCAAGCGAGACGCGACCGTCGAGGGTGATGCTATTGCTGTTGGTGCCGCTGATCAGGGTCGGGTCGTTGCTGCCGGTGACGGTGATGGAAACCACTTCCGAAGCGCTGCGGTCGAAGGAGCGGACGATGAAGTTTTCGACGGCCGTGCCACCGTCGACCAGGGTCTGGGCGAAGGCGTTGGGAGTGAAGCTCCAGACGCCGTTGGCGGCGATGCTGAAGCTGCCGTAAGTGGCGGCAATGGTGTCGGCCAGGAAGCTGCCTTGACCGGCATCGGCATCGGTGATCGACAGGCTGCCGCCGACGCTGGACGCGTCTTCGTTGACCGTGCCGGTCTTGCTGCCGCTGATCACCGCGACGTCGTTGGCGTCAAGAGTGACGGTGACGCCTTGCTGGACCATGACATCGGCATCGGGGCGCGAGCTGCTTTCGTATTGGCGGTAAATGACGCCGTCGAGAGTGCTCAGGCCCTTGGCGACGAAGTCGCCGCTGAGGATGAGGCTGTCGTTGGCGGCGCCTTTGACGCGCAGAGCGGTGGCGAGCGAGCTGTGGTTGATCGAGCCGGGCAGGCCGAGGACAGCGGTGCGATCGAGGGTGAGGGAGTCGTTGCCACTGCCGGAGAGGTCGATGGTCTCGAAATCCTGCAGGCGCATGGCGTTGCTGCGCAGGTCGAGATTGATGCCGCCGGAGAGGATCAGGGTGTCGCGTCCGGTGCCGCCGTCGAGGCGGAGGAAGGCGGCGGCGCTGATCGCGATCGAGTCATCACCGGCGCCGGAGCTGGCGGAATCGCCGCTGCCGAGATTGGTGAAGACATCGTTGCCGGAGCTGCCGAGGAAGTGATCGGCGACGCCGCTGCCGCTCTGGCTAGAGCCGAGGGTGACATTGGCGCTGCCTTGCGAGAAGTCGCGGCCGTAGAGGACGATGGCCTCACCAGCATCGCCGCCGCCGGAGGGGTCGCCGTAGATGACGCCGATGAGCAGATCGGCAAAGCCGTCGCCGTTGATGTCGCCGGCGGCGCTGACGCTGTGGCCGAAGTAATCGCTGGCGTCGTCGCCGCGCAGGCGCAGGCCTTTGCCGGTTTCGAGGTAGTCAGGCAGGTCGTTGCTGTTGGCGTCGACGCTGAGGCGGATGTCGACGGGAAGTCCGCCGGTCTTGCCGAAGAGAATGTAGACCTCGCCGGTATTGCCACGGGAAGGAGCATCCGCAATGGGGGCTGCAACGATCAGGTCGTCGATGCCGTCGCCGTTGACGTCGCCGGCGGAAGTGACGGCGCTGTAGTAGCCGAGGTTGTCGCTGCTGTCGTCGCCGACGAGGCGGAAGCCGAAGCCGGATTCGAGGAGGTCGGGAGTGTCGTTGGCGTTGAGGTCGACGCTGAAATCCATGTCGAGTGGCAGGCCGGAGGCGCGGCCGTAGATGATGTAGGCGGCACCGGCGTCGCTGAAGCCGGCGAGCTCGGCGTAGGCCGCGCCGATGACGAAGTCGGCGAAGCCGTCGCCATTGACATCTCCCGCGGCGCCGAGTGAGGAGCCGAAGTGGTCGTATTGATCCTCGCCGGAGAGACGGATGCCGCCGCCGTTTTCGAGGAAGTCGGGAATGCCGTTGCCGGCGGTCGAGGCGGTCAGGGCGCCGTCGTCGACATTCAGGTCGAGGTTGGCGAGCAGTCCGGACGCCTGGCCCCAGATCAGGTAGACCTGGCCGACGTCCGTGCCGGTGGCGTTGTCGGCGAGGTCGGCGCCGATGAGGAAGTCGCCGTAGCCGTCGCCGTTGATGTCGCCCGCGGCGGAGACCGAGTAGCCGAGCTGTTCCTGGGCATCGGGGCCGAGGATGCGCGTGCCGAAGCCGCCTTCGAGGAGGTCGGGGATGGCGTTGCCGCCGATCGAGCCGGGAGTGATGCCGAGATCGAAACCGAGATCGAAGTTGGCCGGGGTGCCGGAGGCGCGGCCGTAGATCAGGTAGACCTCGCCGGCACCGTCGCCGTCGACGTTGTCGGCCCGGATGGCGCCGATGAGCAGGTCGTCGAAGCCGTCGCTGTTGACATCGCCGGCGGAGTTGACGCTCCAGCCGCTGTGGTCGGAGCTGTCGATGCCGCCGAAGCGGATGCCGCCGCCGGCTTCGATGTAATCGGGGATGCCGTTGCCGGTGGCGTCGTTATTGAGATTGATCTGGCTGGGCAGGCCGCTGGCCTTGCCGAAGATCAGGTAGGTGGTGCCGACGTCGTAGGTGCCGTTGCCTTCGCTGTAGCGGGCGCCGACGAGGAAGTCGGCGAAGCCGTCGCCGTTGAAGTCGCCGGCGGCGTTGACGGCGTTGCCGGTGTTGTCGCTGCTGTTGTCGCCGCTGATCAGGATGCCGGCGCCGTTTTCGATCAGGTCGGGGATGCCGTTGGAGGCGGTCGAGCCGGGCAGGAGGCCGCTGTCGGTGTTGAGGTTGAGCTCGGCGTTGAAGGCGCTGCCTTTGCCGAAGATCAGGTAGGCGCCACCGGCATTGCCGCCGCCGGCTGTGTCGAGCTGATAGGCGCCGACAAGGATGTCGTCGAAGCCGTCGCCGTTGACGTCGCCGACGAAGGCGACCTGGTGGCCGAGGCCGTCGGAGCCGTTATCGCCGCTGATGCGGAAGCCGTTGCCGGCCTCCAGCGTGTCGGGCAGGGCGTTGCTGTTGCTGTCGATATTGAAGTCGATGTCGGCCTGGAAGGGGCCGGTGATGACGATGGTGACGGTTTTCTGCGCGGTGCCGTCGAAGGAGTTGACGACGAAGCTTTCGGTGACCGAGCTGCCGGCGAGGACGCCGGTGGCGGCCGGGCTGAGGGTGAAGGTCCAGGCGCCGCTGGTGTTGGAGCTGAAGCTGCCGTAGACGCCGCTGGCGGTCTTGGCCTGGAAGCTCGACTGGCCGGTGTCAGCGTCGCTGATCGTCAATTGGCCGCTGACCGAGCCGCCGTTGGCGGCGGTGCTGGCGCCGCTGACGCCGCCGATGCTCGGGACGTCGTTGGCGCCGCTGACCGTGATCACCACCGACTGCGAGGCCGAGTTGTCGAAGGAGCGGACGAGGAAGCTGTTGCTGGCGGAGGCGCCGGCGAGCAGGGCTTGTGCGCCACTGCCGGGCGTGAAGGCCCAGGCGCCGTTGCTGCTGAGGACGAAGCTGCCGAGGCTGCCGCTGAGCGTGGCGGCCTGGAAGCTCGACTGGCCGTCATCGGGGTCGACGATGCTGAGCGTGCCGTTGATCGAAGAGGCGTCCTCCGAACCCGAGCCGCTGGTGTTGCCGCCGATCGTCGGCACCTGGTTGACCGCGATGTTGGTGATGCTGACGACCTGAGTGATCAGGCCGCCGTGGCCGTCGTTGATGCTGACGGTGAAGCTGTCGAGTCCGGCGCTGCCGGAGGGGGTGTAGGTGTAGGCGCCGCTGGAGTTGATCGAAGCCGTGCCCTTGCTCCCTTGTGCGGTGACCGCGAAGCTGAGGGAGTCGTTGAGGTCGGGGTCGCTGACCAGCAGGGTTCCGGTGATCGGGCCGCTGACCAGGCCCGAGGCGGAGGTGCCGCCGTTGACGACCGGTGCGTCGTTGGCGCCGGTGATGGTGACTGCAACGACTTGGCTGGCCGAGCCGTCGGAGGAGAAGACGGTGAAGTTTTCGACCGCGTTCTCGCCGGCGCCGAGGGCCTGGGCGGCGGCTTTCGGAGTGAACTGCCAGAGGCCGTTGACATTGACCGAGAAGTTGCCGTTGCTGCTGCTGGCGCTGGCTGCGGTGAAGCTCGACTGGCTGGCGTCGGCATCGACGATGCTCAAGCTGCCGCTGAGCACGGCGCCGTCCTCGGAGATCGAGCCGCTGCTGGTGCCGCTGATCACCGGGACGTCGTTGGCGCCGTTGACGGTGATGCTGATCGTCTTCGAAGCCGAGTTGTCGAGCGAATAGACGGTGAAGCTGTCGATCACCGAGGCCCCCGCGGCGAGGCCTTGGGCGGCGGCGGAAGGCGTGTAGGTCCAGGCGCCGGCCGCGTCGATGCTGAAGCTGCCGGCACTGCCGGTGAGCGTCGTCGCGGTGAAGGAGGCCTGGCCGGGGTCGACATCGGCGATGCTGAGCGTGCCGGTGAGGCTGGCGGCATCTTCGCCGACGCTGGCACTGCCGCTGCCGCTGATGACGGCGTCATGGTTGACTGCGATGGCGCTGAGGGTGAAGGAAGCCTGGACGCTCTGCTCGTAATCGTCGAAGGCGGTGACGGTGATCACCGAGGAGTTGAGATCGGTCGAACCCGGAGTTCCGGAGAAGACGCCGTCGGCAAAGCTCAGCCAGCTCGGAAGAGTGCTGGTGGAGTAGCTGAGTGCGGTGCCGTCAGGATCGTTGAAAGTGCCGGCCAGATCGAGGATGAAGGCTTCGTTCTGCTTCGCCGTCTGGTCGGCGAGAGGAAGGGCGACGACGGGGGCGTCGTTGACCCCGGTGATGCTAATGCTGATCGTTTGCGAGGCCGAGCCGTCAGACGAGCGGGCGACGAAGCTGTCGCTGACGCTTTCGTTGGCATCGAGCGCCTGGGCGGCGGCGCCGGTGAGGTAGGTCCAGGCACCGTTGCTGCCGAGGCTGATCGAGCCGTAAATGCCGCTGGCGCTGAGGCTTTGGAAAGTCGATTGGCCGGCGTCAGCATCGTTGATGGTCAGAGTGCCGGTGACGCTGGCTTGATCTTCGGTCAAGGAGCCGCTGGCCGTGCCGCCGATGCCCGGAACGTCGTTGATGCCGTTGAGGGTGATCTTGAGGGTGCGAGTGGCGGTGCCGTCGGCGGAAGTGACGGTGAAGCTGTCGCTGGCGGTCTGGCCGGCGCCGAGCGCTTGGGCGGCTGCTTGGATGCTGTAGGTCCAGGAGCCGTCAGAAGCGAGGCTGAGATTGCCGTAGGTGCCGCTGGAACTGAGGCTTTGGAAGCTCGACTGGCCGGCATCGGCGTCAGAAATCGTCAAGCTGCCGCTGAGCGTGCCGGCGTCTTCGCTGGCGCTGACCGACAGGGTGCCGCCGAGACTCGGGACGTCGTTGGCGCCGAGAACGGTGACGGTGATGGCCTGCGAGGCCGAGTTGTCGGCGGAGTAGACGGTGAAGCTTTCCGAGGCGGATTGAGCCGGAAGGAGAGCTTGGGCGGCGCTGCCCGGCACGAAGGTCCAGGCGCCGGCGGCGTTGATCAGGAAACTGCCGAGAGTGCCCTCGCGGCTGGAGGCTTGGACACTTGACTGGCCGGCGTCGGGATCACTGACCGAGACGCTGCCGCTGAGAGTGACATCTTCGCTGCCGCTGCCGGAGAAAGTGCCGCTGAAGCTGGCGCCGTCATTGGCGCCGATGACGTTGATGGTGACAGCTTGCGAGGCCGAGCCGTCCTGCGAGATGGCGACGAAAGTTTCGATCAAGGATTGGCCGAGGGCGAGCAACTGAGCGTCAGCGCCAGGAGTGTAGGTCCAGGAGCCGTCGGCAGTGATGCTGAAGCTGCCGTGGCCTTTGGTGATTGTCGCGGCTTGGTAGAAGGACTCGCCGGCATCGGCGTCGGCGATGGTGAGAGTTCCGCTGACGTTGGCAGCGTCTTCACTGAGGCTGCCGGAGTTTACACCGCCGAGGACCGGGATGTTGTTGGGATTGAAGATGCTGAGGACGAGGCTGAAGCTGGTGCTGGCGCCGTGGCTGTCGGTGGCGATGATTTTCGGGTTGGCGGTGCCGATGTCATCGGCTCCCGGCGTGCCGCTGAGGGTGCCAGTGGCCGGATCGAAACTGAGCCAGGCGGGACGATTGTCGACAGTGACGGTGATGAGGTCGCCTTCCGGGTCGATGAAGGTGCCGGCCGGGAGGGTGAAGCTGAAGAACTGGCCGAGAGGCGCATTCCGCTCGGTGACGATGATTTGATCCTGGTAGGGAGCGTCGTTCGAGCCGTTGATGACGATGCTGATCTGTTGCGAGGCCGAGCCGTCGCTGGAGCGGACGGTGAAGCGCTCGGTGGCGTTTGCGCCTTGCGCAAGGCTTTGGGCGGCCGAGCCGAGTTGGTAATCCCAGTTGCCGGCGCTGTCGAGGCTGAAGCTGCCATAGGTGCCGCTGCTGCTGAGAGTCTGGAAATTCGCCTGGCCGGCATCGGTGTCGCTGATGCCGAGGCTGCCGGCGGCGCCGCCGGAGGCTTCGTCTTCGCCGATCGTGGCGGTGAAAGTGCCCGAGATCGAAGCGGTGTCGGCGGCGCCGTTGACGACGATGCTGATGGTCTTCGAGGCCGAGCCGTCGAAGGAGAAGACGGTGAAGCTGTCGGCGACGCTTTCGCCCGGAAGCAGCGCTTGCACCGAGGCGGCGGGGGCATAGGTCCAGTTGCCATTGGCGCTGATGACAAAGAGGCCGTGGCTGCCGCTGGCGTTGAGGGCGCGGAAGCTCGACTCGCCGTCATCGGGATCGCTCACTGTCAGGCTGCCGCTGATCACCGGCGTGTCTTCGCTGCCGCTGGCGTTACCGTTGCCTGAAATAGTGGCGAGCGTGCTGGGTTTGACGGTGATGAGGAAGCTGTCGCTGAAGCTCAGGCCGCCGCCGTCGGTGACGGTGAGAGTGAGCGAAACAGCAGGATCGCCTTCGTTGAGGGATTCGCCGGATTTGAGCTTGAGGAGGTTGTTGACCACTTCGAAGCGGCTGTCGCTGATCGCGAGACTGAGACCGGAGGAGCCATCGGGGTCGTGGACGTAGACGCGTCCGACGACGGCGCCGCTGTCGCCGGGGAGGACGTAGGTGTTCGACAGAGCGATGGCGTCGGGAGCTTCATTGCGGTTGGAGACCGGCAGGACGAAGCTGCGCGAGATCGACTGGCCGCCGGAATCGGTGGCGGTGATGAAGAGCGACACCGAGGATTCGGTCTCGAAGTCGAGCGGCGGCTGGTCGGCTTTCAGTCGCAGGGTTCCTGCGACGATTTCGAAGCGGGCGTCGTTGACGCTGAAGGTGAAGCCGGAGCTGTCGTCCGAGTCGGTGACGACGAGGCTGCCGAGGTTGCTGCCGGCGTCGCCTTCGAAGTAGGTGCCGTTGAGGACGAGCTGCAGATCGCTGGGGGCGGCGTTGACGGCGATGAAGGCGAAACTTGCGGCGGCCGCAGCGCTGCTGTGGAAGCCGTCACTGACCGCGATCTGGAAGGACGGCGCGTTGTTGCTGCCGTCGTGGATGAAGGAGATCTTGCCGGTTTGGATGTCGGCGAGGGTGAAGGAGTCGACCGTGAAGCCGTTCTTGACGATGCTGCCACCGCTCAGACCGCTGACTTGGAATCGGAGAGCAGCGGCGGGGGTGCCGACATCGGGATCGGTGGCGTTGATCATCGCGGTGGTGATCAGCACCTTGCCGCCTTCGACGAGCGGGATCGGATTGAGGACCAGGACCGGCGGATCGTCATTGACCGAGGGATCATTGACGGTCTGGCCGGAGAAGCTGGTGCTGGTGCCGCCGTCGACATCGGTAACGACGAGGGAGTATTTCGCGATGCTGCCGCTGCTGCCGGTGTGGCGGAACTGGACGATTCCTTCTTGAATGTCGGCGAGGCTGAAGAGATTGGTGGCTTGGCCGTAGCGGAGGAATTCGCCGTTGCTGACGCTGGTGACCTTGAAGATCAGGCCGTTGGGATTTGCGGTTTCGGCATCGCTGGCGTCGAAATGGTCGGTGCTCAAGGTGATGGTCGAGTTCGGCGAATTGCCGGAGACGACGAGGTCCGAGCCGCGGAGGATCGGCAGGTCGTTGGCGGTGCTGAACTGGAAGGACATGCTGATCACCAGCGAGCTGCTCATCACCTTGCCGTTGCCATCGAGATCCTTGAGCGACAATTGCAGCTCAGGAGCGTCTTCGCTGCCGTCGTGGACGAAGCTGACCTTGCCGGCCTTGACGTCGGCGAGGGTGAAGCTTTGAACCGCGAGGTTGCCGAGGCGGACCTGGCCGTGAGCGATTGATTCGACGAAGAACTTCAGGGTCGCGGGTTTCGGCAGGTTGTCGCCATCGATGACCAGCAGCTGGCTGTCGGTGAACTTCACCGTGCCGCCTTCTTTGATCTCTACCGGGCGGATCCACAGTTTCGCCGAGTCGTTGAGCTCGGTGACGTGAGTGCTGACGGTGAAGGGCTGGGACTTCAGTCCCTGGGCGTCGGAAGCGACGATTTTGAAGCTCGGCAAGGCTTGGTTGGCGGTGTGCGTGAAGCGCACATTTCCGGCCTCGATATCGGCCATGGTGAAGAGCGTCGCCTTGACCCCGTTGAGGTAGAATTGGCCGCCTTTGAGGCCGGAGACGGTGAGCAGGATGCCGCCGGCGTCGGAGAAGGTGTCGGTGACCTTGATCATCTCGCCGGTGACGGTGAGGGTCTGGCCGTCCTTGACATCGATCCTGGCGAGCGAGATTTTCGGCGCCTTGTTGCCGGTCGGAGCCTGGGTATCGCGGAAGCGGAAGGAGGCGTTGATGGTGCTGCTGAAGCCGCCATCGTCGTCTTCCACCTTGAAGGAGAAGCGCGGGGCGCTGGCGCCGCCGTCGTGGCGGAGCACGACCTTGCCGTCGGCAAGATCTTTGGCGGTGAAGCTGCTGGCGGCCTGCAGGACTCCGGCGGTGTCTTTGACCAGCAGGGAGGCGTTGACCAGGAAAGTCGGCCTGATGATTAGGCGCGAGGGATCAGTGGTTTCTTCGTCGGTGATCTTGAGCAAGGCGGTGGTGAGGACGCTGTCCTTTCCACGAATGATGTTGATCCCCTTGGCGACGACGAGCGGGGCGTCATTGAGCTGATTGATGTGAATCGAGCGGCTTTCCAAGCTTGAGCGGCCTCCGGCGGGATCGACGACGGTGAAGCTGAAGGAGGGGGAAGGATCGGCGCCTTGGTGGCGGTAAGCGACTCGTTCAGCGTCGATATCTGCGAGGCTGAAGCTGGTGACGCGCAAGCCGCTGAGGATGAAATAGCCGCCGCTGACGCTCTTGATTTCGACTCGGAGAGCGGCGGGATCTTGAGTTTCTAAATCACTGCCATTAAGCATGTCACGGGTGACGAGCAGAAGCCCACCCTCGTTGAGGCTCATGGCGCCGGAGCTGGCCGAGGGGGCTTCGTTGACGTGACTGAAGACGATCAGCGGACGGATCACGGGCGAGCTGTCGCCGCCGCCGCTGAGCTGCAGGCTGAAGGAGGGGATGGCTTCGGATCCGTCATGTTGGAAAATGACCCTGCCGGCGACTTTGAGATCGGCGAGAGTGAAGAAGTTCTGCTTGGTGCCGCCGACAAAAAACTCACCGGCGCTGAGGCCGGAGACGGTGAAGACGACAAGGTTGTCGGCGAGACCGGCAAGTCCACTGAGGGTGAAGGAGGACGGTGAGAAATCGATTCTGCCACCTTCGCCGTGGGTGAAGACTGAACTATGAAGAGACAAAGCCATGGTGGATCTCCGAGCTGTGTGGGTTTCGGCGCGAACATACAGCCGGGAAAGTCGGATAAAAGTTAAAAAAAAATCCAAGAATCGTCTGAGACACAAAAAAGAAATGGGCGGCCGACTTCGGCCGCCCAAGTGAGTCTGGACTCTATTCAGAATCTGTAGGTCAATTGCAGCAGGAAGGAGCGCGGGATCTCTCCGAGGGAATCATATTGACTGACCCCCATTTCCGGGTGCTGGGCATCAAAGGCATTCATCACCCAGAAGGCGACATCGAGATTCTTCTGGGGTGTCCAAGAGAGACCGAAATCCGACCGAAGATAATTGCCGGCATCGATCTGGCCATTAAAGCCGCCGTAGTAATTGGCATCATATCCAGAAGTCCAGTACTGCACGGTATGGATCGTCCATTTATCCGCAAACGTCCAATGCAGCTCGCCATTGATCATGTGCTGAGGAACACGAGCATCCTCGGTGGAGGCGAAGTCAAGGATTTGAGTAAGGGTGTAGCCTGCGCCGAGCTCGAGATCTTCACTGGCGTGCCATTTGATGTGGCTCTCGAATCCAGTGATGCGGGCATCACCGTCGTTGGTAAAACGCCGATTTAATCCTTTATCTTCAGTGACAACCAGTTCCTCGTAATCATTGTAGAAGTAGGCGCTGTCAATCGACAAATCATCAACCGGTTTGGTGCGCCAGCCAAGCTCAAGTGCGTTCATCACTTCGGACTTTGGATTACTGAGTCCTGTCCAGTGCAGCGTGCCGCCGAATGGCTGGCCGGAGAAAGGCCCTAACATCTGGTTGACCGGGAAGCGCCCCGCAGGAACGTTGACATCTGCTTCGATGTCGTCCTGCAAACGACCAGGTGTTTGGACGGCTCTGGAGGCAGCCGCCCAGAGACTGTTTTCGTCATTGATCTTGAGGGTGAGTCGCAGTGAGGGCTGAATCTCAAACCCGGTGACCGAGTTCCACTCGACTTTCGATCCGTACATCGCCCAGAGCCTGTCCTCAACCAGTTCCGTAGTATTTTGAATGAAAGCGGAATGGATGGATCGGGTGGCCCCCCCGGGCATGGTGTGGTACATCCGGCCAGTGTTGACTTTGTCGACATTGGTACGGCTGGCGACACCCCAGATGAAGTTATTGCGATCGTCCAGCTCCAACCAGTTGCGGAAGTCGACATCGAGTGTGTCTCGACGCTCCTCAAAAGCCGGGTTGTCATATTGGTCGTGATCCCAATAGGATTTCAACTGCCAGCCGTTGGTTTCGTCAAAATCGCGCTTGAGAGTGGCCATGAGGTTGGCATTGGTGACTTGAGTGTCGCTGGTGCCTAGCTTGTGCAGGGGATTATTGGGCGCGATGACGCCGAAGGTTCCCGGCGGGATGCCAAGGGGTGCCATGGCGGGAACATTCTTGACAAATCCCGGATTGTTTAAGAAGTAGCGTTCCTGCATGCCGTGAGTGCGATAAAGATCCCCTTGCAAGGTCAGCAGCGTGTCGGCATCGGCCTCCCACTCATGCTTGATTCCGGAACTCAGGTTCTGATACCCGTCATCAAGACCGTGGCTGCTGCCGTAGCTGAGGAAGTCGTCATAGTCCCTTCCCTTGATATAGGCTCGATACCACTGATCGTCGCCGATTTGCCCGCCATGGCGGAGCGCAAGGCTGTTCTCAAGCGTCCCGGCCTGGCTGATGAGGACGCTCCCCTGAGTCTCCTTCGCCCTCTTGGTCACCACGTTGATGACTCCGTTGACCGCGTTGGCCCCCCACAAGGTCGCGCCGGGACCACGGATCACCTCGATCCGGTCGACATCCTCGAGAACGGCATCGAGACGCTCCCAGAAGGTGCCGGAATAAAGACTGGTGTAGACCGTGCGGCCATCGACAAGAACGAGGAGGTTGGCGGTGTAGCGGCTGGCAAAGCCTCGGGAACCGATGGCATAGCCGTGAGGAGAGAATTGCGCGACCTGGAGACCGGGGACGAAGCGCAGGGCTTCGGCGATCGAGGTGTTGCCTCGCCGCTTCATGTCTTCGCCAGTGATGACATGCACGGCCGCCGGAGCATCCCAAAGATCCATCGCGGTGCCGGATACGGATGTCACCTTCTGTCCGAGCTTGAAGAGCGATTCCAAACTCAGGTCCTCTTCCATCGCCTTGTAGTCTTTCTCGACATCGATGCGGGGTGGCTCGTCCGCGGCGAAAAGAAGGCCGGGCAACGTGAACATCAGACCCAGTGCCAGGACGGGAACCATTGATAGGCTTCGCATATGCAACTCCTTGCTGGATGGTAATGGCGGCAGCGTCCCATCACGCAGTTGTGATGCCAATACCGCCCTTCGATTGACGAAGATGCGGAGTCCCCGCAGACAGGCGCCGGAGCCGCCGATCTCCCCACATGTCGGTTTCCCCGACAAATGCCCAGGATGTTCGACTTCACGACATAAGTTTAAATACAAAACCAAACAGAATACGAAATCCTGAAGGCTGAACCGGGAGCGGGCGAGGTTCTTGAGTGAAGTATGCAGACATTGGCACAGGCACTGCGTCTTGCCATGCGTCCGAAACTAATCTCCTAAAAGAAACGAACCCAGAGGGTGAGCCCATGGATTCACTACAGGAAGCGTTGATACGGGAACTGATGAACGTCGTCAGCGAAAGTGTGGAGTCGATGTTTTTCCGGGACGTCAGCGAGATCGGCGAGATCCGCGCCTGCCGCAAACCCGACGCTGCCCAGGATCTCCTCGCCTGGATCAGCTTGAGCGGTCCGGAATGCCAGGGGCAAATCGTGATCTCGATGTCGGCTTCCACTGCGGAGAAGCTTCTGCACAACATCATGCCGGAGGCGGAAATCAGCAGCGAACTCCTGGTCTCCAGCATCGGCGAGCTGGCCAATCTCATCGGCTGCAGCTACGTGATTTCAGACAGCGTCGTCGCGGTATGCGGGCGGATGGAGATCTCTCCTCCGATGACTTGGGATCTGCGCAACGGCCTGAAGCCACATTTCCTCCCCAGCCGCGGCGCTGCAGGCACCCTCGACGCGGGGGGCGGGATCTCCTGTTTCGTCGGCATTGACCGGAGAGCGCCCGCATCCGAAGTGGTTGCGGACGTGCCGGCCGACCTCGACATGGAAGCCGCGCTAAAGAAACTGCTCGGCGGCTGAACAGACCAGGAGGAAGCTTCATGATCGAGAAATATGTAGAATCCTTCCGCGAACAGGCGATCGCCTGCGCCGAAGCGATGTTCGGACTGTCCTTGGCACCGGAAGGCGAAGCGTCGACCTGCGAGATCACCCCCGGCGAATCCCGGACCTGGGTCCTCATCCCCTTCAGCGGCCCGATCTCCGGCGACTACCTGATCGCCACCGACGATTCCTGGGCGCCCCTGATCGAAGGCATGATGGGGGACGGCTCGGAGGCCACCGTCAACGCCTGCCTGAAGGAGTATCTCAACACCGTCGTCGGCGAAGCGATCAATGCGATCATGGCCGACTTCAGCGACCTGACCTTCCTCTCCCCCCTGGTGCTGCGGGGCAGTCTTGACATGCCGCAGGTCAAGACCTACAAGTGCCGTCTCAGCGGCGGCGGCGTCGCACTCGACCTGATCCTCTCCCTGAATTTGATGAAGCAGGACATCGGTCTCAAGCTCGAAGACCAGGTCCGCCAGACTCTGGCCGAGAAGCAGCGCGCCCACAAGGCCGAGGCGACGGTCAAGGCGATCATGGGCAGCATACCCGACGGCATCCTTGTCCTCGATGGACGGGGATGCATCCGTCCAGGCTTCTCGAGCGAACTGGGCAGGCTGTTCTTCCTCGATCCCAGGGAAATCGAGGAGAAGAGCTTCGTCTCGATCTGCCCCGCCGGCGCCCTTGCAGGCCAGGGCGCACTTTTCAGCGACTGGCTGAAGCTGGCCTTGGATCCGCCCTGCGGCATGCCTTGGGAGGATGTCTGCGCCATCGGCCCGCTTTCCCTGTGCGACTTCCGCGACCCCCAAGGTGCCCGGCGCGTCTATCGCTTCGCCTGGACCGCCCTCGACGCCGGCGGCGAGAAGTCCCTGCTCGGCGTGATCCGCGACGTCACCCGGCAGCAGGAGATGGAGGAGGCGGTGGAGAACGCCAAGCGGGAGCACGAGCGCAACATGGAGCTGGTCTCGGCCGTGATCTCGATCAACAACGCCGACCTGATGCAGTTCCTCGGCGAGTGCAACTCGATCATCGGAGAGCTCGAGAACGCCCTTGAGGCAGGGGCCGACCGGGACATGGTCAACCACCTCTTCCGGGGGATTCACACCCTTAAGGGCAACGCTTCGACGATGCGCTTCCGCGATCTCAGTGACAGCGCCCATGAGCTCGAAGACGTGCTGCAGCTCTGCCGCTCCGGCTCCGGCTTCATGCATGTCAAGGATGAAACAGCCCCTCGACTCGCCAAGGTCAAGGGGATGCTTAACAACATCCACACCTTGCTGAACCGGTTCAACATCCGCCAGGAAGCCCGTTCGGGCTGTGGGGACCAGATCGCGGTCGACATGAATGAACTCACCGACCTGGCCAGGCGGATCGAGGACTTCGGCCGGCAGCAGAGCCTACCTCAGCTGGCCTGCTTCAGCCGGGAAATCCATGATCTGCTGCTCGTTCCTGTCTCCCGACTTCGCCCCCTGCTCGGCCAGACGGCGGAAAACCTCGCCCTCGAACTTGGCAAGACGGTCGCCTTCGTCCTCGACGACGCCGAGATCCAACTCCGGCGGGAAGTCTTCCACGAACTCTCCACCCCCCTGCTCCACATGGTCCGCAACGCTCTCGATCACGGCCTGGAATGTGCCGCCGAGCGCCAGGCTTCGGGCAAAACGGCCATCGGCCGCTTGTCAATCAGATTCGAAACCAATGATGAGCCAGGCGAAGTGATTGTCCGGATAGAAGACGACGGCCGCGGCATCGACGCCGACAGAATCGCTGCTCTTGCAGTCAAGAAAGGACTGGCTCACCAGGCCGAGGTCGAAGCGATGAATTCTGGCGAGAAACTCCGCCTGATCCTTCGGCCTGGCTTCTCCTCCAAGGACGAGATCAGCCAGGTCTCCGGCCGAGGTGTTGGCATGGATGTAGTGGCGCAACGGGTCGAAATGCTCGGCGGCCTGCTCACCATCGACTCTCAACCCGGCAACGGCACCCGCTTCGTCATCAGCATTCCAAACGCCTATTAACTCCCATCACATCCCCAGGAGGCTCCCCATGCGCGTACTCGTAGTCGACGACTCGATGATGATCCGGATGCAACTGAAGAACTTCCTTGAAAAGGATCTCGGTCACACCGTGGTAGCCCAAGGCAACGACGGCAACGAAGCCGTCGCCCTCTACCGGCAACACCAGCCGGATTTCGTCACCATCGACCTGACCATGCCCAACAAGGACGGCTCCGAGGCGATCCGCGAGATCATCGCCGAATTCCCCGCCGCCAGAATCATCGTCTGCTCCGCCATCAAGGACGCCGCCAAGATCACCGAGACGCTGCAGGCCGGCGCCCGAGCCTTCATCAAGAAGCCGCTGCAGTTCAACCTGCCCGACTACGCCGCCACGGTCAAGGCGGACATCGCCGAGGCGCTCGAAGACTGATGCCGCAATTCCAGCCCAGGAGCTCACCATGATGTCATCACAGTTCAGCCGACGCGCCTGCTGCGTGGCCGCCTTAGCGGCGATGCTCCTGCCTCGAGCCTCTCCTGCCGAGGAGAGGAAGAGCGAGGAAGGCACCAAGGTATTCCTCGCCAGCACCCAGAGCGCCGCCGAACGGGAGAGACTACTCAAGGAGGATGCGGCCTTGAAGGGGCGAAGCGTCACAGTCTTCGGCGCCTTCACCGAGTTCAAGACATCCCTGGGCAGCGCCCCCTCCCAGTTCGTCATCGCCCCTTCTTCATTCGCCAAGTACAACCCCGATTACCGCCCCCTCGGCCAGTTCGAACTTAACGGCAAGAGCAGCTTCAAATACCAGCTCCTTTCAGCCGACGCCTCCTGGACCAAGGAGAAATGCAAGGAGGGCACCGTCGGCGTCGTCGAGGAACTCGGCCGCAACGAATTGAAAGGCTACCTCCAGGAAGTCCTCGGCGACTTCAAGAAGATCAAGCGGGTGACCAAGCCGGACGACCTCTTCCCGCTCCTCGCCCTCGGCGACGCCCACTACATCGTCGTCACTCCCGAAGACCTCGCCAAGCTGAAAGAGAAATACCAGACTAAGACCTTCGCCGTCGGCGAAAGCACGGAGGTTCAATACCCCATGATCTACGCGCACAAATCGGTCCCTCCCGAAAGCGCCGGCAAGGCCTTGCAACTGGCCCCGGCGACCATCGCCGGCCTTGGATTCAGCAAGATCGAAGCCGTCAAAGGAGGAAACTGATCATGAAACCCATCTTCAGCATCCTTGCCGCCGCCTGCGCGCTCTCCTCCCTTTCCTGCCGCTCCCTCAACGCCGCAGCGAAATCCGAAGCGCCCCCGGTGATCGCAGCCAGGACCGACCTTCCCGCCGAGGCGCCGACCCTGCTGATCTTCCGCAAGGGCTCGGAAAACTTCGCTGAGTGCACCAGCGCCTTAGCCGCCGCCGCCTCGGACTGCCGCCTCGTCGATGCCGTCATGCCCGAAAACATGCAATACGAGCAGTTCGCCGCGAAGATCCGAGAAGTCAAGCCCAGGCTTCTCCTCCTTATGGACAACCAGGCCGTCAGCTACGCCCGCCGCTTCAATCAGGAGCCCGACGACTACGCCCGCAAGCTGCGAAGTGTCGCCGCGATGGGACTTAACCTCCCCAAGATCCTGGCCGGCAATAAATTGATAAGCGCAGTCGAATACGAGGTCCCCGCCTACACCATCCTCACCCAGTGGCGCCACCTCAGCGGCATCAAAGTCGAGAAGGCGCTGGTGTTCTACCGCGGCTCACAGCACCGGGAGATGATCCATGAAGCCTCCGAGCAGCTCGCCAAGGAGGGCATCACCCTTCGCGCCATTGACTGCGAAGTCGATGGCCAAGGTCGCGACCAGGTCATCGCCACCGTCAAGAAACTGCTTCCGCTTGAAGTCGGGAAGGGCGACGCCCAGGCGGTGTGGGTCCTTGCCGATTCGGTCCTGCTGTGCAAGGAGACCTTCAGCGGCACATGGGTCAAGACGGCCCGCGGCAGCAAGGTCGCCTTCGTCTCAGGCATCGCGGAATTCTCAGGCAAGAAAGCCGGCTTCTGCGCCTTCAGCGCCTCACCCGACCACAAAGCCCTGGGCTCGCAAGTGGCGAACCTGGCGCTCGATGTAATGGAGAACGACGACGAGGCCAAGGTCGATCACATCCTAGCAGTGGTGAAGACCCTCGATGAAGCCAGGCTGAAGAGCCTGGGCATCACTCCGCACGCCGCTCGCTGAGTCACTGCCGCCGAGGAGACCCGATCATGGCACGCCGATCCATCCTGCGCAAGATCGTCACCGTCGTCGCCTCCCTGTTGGCGGCGGCGGTCGTCGCCGTGGCGCTTCTCGTCTGGTGGAAGATGAGCAGTCTTTCACGCGACGCGCTGGAGCGCAGCGGCGCGCGCTCTTCCGCCGCCAGGGACAAGCTCAAGGACGTCTATCAGACGGCGCTGCGCCGCAAAGGCGAAAACCAGCTGGTCCAGAACTCGATGGTCCTGCTGCCGCTCTTCCAGGACAATTCCTACGGCGCCGTCAAGAACCATCTCACCCAGCTTTTCCAGGACGAGGAGATCCTCTGCCTCCAGTTCCTCGTCGCGGGCTACGACGACGAAGGCCGGCTCTCCGAAGCCAAGGCCTGGCAGCTGCTTGACCGCCAGCATCCCCAAGGCGCTGGCTTCAAAGTGGTCTACGATCTGCCCGCCAAGACTTGGCAGATCAGCAGCGAGGAGGGCAAGGCCCTCGCCAGCATCCACGATCCCCGCATCACCGGAATCTGCTCCTCCGACGAGATGAAGATCGAACTGGCCGAATTCATCACCTCCGGCAAGGACGGCAAGCCTCGGACGGTCAAGGCCTGGGAATGCAGCATCCCAGTGCTGCCTGCCAAGGCCGACATCAAGGAACTGCGCCGCGAAGGGGAGTCGGTGGCCTACCTGCGTTACGTCCTCTCCCTCGAACAGCTCGAAACCCTTTTGCAAAACGAAGAGAAGCTGAGCGACGAGCAGGACGCAGCCTTCGAATCCTCCTTGAAGTCGACCCTCTGGCTGTCCCTCGCCATCATCGCTGGCTTTTCCGTGCTGATCCTTGCCGTCGCCCTGCTCGTCGCCCGCTCAGTCGCCGCCCGCATCGCGCTGCCGGTGCAGCAACTCAACGAGGCAGCCGCATTGATCGCCGCTGGCGACTACAGCCGCTCAGTCGGAGTCACCAGCGACGACGAAGTCGGAGATCTCGCCAATTCCTTCGAACACATGCGCCGCCAGGTCAAGAGCTTCACCGAAAACCTGCAGGAAATGGTCGACGACAAGACCCGCCAGATCAGCGATCCTCAACGCCATCGACCAAGGCATCATCACCCTCGATCTGGAGCTGAAAGCCGGAGCGGAGCACTCGCAGCGGGCCGAGAACGTCCTTGGATTCAAGGAGTTCGCCGAGCGCCCAGCCGCCGAAATCCTCCGCCTCGACCAGTCCGGCACCGAACAGTTCCGGAACTGGCTCAAGATCGTCAGCGACCCCAAGAAGCTCAAGCGCTGGGAGAAATACGTCGAGCTCTGCCCCGCCCGCGAGCTGATGATCCGCGACGCTGACGGCGGCGAACGCATCATCGGCCTCGACTACCGCCCCATCCTCGGCAAGGACGGCGCCCTCGCCCGCCTCATGGTGCTCGCCTCCGACGTCACCGAAGCCCGCCAGACCAAGATGGCCTTGGAAGCCTTCCGCCGCGAACAGCAAGGCCAGATGGAGCGCATCGTCGGACTGGTCAATTCCGACTCCGGCACCATCGCCGCCTTCACCGCCGCCATGGGCCAGTCCCTCCTCCGCGCCAGCGGACTGAAAGTGAAGGACGCCGTCCACCAGGTGCACGAACTCTTCCGCGACTTCCACACCCTCAAGGGCAACGCCGGCTCCCTCGGCTTCTCCTCCCTCGCCCAGGCGGCCGGACTGGTCGAGGACGTCCTCGAACGTCTTCGCGCCGGCGAGCTCCCTTCCGATCTTGAAGAGGCATGGAAATCCTCCCTCGCCGTCCTCGACATCGAAATCAAGAGCTTCCTCGAACTCAAAGACAAGCTCTTCGCCGACCAGGACGGACTCAACATCGACCGCGCCCGCTATGAACAGCTCCTCGCACTCGCACGCCTAGGCCAGCCCCTGCCCCCGGCGGAGCTCGCCACCGCACTCCTCGATCTCGATGCCGCACCCTTCGAATCCCTCTGCCGCAAATACTGCAACATCGTCGTCCAGTACCGCGAGTCCAACGGACGCCACATCAACGACATCCACTTCTACCACGGCCAAGTTCTGATCCGCCGCTCGCTCATCCGTCGCATCGACAACTCCCTCGTCCACCTCGTCCGCAACGCCGTCGATCACGGTCTCGAGGACGATGAGGTCCGCCAGTCCCTCGGCAAGGGCCCAGGTCAGATCAGTCTCTCCTTCACCAGCTCCGAAGGCGCCGTGATGATCAGCGTCAGCGACGACGGAAAAGGCATCGATCCCGACGCCGTCGCCGCCAGCGCCATCCGCAAAGGCGTGGTCAGCGCCGACGAAGCCGCCGCGCTGTCAAAGGATTCTCGACCAAGGACGCGGTCACCGAAACCTCCGGCCGCGGCGTCGGCATGGACGCAGTCAAGGCCGAAGTCGAAGCCGAAGGCGGCTCGATCGGCATTCGCACCCAGATCGGCCAAGGCTCGACCTTCACCATCACCCTCCCAGCCTGAATGAATCCGCCCGACTCCACTCCTCATTGCCTCAGCCATTCCCGGCTGCTGGAGATCTTCGACGCCGCGGCGGACGCCATCCTGGTGATCGACAACCACGGTCGCATCCTGGCCGCCAACGCTGCGGCCAAGGCGATGGCGGAAACGGATCCCGTCGGACAGACCGAAGGCGCCATCCTGGAGCTGGCCGCGTCCCGCCAGGGCTGCGACGCCTGGTACGGCCCCCGACGCATTCCGGTCGATATCAACATCACCAGCGAATCTGCTGGCACCATGGTCTGCCTCGCCCGCGATGTCCGCAGCCGACTCGAGTCGGAGGCCCAATCACGAGCCCGGGCAGTCGCCGAAGAAGCGAACCGGGCGAAGGGAATGCTGCTGGCCAACATGAGCCATGAGATCAGGACTCCATTGAACGGCATTCTCAGCATGGCCAAGATCCTCGCGACTGCCGACGCCGGCGAAGAGCAGCGCACCGGCCTGGAGATCATCCGCAGCAGCGGGGAATCGCTGCTGCGCATCGTCGACGACATTCTCGACTACTCCAAGATCGAAGCGGGAAAGCTCTCCCTGGAGCTGGTCGAAATCAACTTTCGCGAGCTGCTCGACGACATCGTCAGCCTCTACGCATTGAACGCTCAGAGAAAGAACATCGAGCTCCACTCCCTGGTTTCCCCGATGCTCCCCCGGAAGATCCGCGGCGACCCCCTCCGCCTCCGCCAACTGATCGGCAATCTCCTCAGCAACGCGATCAAGTTCACCGCCGCGGGCGAAGTCGTCCTGACGGTCCGTCCCGGCTCGCGGCCGGATGAGATCGGCTTCGAGATCCGCGACAGCGGCATCGGCATCTCGGCTGAGGCTCTGCAGCGGCTCTTCCAGCCTTTCGAGCAGGCCGACGGCTCGACCACCCGGCGTTTCGGCGGCACTGGACTGGGACTTTCAATCTGCAAATCCCTGGTCGAACTGATGGACGGACGCATCCGGGTCGCCAGCGAGCCCGGCAAGGGCAGTTGCTTCTCCTTCGAGATCAAGCTCCCCGCGGCGGAAGACGGAGAGCCGAGCCCCGGAGACAGTCTGCGCATCCACCTCGACGGCGGCGGCGAATCGGTCCGCCACTCCTGCGCCTACCTGCTGCAGTCCGCCGGCCACGAAGTCGTAACGGCTCCCGGGAAGGCCCAGGTACTGATCAATCTCAACGCCCATCTCCCAGATCCCGACGAATTGCGCAAGCAACATCCTGGTCTTCGCCTGATCACCCAGATTCCTCTCAGCCGTTTTCTTGCCGGCGACAAGGAGTCCCGTCCGTCCGGCTGGGACGGGATCACCCCCTCGCCACTCACCGCCCGCCTGCTCCAGATCCTGGCGCCGCCAGCGGCGAGGAAGTCCCCATGCGCCACTGCCGGAGGCGCCGCATTGCGCATTCTGATCGCCGACGACAACGCCGTCAACCAGAAGATCCTGGTTCGAATCCTCGAGAGGCTAGGCCATCAGACCTGCGTCTGCAACGATGGCGCCGAGGCCGTCCTGGCATGCGAAGCTTCGGAATTCGATTTGATCTTGATGGATTGCATGATGCCCAATCTCGACGGCTTGCAAGCGACCAGGGTGCTGCGCGAACGGGGCTCCAAACTGCGCATTGTCGCCATCACCGCCAACGCCATCAAAGGTGAGCGCGAAAACTGTCTCAAGGCGGGAATGGACGAGTATCTCACCAAGCCGGTGAATTTCGCCGAGCTGACGCGGATCCTGAACCAATGCCGACTCGCACCCCGCGAGGATGCTGCCGAAGAGTCGGCGACACCGCTGATGGATGCAGCCCAGTACGAGGCTGTCCTCGACAGCCTGAGCCGGGGCCTCGACGAGATGTTCGGCGATGGCGCCCGGGTCGAGCGTCAGGTATCGCGCGCCCAGCCCTGGCCGAGCTTCCGCGAAAGCCTGATGGCCTGCATCCGGTTCGACACTCCCACGCTGAGCGGCCAGATCATCCTCGGCTGCGATCACGCCACCGCATCGAAGATGCTGGAACCTCTCCTGCCTGGCGTGGAGCTTGACGATGAACTGCTGAGTTCCGGCATCGGCGAGCTCCTCAACGCCGTCAGCTGCTCGCTGTCGGGATCGCAAAGCGATCCGGGATTCCGAGAGCTCCGGGTCGGCCCGCCCCGGAGCTGGAGGCGAGGAGAACCGCCGCCGCCGTTGAAGCTGAGTCCGGGGCAGGAGTCCGTGCTGAAGACGCGCGCGGGGACACTGCTGCTCTTCATCTGCTTCAGCGAAGCTCCGTGAAAGCGCCGGCGCGGCCCAAGCAAGAAGAATTTTTCCCACTAAAGTCCTGGCCGGGAACAATGAAGACGCCTGTCTCGGCGTTAGCTCCATGTCTCCACCCTCGTGATTTAACCAGGACCAGCTTCATGCGCCACTACCTGATTTGCCTGCTTCTGTCCCTCGGAGGCATCGCCACCGCCGCCGAAAAACCGATGATCCTGCTGCCTGCGGAAGGAGAGAAGCCCCCCCTCCCCGACATCGCCATAGAAGCCATGGCCAAGCGCATCGACGCCCTCCTCGGCGCGGCATGGCAGGCGAAAGGACTAGCCGCCCCGGCGGATGTCGACGACGCCAGTTTTCTCCGCCGCGCTTATCTCGAGATCGCCGGGCGGATCCCGACGCTCAAGGAGATCGAGGCGTTCGAAGAAGACCGGCGCAGCCATCGACGCGGCGAACTGGTCCGGCAACTGATCCGCTCTCCAGCCGCGGCCAGCCACGACTTCAACCTGTGGGCCGACACACTGAGGGTCAAGTCGCGCCTTCAAGGAAATGTCCCCAGCGGCAACTGGCAGGAATGGCTGAAAGGCGCCCTGTCTCGCGACATGCCCTGGAACGAGATGACGCTTGCCATGCTCGCCTCTGAGGGCCATGCCCTCGCCCCCGGCAACGGCGCCACCGGCTATCTGCTCCGCGACCGCGGCATGCCCCTCGACAACATGGCCAATTCGATGCGCGTCTTCCTCGGCACCAGCATGGTCTGCGCTCAATGCCACGATCATCCCTTCAACGACTGGACTCAGCAGGAATTCTACAAGCTCGCCGCCTTCACCGGAGGCCTGCAATACCAGGAGAAACTCCGCCAGACCGGCAACAACAAAGAGGTCCGGGCCGCCATCGAAGCGGAATTCAAGGAGAACAAGAAACTCCAGGGGATCTATCGCCGGCTCCAGGACATCAGCACCCACGGCATCGCCGGCAGCGGCACCGGCACCATCCGCCTCCCCAAGGATTACAAATATGACGATGCCAAGCCCGGCGATCTCGTACTTGCCGAAACTCCCTTCGGCGCCAAGATCCCCCTCCCCTTCTCGGAAGCCGACATCGCCAAGGCGATGAAGCGGGAAGACGCCAAAATCGCCCAGAAAAACAAGAAAAAGGCCAGCCCACTCGCCCCCGGGCGGCAACTTGAGTCGCGCCCCGCCTTCGCCTCTTGGGTGGCCTCTCCCGACAACCCGATGTTCACTCGCAACATCGTCAACCGCATCTGGGCGCGAGTCATGGGACGTGGCCTGATCGAGCCTCTCGACAACATGGAGCTCAACGATCTCGGCTCGGTTCCTGGCTTGATGGAGGAGCTGGAGCGCGACATGAAAGTGCTCGGCTACCGGATGGCGGAATTCCGCCGCGTCCTCTATGCCACCCGCGCATGGCAGGCCCAGGCCTACACCGGCAAATCCGATGAACACTACCTCTTCCAAGGCCCCCTGTTCCGCCGCCTCTCTCCCGAACAGACCTGGGACTCGATTGTCGCCCTCGCCCAGCCCGATCCCGAAGCGGGAAGCTCCCAGATCGACAAGGAGACCGGCGAGCAGCTGCGGATTTTCCCCTTGGTCAAAAACAAAAGCCCGATGGAATTGCTCGCCCTGGCCAAGGAAATCGACAGCGCAGGGCTGAAAGCGTGGCTCGACAAAAACGCGCCTCCCACCCAAAACCCGGACGCCAAGCTGGCGATGCTTGCCTCCAAAGAAGAAGGCGGATTGACCGCGAAAGCCGAGAAGAAAGCCGGCAAAAACAAAAAACGCAACGGCAAAGCCGATCTGCAGCTTCGCGCCAGCGAACTGCCGCAACCCGCCCCTGCCAATCATTTCCTCGCCCGCTTCGGCCAGTCGGAGCGCGAGGATGTCGACGCCGCCTCCCTCGAAGTCTCCGTGCCTCAGGCTCTCTCCTTGATGAACGGCGAAATCGAACGCTTGATCACCCGCAACCGCAACTCACACCTGATGGATGATCTGGAGGCTCTCTCAACTCCCGAGGAAATCATCAAGACGGCCTACAAGGCCATCCTCTGCCGGGCCCCCAGCAGCAAAGAATCCGCCGTCTTCCTGCCCAGAGTGAAGGAAGACTCGATCAAAGGAACCGAGGATCTGATCTGGATCCTGATCAACTCCAACGAATTCCTTTTCCGCCGCTGAAGCCCCCACAAGGAGAATCCTGATGAATTCCTTCCGCCACGATGAACTCAGCCGCCGCGACTTCGTCACCGCCGCAGCTTTCGGTTTTCTCGGCCTCAGCTTGCCTGGCAATCCGGCATTCGCCGCCGATGCCGTCCAAAGTCCGGTCTCCGCCCGCGCCAAGCCGGCGAAATCGATCATCTACCTGTGGATGGGAGGCGGCATGTCCCACCTCGACACCTTCGACCCGAAGCCCGACAAGCCCGAGCAAATGGGGGCCACCCGCACCATTACCGACAAAAAGACCGGCCTGCAATTCGGACACCATCTGAATCGCATCGCGGCGCATGCCGACATCCTCTGCCCGGTGCGCTCACTCAACACTACCCAAGGTGCCCACGAACAGGGCACCTACATCATGCACAGCTCCTATGCCATGCGCGGCACCGTGCAGCATCCCCACTTCGGCGCCTGGTTCACACGCCTCGCCGGTCGCCTCAATCCCACCCTTCCGCCCTATGTGCGTGTCAACGGCGGCCGAGGCCTCGGCGCCGGCTGGATGGGCCAGGAATTCGCCGCCCTGCCAATCAACGACCCTGCCGCCGGTTTGCAATACTCGAAACGCCAGGCAGATGTCCCAGAAGATCGATTCCAGGACCGACTCCATCTGCTTGATGAGATGAACAAGGACTTCCTCGCGCGCCACCCCGATGACGAGCTCGTCGCACGGATGAAATCCTATGAAGACGCCGTGCGGCTGATGAAATCGGAAGATCTCAAAGCCTTTGACATCATGAGCGAAGACGCCAAGCTACGCAGCTCCTACGGGTCCCACGCCTTCGGCAAAGGCTGCCTGCTCGCCCGCCGACTGGTTGAAAAAGGCACCCGCTTTGTCGAAGTCTCCCTCGGCGGCTGGGACATGCACAACGACATTGCCGAAGGAATGGAGAAAAACGGCGAAATCCTCGACCAGGCCCTCGGCACACTCCTCACCGATCTCCGCAGCCGCGGCCTCCTCGACTCCACCCTCGTCGTCGTCGCCAGCGAATTCGGCCGCACCCCCGAAATCAGCGGCCGTGCCGGACGCGACCACTATCCCAAGGCTTTCTCCTGCCTCCTCGCCGGGGGTGGTGTCAAGGGCGGCCAGGCCTGGGGCGCCACCGACCCGCAGGGACGTGAAGTTGTCGACAAATCAATGGGTGTCACCGATTTCAACGCAACCCTCGCTTATGCCTGCGGCATCGACCACACCAAGGTGATCGTCTCAGGCAACGGCCGCCCCTTCCAGATCGCCGACAAGGGCCAGCCGGCCACCGGATTGTTCAGCTAGTCTCCAAGTCTTTCAACAGTGAGAAAAGCGGCCGCCACGACTTCGGAATCAAGGACGGTCCGCCCGGATTTGAGCGCCGCTTAAGCCGCTGCTTATTTCTTGGCTTTCTCGAAAAGATGCGCCGGAGTCTCTTTGCTGAAGGCGGCGTCGATCTTGTCGAACTTCAATTGCAGCTCGCCCTTGGCGTTGCTCATCTTGATGATGGTGGGCACCCAGACCTTGTTGACCTCGGTGAACTCTTCAAACTCCAGCGACTGGAAGGGCTTGTCATCGGAACCTCGATACCACTCCACCTTGACAGGTCCGAGATATTTCTCCGAGATCCAGACCTTGGCATATTCGTCGAGACTATCGGGATTGGCGAGTTTGAAGACTCGGCAGGAAATCAGGGCGACGCCGAGGCTGTCGCGCTTGTATTCCATCTGGAAATCCCAGTACAGGAAGGACAAGGAAAGGTCTTCGGGGCGGATGTCAAGGGCTTCGTACTTCGAGCCCAGTTTCAATCGTCCATCTTCGAGGAGGACGGTCTTCTTCTTCAGGCCGAAGTCATGATGCAGCTTCACCGCCTCTTGATCCAAGGTCGACAGGAAGGTGAGTTCCAGGGGCTTGAGTTCGGCGCTGACCCCGAGCTCGAGTTTCAGTCGTTTGCCGTCCTTGCCACGGAAATTGGCGTTCCCCGCCAGTTTGAACCAGCAGTTGCCGAGCAATTGATCCCGGGTGGTCTTGAGGAATTCCTGGGATGCTTGCTTGGCGGGGTCGGCAGGTACGGGCTTGAGCTGTGCCGCGGCATTCGGGACCAGCGCTGTGGCGGTGAGCAGGGAAAAGAGGCAGACAAAAATTTTCATGATTTTTCCACGGTGTTGGAGGCTGCCGTGTCCGCTGATTGAGACGGACGTCGGCTGCGGCGGTTCCCAGAGGATAGATCCTGCCTCAGGCTTTTACCAGCCATCGACCGAGCTAAAACTGCAGTTGAAAGTTTGGAAGGTTCAAAGGTTGAAAGAATTAGCTACGACAGCAAAAAGCTAGGGACTTCGCGGGGCTCTCGGCAAATCCTGTGACTGGCAGTCATGCCAGACAGGTTAAAATCGTCATTTATCTCTATTGTTCATTCATTTGCCTTTCAACCCTTCAAACTTTCAAGCAGGTTCCCTTCCGCTTGGGAATTTTAGGATCAAATTTCCCGGTTTCGTCCGAGCCCCGGCACTTGTAAAGATCGCCGCAGGCGGCACCCTAGGCTTCGCCGGAAACGGCAGTCAGACCGGGGCGCCCGCCGCCTTGGTCGGACCTGCCTTTCCCCAAACAACTACCCAGGAGAACCCACGATGAGCCAGTTCCTCAGTTTCGCCGAGATCCAGAAGACCACCGCCGGCCGTTGGTTGCGCATCCCCAAGAAGCCCTTCGAACTCACCGGCGGCATCTCCACCGACACCCGCACCCTGGTCGCCGGCCAGGCCTTCCTCGCCCTCAAAGGTGAGCGCTTCGACGGCCATGACCACCTCGCCGAAGCCGCTGCCAAAGGCGCATCACTCCTCATCGTCTCCCGCGACGGCATCCACCCGCCCGAAGGCCCCGCCGCACTGCATGTCAACGAGAGTGTCGCCGCCTACCAGGCCATCGCCGCCCTCTGGCTGAGCAAGCAAAGCGCGGTCAAGACCGTCGCGATCACCGGCTCCTCCGGCAAGACCTCCTGCAAGGCCATCCTCGCCGCCATCCTCGAAGCCGCCGCGCCCAAGGCCGTCGTCGCCACCCTCGACAACACCAACAACCAGATCGGCGTGCCCCAGAACATCGTCCGTGTCACACCGGAAACCAAGTTCCTCGTCCTTGAGCTCGGTACCAATCACATGGGTGAAATCAAGCCGATCGCCCAGATCTGCCCGGCCGATGTCGCCATCATCACGGCGCTCGGCGACGCCCATGCCGGCAACTTCGCCTCTCCCGCCGCCTACGCCTCGGAAAAAGCGGAGATGCTCCGCTGCCTCAAGCCCGGCGGCCTCGCCATCATCGCCCGCAGTGCCATGGCCCTCCTCGAGAACACCGGCGCCCTCGAAGGCAAGAAGATCCTCACCTTCGGCCCCGAAGAAGACGCCGACATCCGCGTCTCCTGCCCCTCGCAGACCCTCTTGAGCACCAAGGTGAACATCCTCCTGCCCAAGGACAAGCTTCTCGACTTCCCTTCCCGCCTCGGCGGCCTGCATCAGGCCGGCAACATCGCCGCCGCCTACGCCGCAGCGGAGTTCCTCGGTGCCGCCCCGGCTCCGGAAAAACTCTCGACCCTGATCGCCAACCTCAAGCTCCCCGCCCACCGCATGAAGGTGGTCGAACGTGACGGCATCGTCTGGATCGACGACTCCTACAACGCCAACCTGCAATCCACCATCGCCGCCCTCGACTGGGTCGCCGAATGCGCCCGCAAGGAAAAGCCCAAGCGCGTCTTCCTCTGCCTCGGCGACATGCTCGAACTCGGCGCCCGCACCGCCGAACTGCACGAAGCCCTCGCCGAACACGCCGCCGAACTGGTCTTCCCGAAAGACTGCAAAACCACCTTCGTCCTCGTCGGCGAAGAGATCGGCGACGCCTTCAAGGACTTCCCCGCCGAATTCTTCGTCGATGCCGAAATCGCCGGCCAGTCGATCCGCCCCATCCTCCGCCGCGGCGACTGGGTCCTCCTCAAAGGATCCCGCGGCATGACCATGGAAAAGATCCTCGAAGAGGTGTGAGCGACTCAGTTCAAAGTTTAAGGTTTAAGGTTTAAAGCTGAGCGCCAACTCACTTTAACCTTAATCCCTAACTGAAGGATAGCCCCATGAAAGAATATGAGTTCGTACTTTCTGAAATCAAAGACTTTACAGATCCACATGTCGCGTGGCAAAACACCCTCGACTACTGCAACAGAGAAAAACCCTCTGATAAATGGGCCAAACTGCCTAAACCCAACATCGAAAAAGATGTTGAAGATTTGCTAGCCTCACTGAATGACTTTCATGCCAAAATCAAAGATTTAAAAATCCAACAACTCTTCTTTGATGTAGACACTTTGAACAAGCCATATACTTCGCTACGTGCGTCTACCGACTTAAATTACTCTTATGCCAGCTCTAAAGATCACAGCATCAGAAGTCTAATTCGACTGATCAATTCTTACAATAAATGGAAAGAACCTGATACTGCAGATAGCTTTACAGACTATGTCCTTCCTCTAGCCTATTCCGGGATCATCTTTGTGGAAGCCTTGAAAAGAAGCCATCCATTCAACATGAGGATTGACTGGGGCTTTTCCGAAGGAGATATTTTCATTCTCTATGAAGATGGTAAAAGAGTTTGCAAGTTAGAATGAATGAACAACCCAACCCAAAACCTTAAACTTTAAACCTTAAACCTTAAACTTTAAACCTTAAAACTCAAAAATCCCCCATGCTCTACTGGCTAAGCCAATACGGAGACGGCCCGCTCCGGATCTTCAAATACCTCACCTTCCGCTCGGGTGGGGCCTTTCTCACCGCTTTCCTGCTGGTTATCCTCTTCGGTCCGATGACGGTGCGGCTTTTGAAAGAGCTGCGCGCCGTCGCCGGCGACCGCTATAAGGGCATGGCCAACGCCCAGGAGCTGATCGACGCGGCGAAGGCCAAGACTCCCTCGATGGGCGGCATTCTGATCGTCCTGGCCACAATTGCCGCGACCCTGCTCTGGGCGCCCTTGAACCAGCCCCTGGTGTGGATCGCCCTGGCAGTGATGACGATCCTGGCTCTTCTCGGCTTCTGGGACGACTACGCCAAGGTCGCCTATCCCGGCCGCGACGGCATTTCCGGCCGGCTTCGGCTTGGCGTCGAAGGATTGACCGGCGCCCTTGCCTGTCTCGCCCTCTGCTCGATTCCCGGCGTCGCCGAAAACATGGCCGAGCTGCACGTCCCCTTCCTCAAGGATCCGGCATTGAAAGCAATGAGCCTGTGGATGATCATCTTCTTCGGCGCCCTGGTGATCACCGCCGCCGCCAACGCGGTCAACCTCACTGACGGTCTCGACGGCCTCGCCACAGGCTGCACCATCATCTGCACCAGCGTCTTTCTCCTCATCGCCTATCTCTCCGGCAACGTCAAGTTCTCGGCCTATCTCGGCATCCCCTTCGTCCCGGGCTGCGGCGAGATCGCCGTCTTCGCCGCCGCGATGATCGGCGCCTGCGTCGGCTTCCTCTGGCACAACTGCCACCCCGCCTCGATGTTCATGGGCGACACCGGCTCGCTGGCCCTGGGCGGCTCGATCGGCCTGATTGCCGTCATCGTCCGCCAGGAACTGCTCCTGGTCATCGTCGGCGGCATCTTCGTCTGGGAGGCCGCCTCGGTCCTGATCCAGACCAGCTACTTCAAGTGGACGAAGCGCCGCTTCGGCGAAGGACGGCGGGTTTTTTTGATGGCGCCGATCCACCACCACTATCAGAAGAAGGGCTGGCGCGAAACCCAGGTGGTGATCCGATTCTGGATCATCGCCCTGATTCTGGCCGGCATCGGCCTCGCCACCCTGAAGATCCGTTGACACAGGGAAATCGCAGCCTCGCTTGATTTCGCCCAAAGCGGTTTAAATTCCTGTCATTAGAAAGCATAAAAATATTGAGGAAGGCATGAAGAACTTCGAGACTCTCTTCGCCGAGCTGCAGGCCAAGGCCGCCGCCGGCAATCCCGACAGCGGCACCGTCAAGGAACTGCAGAAAGGCACCCATTTCATCTGCAAGAAGATCGTCGAAGAAGCCGCCGAAGTGATGCTTGCCGCCGAAGCGCAGACCAAGGAGGACGCCGCCCTTGAAATCTCCCAGCTTCTCTACCACCTGCAGGTCCTGATGATCGACAAGGGCCTCAGCCTTGAGGACGTCTACCGCAAACTCTGAGGGATTATGAGACGCAATCTGCTGATTCTCAGCCTCTTGATCACCGGCGCCTGCTGCAAGCCGCCGCCGCCGCCCCCAGCACCGCAGCCTGCCAGCAAGGAAGTCACGATGAACCAGCCATCGGAATGGAACAAGCTCAGTCCCGAAGAAGAGCGCGTCATCGTCGGCAAGGGCACGGAACGCCCCGGCACCGGGGAATACTGGAACCACAAGGCCCCGGGTTATTACATCTGCCGCCGTTGTTCTGCCCCGCTCTACCGCAGCGAGGACAAGTTCGACTCCCACTGCGGCTGGCCCAGCTTTGACGCCGAAATCCCCGGCTCCGTCAAGCGCGTCCCCGATGCCGACGGCCACCGCACCGAGATCACCTGCGCCCGCTGCGACGGGCATCTCGGCCACGTCTTCCTCGGCGAAGGTTTCACCGCCAAGAACACCCGCCACTGCGTCAACTCGATCTCGATGAAGTTCGTCTCCGCCGCCCTCGGCGACACCCAGGTGGCGATCAATCTCGACACCCAGAAGGCGGTCTTCTCCTCCGGCTGCTTCTGGGGCACCGAGTTCTTCCTGCAGAAGTTCCCCGGCGTCGTCAGCACCACCTGCGGTTATGCCGGCGGCCACAAGGAAAACCCGACCTACAAGGAAGTCTGCGGTCACGAGACCGGCCACCTCGAAGCCGTCGAGATCGAATTCGACCCGAAAAAGACCAGCTTCGAAGCCCTCGCCAAATTCTTCTTCGAAACCCATGATTTCGAACAGAAGAACGGCCAAGGACCCGACATCGGGCCGCAATACCTCTCCGCCGTCTTCTGCCAGGACGAGGAGCAGAAGAAGACCATCGAGAAGCTCATCGCCCGCCTCCAGGCCAAGGGATTGAAGCCCGCCACCCAGGTCCGGGGCGCCGACAAATTCTGGCCCGCTGAAAGCTACCATCAAGATTATTATGACCGCAAAGGCAGCACCCCCTACTGCCATGCCTATCGCAAAATCTTCGATTGAACTCGTCTAACCCGGAGCTTATCCATGTCGCGCGAAGTCTACACCACCAACGAAGCCGCCCGCATCCTCGGCATCGCCCGCACCAGCCTGATCAACTGGGTTGAACGCGGTGAACTCGAACCGGCCACCACCCCCGGCGGCCACCGCCGCTTCCGCCGCAGCGACCTGCAGAAATTCGCCAAGAAGCACGGCTTCAGCCTCGACGAAAGCGCGCTCGAAGCCGCCGCCGAAGAGGTCAAGGAAGGTCGCCGCATCCTCCTCGTCGACGACGACGAGAACTTCCGCCGCTTCGCTCATGAATGCCTCGGCATCGCCGGCAATTTCGAAGTCAAGGAAGCCGCCAACGGCATCGAAGCCGCTCTCCTCGTCGGCTCCTGGAAGCCTCACGCCATCCTCCTCGACCTCCACATGCCCAAGATGAACGGCTTCGAATTCATCTCGCAAATGCGATCCAACCCCGACTTCGCCCAAGTCCGCGTCGTCGTCGTCACCGCCTACGCCGACGAACAGACCCGCAAGGAACTGAAAAACTTCCCCCACGACGCCCTGATCGTCAAACCCATCGGCATCAAGGATTTCGTCGAAACCCTCCGCGGCCTGGGCTGAAGCCGCGCCTCCCCAAGGGAGGAACGAAGCTAAAGGGTCAATGGTTGAGCGACCTGATCTACAAAGTTGACAAAAGCCTCCAGCTTCTGGCTGGAGGCTTTTGTCGTTCCACCTGAATCAGGGGCTCGCAGGGCGGGGAGGAGGAGGTTGCGTCGCATCCTCATCGCGCACTTCCACCCGGACTGCCGGGCGCGCCACGGGCTTGGGCTTGTCCAAGCTGAGTCGGCAAATGTGACCGCGATCCATGCCGTTGTCCTCGATGATCTGTGCCTTCGAGAACAAAGGATGGATTTCGACGATGCGCACCTTGCCCAGCTTGAGTTCCTGGCTGCCCAGGACAGCGCCTGTGTCAGGATCGATCAGCTGCTCGCCAAGGCCGAAAACGTCCCACACCTCACCGATGGCAATGTTGGTTCCCTGGCCTCGCGAAATCGAGGCGACTCCGTCGATCGGACGGGCAAGGATCTTGGCCGGCATCACCCGATCCAGGATATCAGCGACGCCACGTTTGGCGAAATCGCGGGCTACCAAGCGGTAGAGCTCTTCGTCGTTGTTGCCGTCGCGCACCGAATATTCTCGATTCATCACCGTATCGTCCATCTCGGCCCGCACCGGGATCGAAGCGGCGAGCACGCCGCTGCTGGAATCGATGATCTGGATCGTGCCGCCGAGGCGGACGGTGCGGCGCTCGGCGCTGCGACCGGAGTCGAAATTGGCCTTCTCGACGATGTCGGAGAAGTCCGAGACATTGCTCAGGACCAGCCATTTGACACCGCGGATCTGGAAAGACTTGGCCGCCGCCGGATCGCGGGGGTCGACGATGCCCGACTCCGCCAGCTTCTGCTCACTGAGGACCCTCGCCAATTCGTCGCGCGCCACCACCTGGAACTTGCCGGTGGCGGCAAAGGCATCGGAAAGCTCGGTGCTGAGTGCTTCTGCGGTGCGCTGGATCGAGACTGCCTTGGCATGGCGCTCCAGTGCGGGAGCGATCTTGATCGCCGAAATCCCTAGAGTGTTGGTGTTGGTCCGAGGATCCGGAGCCCGAACCGGGGCGGCGGCATCCTGCGCCACGGCTTCAATCGAGGAAACCAGACCGAAGCTCATCAGTCCGCAGGCGATGCGGGAAAGGTAGCGGGTATTCATGATCAGTCATCCACTTTCTTGACTTCGATGTTCTTGCGTGAGTCGCTGTTCTTCTTCTCGTCGACCTTCAGATCGAAGGAGACCTTGGAGTTCTTGTAGAAATCGGCGAGCCCGACGAGTCTCGAGGCTTCCGCCTCGGTGAGGATTTGACCGGCTTTCAGACCTTGCAGAAGAAGCAGATCCTGGGCGTGGCGAGCATGGGTGGCAGGTGTCATCGCCAAGCTCAGGTTGAGACGCTGGCCGGGGATGAAGTTGACGAAGCGGCTGAGCTCGACATAGCCTTCACGGCTGAGACGGAGTTTGTGCAGTCCGGGACGGACGCTGAGGGAGCCTCCGGCCGTGCCGACCATGATGCCATCAACTTCGACGACCACGTCGTTGGCGACGGCGCTGCTGGTCTTGCTTCCGACAACCCAAGTGCCGTCCTTCTTCAGGATCTCGGGAATGGTCAATCCGTCGACACTGCAGTTGAGCTCAATCTCAATCAGGCCGCTGTCCAGCTTGGCAGGTGTCGCGACGGCCAAGTCGGCGATCTTCTCACTGATCTGGGTCGCGGCATCGGTGAGCAGGGCGCCGCCAGTGACGGCATCGATCTCGGCAACGCTGCCGGCGTCGGCGTCGGCGCGGGATACCTTGAAGGCGTTGACCATGCCGGCCTTGATCGCGGCTCCCTTCTTCAGCTCGATCAACTTGAAGGTGGCGTCGAGACTGCTGACAAGGTTCTTTTCATTGAGGCCGATGCGAGGATCGTCGAGCTTCTTGGTTATCTGGCCGAGCTGAGCCAAAGTCACCACCAGGGCATAATCGGCGCCGACATCACGGGAGAGGGAAAGGATGGTCTGGTCATCGTAATTGAATCCACCCTTCTCGGCTTCCTTGCGGCTGCCCATGAGAGTCTCTTTGGCGATGAGGGAGAAGCCGCGGCCGGCGACCTGGGCGGTGACGAAGTCCTCCATCACCGGAAGGTAGGCTTCCATCTTGGCTCCGCCCCGGTTAAGGACGAAGATGGCGACGCTTTGCTGCGCCTTCGGAGCCACCTTGGTGACAGTCTGCACCGTCTCAAGAGTTTCGACGCTGGTGCTTTTCTTGACCGTAGTCTGCTGTGTGACGGTGCTGTCTTGCTGGCTTTCTGCCGTCTGGGCCAGGGCGGACTGGACGCAGACGAGCGAGAAGACCAGCGTCATCGCGGTTTTCATGGGGTGTCCTTGCAGGGTGGTGAACATGGTTTTGCGGCCTCCGCCGCGAACTTGGGTTGACGGCCCTGTTGGGCCGTTGCATGAATGGACGCGGATCAAGCCGTTTCAGCGGCTCCGAATCGCGCCCTCGATCGGAAGGGGATGGCAAGGAATTTACCGCCGATTCCGCAAAAATCCGAGTCCTCATCAAGATCGCACACAAGCTCGCACGGAATCATTTTATTCCGAGCGCATCAGCTCCGGGCATCGCTGCCATGGCGCCACGTCCTTGGCAGGTGCGGGCGCCGCAACGGGCGGCGAAGTCGACCGCCTGGCGAAGAAGCGCCGCGTCTTCAAGCGCCTGCAAGGGATTGCCGCTGCGGCCGAGCTGCCAGAGGAGGCCGCCGCAGAAGCTGTCGCCGGCGCCGGTGGTGTCGACCGCGGCGACCTTGGGCGGCACGACGCTGAAGGGAGAGAAGCGGGGCGAATAGACCTTGATCTCGCCCGGGCCGTCGGTGACGACGAGGACGATGCCTTGCTCGTCGACCAGGGCTTCGGCGCTGGCGATGCGTCCCTCGGCGAGATACCACTCGAGTTCCTCCTTGGCCATCTTGACGAGGTGGCTGCGGGTCAGGGCCTGGGAGACCAACTTGAAGTCCGGCTTGCCGCCCTGCCAGAGGCCGGGACGGAGGTTGAGGTCGAGGCTGACCAGCAGGTCGAGATCGCGGGCGGCGTCGGCGAGGGCGAGGGTGGTCGCGGCGGCGCCGGCTTCGGTCAGGGTGTTGGAGCAGAAGTGCAGCATGTCGCCGGGCTTGAGGGCGTCGAGGTCGATTTGCGGCAGGCGCAAGGCGAGGTCGGCGGTGCCGTGGCGGTGGAAGGTGAAGCTGCGTTCGCCGGCCGGGGTCAGGGAGACGATGGCCATGGCGGTGGGATTGTCGACTTCGACCAGGCCGCTGCAGTCGACGCCGAAGCTTGTCGCTTGCTGCTTAAGCCATTGGCCGAGGGGGTCGCGGCTGATGCCGCCGATGACGCGTCCGCGTCCGCCGAGGCGGGCGTATTGGCAGGCGACGTTGGCGGGGGCGCCGCCGGCATGCAGGACCAGGCTGGGCTGGCCGTCGACCGGTGGGCCGGGAAGGGCGTCGATGAGGAGTTCGCCGAAGGCGTGGAGGGTGGGCATGAGCTGGAACCGGGTTGCGGGGTAAAGGGGTTGCAGGGTAAAAACGTAATTACATCCAGTTTTCACCGGCTTGAATTGAATCGCGAATTTTGTCCCAAGCTGCAAGATCTCTCTTGGGAGGAGCTCGGAACTTAACGCCCATGTATTGCATCATTTTACCGCAATCAGGGCATGGATAAAACTTGCGCTTTTCTAACTCTGCTTCATGGACATAGGGGATATCAGGTTTTTTAAAAACCTTGCGGCAGTCTAAGCAGGCATTCTGAACGAGATCTGGCATAATTCCTTACTCCCCTTTGATCTCAAACGGCAGCGCCGAGATGCCGCCGTAGCCCTTGAGTTCGGCGATGGCGAGGAAGCGGCCGGGGGCGAGCTGGACGAGGTCGGAGTAGGCGGCGGCACCGGGGAAAAGGAGGGGGCCGTCCTGCCAGGATTTGCCGCCGTCACGGGAGAGGCGGATGAGGAGTTTCTCACGGCCTTTGCCCGACGGGAAGGAGCAGAGCAGGACCGGCTTGCCTGCGGCGTCGGTGCCGCTGAGGAGGCTGCCCTGGCAGACCGGGCCGGTGAGGCCGTGGTCGGGGGCGTAGGCGGCCTCGAAGCTGGCGCCGCCGTCCTTGCTCCAGGCGATGCCGCGGTTGGCCTTGCTGGGGCCGCCCTGGTCGCGGGTGGAGAAGACGATGCGGCCGTCGGGCAGCTCGGCGCAGGTGGATTCGTTGGGGTAGACGAAGTCGCCCTTGGCGGGACGGCCTTCGGCGGGGGCGGCGTCGACGGCGCCGAGCTTCCAGGTCTTGCCGCCGTCGTCGGAGAAGAAGCTGTTGCCGCCGAGGAAGCGGTTGCCTTCACCGCCGGAGCCGGAGTGGTTGCCGGCACAGACCAGGCGACCCTTATGTTCGCCATTCTTGAGCTGGATGGCGCGGCCGGGGCCGGGGATGTTCCAGCGCCAGCCGCGGGCGAGGAGCTCAGTGCTGAGCTCCTTGCGTTCTTCCGCCTTCGACCAGGTCTTGCCGCCGTCGGTGCTGCGGATCGACCAGATCATCGCCGGGGCCTGTTTCCCCTTGCGGATGTCGCCTTCGTGGGCGCCGTCGACCTTCCAGGTGAGGAGCACGGTGATGCTGCCGTCGCGCTCGTCGAGGACCGGCGCGGGGTTGCCGATGAAATTCTTGCCTTCGTCGGCGAGGACGGTGAAGCCGCCCCAGGTCTTGCCTTCGTCGGTCGAGCTCATCATCACCAGGTCGATGTCGCCGGCGTCGCCGAGGTTGTTCTTGCGTCCTTCGGCGAAGGCGAGGAGGCGGCCGTCCTGGGTGCGGAGCAGGGCGGGGATGCGGAAACCGGCATAGCCGTGCTGCTTCGCGGCGAAGATGGCGATCGGCTCGACCGCCGCGGCTGTTGCGGTTGGCGCAGCGGGCTTGATGGTTTCGGCGGCGGCGCAGGCGAGGGCGAGGACGAGCGAGGCGGCGAGGATTTTCATGGGGGGCTCCTTTGAAGATTCAAGATTCAAAATTCAAGATTCAAGATGGGAGGGCGGGAGGAGATTCAAGATTCAAGATTCAAGATTCAAGATGGGAGGGCGGGAGGAGATTCAAGATTCAAGATGGGAGGGCAGGATATTCAATCTTGAATCTTCCATGTCGTTTTTTGCTCCTTCTTGAATTTTGAATCTGGAATTTTGAATTTCTCACGACCCCAGCACATCCAAAATCGCTCCGGCGGTGTGGTAGTCGACCTTGCCGCCGGGGACGGCGAGGGTGCGGTCGGTGGGGGCGTGGTTGCGTTCGAGGACGCGGAACCAGGGGCCGCCGAGGCCGGGGATGACCCAGTGCTGTTGGCTGTAGTTCCACAAGCGTTCGGCCCAGGGGGCGGCGGCGCTGACGCCTTCCTGTTCGAGAAGGGCGAGGGCGGCGAAGGATTCGGCCTGGACCCAGAAGTGCTTCTGGTCGTCGCAGGTCTGGCGTTGGCGGTCAAGGCCGTAGACGAGGCCGCCGTGCTGGTCGTCCCAGGCGGCTTCGCAGGCTTCGAGGGTGAGGCGGCTGGCGGCAGGGAGGATCCAGGCGAAGGCCGGATCATCCGGGCGGCGGCGGCGGAGCTGGACGAGGAGCTTGCCCCATTCGGTCTGGTGGCCGGTCTGGAAGCCCCAGGGCTTATAGAGGTCGCGGGGATTGTCGCGGTGGAAATCCCAGTCGGCGGACCAGTCCTGGCGGTAGTGTTCGCAGATCCAGCCGTCGGACTGGGGTGCGAGGTCGACGACGAGGCGGCGGGCGATGGCGCTGGCGCGGTCGAGATACTTCTGGTCGCCGCTGGCGGCGTGGGCGGCGAGGAGAGCTTCGACCGAGTGCATGTTGGCGTTCTGGCCGCGGTAGGGGAGGAGCTGGCCGGCGGCGTCGCGTTCGTCGCCGAAGAGGGCTTCGCCTCCGAGATTGAAGTCGCGCTCCATCTCGGCGTAGCAGCGTTCGAGGAGTTCGGGTCCGCAGAGGCCGGCGCGGAGCGACCAGGCGGCGCTGAGGAGGTTGAAGGCGGCGCCGTAGCAGCGGGGCGCTTCGTCGCGGCAGCCGTCAGCCTCGATCGACCAGGCCCATTTCCCTTGCGGCGAGCGGTGTTCCAGCCATTCGGCGTGGAGGCGGCGGGCGAGCTCGAGGTCGGCGGGGCGCTGCCAGCGCAGCCAGGCGCGGGAGAAGTTGATGCAGAGGCGGGTCGAGCTGACGAGGTGGCGACGGGCGTCAGGAAGGACTCGGCCCTGGTCGTCGATGGTCTGCGGGAAGGGGCGGCCGGGGTGGGCTGCGGCGACCTTGCGGTAGAAGTCGAGGATGCCGTCGGCATGGGCGTCGAGTTGACTGCTTGGGATCATGGGATCTCCTGAGTTGCTGGCCTGTCCGGATGATTATACACCGGGAATCAGACCGGGGTGTTGTTTCTTGATTTCTTCGAGATTGTCACGGGTGATGACCAGGCCGGGATTGGTGCCGCCAGGGCTGGCCGGAGCATTGGGATCGGCAAGGACGAGAGCACTGATCCAACCGCGGCGCAAAAGGTCGACGTTGAATTCACTCGGGAGGGCATCGAGCAGGATGATGTCGGGAAACTCAGGATGAGCCTCTCTCGCCTCACCATCCAACGCCGCGGCGAAGAGAGGGCTGTCGGCGACCTGATCTGCCTGGGTGAGATCTCCGGCGGCGCAGATCCAGACGCTGGCCAGAGGCATCTTGGCCTGCACCTCGGCCACCATTCTGGCGTTAAAGACCGGGTCCCATGAAGTCGCCGGAAGCGCCACTTCGACCGGGCCGAGGTAGGTCGATTCCAGGGAACTGAGCTGACGCCGGAGGGCTTCATCGGTGCTGCGCACCATCTCCCTCATGTTGCGACTCGAGTGAACCAGCACGGCGCGCCGTCCCTTCGAAGCGTTGAAAAGCTTGTCGCTGATCTGGCGGATCCTGATTTCCTGGTTGCTGGAAAAACTCGCCAGGGCGCGATCGCGGAGCTCGTCCTCTGAGCGGGAGCTCAACCAAGAGTGCAGACCGGCGCCGACGAGGGAGAGCAGGCCCCAGGCGAGCCGATGCAGCGGCGCAACATAGCTGCGGCGGCTGCGAAGCTGCAGCTGCACCGCCCGGAACAGTGCGGCCAACGCCACCACGATGATAAGAAGCTGGATCATTGCGCCAGGCTCCTCTGCGTCTTGTAGTCGAGGGTGTTGCCGACGCCGGACTGGGCGACATAGGCGTTGACGTGGCCATCAAGGAAGCCAAAGACCCATTTCTGATTGTAATGGAACTCGTGATTCTTCGGCGCGTTGTTGGCGTCTTCGATGCGGTCGACCGCCCCCGATTCCATCAGCTGCACCATGATCCCAGGCCGCTGCACCTGGTCGAGGAGGATCGAACGGGTGTAGGTCAATCCTGCCACCGTGCCCTCGCCGATGCCGGTGTCCTCCATGCCGCTGGGCGAGCTGTTGTTGCCCGGATATAGCCCGGCACGGTTGGCGACGTAGGAGGATCCCCGACGCTCATATGCGGAAATGCTGAGACTCTTGTAATAAAAATCGCCAGGACATTTGGCCCCGACCTTGCCCTTCCGGCTTGGATCCAGATAAGTGTTCAAAGCCCGGTCCTTCGCCTTCGGCAAGGCCGAGTCCGTCCCGTCCTGCCCGAGCCAAGCAATGTTGCGGCGGCCGAGGAAGCCGGGCATGCGCCCGCGATTGTTGCTCTGGTAGAGCATCGTCGCCGTCGAGATCTGCTTCAAATTGCTGCTGCAGACTGCCAACTGCGCCACCTGACGAGCCCGGCTGAAGGCCGGCAGCAGCAGCGAAATCAAAACCGCGATCACCAGAATCACCATCAACACTTCGATCAAGGTCATCCTGCGCATGATTTCCTCCTTAATTCTGGATTCAAACTATGTCTGACATAGACCGAAATCTGCGCCAGATCCAAAATTTGGCAAGTAATAAAATTATTAAATTCATAAAAATCACAATTCCTGGCGGGAGGGTGGAGCTAGCTTGAAGGGGGAGAAGAAGGAGCCGACATGAATTCGAGCCTGAGCAGGAAGACTGAAGCCGAACTGATCGCCTACATCCGCAGCAGCGGACTGAAGGCTGGGGACGCCTTGCCGACTGAATTGGAGCTGGCGGCGCGCTTTGCGGTCAGCCGCGCAGTGATCCGGGAGGCCTTGGCGGGGCTTCGTCGCGCCGGCCTCTGCGATTCACGGCGTAGTCGCGGACTGCGCCTGGCGGAGCCGGACTTGGCCGGTTCCTTTGCCAGCATCCTGAACCTGCCGCTGCTTGGGAGCGATCAGCGGCAGACTTTGTTTCAGCTGCGGGTCGTGATCGAGATCGGCCTGGCGCCGCTGGTATTCCTGCGGCGCCGGGAGGAGGATCTGGCCAATCTGGAAAAACTGGTGCGGAGCGAGGAGGCGAGGCCGGGCGATCTGAAGACGGCGATCAGGGTCGACCATGAGTTCCACGCCCGTCTTTACGAGATCAGCGGCAATCTCCTGGCGGCACAACTGCAGCAGATCCTCGCTCCCTTCATGGAGGAGAACCGCGGCTATTTCCATCCGGAACGATTCGAGGACGACAGCCTGGTGTCGCATCGCGATCTTTTGCGGGAGCTGCAAGTGGGATCGATGGACAGCTTCTGCGCGGCGATGCGTCGGCACTTCGATGAACACCTGCAAGCTCGACACCTGGATGATGGACAAGCAGCAGGACGCAGCCGGATCTCGATGAATCTCAGATCATGAAATCCCCGGTGACGCCGCTCTTCTCGTGGTGATGGCGCAGGGCCTTGTCGAGATCGGGATGGAAATTTTCGGCGCCGATGAGTTCAACCAGACCGGCGCGGCTGAGAGTCTCGAAGGCGGCGGCTGGGAGACCGGCGAAGGCGAGGCTGATGCCGTTGTCCTTGAGGCGGAGGATGAGCTGGCGCAGCCCCCATTCCCCCGAAGCGTCGATGCCGTTCATCCCTTCCGCGGCGATGATCACGTGCCTGGCCTCCCGATGCCAGGTGACGGCCTCAAGGATCTTCTCCTCGAAATGAGCGATCGAGGCGAAGAAAAGCGAACCTTGATAGCGCAGGCCGACGGCAGTGCGGCTGCGTCCAAGATCCGCCGCGGCGCCGCTGCAGTCATTGCAGTCACGCCCGAAGATCATCACCTCCGGCCGCATCGCCCTGTAGAGGAACATGCCGATGCAGAGAAGAGTGCCGACGCAGAAGGCGAGGACGACGTCCGGAGCCAAGGCGACGGTGAGGACGAAGGTGAGCAGCGCCGCCCAGCCGTCCCCACGCTTCACCTTCCAAGCCTGGCGGAGAGGCGCGAAGTCCATCAAGTTGAAGACCGAGACGATGATGATCGCGGCGAGGACCGCCTTGGGAAGGTGGGTGAGCACATCGGTGCAGAAGAGCAGGACCAAGGAGACGAAGCCGGCGCAGTAGATCGAGCTCATGCCACTTTTGGCCCCGCTGGCGACGTTGAGTGCGCTGCGGGAGAAGGAGCTGGAGGTGACCATCGCGCCGGCGAAGGCGCCGGCGACGGAAGCGGCGCCTTGGCCCATCAGCTCGTGGTTGAGGTCCATCGGACGACGGGTCTTGAGGCTGATCGCCTTCGACACCGACAGGATTTCTAGGAAGCTGATGAAGGTGACGATGATCGCTGCGGGCAGCAGCACCCAGGCCATCTCCCAGAAGCTGCGTCCGCCGCAAAGCTCGGGATTCCAGCTCAGGCCGAGATCCGGCAGCCCCTTCGGCAGGACCCCCACCTGGCTGCCGCCGAAGCCGCAGGCCCAGGCGATCGGGATGGAGGCGGCGGCCAGGCCCAAAGGAGCCGGAAATTTCGGCGCCAGGCGGCGCATCGCCAAGAGAAAGGCGACGCCGCCAAGACCGAAGGCCAGAGTCGGCAGATGCCAGGTGCCGGAGTGCAGCAATGCTGAGCCGACATCGCCCAGGACACCCCCAGCCCCCGGCGTCGCCACCTGAGCCTTGATGCCCAGAAGCGTCGGCAACTGCGTGATGCAAATGGTCAGGGCGGCGCCATTGCTGAATCCGGAGACCACCGGATGGGCGACGAAATTGACCAGCGCCGCCATGTTGACCATCGCCATGAAGATGCGAACCAGGCCGACGAGGAAGGCGAGGAGGATCATCAGCTGCACCCGGCAGTCGCTGTAGGGAGCGCTGTGCGCGGCGAGGACGCCGGCCGCGACCAGTCCGGTGAGCGCCACCGGCCCGGTGCCGAGAAGCGAGCCCCAAAGACCGGCAACCAGCACCGGCACCAGGGCGCCATAGAGCCCCCAGTGCGGCGGCAAACCGGCAAGTTCAGCATAGGCCATCGATTGCGGCAGGATCAACATCGCCACTGTCAGCCCGGCAATCAGGTCAGGACGAAAATTGTCCCGGGTGGGCACCGGGATTTTCGGCAAAAGCCGAAGTATGTTAGCGGTTCGTGTCATAATCGAGCGAATATACTCGTTTAATATAGAAGACCAACCCAGAAAGGACCTAGCATGCACATCGAACGTCTCTATACCGGCTGCCTGGCCGAGGCCGCCTACTACATCGAATCCGCCGGAGTGGCGGCCGTGATCGATCCGATGCGGGAGGCGCAAGCCTACATCGACCTGGCGGCGAGACGCGGCGCCCGGATCACCGAAGTGCTCGAAACCCATTTCCACGCCGACTTCGTCAGCGGCCACATCGACCTGGCCCGCGATTGCGGCGCCCGCATCGTCTTCGGCCCCGGCGCCAACCCCGCCTATCCCGCACACATCGCCAGGGACGGAGAAATCATCAAGCTCGGCGAAGTCAGCATCGAAGTGCTGCACACCCCCGGCCACACCCCTGAATCCTGCTGCTTCCTGGTGCGGGACGAGCAGGGTAGGATCGACAGCCTTTTCAGTGGCGACACCCTGTTCATCGGCGACGTCGGCCGCCCCGACCTCGCAGTCTCACCTGAAGGCAAGGTGGAGGACATGGCTGGCCAGCTCTATGACTCCCTGCAACGCAAGATACTCGGTCTTCCCGACGAAGTCGTCATCCGCCCCGGCCACGGCGCCGGCTCGGCCTGCGGCAAGAGCCTGTCGTCGAAGCCGGAAGACACTCTCGGCAGCCAGAAGACTTTGAACTATGCGCTGCGGGCCGCCAGCCGCGAAGAGTTCATCGCCAAGGTGATCGACGGCATCCCCCCTCCTCCCGCCTACTTCCCGATGAACGCCCGCCTCAACCGCGAAGGATATCCTCCCCTGGACCGCATCCTCGCCGAGGGCCGCCGTCCCCTGAGCGCCTCCGAATTCGCCAGCCTGAGCCCTTCGTCACTCGTCCTCGACGTCCGCACCGCGCCGGAGTTCCTCGCCGGCAGCGTTCCGGGCGCGGTCTTCTGCGGCCTCGACGGACACTTCGCCACCTGGGCAGCCGAAATCGCCGCGGCACTCGATCTGCCGATCCTGATCATCGCTCCCGCCGGCCGCGAAGCGGAAGCAGTGTCCCGCCTCGCCCGCGTCGGCTTCACCCGGATCGGCGGCATCCTGCAGGACGGCCTCAAAGCCTGGTCCGAGGCGAAGCGTCCGATCGAAACCAGCCCGAGCCTGAAGCCCGAGGACTTCGCGATGATCTTCGAGGAGAGCTCCCCGCGTATTCTCGACGTCCGCCGTCCCGGCGAATACGCCAGCAGCCATCTCCGTGGCGCCGGCCACCTCTCCTTGTCGCAGATCTGCGCCGCTGCGGGCCGGATTGAGCTTCCCGACGCTCCCATCCATCTCCACTGCCAGAGCGGCTACCGCTCGGTCATCGCCCTGTCGCTGCTGCGCCGAGCCGGCCACAAGAACCTGATCAACCTCGAAGGAGGCTTCCTCGGCCTCAGACGCTGCGGATTGGCGCTTGAGAAGAACGAAAACGCAAGTACCTGTGGGGCCAAAACCTGCGGAGGCTGAAGTCATGAGCGGCATGGACGACAACGAAAAGAAGAAGACCATCATCGTCGGCGTCTGCGCCGGGCTCATCCTGTTGGCCCTTGCGGCCTTCCTCGCCAAGCAAGTGATGTGAATCCCGGATCACCCGGGAGGCTCCACCGAATCCCTTCCGACCCAAAGTCTCGCCTCTGCATCTCAAGCCTGGACTGGAATCCCGGACGCCTTCGGGTTCCGCCCGACTGGGCTCACCTCAACCGAAAAAACATAAACTCTCGAGCTCCCATGGCCCGCCCTCCACGACTGGATCAGACTCTTTCCCGCTTCGGTTATTGCTCTCGTCGCGAGGCGGCGGGCTTCATCAAGGCGGGGCGTGTCTGCCGCGGGACGCTGATCCTTCGCGATCCGGAAGAACGGATCGAACCGGCCGAACTGAGGGTCGACGGTCAACTGATCCCTTTCATCGAGCGCCTCCTGATCATGGTCAACAAGCCTCTCGGCCTGGTCTGTTCGCATGACGAGAAGGAAGGTCCTTCGATCTACGACATCCTGCCGGAGCAATGGCGCCGCCGCGATCCGCAGGTCTCCTCGATCGGCCGTCTCGACAAGGACACATCCGGCTTGATCCTGATCACCGATGACGGAGTGCTCAACCACCGACTCTGCTCCCCCAAGCATCACGAAGCCAAGACCTATGAGCTTGAGACCGATCGCGACATCCCGGCCTCGGCGGTGGAGCTTTTCGCCAGCGGCACCCTGCTCCTCGCCGGCGAGGACAAGACGTGTTTACCCGCGATCCTCGAAATCACCGCCCCAAAACAGGCCCGACTGATCCTCACCGAAGGCAAATACCACCAGGTACGACGCATGCTCAGTGCCGTCGGCTGCACCGTCCTGAAGCTGCACCGCACCCAGCTCGGCAAGCTGGCGCTTGGCGATCTCGCCCCCGGCCAATGGCGAGAAGTGTCGATCGGCGAAATCTGAAGCCGGCAGCCTCGGAGAGCCGATTGACCACTCCTGGCTCAAGGTGAAAGGGACTCATCCCTTCTTCTGGCAGTCCGGGCAGTGGCCGAAGATCTGCAGGGAGTGGCGGTTGATGGTGAAGCCGAGCCGTTGGCAAGCTTCAATCTGAAGACGCTCGATGTTGTCGTCAACAAACTCCACCACCTTGTCGCAGCCGAGACAGATGAGGTGGTCGTGATGGGGACGGTCGACCATGCTCTCATAATGCTGATGCTTGTGGCCTAGGGTGGACTTGTGTACGACGCCGAGCTCGTCGAGAATGTCGAGAGTGCGGTAGACGGTGGCACGCGAACACTTCAGACCGGTGGAGCGCATGTGCGCGGCGAATTCCTCGGCGTCGAAATGGCCGCTTCGGGCGATGACTTCGCTGAGGATGGCTTCACGCTCGCGGGTGTACTTGAGGCCGTGGACGCGAAGCCAGGCTTTGAAGCTGTCGATGACGGATTGGCGGTCCATGAAAATCCTCCTGGAGCGAGACAATCAACGCCGCCCAGGCGATCAGGCAAGGGCGGCAGCGGAAAAATCAGAACTGGTAACCGAGTGAGAAGTGAAGACGCCCGTTGCCGTCCTGACCGTCGGCCTTGATCAGCGGAATGCCGTAGTCCAACTGGATCAGGCCGAGAGGAAGGTTCATCCGCAGGCCCGGACCGACGGTGACGTTGAGGTCATCGGGTTCGATCTCCCAGGCGTTGCGCCAGACGTTGCCGACGTCCATGAAGGCCGCCCAGTAGAAGGGGCCGCCGATCGGCGAGTCGAATTCGGCGGTGGCGACGGCGAAGGTCTGGCCGCCCAGAGGCGCCTTGTTCTCGTCGATGGTACCAGCCTCTTTCGAGCCGACGCGACGCTCGCGGAAGCCGCGGATTCGGCCGATGCCGCCGCCGAAATAGCGTTCGTAGATCGGCACTTCGTCGCCGAAGAGGCCATCGGCGGTGTCTGCCTGACCGGAAAGCTTGAAGACCGATTCATCTCCGACGGGGAAGTAGAGAGCGTCCTTGATCGACAGCTTGTAAAGATTGTTGGCCGAGGCCCAGGCTTCTGATTGCAGCTCGGTGCTGATCGAGAAGTTCTCGCCTTCGGTGGGGCGGACCAGATTGTTGCGAGTGTCGCGACCGAGTGTGAAGATGGGGGAGTTGACGAACTCGTCGGTCTCTTCGTCCTTCAAGCGTTTGGAAGCATCGTTGTCAGGATCGACGGTGACGTATTCGCTGCGCAGGGCGGAGCGGAGAGTCCAGGGCTGCATGCTGTCGAGGCGCTTGGTCAGGGACACTTCGTCGCCGAAGGTCTGGAAGTCCCAGTCGGTGTAGTAGCGCTGGTTGTAGAAGAGATCGACGCCGAAGGCCATGGGTTCGCCGTTGAACCAGGGATCAGTCCAGCCGATGTTGAAGGACTGGCGTTCGGTGCCGACTTCGGCGTTGGCGCGGAAGCGCTCGCCGGCGCCGATGAAGGGCCAGCCGTTGGCGATGTCGAAGTTGGACTGGGAAAAGCCGATGGTGCCGACCAGATCGTCTTCGGATGAGTAGCCGGCGCCGAGCATCAGGCGGCCGGTCTGGCCTTCCTTGACCTTGACCTGCAAGTCGCGCTTCTCCTCGACATCGGTTTCAACCGGGATGATCTCGACGTCGTCGAAGTAGCCCATCGCCTGGAGGCGGCTCTTCGACTTGTCGATCATCAGCTGCGACGACTTGTCGCCCGGGTGGAGGGCTAGCTCTCGTCGGATGACGTTTTCATTGGTGGCGACGTTGCCGATGATGTTGACGTCGCGGATGGTCGATGGCTTGCCTTCGTAGATCTTGTATTCGACGTCGACGACGCGGCTCTTGGGGTCGGTCTTGAGGACCGGTGTGATACGGAGGTCGAGATAACCGTCAGTGGAGTAGACGGCGGTGATGCGGTCGATGTCCTGCTTCTGAAGGGTTTCCGAGTAGGACAGTCCGCTGCGGGGGGCGATCAGGTTGTCGATCTGCGCCTGGGGATAGGCAGCGACGCCGCTGACGCTGACTTTGCCGAGCTTGTAGGCGAGGCCTTCCTCGACATGGATGTGAAGCTCGACGAACTTGCCGTCCATGCGACGTTCGACTCGGGTGATCTTGAAGTCGAAGAAGCCGCGCCCCTTGTAGCTTGAGGTGATCTTGTCGCGGTCGCGGTCGAAGAGAGTTTCGTTGAGGAAGCCGGTGCCGAAGAGATAGCGCCAGAAGGAGGGTTGGGTCTGCATCATGTCGTCGAGCTCGTCTTGTGTGAAGACGGTGTTGCCATGGAAGACGACGTCGTCGACCTTCACCGACTGGCGTTCATCAATGACGTACACGACCTTCACAAGTCCGGGCTTGGTGCCGGGGAGGACGCGGACGGTGATGCGGGCGTTATAGAAGCCTTTCTTGTCGTAAAGCTCCTTCAGAGCGGCCTTGTCGGCGGCCATCTTGGCGTCGTCAACCGGGACGGCGGTCTGCTGGGTGAGCTTGTCCTCCAGCTTCGAAGTCTTGAGCTCGGCGTTGCCTTGGAACTCGATGCTTTCTACGCGGGGCTTGAGGGTGAGGATGAGGACGAGCTTACCGCGTCCTTCGACGGTGGGCTGGAATTTCGCCTCGATGTCGGCAAACTGGTTGGTGGCGTAGAGACGGCGGATGTCTTCCGACAGCACTTCCGGGTCGAAGGCGGAACCGGAGCGGAGCTTCATATTGGAGCGAACCAGCCCCTCCGAAACGGCTTCGCCGGTGGTGGTGACGGTTTCGATACGCTCGATCTCCGCGCCGCTGGCGCCGAGGGCGAGGGAAAGAGCGAGTGCGAGAGCGGCGTGTCGGATGTTCATGGGCGTCTTGATCCACAGCGTTGTTGGATTTGGAAAAAAGCCCGACAGAATAAGCTCGGCTGCGGCAAAAACAAGATTCGGCCCGTCGATAAGTCGATAAGGGGTAAAATGAATACTCCCGGTGGAATTCCCCTGCCGGTTCCCATGATTGAACCCAATGAATCCCTGAAACTGGATTGAAGGTTCAAGCTCCGGATAAGCTCGAGAGTCAAGAGTTCTGCCTCTTGAGCTGAAGATACCCTGGGGGGGAGCCCAGCAGGCCGGGCGATAAAGAATCTGCTCCGACCATGCGTGAGCGACAGCTCACTCCACCTCGTTTTGCAACATCTGCTCCAGGGTCTGGCGGCGGCGGACGAGGCGCATTTCTCCACCTCGCTCGATCAAGACCTCGGGGATCTGGGGGAATGAGTTGTAGTTGATCAGAGACATGCCGGCGGCATAGGCTCCGGCGCCTCCCAGCTGGGCGAAGTCGCCGATGGAGGGCAAGGGAAGGCGGCGGGGAGCGAGCACGTCCCCGGGTTCGACGGTGAAAAGATCGCCGCTCTCGCAGTTGTGTCCTACGACGACGAGCTCCTGTTCGGGTCCGAGAGGGCCCTTGCCGGCGGCGAGGAAGCCGATCGGATGGCGCGCACCGTAGAGCGCGGGTCGGGTGAGTGCATCCATCCCGGTATCGAGCTTGACGAATGTGTAGCCTTCGGTTCCGGTAGAGATCAGGTCATCGACACGGGCGAGAAGAACGCCGATGTTGGCGGCGACGAAAGTGCCGGGCTCGATTTCCAGATCGAAGCGGCGTCCGGTGCTTTCGGCGGTGCGCAGAAGCAGCTTGCCGATGCGGCGGCCTACCTCGTCGAAGTCGACGCCTTTTTCATCCGGCATGCGGGCGACCTTGAAGCCTCCGCCCATATTGACGCTGCGGACCTCCGGGATCTTCAGGGCCCAGTCGAGAGTGAGTTGGGCGGCCTGTTCCCAAGCATCGGGGTCGGTGCCCGAGCCGATGTGCGAGTGGAGGCGGGTGAGGCGTGCGCCGAGGGATCGTGCGAGGGCGATGGCTTCATCCATCTGTTCGAACCAGATGCCGAAGGCCGAACCGGGGCCGCCGACATTGGTCTTGCGGGTGCCGCCGGAGCCGAAGCCGGGATTGACCCTCAGCGAGAGCTCGAGACCGGGAAAGCGCGATGCGTATTCCTTCACTTGGCGAAGCGAGCAGGCATTGAAGCGGACGCCGGCGGCGAAGAGTTCATCGGCGTGCTGTGACGCCAGCTGCTGGGCAGTGAGCTGGATGCGGTCCCCTCTGATGCCATAAACGAGAAGCCGCTTCGCTTCATATTCGCTGGAAGCGTCGAAGTCGAGGCCGGCAGCCGCAATGAGGCGGATGAGGGCGCGAGAGGGATTGGCCTTGATCGCATAGCGGACCTTGAAGCCGAAGGGCACGGGCCAGGAAAGCAGGCGGCGGCACTGTCCTTCGAGAACTTCTTGCGAATAGACATAGCAAGGTGTGCCGGCAAGGGTGGCGGCGGTCAGAGCCTGGGCCGGGGCGAGAGTCAACTGTTGCATGAGGAAGGTCCTGAGTTGTGAAAGGGCAGACGCTTAGGATGCTTCGCTTCCCGAGCCTGGCGAGTCCGCTCCAGGGAATTGAGACGCAAAAAACGACACCTTAGGCTCTCGCCAGGCAAGGAACAGATTTGCAAGAGTAAGGCCTCCCCCGGCTGCAGCCGGGTCAAGTCCGGGAATCACATCACTCGCTTATCCCCGGGCTTCTAACTCCCTAAGCTATGATCATGAAATTCGAGCGACACAGGTCGCCTTATTTCACCACCGGCTTGAAGAGCAGCACGTGGCCGAACTTCTGACCTTCAGCCTCAAGATGGAGAAGGGCTTCGCCGGCAACGGTGCTTGCGATCTCCTTCTCTTTGCAGGCGACCGTGACTTTGCCCTCGCGCGAACTGAGAACGACACGCCCGGAAACCGGAGTGTCGGGGAGTTTCAGTCCGGTGAACAGGGTCGACAAGGGAATCTCCTTCTTGCCGGCGACGTCGACGGAGACGATGAAGTTGCCCTGGGGAAGGGGGATGGCCTTGCGTTCGGTGATGTAGTCGGTGCTCATGGTCTCGGGGAGCAGCGGTGCGACATGTTTGGCGGCGAGTTCCGGGTCGGGAGCGAGCTCCTGGATGCGCATGTTGCGGAACTCGACTGCGCCGCCTTCGCTCTCGAAGCTCATGTAGCCCTTGCGCGGGCTGACGCGGTAGAGCGAGGTGACGAGGGCTCCGTTGACTTCCTGCTGCAGAACGCCATCGACGCAAGTGATGCGGACCTTGTTCCACTCACCCGTCTTGCTGCCGCGGAATTCCACCGGCATGGAGCGGTGTCCGCAGCCGTGGGAGACGGCGAAACGAGGGTCAGGGATGGCCTGGGAGCTGGTGCCGGGCAGGGTGAAGAGGTCGCCGTGACTGGTGTACCAAGAGCCGTTGCCGAGATTGCAGACTTGGACTTCATGGCCTTCGCCAGGGTAGGGGCCGCCGGGTTTGGGGAAGGCGCTGTGGGCGATGAGAAGGCCGGAGTTGCCCGAGGTGCCATTGCCGCCGCCGGCGCTGGGAGCCTCGGTGAGGTGACGCCACTCGAGCTCGAGAATGAAGTTCTCGTAAGCCTTCAAGGAGCGGATCAGGCCGGTGGGGCCGCGGTCGATGTGGAGGATGTACTCCCCCGGGCGATCGGGATTGGCGGAGGTGGAGATCAGTTTCGAGTCGATCGCCATGCTCATCCCGGTCCAGCTATCCTGGAGCTTGCCGTCGAAAAGCTTCTCCCATTTTCCCTCGGGGGCCTTCGGCGGGGGGAACTGGCCATCGAGGGGCGCAGCGCTGGCGCTGAAGGCGATGATGGAGAGAAGAGCGGCAAGCGACTTGATCATGATGGGCTCCTGGCGGTTCTTGGATGGGGGCGGGGTCAATGAATTAAGCACTGACAAAGTCCCCTCCGTTGCACCACTAAGGAGATTTATGACTTCATGAAAGCGATTTTGATTTACTTGAGCTTGCATTTAACTTCGCCCGGAACGATCTTTGAGTGGATGCTGAAGGCACTTACGACCTGATTCAATCGGAGCCAGCCCATGGATACTTCACCAGGCTTGATTTTAGTAATCGATGATGACCCCGTCAGCCTGAAAATGCTGGCCAGCCTGCTGGGCAAGACTTCCTATCAGTCGCTTTTCCTGAACCGAGGCGACGACATCGTCAGGGTGTGCGGCCTCCGCAAGCCTGACCTCATTCTGCTGGACCTGGTGATGGCAGGGGTCGACGGCTTCGAAGTCTGCCGGCGCCTCAAGGCCGAAGCCGCCTGCGCCGACATTCCCATCATCATCGTCAGCGCCACCGACACCCCGGAGCAGAAGGTCAGGGCTTTCGAGCTCGGCGCGGTCGACTTCATCGTCAAACCCTATCACAGCAGCGAAGTGCTGGCTCGGATCGGCACCCAGATGCAACTCCAGGCGGCGAAACGCCAGGTGCAGCGGCAATACGACGAGCTGCGCCGCCTCGAGCAGATGCGCGAGCAGATGGTGCAGATGACCATCCACGACCTGCGCTCGCCGATCCACAACATCATGATCACCCTCAAACTGATGGGGGAGCGCGAGGGCGACGAGGAGTTCAACGAGCTCCACCGCCTGGCGAGCGCCTCGGCGAAGGCGGCCTCAAACCTGACCTCCACCTTCCTCGACATCTCCCGCATCGAATCCGGCCGCATGCCGATGCTGCGTCAATCCTGCAGCCCCGCCGAGCTGATCGACATCGCCCTCGCCGAACTGGCGACGCAGTACCGCATGCGGGGAGTGAAACTGGTCTGCACACCGGCGAAGGACCGCGAAGTCGATTGCGACCGAGATCTGATCAGCCGCGTCCTGATCAACCTGCTTGGAAACGCCCTCAAGTTCAGCGAACCGGGCAAGGAAGTGCATGTCAGCAGCCATGACTCCGACGGCGGCCACCTCTTCATCGTCCGCGACGAAGGTCCCGGCATCGCCGAAGAAGCGCAGAAACGGATCTTCCAGACCTACTCCCAGACCGCCGAAGGGAGCCAGAAGCCCCATTCCCACGGCATCGGCCTGGCCTTCTGCCGTCTCGCCCTGGATCTCCATGGCGGACGGATCTGGGTCGAAAGCCACCCCGGAGAGGGAGCCGCCTTCACCTTCATTCTCCCGGACCGCAAGAAACGCTCGGCCCCGAGCCCGGGCCTGCCGCTGCATTGAAATCCCGCGCAGTCTCGCCGGATGCCTGTATCTTGCCTGAGCAAACGAGGAGACCCAGCCATGGACGAGGAAGCCGAGAGGCTCAAGCTCGCCTATTCACGCAAGGCCGACTGGCTCCGCTGGGGCCCCTATCTGCCGGAGCGCCAATGGGGAACGGTTCGCGAAGACTACTCCGCTGGCGGTGACTGCTGGAACTACTTCCCTCACGATCACGCCCGCTCCCGGGCCTATCGATGGGGAGAGGACGGCTTGATGGGAATCTGCGACCGCCAATGCCGCCTGGGATTCTCCTTCGCCTTCTGGAACCACCGCGACGCCATCCTCAAGGAACGCCTCTTCGGCCTGACCAACGGAGAGGGCAACCATGGCGAGGACGTCAAGGAAGTCTATCACTATCTCGAGTCCTCACCGACCCACTCCTGGATGCGCGGCCTCTATCGATATCCCCAAGCCGCCTTCCCCTACTCTCAGCTTATCGAAGAGAATCGCCGGCGCGGCCTTGCTGGAGCCGAATTCGAGCTTCAGGACAGCGGAGTCTTCGACGACGGCCGCTATTTCGACTGTCAGATCGACTACGCCAAGGCCGGCCCCGAGGACATCCTGATCCGACTCACCCTGCGCAACCGCGGTCCCGATGAAGCGCCCCTCGACGTCCTAGGTCAATTGGTCTTCCGGAACACCTGGAGCTGGGGGTGCCGCGAAGAAGACTGCGGCTTACGCCCCCGACTCATCCTGCGCGACGGCGCCGTGAACGCTGAACACCCCGCACTCGGCACGATGCGCTTCGAGGCCGAAGACCACCTGGGCTGGCTCTTCACCGAAAACGAAAGCAACAGCGAAAGACTCTTCGGCGTCCCGAATCCCCAGCCCTTCGTCAAGGACGCATTCCACCGCCACATCATCCTCGGCGAAGCCGACGCCATCAATCCCGCGGCTCGCGGCAGCAAGGCGGCGGCACACTGGCGACTCCAATTCGCTCCCTATGAGGAAAAGGTGATACGACTGCGTCTGCGTCGCCCCTCCCCCTCCCCCGCCTTCGGGCCGGAATTCGACGCCATCTGGGCGCTGCGGCGCGAAGAAATGCTGTCCCATTACCGCCCACGCCTGCCGGAGACTGCCTCCCGCCGCGAAGTCGTTCTCCAGGCCTGGGCCGGCCTCCTCTGGTCGAAACAGTTCTACCACATCGACCAACGTGCATGGCTGAAGGGCGACCCGGAACAGCCGCCGCCGCCCGGCGGACGCCAACGCAACCAGGAATGGAGCCATCTCTACAATCGCGACATCATCTCGATGCCCGACAAATGGGAATATCCTTGGTACGCCGCCTGGGATCTCGCCTTCCATTGCGTCGCCTTCGCCGAGATCGACGCCGAATTCGCCAAGGGGCAGCTCATTCTCCTCCTTCGCGAATGGTACATGCACCCCAACGGCCAGATCCCCGCCTATGAATTCGCCTTCGGCGACGTCAATCCCCCGGTTCACGCTTGGGCCGCCTGGCGCGTCTACAAGATGACCGCGCCGAAAGGCTCGCGCGATCTCAAGTTCCTCACCCGCGTCTTCCACAAGCTCCTCCTCAACTTCACCTGGTGGGTCAACCGGAAGGACCCGGAAGGCAACAACATCTTCGCCGGCGGCTTCCTCGGGATGGACAACGTCGGCGTCTTCGACCGCTCCAAGCCCCTGCCGGGAGGAGGCGTCCTGGAGCAAGCCGACGGCACCGCCTGGATGGCCTTCTACTGCTCTTCGATGCTCGCCATCGCCATGGAGCTTGCGGTCCACGACGACACCTACGAAGACATCGCGTCGAAGTTCTTCGAACATTTCGTTGCCATCGTCGACGCGATGAACTCCCGCGGCGGCATCGGCCTCTGGGATGAGGAGGACGGCTTCTATTACGACCGGATCAACTCCGCCGGTCACTCGCTGCCGCTTCGGCTGCGCTCCTTGGCCGGTCTGGTACCGCTCCTGGCGGTCGAAGTCCTCGAAGCGGAATCCCTCGAGCGACTGCCCGGATTCCGCAAGCGCCTGCGCTGGTTCCTTGACAACCGTCCCGACCTGGCGAAAAGCATCTCCTGCCTGGTCTCCTCGGAAAAGGGGGAACGCCTCCTGCTGGCGGTGCCTAGCACCGAACGGCTCAAGCGACTCCTCCAGCGGGTGATGGACGAAGAGCAGTTCCTGGCTCCCTTCGGCATCCGTTCTCTGCCTTTCGACTACGCGCGCCAGCCCTTCACCATGACTCTCGATGGCCAGTGCCAGCGCGTCGCCTACGAGCCGGGTGACTCGAGCACCTATCTCTTCGGCGGCAATTCCAACTGGCGAGGCCCGGTCTGGATGCCTCTGAACTACCTGATCATCGAAGCTCTGGAACGCTACCATTATTTCTACGGCGCGAGCTTCCAGCTGGAAATCCCCAGCGGCTCCGGCCGCAGGGGAGATCTTAAAGCGGCTGCGACCGAGATCGGTCGACGCCTCAACGGTCTCTTCCTGCCCGATGCCAGCGGCTCCCCGCCCAGCCTCGGCAAAGACTGGCCCTTCCGCCAGGATTCCCGCCCCGGCCTGCTCTTCCACGAATTCTTCAACCCGGACAGCGGCCGCGGCCTAGGCGCCTCCCACCAGACCGGCTGGACCGCCCTCGCCGCCCGGCTCTGCCTGCGCCAAAACGGCCCCTGAGCGATCAGGATCCTTTCGGTATCCATGCTCGCATCAGGCGACGGCTCTCCTCCTGATCCATCAGGAAGGTGTGGCTGGCCCGGATCCGCAACGATTGTTCCGCCCAGGACGGCGCCGCGGAATCCGGTGGCACCAACCCGTCGCCGCGCCTGTCGAGATATGGCGGCCAGGGGTGATCACCAGAGACGCCGGCGCAGCAGATCAGCCTGGGATCCCGCGGCAGACCTCGCGCCCAGGCGCCGGGCAATGTGTTCAGCCGGGACGCCGCCGGTCCGCCAAGCCAAGACAAAGGCGTATTGGCCAGCTGATCGGCCGCCGGACAACCTTCATGCGGGGCGCCAAGACTGATCACGGCGAGGATGCGTGGCGACAAAGAGGAATCCAGCAGCCGCCGCCCGAGCAGCCCGCCCAGACTGTGGCCGATCAGAACCAGATCCCCCTCAGGCGCCGAGACGGCGATGAAATCGCCCAAGGCCGCCGCGGCATCTTCAGGCTTCAAAAACAGGCTCGGATAGCCGAAACTCAGACAGTTCGCGCCCTCCGCCTCGAGAAATTTGCGGCAGGCGCGGAAACTCCCCCTCGTCCGGGCCAGCCCATGAACGAGCACGAAGGTCCTCGGCTTTCCTGCCGCCGCAGCCGCGCGGATCCGCCTCCATTCCTCGCGGCAGGCTGCTAGACTGCCCCAGGCCAGGCGGCGATCGTCACCATCAAGGATCCGGCACAATCCCGTGATCCGGTTCTGCTGCAGACGACAGGCTCCACGCTCCTCCAGATCAAGCCAGAACTGCCGCCCGCCAAGGGTCGGCCCCAGCCAGTTAGGCATCGTCAAGGCGGGAGGAACTTCGGGCAGGGCATCCATGGTGATTTTCTCCGGGGTTTTCCTGGAGACAATCTGCACTCGCGAAGGCCAGCGACATGCAGGATTCCGTCAATGATCAGCATTGACGGAGCCGATGCGCAAGAACTACCAGTCCATCCGAACGGCAACGCGATGGCGGCGCAATTCCTCTTTGATCTGCGGAATGCTGTAGGTTCCGTAATGGACCATCGAAGCGACCAGGGCCGCCTCGGCTCGTGTCTCCTTTAGGACGGCGGCGAGGTGAGCCGGGGTGCCGGCGCCACCGGAGGCGATCACAGGAATTTCCACCGCGTCGGCGATCAGGCGGGTGGCGAGCAGGTCATACCCCTCCTTGGTGCCATCGGCATCGATCGAGTTGACGCAGATTTCGCCGGCGCCGAGATCCTCGGCGCGACGGGCCCAGTCGACCGCGTCGACAGCGGTCGGCTCGCGACCACCCTTGACCACGACCTGCAGGCCGGAAGGGAAGGCAGGATCTTGCGTCCGGCGCACATCCATGCCAAGAACCACGCACTGGCGTCCGTAAATCTCCGCGCCGGCACTGATGATCTGCGGCTTGCGCACGGCCAAGGAGTTGACCGAGACTTTCTCCGCCCCGGCGAGAAGCACCGCCCTCATGTCGTTCTCGTCGCGAATGCCGCCGCCGACCGAAAAAGGAATGAAGACTTCGGCCGCGACCCGGCGAACCATCTCCAGATCGATCGGGCGCCCTTCGGCAGAAGCGGTGATGTCGTAGAAGACCAGTTCGTCGACGCCGGATTCGGCATAGCCGCGGCCCATCTCGACCGGGTCGCCGATGTCGACATTGCCTTCGAACTTCACCCCCTTGGTGACCTTGCCGTTGCGGACATCCAGGCAGACGATGACGCGTTTATTGAGCATGTCAGGACCTCCCGTCCCATTCGGCGAAATTGGCGAGCACCTGGAGTCCGAATCGGCCGGACTTCTCGGGGTGAAACTGAGTGGCGACGAGCCGGCCTCTGGCGATGGCGGAGCAGAAACGGAGCCCACCGTGCTCGGTGACGGCGAGAATGTCGCTCGCTTCCTGCGGCTGCGGGAAGTAGGAATGGACAAAGTAGAAGTTGGCGTCCTGCGGGATCTCGGCGAACAGGGCGTGTTCGCGGCTGCGGCAGACGGCGTTCCATCCCATGTGCGGCACGGTGGCACGGACGCCCTCGGGGAAGCGGAATCGCGGGCAGGCGCCGGGAACGATGCCGAGGCAAGGGACGCCGCCGTCCTCTTCGGAGGATTCGAGGATGATCTGGGTGCCGAGGCAGATGCCGAGGAAAGGCTTCTCTGCTGCAGCCTGGCGGATGGCGTCGGCAAGCTGCCGCGAGCGCAATTCGCGCATCGCGCTGCCGGCGGCGCCGACGCCGGGAAAGACGATGCGGCTGGCACGAGCCAGAACAGCGGGATCGGCGCTCACCTGGCAGGGGATGCCGAGGCGGCGGAAAGCCAGCTCGACGCTGCACAGATTGCCGGCGCCGTAGTCGACGATACAAAGCATGGGAGGTTTTCCTGGATTCTACACCCGGCAAGCTAAGAGTTGTCAAAGAAGATTCAACCTAAAAACCGCAGTTGAAAGGTTGGAAGGTTCAAAGCTTGTAAGTTTTAGCTATAACAGCAATAGGTTATGATATCCGAAGGACTCTTGGCAAAGCTCAGGACCCTCAAGTCTTTCTGGTAGCACAAATTCATTGCTTGTTATTATTGTTCAATTGTTTGCGTTTCAACCCTTCAACCTTTCAACCCGGTTCCGCTGCTCTACTGCGGTTTTTAGGTTCAAACGAGAAAGACGCACTTGGCGCCTGCCGGAACGGAACTGCAGACGAAAAAACCGGCAGCCGAAGCTGCCGGTCTTTCAGGCACACCGAAGAATCACTTCTTGGCGGGAGCGGCTTTGGCGGCGGGAGCCTTGCCCTTGGCGGCAGGAGCCGCGGCGGCCTTGGCAGCTTCTTCAGCGGCTTTGGTGGCGCGAGTCTGCGAGACGTAGGCCAGGGTGGTGCGGGCACCGGTGGTGACCTTGATGCCGGCCGGAACTTTGATGTTGCCGGCAGTGACCATGTCCTTGAAGCTGACAAGCGAAGAAGCGTCGATCTCAAGAGATTCGGGCAGATCCTTCGGCAGGCAGGTGATCTTCAAGGTCGAAACGGGGGTGACCAGCACGCCGCCCTGGGCGACGAGGGGCGAGTCGCCCTTGACGACGAGGGGGACGACGGCGCGGACCGGAGTGTCCGAGTCAACCGCGAAGAAGTCGACGTGCACGAAGTGCTTCTGGTCGAGGGTGCGGACGATTTCGCGGGCGAGGACGGGGTAGGTCTTGCCTTCGACGGAGAGATTGATCAGACGGGTGGTGCCGGCGGCTTTGAGGGCGAGCTTGATATCGTCTTCCGAGACTTGGATCTCGAAGTTCTTGGTGGTCTTGCCGTAGACCTGGCAGGGGACGATTCCGTTGCGGCGGAGACCGCGGACGCGCTTGCCGACTACTTCCCGTTTCGTCGCGGTGAGCGAGATGGCCATTGTCGTTTTTCCTTGTTTGCTGTTTGCTTGTTCCGTCATGATGCGGAAGGGCCGGAAATTACACGGCGGAGCCGCCTGTGCAAGGCGGCCCCGGCGAGAATCTTGGAACTTATCAAGCTTCCCGGCTGCGCTGCAACGCGTTGTTGACGGCACTGGCGACCCGTGCATGATCAAACGGCTTGATGATGAATTCGGAGGCTCCAAGATTCATCGCCTTCAGCATCTGTTCACGCTGATCCAGAGCGCTGATCATGATGACGGGGAATTTCGGATGGGTCTTCCGGATGGCCTCCAGAGCCTGCAGACCGTCCATCCCCGGCATGACGATATCGAGAGTGACGAGATCCGGCTTGAGGCGGTGGAACAGCTCGAGGCCGATCTGGCCATTGCTGGCTTCGCCGACGATTTCGACGCCCAAGGGGGCGAGGGCGTCTTTGATCAGCTTGCGCATGAAGATGGCGTCGTCGACGACTAAAATTCTGAGCATGAGTCAACCTCGGAAATGGGGCTCGAAATTGAAGAGGGAGAGAATCCGCCGTGCATGGCCGCGAACACCGGAGAAGCTCATTTGATCTCCGAGTTGGCGCCGGACGCCTTCCAGGAAGACGATGAACTCGGGAGACTGGATATGAGTCGACTCGTCGCAGGAGAAGGTGATATTTGTGACGCCGCCGCGAAGAGCCAGCCTGACGCGCAGGGTGATTTCCTCCGCTTGATTGAATTCAATCAGGCCGGTCAGAGGAATGGTGCAGCTTTTCATAGGATCCGCCTCTCGTTGTTGAAGCTCTCGACAAGGTATTCCCGGTTGGCGGGATTGAAACAAACACGTCGCCCGCAGGTCCCTCCGGTGTCGGCCCCCATGATCGGAATGTCGAAACGTTTCAGCGCTTCGCGGGTGGCTGCGATGTTGAGGGTGCCAACATCCGGGGGAGAACCGTCTTTGGCGGGCCCGAACATCCGCGCTCCGCCGGCGATCTTGGCGCGAAGCTTGCCGCTGCCGCCATGGCTGCGGATGCCTTCCACCAGGCTCTCAACAGCTTGATCTGCGTATTTTCCTGGCAGAGACTGCACCGCCTTGCCAGAGGAATCCGGCAGGAAGACATGCGCCAGACCGGCGATGCCGTCCTTTTCATCGTAGATCGCGACCCCGACGCAAGAGCCGAGCACCGCCTCCATCAGGTTCGGCGGACGAGTCAAATGCACCTGTCCGATCAAAACCTTGAGGATCTTGGGCCCTGAATCACCCATGGGCCACCTCGCCTTCGAAATTCTCCAGGCTTTCCGAACTCGGCATGAAGAAGAGGTTGACCGCAAGATCCTTGTCGTTGCAGGAGAAGCGCACGGCGTAGCGGATCAGGCGGTCGCCGAAGATGGCGCTTTCGGCGGCGGCTGACGCGATGATCGCGCCGCCAAGGTCATGAATGAAAAGAGGCGGTTGCGGGATGCAGCTCATGCCGAGATGAGCGGAGAGGCTGTTCATGAATGAAGATATGGCGATGTTGGCCGTCTCCTCCATCATCGAGCGCTCCATCTCCCCCCAGCCTGATGGATCGCAGTCGAAAACCCGTACCAGACCGGCTGCCGCCGGCTCCTCAAAGACCAGCATGGCCTGGCCCGACATGCGCCCCTTTATCCAAGAGTGGAGGATGATGAGAACACAATCGTCACCGCCTAGTTCATCGGCCAGCTCCTCCAGCGGCAAGAGGTTGACGCTGTCGACCCGGACGCTGATCTGCTGACCAGTGAAGGAGCTCAAGGCAGAACTCGCTTTCTCGGCGCCGAGATGGGCCACCAGTGCGATTTCACCGAGGATTTTAGTGATGTTCATCGCTTGTCCCGGGCTGAGGGTTTTCAGGAACTGCTGAGAGTTTCGGCATCGAAGATCAGGGCGATGCCACCGTCGCCGAGGACCGTCGCGCCCGAAATGCCGCGGACATCTGCGAATTCAGGAGGCAGAGGCTTGACGACGATCTCCTGGCTGCCGAGCACCTGGTCGACCGGGAAGGCCCGTGCCTGACCGCGGCCTTTCAGGATCACGGCTCTTCGCACCGGGCCGGGTATGATCCCTAAAGCCATGCCGAATTGAGCTTGAGGATCCAGCATGGTCGCAAATTCCTCGCGGATGCGTATGACCCGGCTGCCGGGAGCGACGACATGGACTTCGGAAGGCTGAAATTCGATGATCTCCCTGACGGACGAAAGAGGGAATGCGTAGCGCACGCCGCCGAGACTGACCAGAAGGCTGTCGATCATCGCCAGGGTCAGAGGGAGGCTGATCAGGAAGGCACTGCCCTTGCCTTCTTCCGATTCAATGTTGATGCTGCCCTTCAATTGCTGAACTTTGGTGCGGACGATGTCCATCCCGACCCCTCGCCCGGAGATGTTGCTGAGTTTCGCCGCCGTGGAGAAGCCAGGCATGAAGATCAGCTCATGGACCTCCTCGACACTCAGCCTGGCTGCAGCCTCGGCCGAAATCAAGCTCTTCTCGACCGCTTTCGCGCGCACCCTTTCGATCGCGATGCCGGCACCGTCGTCGGAACAGCGGATGCAGACCCGCCCCCCCTGGTGGAAAGCCTCGAGAAGAACCGTGCCTTCGCTGTCCTTGCCCCTCTGCCTGCGAATGTCCGGGGACTCCAGACCGTGGTCGATCGAATTGCGGATCAGGTGTGTCAATGGGTCGACCAATTCGTCGATGATCTTCTTATCCAGCTCGATTGATTCCCCTCGCAATCTCAGGCAAGCTTGCTTGCCGCACTCCTTGCTGACATCACGGACGAGGCGCTGGAAACGTTGGAAGAGAGGCGCCACCGGCACCATGCGGGCTTTCATCACCGCATTCTGCAAAGTGCCGCTGTGGCGCCCAAGCTCCTGCACCGCCTCCCCGAGGCGCGCCGCCGCATCCCGCAATTGCAGGACGGCCTCATCCGCCGCGGCCGTGCCGCGACGGCCGGTGATCACCTGGATCGCTTGCGTGATGCTGTCGCTGAGGCTGCTGACACGGGCACGAGCGATGACCATTTCTCCGACGGTGTTGAGCAACTGATCCAAGCGGGCGGCGTCGACTCGCACTGTCTCGGTGTTGACCCCGGGTGCTTTAACTGCGTCCTGAGGCTGTCTCCCTGCCACCTTGGGCGCGCTGGGATCCGGCGCGGAAGGGATCACCGGCAAGTCTTCGATCCGCACCTCGGCGATCTGGTCGACCTGGAAGCTTGCCTTCAGCTTTTCCGCCGGGAATGAGCTGGCATAGATGAGCTCCATCCCGGCGATATCCGGCAGCCCCGCCTCGAGGGCTTCGATCGCAGGTTTCGCCTGCAGGATCTCCCCCAGATCGGCAGCCTGCTTACAAGCCATGTACAGTCGCAGATCCGGCATAGGCACATCCTTTTCCAGGCGCAAAAGGACATGATAGACATGCAATCCCTTGTCGCGAGCTTTTTTCACGCCTTCCGGAGGACTGGCAAGCGATGACTGCGTCGTTCCGGAAAGATCCGAGCTTTCTTTCCGCGGCAAGACGGACTGCTCTCCAGAGGAACTACGCTGGAGGAACGACTGAATCTCCTTTTCGAATTCTCTGCAATCCAAAGGAGTAAAGACGCCGGCTTCGACCCTTTCCACGCCCAGTGCCATCAGATCCTTCCCGAGAAACAGAACCCGGCAGCGGCGGGCCGCATCTTCGGCACTCTTCTGCCAATCGCTGCTGAGCAGGCTTTCGCATTGATGACTGATCCTGGTGAGGCTGCGCAAGCCCATGGCAGCAGCGGCGCTTTTCAGGCTGTGCAGATGTCGAAAGACTTCCGGCTTCATCCCCATCGCGCCCTTCTCCAGATCCATCAGAAGATGATCGAGGAGCGATAAAGTCTCTTGCATGTACGATGCCCAAGCCGCGATGTTGGGAACCATTTCAGGGATGACAGCAAGAAGCTCGCTGTCATCGGCGCTGCGCCGGAAGGAGACGTGCACCGGTTCATCCTCGCTGATCTGGCAAGCTTCCAAATCCGGAGCATCGACGGCATTGAGTAGGGCTGTGATGTCTGACTTGGTGAAGATGAGCAAAATCAGATGGCCGCCGAGAGCCTCCAGCGGACCAAACAGATCAAACTCCTTGGGGAAGCAGGTAAAGGTGAAGATGGAAGAGACTCTGCGGCTGAGAAGGGCGTGCATGTCGAGAGGGTCATACCCTGGACGGAAGAGTTTTTTCAGCTCGACGTGAAGCAGCCAGGCAGCCTCGCCATTCTCAGCGGCTTCGATGATCACTTCAGTGTGCAGGGCTTGGATCTGCCCACTTGCCCAGGGCGGTATTCTTAGCTTTCCCCTGTTGTTGGGCAAAGTGATGCTGAGCTTCGATTCTGGCAAAAGGCTGACCTGCCGGGGCAGCGACTGGATTTGATACTGCGCAGAAATCGCGACGTCCTGCATCGCCAGTATGGCGTCCATCGCAGTCAATGCCGAGTGCATGTCCGCGCCCGCTTCACTGCCGCTGCTGCTGATCCGCTCCATCACAGCCAGGAGTGTGTCGGCCGCGCGCAGACAGCCCTCCAGCACCGGGGGGGAGAATCCGAATTTCCCCTTGCGCACCTGATCGAGGACAGTCTCTAGGCGGTGTGTAAGCCCCACTGTCTCAGTAAATTCGAGGAAGCCCGCGGCTCCTTTGATCGAGTGGGCGGCCCGAAACATGATGTCCACCGTCCCGACAGAAGCAGTGCCTCGCTCCAATTCAAGAATGCAGCGGCTCAAGACTTCAAGCTGCTCCTTGGCCTCCTCGACAAAGGCTCCGATCATTTCCGGATCGTTCATCTCGTTCATGGTGTGAGCCTCGATGTTTTAGCTGAGGAGCATTCTTTGCGGTAGATGGTAGGACAGACCATGGTGTAGGACTCGTGGCAACAGGGAAGGACCTCGGATCCGCCCAGATAGAGAAAGCCCCCCGGCTTCAGCTTGTGGGTGACATGATCCATCACCACCTTCTTGCTGGCGTCGTCGAAATAAATCATGACGTTGCGCAGCATCACCACATCCACCGGCGGAAAACTCGGCGCCTGCATCAAGTTGTGGTGCAAGAATTCGATGTGGCGGCGAATCTCGGGACGGACCGTCCATTGGTCGCCGTTTTTATGGAAGTAGTCCTCGCGACATCCGGCTGTCACTTTCTGCAAGGAGTATTCTCGGTAACTGGCGCTTGCCGCAGCCTCCAGCACGCGGGTGCTGATGTCGGTGGCCAAGACCTGGTATTGCTCAGGTCTTCCAGCCTCCGCCAGGACGCTGGATATCCCGATCGCAAGACTATAGGTCTCTTCACCGCTCGAGCACGCTGCGCTCCAGGCGCGAAAACGCTGCACAGGGCCGCTTCCCACTCGGCTGAGCCATTCCGGCAGGACCTTGCCCAGGAGGTGATCCCAGTGTTCCTTGTGACGGAAGAAATAAGTCTCGTTGGTCGTGAGCGAATCTATGAAATGGGTGAACTCAGCCTTCCCTGCAGGTTTGCCGATCCAGTCCAGATAGGAGGAGTAAGAGGCGACGCCGCAAGCTTGCAGACGGCGGCGCAGCCGCCCCTGCACCATCTCCTGCTTGCTGTCGGGAAGTCGAATGCCGCAGTGGCGATAGATGATCTCCTGGACACGCCGGAGGTCCGTCATCGTCAAAACTGGCTCGGTGCTGGTAGACATAGCTGTTTTCGCTTAAAAACGGGTTTGCGCCAAATCAGCTTTTTCCGGCGCCGTCAAGACCTTCTCGAGATCGACGATCAGCAAAATCCCCTTCTCGCCCTTCGCCATGCCGAGCAAATAATCCTTGGCCATCGAGGTGATGGATTCCGCTTGCTCCAAAATGTCCGTCTTCGGGATCTTCAGCACTTTGCTGACGGAGTCGACAATCATGCCGACACAACGATCCTCAAGCCGCGAAATCATGATGCGGGCATCCGGCCCAATGCTGTGGCTAGCCAGCCCAAAGCGCTTTCTCAGATCGATCACCGGAACGACAAGCCCGCGCAGATTGATCACGCCCTCAATGTAAGATGGAACCTGCGGGATCTTGGTGACGGACTCCAGCATGATGATTTCCTTGATCTTGGTGATCTCGACCGCAAAGTTTTCATCTCCAAGACCGAAGGTGACGACCTGCAGCCAGTTTTGAGCCTTCGATGACGCTTTAGTATTCATAGATCTTCCTGATTTGGACTGTTGCGGAATCCGCCACGCGCATTCGCTATCACTGCGAAGCGCCGGCGGCAAAAGTCAAGGCATGTCCTCACAAGCCCCCTGCTGAAGAGCAACTTTCCCAGATGACGACAGAATTTTTTCCAAATCAATGATCAAGAGCATCCCCTTGCCCACCTTGGCGAGCCCGACCAGATAATCCTTGGCGAGTGAGGAGGGCGAATCCGGCTGCGGCATGATATCGACTCGAGGTATCTTCATCACCTTGCTGACCGAGTCTACGATCATGCCAATGCTCCGGTCTTCCAGCCGCGAAATCATGATGCGGGTTTCAGGCCCGTCACTGCGGCCGGCCATCCCTAGACGTTTGCGAAGATCCACAACCGGAACAATGACGCCCCGGAGATTGATCACCCCCTCGATGTAGGAAGGAACTTGCGGAACCTTGGTAATCCCCTCCAACAAGATGATCTCCTTGACCTTCGTGATCTCGACTGCAAAATCCTCGTCACCAAGATGGAAGGTGACAACCTGCAGGTGGCTCTGAACTTTGCATTTGTCTTCGGCGCTCATGATCGACCTCGATGGCGTTACTCAGTGTAGAGAGCCTTTGATCTCGGCCCCGATGCTCCCGGAACCGGCTTGTGGCTCTGGTCATTTACGGTCATTCGTGGAATCTGCGGCAGATCGAGGTGGAAATCGCTGAAGCGAGCAAGCTTGAAACGGTTGACGATGGTCTGCAAGCGCTGCGCCTGCGCCGCCAGCTCTTCGGCAGATGCCGCCATTTCTTCGGCAGCAGAGGAGTTCTCCTCCGTCACAGCCCCCGCCTTCTTGATTGAGACGCTGAGCGATGCCGTGACCTCCTCCTGGCTGGTGGCGGCAGCGGAAATCTTCATCATCTCCTCATTCGTACGCTTCACTCCGACGGCGATTTCCTCAAGGACTTTCCTCACCGCTTCCGAGTGGACACGCCCCTCATTGACGCGTCTGGTGCTCATCTCGATCAATTCAGTGATCTCACTGGCGGCCTGACTGCTGCGCTCGGCCAATTTTCGGACTTCGTCGGCGACGACGGCAAAGCCCAGACCGTGCTCGCCGGCGGAAGCGGCTTCAATCGCTGCGTTGAGAGCAAGCAGATTGGTCTGATTGGCAATCTGGCTGATGGCGTTGATGATCTTGCTCATCTGTTGCGAGCTTTCGGCAATCAATTGCATCGCTTTCAAAGAATCCTCGACAGTGCTCTGGCCTTTGCCTGCAGCTATATTCGCTGCCGTCGCCAGACGACTGGCTTCCATAGCACTGCGTGCAGACTCCCTCACAGAAACGTCAAGATGCACGACCGAACGACTGATTTCCCCAAGCGTATTCGCCTGGTTCTGAGCCCCGTTGGAAATGCTTTGGGCGCTCGCTGCCAGCTCCTCGGAGCTGGCCGATGTCGTGTCGGCAGTGACTTTGATCTCGCTCACCGTGTTTCGAAGGGAACCGGTCATTTCATTCATCACCTTGGCCATCGCGCCCACTTCATCGGAAGTATGGACTTGAACTTCAACCTCAAGGTCACCATCGGCTATTCTGCGCAATCCCTCTCCCGTCGCTTGCACCTGACGGTTGAGACTGCGGCTGATTTGATAGCCGATTCCCAAAGCCGCGAGCAATCCAGCACCGACCAGGGCCAGCAGGTGCATTCTCTGATCGGATTGCAGTTTCTGAGCTTGGTCTTCATCTTTCTGAAGTTGCCCCAGTGAAACCTGCACCATGTCATCAGCAGATTTCTCCACCGCCGCCTCCATTTCGTTCAAGCTTTTGTCCAATTTCTCAAAAAGCTTTTTCCTATCCGGATTCCCTTGGACTTTTTCCCAGATTTCCGCCCGCTTTCCTTCATCAGCTTTGCCTGCCTGCAAGGAAAGATAATAGCTTTCGAATGAGGTCATCACTCCTTGGTGGATTTGCAGCCAACGCCCCAAAATGCCGAGATCCTCAGGCTTTTCCAATCCATCATAACTGAAAGCCTCTCGCTCGATGGTAATCGCCTTGACTTCAGTGCCATCTTCGGCTTTTTTCGCGGGCTCTAGGATGATACTCAGTTTTACAGTCTTGGGATTGCCGACCAGTGCCTTCAATCGACTCTTTTCTTCGCCCTCTGGAATCAGCAAAGAGTAAGCTTTGAGCTCCGCTAGAAGAAGCTTGACCTTTTCCTTGTCCTCGGCAAGATTGGCTTTCAGCTTTTTCGGGTTGATGCCGTTCTCATGCACCATCGTCGAATTCTCTATATATCGTAACCAGGTCTTGATCTCATTCGCTTTCAAAAGATGCGACACAGATTTCAGATGGCATTTCTGCAAATCATCAAAATTGCTCCTGGAATTGGCGGAAGTCTGTATGAACTTAGTCTTGATCTGAGTAGCATTATGATCCGCCAGGACCCCAATCGTCGCAATGATCAAGGTCAGACTTCCAAATCCCAGAAAAAGCTTTGTGCTAAGCTTCATATTGGATCCCTCTTTTAAAAAGTTGCTTGTGAATTCGCCGAGAGCTGGCACCGTGTCGCTTTTCCCGCCATCCGACAAGACTTTTCCGCTCACAATGCAGTGTAAGATTGTGATCAAGCAACTCACATGCCAAAAAAAGGTGCCAGCAGCAGTTTCCCAGTATTCAAACAAGCTGACACCGCAGTCGGGCCCAGCTTATTCCTTGATTAAACTAAACTCTTCGTCAATAGGACGTCTTCATTCTCTCGACCGCCTCCCCCAACTGCAAGAGCCACACAGGATAAAGATCTTCAACCTTGGAAAAATCGCCCTGCCGGACAGCAGCATCCAAGGAGGCGGAAAGGGAGCTCAAACGCATCTGCCCCAAGGAAGCGGAGACTGACTTGACGATGTGAACAGACTTGCCCAGCATCGGGAAATCCTTCTCCTGAAAAGCCTTTCTCGCCTTGGCCGACTCCATCTCGAAACTCTCCACGCCCAATTGACAGAGCGCCTTCATACCCTCCGAGCCGAAGAAGTCCTCCAGCTTCTCCTCCTGCTGCGAACTACCTAGCGGGAAAGTTCTCGACATGAATGATTTCAGGTCATCAAAACGCAACGGCTTGGTCATGTATTCGCTCATTCCCGCGGCCAGGCAGCGTTCGCGATCGCCACTCAAGGCGTTGGCGGTCAAGGCGACGATCGGCACCGGCTTGTGATGCCTTTCTTCGAGCTGCCGAATCCTGCGAGTCGCCTCAAAACCATCCATTTCCGGCATCTGGCAATCCATGAATATGCAATCGTAGCGGAATCGCAGAAACAACTCAACCGCCTCCTTGCCGTTCGAGGCGATATCGATCTTTTCGGCAAAGCTCTCGACGTAGCGAGAGATAACCCGCTGGTTGACGATATTGTCCTCTGCCACCAGAATGCGCTGCAGAACAGTATTGGCGCTAGTCGTCCTATTGGCTTCTTCAGTGAGCGAGGTCATCTGGAAGATCCGGCTCAGTCCGTCGATCAGCATCCCAGGCCGTAAAAGTCCGCGCCGCAAGGTTAGGGCGGCATTGATCTCAGGTGAAGCAAGCCCATCATCACAACAATAAATGAGGGGAAGCCGGCTCAAGACAGGATCCCTCTGTATCAAAGAGCACAACATCGGACCGTCAATGCCGGGCAGATGCTGATCAATCACTATCATGTCCGCCGGATCATCTTGGAAACGAATAGCCTGCATCAATGACATGGCATCGGGGAAACAGCGGAAGCGAAGATTCCAGCGCTGCGCCAGCTGCTCGAATTGCGACCTCAGGGACGCTGCCGCGATAGCCGCATAGAGGCATTTCCCAAGCAGCTTCTGATAGATGTCGACGGTTTCAGATCCGACGTCAAGAGCCAGCTTGATTCTGAAAGTCGAACCCGCACCAGGTTTGGAACTGATCAACATCTCCCCTCCCATGGCAGCGATGAGGTGCTTCGTGATCGATAAGCCTAGACCCGTACCCCCGAAACGACGGGTGGTCGATGAGTCCGCTTGCACAAAAGCCTGGCCGATTCGGTCGACTTGATCGCGACTCATCCCCAATCCACTGTCGATGACGGAAATCTCGAAGTAGACCCTGCCTCCCAGGATTCGCTCCACCCCGACACGGACTTCCACCCCTCCTTTCTCAGTGAATTTCAAGGCGTTGCCAATCAGATTGATCAGGATCTGGCGAACTCGCGCAGGGTCACCAAGCAGCTGTCCCGGCAAATTTTGCGAACAGGAATAACTCAGTGCGAGTCCCTTTTTCTCGGCAATATCCGAAAACAAAGCCAGGATTTCGTCAAGAACCCGAGGAAGTGAGAACTGCACATGTTCAAGCTCGAGCTTGCCAGCCTCGATCTTGGAAAAATCGAGAATGTCATTGATCAAGGTCAAAAGGCTTTCGCCACAGGAGCGAATGGTTTCGGCACATTCCCGCTGCTCAGGATCGAGATTGGTCTTGACCAAGATGCCGGCCATGCCGATGACGCCATTCATCGGGGTACGGATTTCATGGCTCATGGTTGCCAGGAAATCGCTCTTGGTGGCCAAAGCCAGCTCCAGCTTTTGTTCGATCGACTTCCGCTCTGTGATATCGGTACGGATGGCGACATATTGGTAAGGCCGTCCCTCGGCATCGAGAAAAGGGACGATGGTGCTGTTGACCCAGTAAAGTGAAGAATCCTTGGCTCGATTGCAGATCTCTCCCTTCCAGGTTTTTCCTGCGCTGATGGTGATCCATAGTTGATTGAAGAATTCGCGGGGGTGATGACGGGAATTGACGATCCGGTGATCAGCCCCCAGCAGCTCCTCCCGGCTGTATTTCGACACCGCGCAAAACTTGTCATTGGCGAAGATGATCTTTCCTTGGGGGTCGGTGATCGACACCAAGGCATGTTCATCCAAGGCCATCTCAAGATTCCGGATCGAACGCAGCGAATGCTGAAGATTTTCCTCGGTCCGCTTCCGCTCCGTGATGTCCGTGCGTATGGCAACGTATTGATACGGCCGCCCCTCTGCATTCAGAAAGGGTACGATAGTACTGCTGACCCAATACAGGGACCCGTCTTTAGCACGATTGCAAATCTCACCTTTCCAGATTTTTCCCGAACAAATGGTCAACCAGAGCTGGGCGAAGAATTCACGGGGGTGACAGCCGGAATTGATGATGCGGTGATCCGCCCCGAGCAGCTCCTCCCGGCTGTATTTCGACACCTCGCAGAATTTATCGTTGGCGAAAATGATTCGCCCCTGCGGATCGGCAATCGACACCAAGGCGTGTTCATCAAGGGCCAACTGCAAGCGACGAAGTTCGGAATCCTGAGAGTTCCCAGCTAGATTTTCTTTCGACATGAGATCCCCCTGCAAGAATTCTGCAGGTGAAGCTTATTCCAAATTCCTATCGAAGCAACATCGTTACTATGTAAAACCTAATCCAACCTAAAATCCCAACAAAAACTCGAGCGATTCCCCAGTACGCAAAGCTCATCAATCCCTGTCAGCCGTCTCGCGTTTCTTCCACACCGGGCGGCGGGATTCCTGCACCGTGGTGTCGGCTTTGATCTGGATCGCGCCTTCGCCTAAAATCGTGCGCAGCTCGGTGACCAGTTCCCAGGTGCACAGGGTGCGCATGTCGGGCGGGAGCTCAATCCAGGCGAAGTCGCCGAGGGCGGTCTTGACGCAGAAGCTCAGTTTGTGCTTCGACTTCAGGTCGCGCAAGGCGCCGGCGGCGTTGTAGCGGGCGTTGGGATCGATGAGCTGGCGGTTGTTGACGTTGCCGAAACGCGGGTCGGCCAAGGTCGCCTGGGCTTCGGCAATGGTGCTCAAAGGGCTGAACTGGTCGGCGAGGTAACGCTCGAGACGGGACAGGGTGTCGGGATCTTTTTCGTAGGGCATCAGGAAGGTCTCGGCGAGCTTGCGCTTTTCGAAGCTGCCGAAGCGCTTGCGCGAGGTCTCGAGGGCGGCGCGGAGCTTCTCGATCTGGGTGACGTCGGATTCGCTTTCACTGAGGCGCAACTGCATGTCCACCGACCAGGCGGCGACGGCGTCTTCGATCGGCAGAAGCGAGCGCACCATGAATTTGACGGCGCCGGATTCGTCGCGCGAGAATTCGCCCTCGGCGAGGACTGCTGCACCTTCGCGGGCTGCCGCCCGGCAACGGGGCCAGTCGGCGCCAAAACAAGGGGCTTCAATGGCGTCGGTAAGGTCTTCCAGGACGAGGATGCCGAAGGCGCGCCCGTCCTTCTTGGAGCGCTTCTCGCTGACCGATTTGATCATGCAGCCGATGCGGGCGCTGCGGCGATCGTCGTCGCCGTTTTTCAGGGCGGTGAAGGTGTTGGTGGAATACTTTTTCACCAGGCTGGCGTGGGTGTCGAGGGGGTGGCCGGTGGCGTAGTAGCCGAGCAGCGCCTTCTCGTCCTCGAGGCGGGCCTTGAGGTCCCACTCCTTCAGCTCGGGATATTTCAGATCGATGGTGGCGGCCTTGTCGGCGGCGGAGAAGAGATCAAAGAGGGAGAGCTGACCGGATTCGCGGTCGGCGGCGGAGGAGGAGGCGCGTTGCAAGGCCTGTTCGATGACGGCGAAGGTGGCGGAGCGTTTCCTGCCGAAGACATCGAGGGCGCCGGCCTTGACCAGGCATTCGAGGACGCGTTTGTTGAGGGCGTTGCCGGCGCAGCGGTCGCAAAGGTCGCTGAGGTTTTTGAAGGGGCCGTCCTTGAGTCGCGAGGCGATGATCACCTCGGCGGCGCCAGCACCCACTCCCTTGATCGCGCCGAGGCCGTAGCGGACGCGTCCTTGGCTGTCGACGTCGAAGGCGTTGCTCGATTCGTTGACGCAAGGCGCGAGGAGGCTGAGGTTCATGTCGCGGCATTCGGCGACGAAGAAGGCGAGCTTCTCGGCGTTGCCCATTTCAGAGGTCATCACCCCGGCCATGAATTCGGCGGGGTAGTTGGCCTTCAGCCAGGCGGTCTGGTAGGTGATCAGGCCGTAGGCGGCGGAGTGGGACTTGTTGAATCCGTAGCCGGCGAACAATTCAATCTTGTCGAAAACCTTCTTGGCGATCTCTTCGGAGTAGCCGTTGGCGATCGAGCCGTCCTTGAAGCTGGCCCACTGCTTCTCCATCTCCTCCTTCTTCTTCTTGCCCATGGCGCGGCGCAGCAGGTCGGCCTGGCCGAGTGAGAAGCCGGCGACCGCCTGGGCCACCTGCATCACCTGTTCCTGGTAGATCATGATGCCGCAGGTTTCGTCGAGGATCGGCTGCATCTTCTCCGGCACTTCGTATTCGGCCGGCTTGATGCCTTTTTTGACGTCGATGTACAGGTCGATGTAGTCCATCGCGCCGGGACGGTAGAGGGCGAGGATGGCGATGATGTTTTCGAAGCGGTCGATCATGAAGCGCTTGCAGAGCTTCTGCATGCCTTCACTTTCAAGCTGGAACACCGCCACCGTGCGGCCCTCGTTGAGGAGCTTGTAGGTCTTCGGGCAGTCGAGCGGAATGGTGTCGATGTCGACGGTTTTGCCGCGGGTCTTCTTGATCAGCTTGAGGCAGTCGTCGATGAGGGTGAGGGTGCGCAGGCCGAGGAAGTCCATCTTCAGCAGGCCGAGCTCTTCGCAGGGGCCGGCGGAGAACTGGGTGACGGCGCCGCCTTCAGGCGAGATGGTGAGCGGCACGAGATGGTGCAGCGGCTGGTCGCCGATGATGACGCCGGCGGCGTGGATCGACATGTTGCGGTTCAGGCCTTCGAGGGGGCGGGCCTTGTCGATCAATTCGGCGACGGCGGGATCAGAATGATAGAGCTCGCGGAAGAGGGAGGAGTCGTCGTGGATGCCGCGGAGGGTCTCGTCCTTGTCGTACTTCTCGCGGTTCTTCGGGTCGGAGAGGTCGAGGAGGCAGTAGCCGAGGTTGGTCTTGGGGTTATCCGAGATCAGCTTGGTGATGCGGTCGGCTTCGGTGTGGTCGACGCCGAGGGTCCGGGCGACGTCCTTGATCACAGCCTTGGCCTTGAGGGTGCCGTAGGTGCCGATCTGGGCGACGCGGGCGGCGCCGTATTTCTGGCGGACGTATTCGATCACCTCGGGTCTGCGACGTTCGCAGAAATCGATGTCGAAGTCAGGCGGCGAGACGCGGTCGGGGTTGAGGAAGCGCTCGAAGAAGAGCGCGTATTTGAGCGGGTCGATGTTGGTGATGGTGAGGAGGTAGGCAACGAGGGATCCGGCGCCGGAGCCGCGGCCGGGGCCGACGGGCACGCCCATGTCGCGGCCGGCCTTGATGAAGTCCCAGACGACGAGGAAGTAGGAGTTGTAGCCGGCCTTGTCGATGATGCGCAATTCGAGCTCGAGGCGATCAATGACGACGAGCTGATCCTTGGTCATTTGCTCGCGCGGCATGTTGGGATCAAAGTTGAAGCGTGAGGGGATCGCCTCGAGGCATTTCTTGTAGAGATATTCCTTGTCGGAAAGACCTTCGCACCAGTCGTAGCGCGGATAGTGGTTGGCTTTCTTGGGTAGCTTGGCATCGCAGCGCTTGGCGATCTCGAGGGTGTTGGCGAGGGCGTCGGGCCAGCGGCTGAAGCGCTCGCTCATCTCCTGCGGCGATTTGAGATAGTATTCGCGGGTCGTCAGCTTCGGCCGTCCGGCCTCGCTGACCAGGCGCTTGTCGCCGATGCAGGTGAGGATGTCGTGGGCGTCGTGGTGCTTCTTTTCGAGATAGAGCACGGTATTGGTGGCGACCACCGGCACATCGAGATCTTCGGCGAGCTTGAGGACGCCGGGGAGGAGGAGCTTCTCGTCTTCGGCGCCGTGGTCCTGGAGCTCGAGGAAGACCTCGCCCTTGCCCCAGAGCCCTTCGGCCCAGGCGATGAAGGCTTCGGCGCGGGGGCGTTCGTTGGCCTTGAGAGCGAGCCCGGTTTCGCCTTGGGTCATGGGAATGATGGCGATCAGGTCCTCGCGGTATTTCTCCAGCGATTCGCGGTCGATGCGCGGCTTGCCATGGTAGCCTTCGAGGTGGGCGAGGGTGTTGAGGCGGCAGAGGTTCTGGTAGCCGGCGTAGGTCTTGGCGAGGAGGATGAGGCCGCTGCTGGCGGTGCTGCCGCGGTCGTGGCGGCTGCCGGGGGCGAGGTGGAAGTAGCAGCCGAGGATCGGCTTGATGCCGGCGTCGGAGCACTGCTTGAAGAACTCGAAGCCGCCGCACATGTTGCCGTAGTCGGTGAGGGCCAGGGCCGTCGCCCCCTGCTCCTTCGCCTTGGCCACCAGTTTTCTGACATTGCAGGCGGCCTGCAGCATCGAGTAGTCGGTGTGGACGCGGAGATGGACGAAGAGCTGGCTCATGGAGACTTCCGGATTTTGGGGATTGCCGGAAATCTAGCACAGCAGAGGGAATCGGCAGGCCCCGCCAAATCCAGATGTGCGGCGCCGCGAATCAAGCTAAAAAACATAAATCCTTAGCTGAAAGACTCAAAAGCAAAGCCAGTCTCGACCAAACTCAGAAATGCGCCCGGAGCTTGAGCTTGCCAAGCCCTTGCTTTTTTGCCATTACAGATTGCAATTGCAGCCCTGGCTGCAACCTGCGGATTTTACCCGGAACTGGCTCACTGAGAAATCAATTCGGCGTGCAAGGCGCCGCTCTGGCGCAAGGTCTGGAAGATCGAGATCATGTCACTGGGACTGACGCCCAGCTTGTTCAAGGCGGCGCTGAGGTCGGAGAGATTGGTGATGGCGGCGAAGTCGACGAGACGGGCTTTGTCCTCGGTGACCGTGGTGGTCTGGTCGTTGACCACCTGGGTGGTGCCCTCGCTCAAGGCCCCCGGCTGCGACACCTGCGGCGTGTTCTTGATGTTGATCACCAGATTGCCTTTGGTGATCGCCATCGGCGAGATCTTGACGTCACCGGTGATGACGATGTTGCCGCTGCTCTCGTTGTAGACGATGCGGGCGGGGGGCTGCGATGACCGGAACTGAATCTCCTGCAGGCGCCCGATGTAGTCCGCCACCTTGCGCTCGGCACGGACCGAGGGCGGCACCCGGACGAGGATTTCAGCGTCGGAGCTGGCTGTGGCGGCGCCGAAGAAGATCTGGTTGATCGCTTCGGTCATGCGGCTGGCGTTGCCGTAATCGGGATTCCGAAGACGGAAGCAGAGCTCCTTCGCCTCGCTGAAGTCGACCCCGACGTCGCGTACCAGCTTCATGCCATTGCTGACGATGCCGACGTTGGGGTGGTTCTTGGTAGTCTTGTCCCCTCCGTCGGCAGTGTCGCCGAAGGTGAAGCCGTTGGTGACGACGCGTCCGGCGGCGACCCCCCAGATCTCGCGATCGGGACCAAGCAGCGGCGAGAGAAGCAGCGTGCCGCCTTTCAGTGATTTGGCGTCGCCCATGGTGGAGACGACGACGTCGTACTGTGTGCCGCTGGCGCCGCTGCCGTTGATCTTCACCTCCAGGCTGACGGCGGCGCAGTTGCCGACCTTCAGCTCAGACTCGGGGACGTCGATGCGCATGCTTTTCAAGGCGTTGGCGAGCATGTGCTGGGTCAACTTCTTATCCGAATCGCCGGTCCCGGCGAGGCCGGTGACGATCCCCGAGCCGACCAGGATGCGATCTTCGTGTCCCTTGAGGATGCTGGCGTTCTTGATCATCAAGGTGACGCTCTTGTCGTCGTTGGCGGCGCTCGGATTGAGCTGGGGCAGGGGGAGATTCAAGGGCGGCTTCGGAGCGGGCGAGGCTTCGGGCTGAGCCTGGAAGGCGGCGAGACTGAGGGAAAGGCCGAGGCAGGCGGCGGATAGATAGGTCTTCATGTCCGCATCTCCTTAGAAGGGATTGATCCACTGGAGGAAGCGCCAGAACCAGCCGGGCTGCGAGCCGTTGCTGGTGGTGCCATCGGTCTCGAAATGGATGTTGGCATCTGCGAGTTTGTCGGAAGAGATGCTGTTGTCGCTGGCGATGTCGCGCGGACGGATGATTCCGGAGACGACGATGAGGGTGCCTTCGCCGCGCGACTCGACCCGACGTTCGCCGCGGATGACGAGCGTGCCGTTGCTATGGCGGTCGACGACCCTCGCAGTGAGCTTGGCGGTAAGGGATTCAGCCGAAGTGGTGTCGCCCTTGCCTTCGAAAGACGAGGTGTTGGAGACCTTCAGGCCGTCGGCGGTGGACAGCTTGTTGATCACACCCTTCCATGATCCGCCGCCAGGATAGACGTCGGTGGGATTGGCGGTGGCGGTCTTCTCGGTGCCGAGGCTTTCCGACTTGGTCGAGGCGGTGGATTCGGAGATGACGATGGTGACCAGGTCGCCGACGGCGAGCGCCTTGCCACTGGAGTACATACCTGCCGCCATCTGCAGCTCGGGATTATCGGCGGTGTTCTGCCGCTCCGCCGCTCCGGCGCCGAGAACGAGCGCCAGGCTGATGTAGAGGTTGCGGATCATGGGCATCTCCTGGGTTGATGGGCTTATTGACAAAGTATTGGATTCAGCGGACCCGGGCCAGACCAGGCCCGATGAGCTCGATGTCGATCACCTGCTTGGATCGAGGGTTGAGAGCCTTGATCAGGTCGCCTTTGCGCCCGGCGGCGAGCGCCTTGGTCTTGACAGAAAGGACCATGCCTCCGACATCAACCTGGGCGTCGACGATGTCGTCGCGCTTGCAGCAGAAGGGCTGCATCAGATCGGAGAAGCGGGCGCGGGCTCCCACAGCGACCGGCTGGGTCAGTTCCATGCCGATGACCTCCTCGGGGCGGCTAGGCAGGTTGCGCAGACTGGCGTCGCTGCGGACCGAGACGGCGAGGATGTCTGCGGGGCCGACGACGGCTCCTTTCGGCAAGGCGTTGCGGAAGGTGAGAACAGTGACCTGGCGGCTGAGCTTTCCGGTGATCAAGATCGGCGCGATCTTGTCACAACTGAGGCGGAGGCGGACGCTGTCGGGAGTGGCGCCCTCGACAGCTTCGAGGATGCTGGCCTTGCCATTGCCGGAGAGGAGCGCGATGCGGCGGCTTTCGGCGGCGTCGAACTCGATATCGCACTGGCTGTCCTTCCAGGGAGCGATTCCGGCCATCTTGGCGAGAGCGAGGACCCGGACCTCTTCCACGAAGGCGTTGTCGGCCTGGCGTATGATGGTGAGGCGGCCGGGACCTGCGAGCTTGACATCCATCAGGCTGGCCAGGTTCTGGAGGCGGTAGGCGACCCAGACCAGGGTGACCTGCTTGTTGACTTCCGGCGATTCCATGACGACGAAATCCTGCTCAGCCTGAGTGAGCGGAGTCACGTCGAGGACGAGATCCTTGAGCGTGACCTGGGGAGCGCTGACGGTGCTTTCGGCGCGCAGGCGCAGGACGCGCTTCTGCGCCGCCTCGGCACCGAGGCAAAGGAGCAGGATCAGCAGGGCGATCAGGCGGCGCATGGGAAACCTCACTTCAGGTTGCTGACGATGTGCATCATCTCATCCGAAGTCTTGACCGATTTCGAGATGATTTCGAAGGCGCGTTGCGAAGAGATCATGTCGACCATTTCGTCCATGATCTCGACATTGGAGTTTTCCAGGAAGCCCTGGCGGATGGTGCCGGAGCCGTTCTGACCAGGAGTGCTGGTGGTAGCGGTGCCGCTGGCCGGAGTCTGGGTGTAGAGGTTGTCGCCTTTCGGACTGAGGCCCTCGGCATTGGGGAAGCGGACGATCTGGATGCTGCCAGCCTGATTAGTGATGTTGTTGGCGGTGACGCTGACGGTGCCGTCCTGGGAGATGTCGACCTTGGTGGCATTGGCCGGGATGGTCGGGGCGCCGACCAGGGGGTAGCCGTTGGCGGTGACGATACTGCCGTTGGCATCGCGGTAGAAGCTGCCGTCGCGAGTGTAGGCGGTTTCGCCGCTGGGCATGGTGATCTGGAAGAAGCCGTCGCCGTTGATCGCCAGGTTGAGTTCGCCGCCGGTCTGGCGCAAGTTGCCCTGGCTGAAATTCTTGTTGACTGCGGCGACGCGGGAACCGTTGCCCATTTCGATGCCGGCGGTGCCGTTGACGCCGTTGTTGGTGGATCCCGGGGTTTTCAGGGTCTGGTAGAAGAGATCCTGGAAGTGGACCTGGCCTTTCTTGTAGCCGGTGGTGCTGACGTTGGCGAGGTTGTGTGCGATGCTTTCGGTCATGCGGGTCTGGGCCTGCATGCCGGAGGCGGAAATCCAAAGGGCTCTGTCCATGGTGTGTCTCCTGGGTTCGTGGGAAAAGGTTTCAGCCGCCGAAGGTGCGCTGTTCGGACTGGCCGAGTTCGGCGCCGTTCTTGATGAATTTTGAGGCGAGTTCGTATTGGCGGACGCTGTCGATCATGTGGACCATCTGGCTGATGGCGCTGGTATTGCTCATTTCGAGAGTGCCGCCGACCACTTTCAAATCGCGGGCCAAGGGAGCGGTTTCGCGCGGCGGCAGGCGGAAATAACTTTCCCCGGCGCGCTCCAGCCGGCTTTCGTCAGGAGCGACCAGCTTCATCTTGCCGAGGACCCGGCCGCCGAGACTGAGGACTCCATCGGAGCTGATCCGTAGATCCTCCACCTTGTCGGTCAGACCGACGCTGAGCCTGCCTTCGCTGGAGCTGAGGAAATAGCCTTCATTGGTGACCAGGTTGCCGTCAGAATTGAGATGGAAATCGCCGGCGCGGGTGAAGAAGGCCTCACCTTTGCTGTTCTGGACTTCGAAGAAGCCGTCACCCTGCAGACCGAAGTCGAGGGTGCGGCCGGTGGTCTTGAGAGGACCTTGGGTGAAGTCGATGCGAGCATTGGCGGCGGGCGAAAGATCCTCGCTGCCGCGCATCATCTTGTCGAAGCGCTGCTGCACCAGAATGTCGGCCTTGTAGCCTGGACGCTGCGAAGCCGCCAGGTTGCGGGCGATGACCTCCTGCCGTTTCGCTTCGGCGTCCATGGTATTCTTCATGTTGTAGATGTTCATCTTCGACTCCCCGGGAAGTTTTTGCTCTCTTGCGATTTCCTTCATGCATCACCCGTGCCCGATCTTGAAAAAGATCTGAAAACTAAATTATAAGCACTTAATAACAAGTGATTTAATAATTTCCAAAGAGACCTCCGCCAAGTCCGGAGAAAGAGAAAAAAATTCCGTCGTGTATCGACGTGCATCACACCGACTTGAGCTTGGCGGAGATGCAGGGAGTTAGAGAGTCAAAACACTCCCTTCCTCCTCAGTCCCCCAACTCCCTAAGCTGTGATCATGAAATTCGAGTGAGACAGGGTGAGAGGTGAGACAGGCCGAAAAATTCCGACCTGTATCACTCGAAGGAACGAAGAGGCGAAGAAAGCTAGATGGCCAAAAAAGGCACAAAAGGCACAAATAGCGCAAAAGTAGAAAGATTAGCGGTCTGCCGATCACTCCCTATACGCGCGTTTCTGCGTCTTCTGCGGTTCATCCGAGCTTGATTTGGGGTGATACAGGCCGAAAAATTCCATCCCTTCGCAGATTGCCGGGGCATATCACAGCCCCACCTCAAAACTTCGTTTCCCAAGCTGGCGCTCAACTTTCGCCTTGCCCCGAAAGCCAAGACGGTCGATGTCAATGCCCCTCATTCTCGCACGAGAGCCCGAGATGACAAGCCCTGCAACCCGATCTTGCCCATCCCAGCTTCCCCTGTCATCTCGGATTGACTCCCTCCCGCTCCGGTCTAAGCTTGTGGGCAACAAAATCTGCAAGGACACACAAATGGACTTCGACTCCCTCGGCCGCCACGCACGCCGCGCCGCCCGTCGTCTCGCCCTTCTCGACCGCGGCGCCAAGGACGCCATCCTTCTGGCAATGGCCGAGGCGCTCAAAACAGACGCTGCAAGCATTCTCGCCGCCAACGCCAGCGACGTCGCCGCCGCCGAGGCCAAAGGCACCTCCGCCGCCTTGGTCGACCGCCTTCGCCTCACTCCGGCCCGGCTTGATGACATGGCCAAAGGCCTGGTCGAAATCGCCGCTCTGCCCGATCCGGTCAGCCGCAGCGAATCGAGCTGGGTCCGTCCCAACGGCCTGAGGATCGAAAAGGTGACTGTGCCAGTCGGAGTGATCGCCATCATCTTCGAAGCCCGTCCCAACGTCGGCGCCGACGCCGCCGCGCTGTGCCTGAAATCCGGCAATGCGGTGATCCTGCGAGGTGGTTCGGAAGCGAAAGAATCCAACGCCGCGATCGCCCGCTGCCTCGAAGCCGCCGGACGGAGCCGGGGCCTGCCGGAGGGCGCGATCCAGTTCCTCCCCGGCGGCGACCGCGCCCTGGTCAAGGAAATGCTCCGCCTCGACAAATACATCGACCTGGTCATCCCCCGCGGCGGTGACGCCTTGGTTCACTTCGTCGCCGAGAACTCCACCATCCCGGTGATCAAGAACGCCGGCGGCGTCTGCCACCTCTTCGTCGAAGCCAGCGCCGATCTCGCCATGGCTGAGTCAATCTTGATCAACGGCAAATGCCAGCGCCCGAGCGTCTGCAACGCGCTAGAAACCCTGTTGGTCGAAAAGAGCGTCGCTGCCGTCGCAGTCCCACGCCTCGCCGCCGCCCTCCGTGCAGCCGGCGTCGAAATCCGCGGCGACGCCCCTTGGCGAAGTTTCGACCCCGACGCCAAGGAAGCTGTCGAAGCCGACTTCGCCGCGGAATTCCTCGACCTGGTGATCTCCTGCTCGGTGGTAGATGATCTTGCCGCCGCGATCGAACACATCAATCAATACGGATCGGGTCACTCCGAAGCCATCATCACCCAATCTTCCGCCGCCGCAAGCCGCTTCCGCCAGGAAGTCGATGCAGCCTGCGTCTACGTCAACGCCTCGACCCGCTTCACCGATGGCGGCCAGTTCGGCATGGGCGCCGAAATCGGCATCAGCACCGGACGCCTCCACGCCCGCGGTCCCCTCGGTCTGCAGCAACTGGTCACCTGGAAACACCTGGTCAGCGGCAACGGGCAAGTGCGTTGATAGAAATTCAAAACTCAAAATTCAACAGGACCTTGGAACGAATCCATGCCCACAAGAATCTCGATCGAACTGGTGCCTCGCGACGCCGCCGCGCTCCTTGCGGAAGCCTCAGAAGCTCGCCACGTCGCCCCTGGCGTCCTCACCGTCAACATCCCCGACCTGCTCCGTTTCCCCCTCCGCTCCTGGGACGCCTGCGGCACCTTGCGCGAGCTCTTCCCGCAACGCATCCCGCACCTGCGGGCTATGGACTTCTGTGAAGCCGATGTTCCGGCCCTGCTCGCCAAGCTCGATGCCAACGGCGTCCTCGAGATTCTGGTGGTCCAGGGCGACCCGCCGCAGGATCTCCGCAAGATCCACCGCACCAAATCGATCGAGCTGATCCGCTGGATCCACCGCGAACGGCCGGAAATGATCATCCACGGCGCCTTCGACCCCTATCGCGCCGGGGTCAAGCAGGAGCTCGATTCCTGCAAGGCGAAAATCGAAGCCGGTGCCCGAGGCTTCTTCACCCAGCCCTTCTTCGACCTGCGCTTCATCGAAATCTATGCCGAGCAGCTGCAGGGGATACGGGTCCACTGGGGACTCTCACCTGTCCTCGGCGACAAATCGCGCGCTTATTGGGAGAATCGCAACAACGCCGTCTTCCCCCGCGGCTTCCAACCCACCCTCGAGTGGAACCGCAACTTCGCCCGGCAAGCCCTTGCCGCCATCCGTGACATGGATCAGGACGCCTATTTCATGCCGATACGCTGCCCCATTCAGGATTATCTCAAAGAAATCCTGTGATTTTTCTTGCATAGCGATTTTTTCTGCCGTATACTGTCGGGACCCCCAAACCAACAACGGGAAAGCAAAGAACATGAAAAAGATCCTCCTCGCCCTCGGCCTCGTCGCTGTCATCGTCTCCTGCGAACAGAAGCAAGAAGCTACCGTCACCACCCCCGACGGCAAAACCACCACCGTGACCGCTCCCACCGTCGACCAGTCGAAAGTCGACGCTGCCAAGGCCGACGCCAACAAGGCCGTCCAGAGCGCCACCGACGCTGCCAAGTCGATCACCATCCCCGGCACCAAGTAATTCCTTACTTGCCCGCGAAAAAACCGGCTCCGCGAGGGGCCGGTTTTTTCATTCATTGGCTGGAACCGTCAAGGAACGGCAAGCTTGAGGAATTCTAGGTAATCTCGGTTCATCTTTTCGAGGGATGGCTGATGCAGGTAGAGCATGTGGCCGGACTCGTAACGACGGCTGTGGATGCGCTGCCGTTGTTGTGGATTGAGGTTGAGACGCTGCAGGGTGGTTTCGGCGGCGAAGTAGGGGGTGGCTAGGTCGTAGTGCCCCTCCATCACCAGCACCTTGAGGTGCGGATTGCGCACCAGTGCGGAGCGGAGCTCGCTGGCGGTTTCGGCGAAGCCTGTGCCCCCCCAATCCCAGCCGAAGGAGCCGGATTCGTGAGCGAAAAGGGCGTAGGGCATTTCAGTGTGGAACTTCAGCTCGCGCTGCATGTAGTCGTTGAGGCAGGAGGCGAAAACCGGCACCACCGCGGTGAAGCTCGGATCGCTGCCGCTTTCGCGCTCGCCGCGCGGATCGGGACCTTGATAACGCCCGTCGAAGCGCCCGACCAGGAGGCGCTCCTGGGCAAGCAGGTGCGAGGTGAAGACATGAGTGCTGATCCGCAGGTTCTCGCGATCGATCAGCTCCTCGCTCAGGCCGATGTAGCGAGCCAGTTCGCGGATCAACTTCTTTCGTTCCTCGGGCGTCATCAGATCGCCTTTTGCCAGGCCCGGGATGTAGCTCTGGACCACCCATTTCTCCACTTCGGCGCGACTGGAGGCGGCATCCTTGAGCAGTTCCGGCGCCAGCTTCTTGTGATAGGCGGCGACGGCATGATAGCTGGGAATGCTGCCGGGGAAGGGTGCGTCGTTGGTGCCCTCCGGATTGACGCTGGCCAGATCGAGGACTGGTCCCATCAGGATCAGGCCGTTGAAGGTGAGCCCGCGGTCGCTGAGGTGGCTGCTAAGTCCGGCGGCGCGGGTGCTGCCGTAGCTCTCCCCGAAAAGGAAGAGCGGTGAGCTCCAACGCTGGTTCCGAGTCAGATAGGTGGTGATGAAGCTGCCGAAAGCGGCGATGTCGCCGCGCAGATTCCAGAATTTCCTTCCTTTCTCAGCTGTCGCCGGACGGCTCCAACCCGAGCCGATGGCGTCGACCAGGACGATGTCAGTCTCGGCCAGGGCGCAATCAGGGTTGTCAACAATGCGGTAAGGAGCGGCGGGACGCCAGCCTTCCGGAGTGAATTGCGCCTTCCGCGGCCCGAGGCCGCCGAGGTGCAGCCAGACCGTCGACGCGCCAGGTCCGCCGTTGAAAGCGAAGGTGATCGGGCGCTTGCCGGGCTCGAATCCGGGGCGGGTGTAAGCGACATAGAACATCTGGGCTTCGATGTTGCCGAGGTGGTCCTTGATCGGCAGGCGCCCGGCGGTAGCGGTATAGGCGATCTCCTGCCCTCCCAGGGCGATCTTGTGCTGAGTGACGACAGGCGGACGCTCCGTCATGTCCCAGCCCTCGAGAGCCTTGCCGTCCTTCGCTTCGAAGACGATGGCGGGTTCGGGGCTTTTCGGCGCTTCCTTGGCCGGAGCTTCGGCGAAGAGAAAGAGACTGGCGAGAAAACTGGAAATCATGAGTGCCTCAGTTTAAAGGTTGAAAGGTTGAAAGGTTGAAAGGTTGAAAGGTTGATGTGGAGCCTGAGTCCGCTGAGTCTCGGGCACTGAGTCTTAATGCTGTGCTGGAGTTCATTTTATAAGGGATTTTAGAAGAGATCACGAAGAGATTGAATCGCCTCCATCGGTCCGCCGCAGATCAGGCAGAAGACGATGAGCGCGGCGAAGGCAAGAGCGGCAAGCAGCCAGAACATCGGCAAAGGCGAAGAGGCTCCAGGAGGAAGGCTCCCCGGAGCGATTTCGGTCTTGGCTGCAGGAGCCTCCTTCTTGCGCGTGGCACGAGGCTTTTCCGGCGTCTCCTGCAGCATCTGCCGCAGACACTCGGCGGCGTGTTGGGGATGCTCGGGGTGACGGCGTGCCGCGAGGGCGAGCTCGTTGCTCGTGGCAAAGCGTTGTCCCGGCTCGGCGGCCAGGCAACGGCGCACCAAGGCCAGCAGTGCCTCATCCTTGAGGCCGGGGAAGTCCTTGAGGTCGCGCGTCTGGCGCGCTTTCACCAATTCCATGTAGGGCGTCTGGGCATTCATACCGTGCGCATCGCGTTTGGCCAGGCAGCGATAAAGAATCAGTCCGACGGAATAGATGTCGGCGCGGCCATCGACACTTTTTGAGCCAAGAAGCTGCTCGGGTGCCATAAAAAGGGGTGTGCCGACGGTGGTCCCGGTCTGGGTGAAGCGGTTGCCGTCTTCGCGGGCGACGCCGTAGTCCATGATCTTGACCTTGCCGTCGGGCAGAATCATGAGGTTTTCCGGTTTCAAATCGCGGTGGACGAATCGCGCCGCGTGAAAAGGCTTCAGATCTTCGGCAAGGGACGAGCACAGCGCCAGGGCCTGAGCGGGATTGAGGAGGCGGCGGGCGAGCACATCGTGCAGAGTGATTCCGTCGACGAATTCCATCACGATGCACCAGGAGCCGTCGAACTTTTCACAGGCTTCCATTTTCACGAATGCCGGATGCGCCTTCATCTGGCAGCCGATGTTGAACTCCTGCTTGAAACGGTCAACTGCCTGGCGGTCGCGCCCGAGGTGCTCGTGCAGGCGCTTGAGAGCGTGGATGCGGCCATCGGGAGAGCGGACGCGGAAAACCGTCGCCATCCCGCCGGAGCCGAGCGGTTTGCCGAGGATTTCAAAGGGGCCGATCTGTTGCGGACGGGGCAAATTCAGGACTTGGGTTGAAAGGTTAGGTTGGAAGGTTGGAAGGTTGAAAGGTTAGGTTGGAAGGTTGAAAGGTTGAGCGGAAAACGGAGTCACTGGGTCCGATGTCACTGCGTCAGATTGCTCAGCTACTCGGCTGCTCGCCTTTCAACCTTTCAACCTCTTCTCAGTCCCCTTTGCCGTCTTCGAGGAGCGCTTCGAGCTTATTTTGCAGAGCGACGATTTCATCAAGAGCCTCCTGGGCGAGCCGCAGTTCGCGGCGCAGATCCTGGATGACCTTCTGCTCAAAGACTTCGGCGCGGGCATCGCGCCAGGCATCCCGACAGGTGCCCCAGCGGGCCATCAACTTGCCTTCATCCTCGTTGAGGCGGGCCTTGGCGGAAATCGGATTCACGAAGGACCTCCTTCAGAGTAGCGGCGCAAGGTGATGGCGGCGTTGCGGAGCTGCTGCCGTGCACGGTCAAGATCGTCAGTGGCGACGGAATGGAGACGGAGCAGCGCCGACATCGGACGTCGGGTCTCTTCGTCCCAGCTCGCCATCAAGCTGCGCAGGGCGCGGGTTTTAAGCTCGATTTCCTCAAGACGTTTCTTTGCCAGCCGGAGTTTCGACTGGGGGATGACACGGGCAGTCTGCACCGGGCCGCAGGCGGCCAGCTCCGCGGCGGCAGCTGCGATGTCATCGTGGAGCTCATCCTCCTCGCGACGCCAGACGTGCATCTGGCGTTCGGCCCGGCGGTAGAGATCTTCCAGGTTCTGACGGGAGAAATCGGCAGTCTCGGCCAGATCCTCCGCGATGATTTTCAGATCGGCGGCGAAGTTATCGAGAGCGTCGATGTCGGTGACGCGGGCATTCTCGGCCATGGCTGCCTCAGCGTTGGTTCAGGTATTCATCGATGCGCTCAGCCTTGCGCAGCAGCAAGGGAACATGGCGCTCGGTCTGTTCCATGAAAGTCTTGAGGCTTTTCGAAGCCGCCTCGAAATCCTGGGCATACTTCAACTGCTCCTGGTCCTGCCAGCTTTCGCCAAGCTGCTGGAAACGGGATTTCAAACTGACCATACGCGATTGCAGATCGGCATTGAAGCGTTTCAGCTCAGCCGCGAATCGGCGCAACTCTTCGGGATCGACGACAGCTTGTGACATGAGTGCCTCCGGGGTTGGGTGAAGCTTAAGCCGAGATTCCACAGTTGAAAGCTTGGAAAATTGAAAGCGTAAAAGGGCGAAGTCCAGGACGCCAGAGGGCTGGCACGCTACCAGGTAAGCGACATTGAGATCAGCGTCGGCCTCCGACCATTGACCAAGAGCACAAGTATTGAAAAGCTGATATAATTTCAAAAGCATCTATTGAATAGCCACCAATAAGCCTATCTACTAGCCAATGACAAGAAAGGTCCGAGGCTCATCATGTCAGATCAAAAAATCCACACCGAGCACTTTAGCCGTGAACGCCCAGGCGTAGTCCACCTGTGGTCAAATGCCGCCAACGGACTGCGCTGGACCGACGAGGAGCGGAGCTTCATCCTACTCTTCCTCATCGCCCGCTTCCGCGCCAGCGGCTTCACGCTCTTCGCCATCAACGTCCTGCACACCCACTGGCATCTGCTCCTCCTCGCCGAAGGCGAA
>JBDKFG010000019.1:0-66540 GCA_039798785.1 Verrucomicrobiota bacterium | reverse complement strand
CGACTTTCCGCCCAAAATCAAGGGTCAACTTTCTTGATTGCAGAGTGTTATGATTATGATACACGGCGTGTATCATGTGAAGCGGGAAGCATCTAAAAAGATCGACCTGTGTCACTCCATTTGAGCTCGGCCACAGAAGACACAAAGAACACAAAGAACAGAGTTTTGCCGTGTCAGCTCGCCGAGTGTCAGTCCCATTCATCCTTCTGCGTTCTTCTGCGTCTTCTGCGGTTCAATTGAGCTTGAATCGGAGTAACACAGGTCGAAAAAGATCCCGTTCTGTGCAACTCCGACTCAATCTAGCGCAGCTCATTTTTAACCGCAGAAAACGCAGAATGCCGCAGAATTAACGAGGGAGGCGGGAACGGAGCAAGAAGCTTGTCAGAATTCCCGTGATGCCATGCTCAGGAAGCCCAAGTCCATTCTGCGTTCTTCTGCGTCTTCTGCGGTTACCTGAGCTAGATTGCGACTTATACAGGTCGAAAGATCCTGCAAGCGCCGAAGAGGATGAGCCCGGATGAGCTCCAGGCGTTTCGCCATGCGCAAAAACAGATGAAAGGCCCCTGCGGAATCAATCCCGCTTGCCGAGAAGGGAATTGAGCTTGGCATTGACCGCTTCGTCGTCGACCTTGGGCGCGGCCGGGGGTGGCGGCGTCTCCACTGAGGGGGCAAGGATTTTTTCAAGTTTTTCCGCCGACTCGTCGCGCGGCGCCATCGCGGTCTCTGGAGGAGCCGGCGCGGCGGGAGCCTGGCTGAGCTGCTCGAGCAAGCCGGGGCCGGACAAGTGGCTGGCGAGCTTGCCGGCGAGCTGGGCTCCGGAGCTGTCGAGCTGTTCGGCCCGCGCCGAAGACACCACGTCCAGGAAAAGCTGCTCGAGATCGCGGCGCAGCGGCTGACTGCGGTTGGCCAGACCTTCCGCCGCCAGGAAGGCGTCGAGACGCGCCGACTGCTCGGGACTCATACCGCTCAGGTCGAGACGGCGATGTCCAGGCTGCTCGAGGAGGGACTCGAGACTGCCGGCGGCGCGGATCCTGCCGCCGTACATCACCGCGGCGCGGTCGACGACGTCTTCGACATCGGCGAGAAGATGGGAGGTAAGCAGGACGGTCTTGCCGCGGGCGGCGAGGGTCTTGACCAGATCCTTGACCTCGCGGCAGCCAAGCGGGTCGAGGCCGGAGGTGGGTTCGTCGAGAATGATGAAGTCTGGATCATTGACCAACGCCTGCGCCAGGCCGATGCGGCGGGCCATGCCCTTGGAGAACTCCCCGACCGGCCGGTTGCGGACATGACCGAGGCCGACCATCTCGACCAGCTGCTCGGCGCGGGTCCGGCACTCCTTCTGCGGCAGGCCGAAGAGCGAGCCGAAGAACTCCACCGTCTCGATGGCGCTGAGATGCTTGTAGAGCGGCGTCTCCTCCGGCAGATAGCCGATGCGCGCCTTCACCGCCAGGTCGCGCGGCGAGCCGTCCAGCACCTTAAGGCTGCCGCGGGTCGGGAAGACCAGGCCGAGAAGCATCTTGATCGTCGTCGACTTGCCCGAGCCGTTCGGCCCGAGCAGACCGAAGATCTCGCCGCGGCGGATGTCGAAGTCGATGCCGTTCACCGCCCGCGATTTCGGCCGGCCCCAGAAGTCGCGGTAGACCTTCTCCAGGCCGGAACAGGTCACAACCAGATCAACGGCAGGCGCGGCAGTGTTCATTTCCTCTTCTCCCCAGTGTGACCCTCAAACTAGCGCCGTCGCGGCGGCTGGCTACGGTGGATGATGCGGCATTTATTGCGCCAGGGCGGCGGGTTTGTCCGTCGCCAGGACCAGCGGCTGGACTTCGGCCAGGCCGGCGATGTGGCCGAAGGAGCCGGGGCTGTCATGCAGGCTGATCCGGACGAAGCGCTTCTCGGTCGCCGTCGGGAGGAGGCAGTCGATCTGCTCGGGCGCCTTTTTCTCCGCCTTGTCCCAGAGCAGGATGAAGAGACTCGGGGTCCAGGCGATGCCGTCGTCGCTGGTGTAGAAGCGGGCGTATCTCGGGGTGCCGTTGAAACTGCCGGGGCGGCGGACGAAGCGGACGCCTTCGAGTTTCTGCGGCTTCTTCATCTCCAGGGTGAGGAAGATCGGCAGGCTTGCGCCGTAGCCCTTCCACTCCGAGTGCCAGATCGTCTTGGGGTTGCCGTCGACGGCGTGTTTCACCGGCGTGTCGTTTTCCGAGCTGCTGGCTTCGAGGCTCCAATCGTGGCTGGCGGCGAGGGCTTGCACCGGGCGTTGGGGGATCTGGCGGCTCAGCCAGGTGTTGAATTTCGCGTCGCGCAACATGGACGTGAAGCATATTTCCTGGTCTTTTGTGCTGAGCTGGGCCCAGAGCTGCTGGCGGGCGGCGCCCTGGAGCGCATTCAGGCTCAGCAGGACTGGCAGGGCGGAGGCGGGATGGCGCGCCAGGAGCTGCTCTCGCCACGCCTTCATCTGGCCCTGGGGGGGAGCCAGGGGCAGGCCCGATTGGATCTTCAGGTCGCGGATGCTCATGCCGCGATTCACGCTGAGGGGCTTGCTGTTGGCGGCCGGCTCGACGACCGAGATGGAGAGGCTGGCGCCGCCCTTGCCGGGCAGGTAGTTGGTCAGCTGCTCGTTGACATGGATGGCGAGTGTGCCGTCACAGCATTGCAGCCGGACCCGGAAGTCCTGGGCGCTGGTGAAGGGCATGATGCCGCGCCTGAAGAAACCTTCGTCGCCGCTGCCGGTGGCCACCAGAGTGCCGTCACCGATCCGCAATCCGGCCCCATGAGAAAGATTGATCTCGGTCACCTTGGCCCCCGGCTCGGCATGCACGGTAAAGCTGATGTCGGCTCCTTGCGCGAAGGCGATGGGATGGAGGTTGAGGACGGCTTTCTTGACGGCGCTGACGCCGCCCTTGCCGTCGAAGACCGGGCTGCCGGACCAGGCCAAGGCGTCCGCGGGAACGCTCAGGACCTTGCCCTTGACGATCTCGCCAGCCTCCTTGAAGCGGAAAGACTTGGCCTTGAAATAGGCGTCGGAGGGGTCGCCCATTTCGCCGCTGCGGGCCATCATCCGGTAGACCTTGGCGTAGCGAGCGACATCTTCCAGGTTGTTTTCGGGTTCGGGGCGGCCGAGCTCCTGCAATTCCCGGCCGAGCAGAGGATGGCCGCAGGCGAGGCGGAATTCATGGAGTTCCTGCCAGGTGTCGCCGAAGAGGAGCTGGCAGGGATCTTCCGGCCTGTAATCGGGCTCGCCGAGGCTTTTCTGGCCATCTTGGAGGAGCTGGCGGTAAGCGCCGCCCGACTGGGTCAGGGCCAGGGTCCAGCCGAGGAGCCGGCGAAGGGACTTGGGGTCGCTCGCCGGGCAGCCCCGGAGCAGGGCGGCGAAGTCGTCGAGCAGACCGTCCAGCTCGAGCAGTTTTTTCTGGCATCCCGGCTCGTCGGCTTGGCATTCCCTGACCGCCGAGGACAGGCTGTCGCAGGTGATGGCGGCGAGGTCGCTGCGCTTGGCCTGGCGGCAGGCGGAGAGAAATCGGCTTTGGACGGCGATGAGCGAGGCGAAATCGCCTCCCCAGCGACGGCTGAAGAAGCCGAACTGGCGGTTCAACGCCCGGGAGCTGGGGCTGTGGGCATGGCGGTAGATGAATTCGCAGAAATCCTCCGCCTCGAGCCGGTCGAGGTGGAAGCCGCATTTGATCCGCCAGTATTCGCCGATGGCGCTGTCGTCGTCCCGCACCGCGTCCCGGCCGGAGCGCATCTCGTCGTGGAAGGTGTTGAAGTTCTCTTTGCTGACGCTGTTGGCGAAGCCCTGGCCGCGGGCTTTCCAGCCGCGGTACTGGGCTTGCTGGGCTTGCAGCCAATTGGCGATGCGGGTGTCGGGCATCAGGGCCTGCCAGTCCGCGGCGGCGAGATCGTCGAAGAATTTCTGGTTGAGCGCACCGCGATTGGCGCCGTAGAAATTGGTCGACTGCGCCTGCCACCGGAAGGCGGAAAACCAGAGATTGGCAAGCTGCTCCTCCTGATCGAGATCCCCGCCTACTTGCTGACGCAAAGCCTGGAGATTCTTCAGCAGCGGCTCGGCCTTCTCCATCTTCTGATATTCGAAGACGTAGCCTACGATCGCGCCGTGCTGAGAATGGTCGAAATTGATTGGCAAGAGCAAGGCCAGGTAATTCGCCAGGCTGCTCTCGCCGTACTGGCGGGTGACCGCGGCACAGACTTTCTTGAAAACCTGCGGCTTGAGCAAAGGTTCCGAATGATCGTGGCTCAGCAGGGTGACCTGATAGAGCCGGCACAGAGAGATCAAGGGATCCTTGGCGCCGGCGGCCAGGGCGTCTTGGAAAAGCTTGTCGAAATCCCCTGTGGATCTTTCCGGCAAGCACAGATGCTCGCCCAAGGCGTGAACCAGGCGGACTCCTGCCTCCTTCGCCTTGTCCTTGTCCAGGCTCTTGGCTTGATACTCCGCTTCGAGACGTTTCATCAAGGACCAGTACCGAGCTTTGACCGCGTCGCGACGCGGCGCCGAGGCCAGCAAATCGCCCGACTCGGACGTGACTTCGGCGGCCGGGACGGCAGGACCGGCTTCTTGCGCCGTGACCGGAAGATTGAGCGAAAGAAGGAAGGGGAAGACGAGGCGAGACAGCATGGTGGCTCCTACTGGGTCTGACTTGGGATTTGCAAGTCTAAGCCCGAAGTAGGGGCGGAAGCAAGGTTTTTTGCGAGAAATTCTCGACCTGTAGCAGGGATTCCTTGCTGGCTCCGAAAAGTCACAAAAATCGAGGGTTTGATAGAAATTTAAAGACGAAATTGTAATGCCAATCCTTTGAAAGATACGAAATTGGAAGCTAATCTGAGGGCAAACCCGTCAATTTTCGTAACAAAAACCCGAAACGAGTCACACATGGCCCTGACCGAGCTCAACGAAGCCCATTTCAGCAAGGAAATGCTGACCATCTACCACATCTCGCTGGCGATGGTCCGCCACAAGAACGTCAACACCCTGCTCAACGAGGTGCTCGACATCCTCGACCAGAACTTGATGGCGAAGCGGGCGACCTTGACCTTGTTCCACACCAAGGAGGACGCCTTGATCATCGAGGCTTCGAAGGGGCTGACGGCGGTGGAGAAGGCGCGTGGCCGCTACAAGCTGGGCGAGGGGGTGACGGGCGAGGTCGGCAAGACCAAGCGGGGCGTCATCATCCGCGACGTCCGGACCGAGCCGCGCTTCCTCGACCGGACCCTGGCCCGTCTCAACCAGGACATCGCCTTCGTCTGCGTCCCGGTGGTCAAGGAGGGGCAACTGATCGGGACGATCTCGATCGACCTGGACAACAAGGACGAGGAGCGCCTGCACCGCGCCGCCTCGCTGCTGCAGATCACCGCCAACCTCCTCGCCGACGCGGTGGCGCAGATCCGCACCCAGCACGAGGAGAAGCTGCAATTGCGGGCGGAGAACAGCCGCCTGCAGAAGGAGCTCGGCAACCGCTACAAGCCGAGCAGCATCATCGGCAACAGCGGCGCGATGCAGCGGGTCTACGAATTGATTTCGCAGGCCAGCGACACCCACGCGCCGGTGCTGATCCGCGGCGAAAGCGGCACCGGCAAGGAGCTGGTCGCCCGCTCAATCCACTACTCCGGCATGCGCCAGGGCGGGCCCTTCTCGGTCCTCAACACCGCCTCGATCCCCGAGCCCTTGCTGGAAAAGGAGATGCTCGGCACCGAGCGCGACGGCCAGGTGATCAAGCAGGGCCTGCTCGAACTCGCCCACGGCGGCACCCTCTTCATCGACGAAGTCGCGGAGCTGGCGGCCCCCCTCCAGGCCCGCCTCGAGCACTTCCTGCAACACCAGACCATCGTCCGGGTCGGCGGCACCCAGCCGGTGTCGATCAACGTCCGGATCATCACCGCCACCTCGCGCAACCTCGAAGACTACCTCGAGCAGGGACGCTTCCGCGAAGGCCTGTACTACCGCCTCAACGTCTTCCCCATCGTGGTGCCGCCCCTGCGCGAACGCAAGAGTGACATAATCATCCTCGCCGACCACTTCCTGGAAGACTTCAACCGCACCTACAACCGCCACGTCACCCGCATCTCGACTCCGGCGATCAACATGCTGATGGCCTACCACTGGCCCGGCAACGTCCACGAGCTCAAGAACGGCATCGAGCGGGCCGTCCTGGCGACCACCGACGACGTCATCCACGGGTACAACCTGCCGCCTTCGCTGCAAACCGCGGCGAGCACCGAAAGCAGCGACAGCACGCCGGTGAACGACCTGGCCCAGGCGGTCGAGACCTACGAGCGCGAGCTGATCATCGAAGCCTTGAAGAAGCATCGCGGCAACGCCGCCGCCGCGGCCCGCGCCCTCAACACCACGCCGCGCGTCCTCAACTACAAGTTCAACAAGCTCGCCATCAACCTCAAAGATTTCAAGAAGTTCGGCTCCGGCCCGCGCTGAATCCGTCAAATCCGTGCCGGACGATGCGTATTCCGTCGCGACGACGCGTCATCTTGCCCAGTCCGCAATCCCAAACAGGAAGCTCCCGATGAACCGATTCCTCGCCAGCCTGCTCGCCGCCTTCATCCTCCCCGCCGGCCTCGCCCGGGCCGAAGCCGAACCCGACTTCGACGGCGCGCCTGGCGAAGCCGCCAAGCCCGGAGAACCGGCCGAGATGGCCACCTTCGACGACATGATCTCCGTCCTCGACAAGGGCTATTACGACGTCAAATACCACGGCCTCGACTGGAAGAAGGAGGTCGAAGCCACCCGCGCCGCCATCCGGGCCGGCAAGACCCCCTCGGAACGCTACGCCGCGATGCAGGCCCTGATCGCCAAGCTCGGCCACAGCCACATCAACCTCAGCGTCCCGGGCATGGGCGGCGACAAGGAAGCCCAGCCCAAGGTCAGCCCCCAAAGCGTCATCGGCTTCACCCCCCGCGATCCCGGCTTCTCCCTCGGCATGGTCGAAGGAGTCTGGGCGGTCACATCGGTGACCGCCGGCAGCCCCGCCGCCAAGGCCGGTCTGAAGCATGGATTCCAAGTCGAGACCATCGATGGCATCAAGCCGCAGGATTTGATCCCTGAAGGCGACAAGGACGGAGAGCGGCGCATCGAAGCCTATCTGCATCGCTGGGGCAACAACACTCCCGAGCTGATCGGCGGCGGCGCCGACGCCGGCACCAAGCTGAAATTCCGCCTGCCGGTATGGCGCAAGGGCGGCGAATCCTTCGGCCACGTCCAGGACGCCGCCGTCTACGAAGACCGCATCCTCGATTCCGGCGTCCTCTACATCCACTTCGGCACCTGGCTCCCCGGCATGGCGAGCAAGGCGGTCAAGGCGATCCAGGAGAACCGCGGCCGCAAGGGCCTGATCATCGACCTGCGCGGCAATCCCGGCGGCCTCGGCATGCTCGCCTGCGGCCTCGCCAAGGAGATCTGCGCCGAAAAGATCAGCCTCGGCACCAGCGCTTCGCGTGAAAACACCAACACCTTCCCGGTCATCCCCGCCCGCCGCACCTTCAACGGCCCGGTGGTCGTCCTCACCGACGGCGGCAGCGCCTCCACCTCCGAGATCTTCGCCGGCGGCCTGCAGAAGGCAGGGCGGGCGAAAATCGTCGGCACCACCACCGCCGGAGCCGTCCTCGCCTCCCTGATCACCGACCTGAAAGGCGGAGCCCGCCTGCAATACCCGACCTCCGACTACCGCCTCACTGACGGCACCTTGATCGAAGGGCAGGGGGTCAAGCCCGACCTCGAAGTCAAGCTCAGCCTCGCCGGCCTGCGCGAGAAAGGCGACATGCAGCTCGCTGCCGCCGAGGAGTTGGTCCTGAAGGAGTACGAGGCGAAAAAGGCCGAGATCCTGGCCCGCAATTCCGCCCAGGAAGCCAAGGCCGACGAAACGCTGAAGGAAGCCGGCGCCCGCAAAGCCGTCACCTTCGGCCCCGGCGCCGAAGAGCTGTACCGAAAAACCCTTGCCGCCCAGGGAGTCGACAATCTTAAGGACGTCAAGACGGTCCACACCGAGACCGCCATCGAGATCGTCGGTCAGGCCCTCACTGCCAACTCGAAGTCCTGGCTCTCCGGAGACAGAACCCTTTCCCACACCGAGTTCGGCAGCATGAAGATGCAGAACGGCTACGACGGCCGCCAGGCCTGGAGCAAGGACCCCTTCCACGGCCTCCGCACCCTCGAAGGAGCCGAACTCAACCAGGCGCTCGACGGCAAGCTTCGCGGCCTCTCCGACCCGGCCTACAACTACGACTCGGTCGAGCTCGGCAAGCCCGAGAAGTTCAACGACAAAGAGGCGCTCGTCCTGATCATGAAGCGCGCCGGCGAAAAAGACAGCAAGAGCTTCATCGACCCGAAGACCTTCCTCCCCATCGGAGAAGACTCCTGGGAAGTCTCGCCCGAAGGCGAAGAGCACGCCCAGACCATCATCGACGAATTCACCACCCACCCCAGCGGCGTGGTCTACCCCAGTGCCATCCGGATGATCTCCGTCTCCAGCGGCAGCGTCATGAAGGCCCGCGTCACCAAGATGGAACTCAACCCCGAGCTTGACGAGAAAATCTTCGACATGCCGAAAAACTGACCTCCGTCCCAAAGCTGTTTCAGGTTTCAGGGGCCGCGACGGAAGTCTCGGCCCCTGATCTGTGGGCCAATCAAGAGCCCAGTCTCACTCCGGGAAAGGCTCATCTCGGAGCGAAGGCCATCGAGCTCTGAAGGGCGAAGTTGCAGATGCAGCCTGAACTGGCTTCCGGCACGAGCAGCAGGCCATCGGCAGGGATCATGTTGATCCAGCAGCCGGCCCGGGAGGCGGGATTGATGCTCAGGGTCTTGCGGGCGCTGAGATCGCAAACCCCGAGTCCGCCGCTGCGGAAGAAAAGCGCCGTCGCCGAGGCGCTGGCGTTGCCGCAGCCGTAGCCGCGGGAGAAGGCGGGGCCGGGGCTGGGCTTGCCGTCGTTGAGATTGAAGAAGGCCGGTTCGGCGAAGACCAGGTCGCCGATCACCAGGGGGTGGCGGTCCTGCTCGCCATGCTCCATGTTGGGATCGAAACCGGTGTCGACCTGCTGGCGCCACAGCTCCTTGCCCTCGGCTCGGGAATAGGCGACGAGACGGTAGCGCACCTTGCCGCCCTCATTGAAGGAAGTGGAAAGGAGTACAGGACCGCCTTCCCCCGGACCTCCGAGCAGGTAGCAGGTCTGGGCGGTGGCGGGGATTTCCACCGGCAGTCGGAAGATCTCCTTGCCGGTCTTGGCGTCGAGTGCCAGCAGATGGGGCCTGGCGGCGGCGATCGAGCTGATCGCGGCCCGCCCCTTGAAGGCCTTCTTGCCCTCGTCCACCTTGACTCCCGCCTCGATGCAGAAAAGACGCCCGCCCAAGAGGCAGATCGAAGGCGTCGGGATCGCACCCTTGGAAGAGCGACGCCACAAGGCACGTCCGTCGGCCGCGAAGGCGAAGAGACTGGTCGACAGAATGTTCTTCTGGTTGTCGGTGTAACCGCCGTCGTAGATCACCGCCTTCTCCGCCTTGCGGCGGATGGCTCCCTTCTCGGCGCTTGACCCGTACAGGGCGCCCTGATGCCAGGCGATGTAGTCCCAGTCGCCGCCGCCGGCACTGAAGGACTTCTCCGACTTGCCGCTGCGGGCGTCGATAAGCAGGGCCTTGCCGCCGCTGGCGAGAGCGAGACGGCCGCCGGCAAGAGCCAAGGCGCTGCTGTCGCGCAGGGCGGCGACACGGGCGAAGTCGGGAAATTTCCGGCGCCAGAGAAGGGCTCCGTTCCAGGCGTTCAGGCAGAAGATCTCTTCGTGACCGGGGATGAGCATCAAGCCCCCGCCGGCTACGGCGGGCTGGGCCCGAAGATGGCGGTCGATCATCGCGGCGGGCCCCGGGGCCCCGAACCACTGCGGCACCAGATCGGTGCCGGCGAGCCGGTCCTGCGAACAGCCGCTGTTGCCGGCGTCGGCGTAGAGTCCCGACCAGGAGCCGACCCCCTCTGCCACGGGCTTGCGGCCGAGCTCGGCGCCCTGGGCATTGACCAGCCGGCCGCTGCCTGGCACGAGCAGGGCGAGGAGCTCGGGACTCGCCGCAGGGGCGACGACGAGGTCGAAACTGCCCTTGCGGAAGGCGGGCAGGGCGGCGCCACGCTGACGGATCAGCGAGGCCGCCGGGGACAGGGCGGGGCGGAGGCGCCTCTCCCCCTCTGCGTCGGCGGCGAGGAAGATGCCGCGGCCGCCGGATGGCAGGAGCTTATTGGCGGCGACAGGATCACAGCCCGGCAGGACCAGTGTGTATGAGCTGGGAATCGCGTCGGCCATCTCGGGCGGCGGCAGCTCGGCAGTCTTCGTCTTGACGACGGAGCGGCCCTTCGGCCCGAAAGCGGAAACCTGGCCGGAGTCGCTCACTGCGATCAGGCGCCCATCGGAAAAGGCCAGGCCGCGGACGCTGCCGCGCATCGAAGCCGACCAGATCTCCTTGTCCCTCGCATCGATTTCGGCGACGCCTCCGGCACGGCCGATGAAGCGCCGCGAGCCGACATGGACGACGGCGCAGGCGCCCTTCGGCGGCGTCGCCTCCTTGTCGCCGGGGGCGGCGCCATCGATCTTCTCGGTCCTTCCCTTGGCGTCATTGCCGGTGGGCAGGAAGGCCTCGCCGTTGCGCAGCACCGGGTAGCCCTGCGCCGGAGCATCCAGCTTCCTTTCATCAAGGATCTTGCCGGTCTTGGGATCGAAGCTGAACCAGCGGCAGGCCTCGCCGGGGAAGAGACCGGACCCGGCGCAGAACTTGCCGCCGACCCGGATCAGGCCGCAGCGGATGGCGTGGAGCGAAATGAATCGTCCGTTGCCGATGATCAGGTCCGGACTGGGCGGTGCCGTCTCCCACACAAGTTCGCCACTTGCGGCATCGAGACAGCGCAGCCAGCCGTCGTCGCCGCCGAAATAGACCTTGCCATCGGCGAGTAGCGGGGCGCAGCGCAAGGGCCCCTCGGCGGTGAAGCGCCAGAGCTCCTTGCCGGTGGCGGCGTCGAGGCAGCGCAGCGCGTCGTCATGAGAGCCGCAGAGATAGAGGCGTCCGGCGGCGAGGACCGGTTGTGGCGCCAGGTCGAAGATGGTGCGGGATTTCAATGTGCCGACCTGGTTGCGCCAGAAGTCGCTGCGTCCGGCCTCAGGGAAGGAGGGGGCGGGGCGGCCCGTCTCCATCGACCAGAGCTGGCCGAGGGGGCCTTTGAGCTCCTCCGCCGCCTTCGCGCTGCGGCTGGAATCGGCGCCCGCCTCCGGCCAATCGGCGGCGGCGAGAGGCTGAGAAAGAAGCAGAGCAAGGAAGCTGGACGGGATGGCAAGGCGCATGGGGGGCTCCTGGGATCTCACTGGGACGGGCTTTCCTCCCAGTCGTTCCCGTCCGGGGCAGGATGTTACAAGCGCCCTTCTGCGCTTCAGCTGAGATTTTTGAGGAAGACCTGGCGCACCCAGAGATACAGCAGCTGCGCCGCCGGCTTGTCTTCCATGTCGAGCTGAAGGCTGATACGCTGCCCGGGTTTCAACCAATCAGGCAGCTGCTCGCCCGGTGCGACGTGCACCTCGAAGTGGCGCTCCACCGTTTTCATGCCCGACTTCTCCTGCTGGTCGATGGCGACGTCGCCGCCGCCGCCGAAGCCCAGCGAAGCGGAAGGGAGTTTCTCGACCCCGGCCGGCAGGATCTTGACTACCCGGCAGTCTTCGCTTTGCAGATCGGGGGCGCCACGGACCCGGAAGCGGCAATTCTTCTCGCCCCGGAGATCGAATTCCTCGATCAGCCGGCCGGCCTGCTCCTGGGTGGCGATGCCGCGGATGAGGATCCTGCGGGAGGAGACCGCTCCGACCTTCTGGCCTTGCTGGAAGAAACGGCCCTGGAGGCTGAGTGCCTCGTCAGGCAGCATCCAGACGCCCTCGAAAGGGGCCGGGATGACCAGCTCGCCGAGGCGGCGGCGGAGTTCATCGCAACGCTCCTTGTAGAAGGCGATCTGGTCGTCGAGAATCTGCGCTTTGGCGAGATCCTTCTCGAAGGCGATGTTGCGCTCGACCTGGAGCTCGGCGACGCGTGCTGCGGTGCTCTTCAGTTCGGCTTCGAGGTTGGGATTCGAGGCGCGCAGGAGCGGCGCGCCGGCGCTGACCGGGGCGGCATCGGGATGGAAACTGTCGACAAAACCGTCGCTGAGCATGTGGATATCCGCATAATCGAGGGGCTCGGCGACGGCGTCGACGCGGATCCGGTCCGGGACATTGATGCCTCCGAGGAGGAAAAGCAGCGCGAGGGTGGCGGCTGAGCTGACCGCCCAGGCACGGCCGCGGCAATCGCGCAGTTCCGGCGATTTGCGGAGATAGCTGAAGTAGCTCCACACTGGCTTGACCAGCATGGCGAAGATCCAGCAGCTGATCATGAAGAGCCCGAGAAGGGGCAGGAAGTGATAGAGGGTGAAGAAGATGCCGCCGAAGACCACCAGTCGCATCAGGAAGGCCAGGGGCGCATAGGTCATCAGGATGGCGCGTTCAACCCGGTCGCCGGTGGGAGGGGGCAGTTTGTTGCAGCCGAGGACATGGCGCTTCATGGTGTCGAGGAAGAGCTTGTTGGAGCGGGTCGCGAGGTTGGGGATTTCGAGCAGGTCGGCGAGGATGTAGTAGCCGTCGAAGCGCATCAAGGGGTTGATGTTGAAGAGGACGGTGGTGACCGAGCAGACGAACATGACGTTGTAGGCGATGCTGTGGGCGAGAGAGTGGTCGGAGCTGCCCATCCAGACGAAGGCGGCGAGGATCGCCAGGTGCAGTTCGGCGTACATGCCGGCGCCGGCGATGAAGGCTCGTTGGCATTTCGATTTCAGGGCCCAGGAGCTGGAGCAGTCGACGTAGGGGACGGGAGTGAGGAGCATCAGGTTGATCCCCATCTGGTGCACTTCCCCTTGACGTCCGTTGGCCTGGCCGAGGATCTTGCAGGCGAAGCCGTGGCTGAACTCGTGGATCAGCTTGGAGACGACGAAGATGACGTACATGATGAAGATGTTGCCGGGGGAGAACATCCCCTCGCTCTGGCTCTCGCCCATCAGTTTCCTGCTGTCTTCCAGGAGCAGGAAGACCGTGAAAAGTCCGATCAGGCTGGCGGCGATCACCCAGGCCTTGGAGAAGAAGATCCGGGCGAGGCCGGCACCGCGCTCGAGGATCTCGTCGGGATCGAGCAGGGGGATCTTGGCGAAGAGGATGTTCTTCAGGTAGGTCTGGATCTGGCGGGAGACGCGCGAATCGTAGCGGCGCAGCAGTTCCGCGACATCGGGGGGGATGTCGGAGAGGAGGAGGTTGTTGTTGAAGAGCTGGCCGAGGATGCGGATCGCCTCGGGCTGGGTCGGGGCGGCGTCGCCGAGGCATTCAGAGGCGAGGTTCCAGGCTTCGCCGATGCTGCGGCGTCCGTCGAGCAGGGAGACGAAGTACCAGCCGCTGCTGTTGACCCGGAAGAAGCTGTTGTTGCCGCGGTCCTGGATGACGAACCAGATCTGCTTGCGGTACTTCTGGCGGATGACTTCAAGGCCGGGGGAAAGCCGGACGCGCATCGCCTCGACCTTGTACCAGGACTCGTGATAGGTGTTTTCGCGCATGGGGCAACTTAGGGAGTTGGAAGTTTGAAAGGTTGGAACGCAGCTGCAGGAGCTAGGCGGCTGGAAGGTTGTTTGGTTGCTCGCATTTCAACCTTATCAACCTTTCGACCTCCTCTCCAGCTCAAATCCACAGCTTGCTGCGCAGCCAGTTGATTCCCTTGCGGGTCCAGATCCAGATGAGCAGTTCCTGTCCGGCGTCGACACGGGCGACGCCTTCCATGCCGGGCTTGAGCCAGTCGATGCTGCCGCCGTCGACCGCGCTCGGTTCGATCCTCCCTTTGACCCGGAAGGAATTGTCCTGGTTCTTCACCGCTGCGATCGGGCTGATCGAGGTGACGCGGAAACCGATGCGGCGATCAGGATAGGCGAGGGTGGAGAGCTCGCCCTTCTGGTCCGGAAAGAGATACGTGATCTCGCCTTCGTTGACTTCCAGGACCGCCTCCATCTTGCCGGGCGAGCCGATGGTGAACAGCGCCTGCCCGATATCGACAGAAGGCTTGGATAGGCGGCTGAGATCCTCTTCGGAGATGATGGTGCCGTCGATCGGGGCGGTGATGATCAGTCGCTCGAGCTTGAGCTGATTGAGCTGGTATTCATGGCGGCACTTCTCGAGCTTGGCCTCGGCCAGCTGGATTTCGGCGTACTTGCCCTTCTCGCGGGCGACGCTGGCCTCCTTCTCGAAGGAGATCATCTCGTAGCGCAGCGATTGCACCTTCTCGAAGATCTCGCTGCGGTCGAGCTCGACCAGGACCTGGCCCTTCTTCACCTTGTCGCCCGGCTTGACATGGACGCGCTCGATCACCCCTTTTTCAGGAGAGACGATGTCGACCCGGTCGCTCACTTCGATGCGGAACTTCGCCTCGGGCTGGAACTCGGTCCTGTACAAGGCGAAGAAGACGATCACCAGAGCGGTGACGAGGGCGGTGAACTTGACGGCGGAATATTTCGGCCCGAAGAGAGTTTCCAGAGGGCGGTCGCGCAACTCGGCCCAACGGCGGCGGAGGAAGCCGTCGGTGCGCTTCAGGTCGACCAGGCGGGGCGTCACCAGGTCGCAGGCAAGTCGCAAGGTCTCGACATCCTTGGGAGTGATGGGGTTCTCCTTCGATCGTTCAAGGAGGACGACGCCGAGGACCTTGTCGCGGTCGCGCAGAGGCAGGGAGAGGACCGAGACGTGTCCGTAAGACTTGGAGAATTCTTCATGAAAGCGGGAGGAGTAGGGGGCGTCGCGCAGGGCGGGGAAGATGATTTCGCGGTCCTGGTCGAAAGCCTCCTCCATCGCCGCTTCGAGATCCAGGACGAGCTTCATCTTGCGGGTGAAGTTCTCGGTCATGCTGATCGACTTGACCTGGACGTTGCGGCCCTTGGCAAGGCCAAGGCTGACCCTTTCGCAGTTCCACTCCACCGCGATCTTGTTGCAGAAGGCGAGTGAGAGGCCGGCGAAATGCTCCTGGCGGTTGACCTCGACGAAGGTGTTGAAGACATGCTTCATCCGCTCCATCGCCTGGGTCCGGTTGGCGAGGGTCATGCGGGCTTCGTAGTGGTCGAGCAGGCCGGAGGCGTAATCGAGGAGCCAGTCGCCGCCGTCCTGGGGGCCGAGGAAGGGCTTGCGGCTGATCAAGGCGAGGACGATGCCGCGGCGGGGGTCGGCGAAGCCGCGGATGTCGGCGTAGGAGCGGGCCTGGCCGTCGCCGATGGCGAGCTGCACCGGACGGCGCAGCTTCATCACCTGCATCGCCTTTTCGAGGATCGCCGGTTCCAGCGGCATCAACCAGGAAGTCCCGCCGCCGGTCCAGCGGTGGGCGACGGTAGCGCCTTCGGCGCCGATCTTGACGAAGAGGGCGCCATCGACCTGGCGCACCGCCGCGACGAATTCGAGGAGGATGCCGAGGTAGTCCTTGGGATTGCCGGCGAACTGGCGCAGGGCTTCGAGCTGGGGGTAGGCGACAACGGGGGCGGGCGCAGCCGTGGGCGCAGGAGCGGCGCTGAGACTGGCGGCGGACTCGGGCTTCGGCCCGGCCTTGGTCGCCGCCGGTTTCGGCACCGTAGAGGCCGGGCTGGACTTGACCTCGGACTTAGGCTCGGGAGAAGGCGTGTTCGAGCTCACGGCAGGACCTCGACGCGGACCCGTTCACCCACCGGGCGAAGCTCCTGGTTGGCGACTTCGGCCTTGACGCGAACCAGCTCCGAGGCGGAGTCGGCGACCGGAGAGACGAAAATCACCTTGCCTTCCCGGACCAGCTTGCCGTCGCCGAAGAAGACCTTCAATGCGGCGCCCGGCTTCAGGCCGGCGGCGACGCGGGCCGGAATCGGCACTTCGACCCAGAGCGGATTGATGTTGACCAGGCGGATCGCCTCCTTGCCCGACTCCGGCGACTCGCCGGCGTCGATGTCGACGCGCTCGGCTATGCCGTCGACCGTGGCGATCAGGCTCATCTGCTTGATCGTCGCCTCGACTTCCTTGGCCTGCAGGCCGGCCATGTCGAGATCCTGCTGCGCCTTCTGGACTTCAAGCTCGGCCTTGCGCACGTCGAGGCGGGCGTATTCGACCTCCTTCTGGGTGCAGGCGCCCTGCTTCAGGGCATCCTCCATGTGGGCGACGTCCTTGATCTTCTGGCCGAGCTCGGCCTTGGCCTTGTCGAGGAGCGAGGTGCTGCTCTGAGCCTTCTCATATTGCAGCCGTTTCGCCTCCTCGACCGAGCTGTTCTGCTTGGCGAGGATCTGGCCCTTGGTGACAGTGTCACCTTCCTTGACATTGATCTCCGAGATGATCCCGGGGCGGGCGAAGGCCATCGAGATGTCGGAGCTGGGGCGGGTGATGCCTTCGTAAGTGGGGGCGGGCGAAGAGGCGGGGACGGCGGCGAGGCCGAGGAGGCCGAGGGCGGCGGCGATGCTTTTCATGAGAGGGGCGGCTCCGTTGGGAGGATTCAAGGCTGAACGGTTTTGACGGCGCCTGGAGCGATGGTTTCGACCAAGGTCCCCATGCGGTAGAGGATGTCGAGCTCAGCCTGGATGCGCGCGTGCTTCGACTCGCTGATCCTGAGCTTGGCCTGGAAGACCTCCGCCTTGGCGTTGAGGAGGTCGAAGAGGGTGCGCTGGCCGAGGCGATACTGCTCGGTGAAGGCATCGGCGGTCTGCTGCGAAGAGACGACGCTCTTCTCGTAGAATCCGTACTCGACGGTGAGGGCTCGTCGCTGGTGCCAGACGCCGGCGAGGTCGCGGCGGATCTGCTCGATGTGGTCGCGGCGGGTGTCGTCGAGCGCGTCGATCTCGCAGAGCTGGCTGATCCGGTCATGGTAGTGGGCGCCGCCGCGGATGAGATTCCAGTCCATCACCAGGAAGGCGGAGGCGGAGGAGCTTTCGGTGTCGTCGCCGCGGGAACGGTCGCTGGCGCTGGCGCTGAGCTGCAGACTGAACTGCGGCAGGAAACGGCCGTCGCTGTTTTTCAGACCATGGCTGGCCGCCTCGATGGCATGGCCGTCCGCCAGCAGCAGGGGGTGGCTGGTCTTGGCGCCTTCGAAGGCAAGGCCGAGATCGGCGGGGAAGATGTTGGGGGGCAGAACCGGCAGGGACATGTCGACGGGCGGAGGCGCGCAGACAGCTTCCTGATAGGCCGCCTCGTAGGCGGGCGTCAAGGCCTTTTCGCGCTCGAGCTGGGCCTGGGCGAGCGACAAGCGCCCTTCGACCTGCGACACGTCGGCGCCGTTGGCGAGCTTCTGCTGGAAGCGGATCTGCACCGTCTTGAGGATCTCCTGGTGCTTCTGCACATTCTCTTCGGCGAGACGGATGAATTCACGGTTCTTGTCGACGTCGAGGTAGGTCTTGATGATGCGGGCGGCGAGATCCTCGCGCGAGGCCCGCGCCTCCATCTCCTTCTGCGCCTTGGTGGAACGGGCGCTTTCGATCCCCTCCAGCATGCCGTACTTGTAGAGCAGCTGCGTCATCGTCAGTGTGCCGGTGCGGCGGAGTGCGGAGCTGTTGGTGTTCACCTCGGCGGCGCGGCCGGGAGCGGGATCCTGATAGAGAGTGCTTCTCTCGTCGCTGTGGCCGTATTCGCCCTTCCAGTCGAGGGAGGGCAGCAATTCGCCGCGGGCCGTGCCGATGCGGGCGTCAGCCGCCTCCGCCTTCTTGTCGGCCGCTCTCACCGCAGGGTGGGCCTGCAAGCCCCGAGCAACCGCCTCCTGCAGCGTTTCGCCGCGGGCAGCGCAGGCAAGGACAAGGGTGATGGCGACGAAGTGCTTCATGAACAGTATTTCCGGGTGCTTCGAGAGAATGGGGCCGCAAGATAGCGCTCCGGGCGCTTTCCGCAAGAAAAACCGCCAGCCGGCGATTTTCCGGCTCGCATCTTTCGGTTCAGCTGGAAAAGGGCGGCGCCGGAAGACGGCGGCGGACAAATTCGAGCTCCCGGGCGAGGCAATCGCTGACGCTGCCGCGATCTCCGGGGAGGACCTCGAAGGTGTAGGTCTCGGTCTCCAAATCGCAAGCTGCGGCGGCGGCGGCGGCGAAGAATTCCGGGGTGAGGACTTCACTGGTGCTGTCAAGTCCGTCGTGGCGTCGCTCCATGTAGAGGGGGACGTGATAATGGCTGCGCCATAATCCGGCGGGGGCGACGAGCAAGGCCTCCGGCAGATCAGGGAAGGCCAGGGTCCGAGTCTCCTGGCGGATCCGGGTCTGGTGCAGGTAGACGCCTTCGGCATAGGGCTGGAGAAGCCGGGCGGCGGCGGGCGAGCCGGCCTGGAGGGCGGAGGAGACCTGGATTTTCGGCACCGCGATGCCGGCGTCCAGGAGGCGCCGCAGGGTATCGAGGGGATCTTCGAACTGCAGGGCCGCGTGGCAGGTGTCAAGGCAGATGCCGAGGTGGCGGCGGAGCGGCGGAGCATCGGGAAGGGACGCAAAGAAGTCCAAGGCCTCGTCACAGGTCTCGAGCCGGCAGTCTGGCTCGGGCTCGAGCGCCAGGACGATGCGCCGGCCGGTTTCCTCTTCAAGTCGGGCGAGGGCCGCGGCCGCTTCGTGCAGCAGCGGCCAGGGGCTGTCGAGAGGCCCCTTGCCGTAGCCAAGCGGCACGGTGCTGATGCTGCCGGCGCCGCCCTCGGGAAGCAGCGCCGCCAGGATCCGGGCGCAGTCGATGGAGTAGTCGAGACGGCGCCGATCGCTCCAGTCCGGCAGATAGACCTGCTCCTTCACCCGCACCCCGTGGAAAGTGCCGTAGGGGAACGCGTTTACGGTGAAGGCTGCCAGTCCTTCCTCTCGCAACGCGGCTTCCAGCCGCGGCAAGTCCGCCAAGGCCTGCTTCACCGCGAGCGCCCCGAGCCGCAGCCCGACAGGCAGCGCCGCGCCGGGAGAGAATCGGCTCTTAACCTCGCGGCAGGGACCGCGGAGCGCCCTCAGGCACTCCTCCAGGGTCTCGCCCGGAAAGATGTTCATGCAAAATCCCAGCCTCATTTCGCCGCTCCTTCCCTGAATTGTCCTCGCCGCAATTTCCTTCCTCCGCTCCAATTGGCCACTCTTCCCATGCGATACGCGCCGCAAAATCGGCGACAGGTGTTATTCTCTCCGCCGAACACTTCCCAGAGGCCCACCATGCTCCGCAAACTTCTCGCCCCGCTTCTCCTCGGCAGTCTCGCCGCCTGCACCAGTCCCGCCTTCCCGACGGCCACTCCCGCCGGGAATCCCGCCGACGGCAAGACCGCCGCCACGAAGCCTGCGAAGCTCTCCGCCGCGATCTTGGAGATGGTGGCCAAGGGCAAGCGCGACCGCCTTGCCCGCAGTCTCGCCAAGCAGGCCGGACAACTCAGCGCCGTCGACGACAAGGGCAACAGCCTTCTTCATCTCGCCGCCATCCACGACCACCCTTCTCTGTGCCGCGAACTGATCGCCGCCGGCTTGTCGATGCAAGCTCGCAACGAAGACGGCCGCAGCCCCCTGGCCGAAGCCGTCTGGCATGGCCGCAGCCAGGTGATCAGGGTCCTCCTCGAGGCTGGTGCCGACGCCAAGGCGCTCGACAAGAATGGCGCCGGCCTCCTCCATCTCGCAGCTCCGGCCGTCCGCGCCGTCGAGCTGAAGCTCCTTATCGCCGCAGGCGCCGATGCCCGCATCAGGGATGTCAACGGCCGCAGCGCCCTCCATGAAGCCGCGGCACACCGCCGTCCGGAATTCATCTCCATCCTGGTCGAGGCCGGGGCCGATGCCAAGCTGCGCGACAAAAACGGCCGCAACGCCCTCCAGGAATCACTGATCCAGCCGGTCTCCGCCGGCGACTGCTCCGGCGAACTCCTGCCGATCAGCAGCGATCTCTTCTCCGTCGACCTGAAAGGCCGCAGCGCCCTCCACGAAGCCGCCCGTCAGGGCCACTTCGAAGCTCTGCGAGCCCTCGTCTTCGCCGGCAGTCCCGTCAACGCAGTCGACGGCGACGGCCGCAGCGCCTTGCACGACGCCGCAGCCGCCGGCAAGGCCGAGGCCGTGGACTTCCTCATCCAGTCGAAAGCCGACATCCAGCTCCTCGACCGCTCCGGCCGCAGCCCCGCGATGTTCGCCATCCGCGCCGGCAGCCCGGCCCTCCTGCAAAGCCTGACCGCCTCGAAGTCCTGGGCCCTCCTCGACGGCAAGGGACGCAGCCTTCTCCACGAAGCCGCCTTCTGGGGCCGTGCCGACCTGATGAAACTGCTGCTCGAACACGGCTTGGACGTCAATCTGCGAGCCCTCGACGGCGAGACGCCTCTCCATGTCGCCGCCCGGCGTGGCCGTGTCGCAAGCGTCGACGCCCTGCTCGCCGCCAAGGCGGATCCGCGGTACGCCGACAACGACGGCTTCACCCCGGTCTTTTGGAGCCTCAGCCTGGAAGAGGAGGCGTCGGCAATCATCAAGTCCCTCGCCGCCGCCGGAGCCCCGGTGAACGCCGTCTCGAAGGCCGGCGACACCGCTCTGCACGCCGCCGCCCGCAAAGGCCTGGTCGACTGCTGCCGCGCCCTGCTCGCTGCCGGAGCCGACCCAAAGGCTCGGGACGCCAGCGGCCTCAGTCCCGCCGACGTCGCCCGCAGCGAGAAGCAGCCGGCCTGCGCCCTGCTCCTCAATCAAGTCCTGCAAGGGAATTGAGAAATCTGCAAGGCAGAACCCCCGGCATCCACCCTCGAAAGCTGCGCTCTCTCGCTGCCATGGCTCAAGCTTTCAACCCGGAAACACAGTTCGCGAGTTGAAAGCTTGAAACGCAAGTCGTTAACCTCGATTACACGGCGCTCTCTGAGCTCAAAGTGCGCTTGACTCCAAAGTCTTGGGAACTCTTCAAGGGGCGCATCGGCGACGTCTTTAATCTTTAATTTCGACCTGTATCACTCAAGGAACGAAGAAGCGAAGATGAGCAAGATGGCCACAAAAGGGACAAAGAGCACAAAATGCAGAAAGCTGAGCGGGTCCCGCTCAGCCGATCACGCTTTCTGCGTTCCTCTGCATCTTCTGCTGTTAACCTGAGCTTGATTTTGAGTGATGCAGGTCGTTTAATTTTGTTGTCGTTATGTGGAATTTCATTGAACCAGGCGTCCGCCCTCGATTTGCACGACGCGGGCGCCGCCGTCCCGCAGAAGGGCGGGGCATTCGGTGCAGGCGATGAAGACCTGGGGGAACCGGCCAAGGCGCTGCAAAAAGACGTCGCGGCGGCGGGCGTCGAGTTCGCCGGTGACATCGTCGACGAGGAGGATGGGCCCCGGCGCCTCGGGGCTGTCGAGCAATTCGGCGGCGGCGAGGCGGAGGGAGATGGCGGCGAGACGACATTGCCCTTCGGAGCCGTGAGAAGCGAGGCTGCGTCCTTGCAGGAGGATGGCCAGCTCGTCGCGGTGCGGGCCAATGGAGCTGCTGCCGAGTTCGCGTTCGCGGGGGCGGGCCTCTTCGAGGGCAAGGAGCAGGGACTCCTCTTCGCCGCCGGGGGCGCAATCGAGCGACGACACCAATTTCAGATCAAGGGGGGTTCCGGCGGGGAAGAGCGCCGCGGCGACATCCAGGAATGCGGCGCGGAGTCCCGGGAAAAAGGCGGAACGCGCCTGCATGACCGCGGCACCGGAGCGGGCAAGCAGGTATTCCCAGGGCCGGAGTTCGCTGTCCGACGCTTGCAGGCGAAGTAGCTGGTTGCGCTGGCGCAGCGCCTTGTCATAGTCGCGCAGGGCGCCGAGGGTGGCGGCAGAGAGCTGCGAGCCGAGGATGTCGAGGAATTGGCGGCGTTCGGCGGCCGGCCCCTTGCTGAGGCGGATGTCTTCCGGCGACAAGGCAACGGGGCCGAGAAAGCGGACGAAGTCGCTGGAGCGCGCCACCGGCATGCCGTCGGCCCGGAGTCGGCGTTCAGAGCCTTGTTCGACCGCGATCTCGAAGCCGTTCTCGAGCCGTCCGCGGATCAGGAAAGAGGGACACTTCCAACGCCGCAGGAGGCGCAGGTCGCCGCTGCGGAAGGAGCGCAGCAGGCCCAGAAAGAAGATCGCTTCGAGCAGTGAAGTCTTGCCCTGGCCGTTGGCACCTTCGAAGACGGTGACCCCCGGGCCGAGCTCAAGCTGAGCTTCGCCGAAACAGCGGAAATCACGAAGCTCGAGGCGGGTAATCATGGCCGGAAGTACGCATTAAGAATTAAGTATGAGTGGCAAGCAAAAGGTTGAAAGGCCGGACAACCTTTCAACCTTTCAAGCTTTCGACCTTTCGACCGGTTCAGGAGCGCATCGGCATGATGACGTAGAGGAAGCCCTCGTCGCCGAAGATGCCGGTGGGGCTGACCTTGTCATTGAAGCGCAGGGTGATGGCGTTGCATTCGAGGCGTTTGAGGGCCTCGAGGAGGTACCCGGGGTTGAAGGCGATGGTGGTGGCTTCGCCTTCGTAAGAGGCGCTGACGGTTTCGCAGCAGTCGTCGGCGTTGTCGGCGGAGACGACGTTGACGAGGCCGGATTCGATCTGGAACTTGATCGAGGGGTTACTGCTTTCGAGGATGATGTTGACCCGCGAGATCGCCTGTTCGAGTTCCTGGCGGGGGATCATGATCTGGCGACTGAAGCCGGAGGGAAGGATGAGACGGAAGTTGGGGTAGGCGCCTTCAAGCAGCTTGGTGCGGAGCGTGCACTCGCCGGTACTGAAGATGGCGCGGGCGGCGCCTAGGATCATCCGGACTTCGCCGTCTTCGGGGAGGAGCTTGCAAAGCTCGGAGACCGCCTTCATCGGCAGGATGGTCTCGCCGTTGAGCGAGGCGTCGCCATCGACGGCGGTCTCCATCAAGGCAAGGCGGCGGCCGTCGGTGGCTGCGGCGGTGAAGGTGCCGTCGAGAATGGAGAGGAGAAGTCCGTTGAGGACGGCTCGCTCGTCGGAGGCGGCGGCGGAGTAGGCGATCTTGTCGAGCATGCGGCGGAACTGGCCGGAGCGGAAGGTCAGGTCGCGGCCGGCGAGCTCACCGCGCTCGAGGGGGAAGGATTCCGGGGCGAGACCCTGCAGACGGGTGCGGCTCTTGCCGCAGGCGATCTGGCATTTCTGGGCGTCGTCGAAGCTGACGGTGATGTCGCTGTTGGGAAGAGAGCGGATGATCTGGGTGAGCTTCTTCGCCGGGATGGTGCCCTGGCCTTCGATTTCGACGCGGGCCGGAAGGCGGATGGTGATCGACTGCTCCATGTCGGTGGCGGTGATGATCACGTGCTGGCCATGGGCGACGATGAGGAAGTGGCCGACAACCGGGATGGCGGGGCGGGTGGAGACGACGCCCTGGACGCGTCCGAGACCTTGAGAGAAAACCGATTGTTCGATGACGAATTTCATGGAGACGACCCCGGTGTTGTGCTTCGTAGAGGCCGAGAATCTAGCTCCGGGCGCGCAGCTGGCAAGATCCGGGGGGCGCCGCCGCAGAAGTTTCGGAGCGTCCGCTCCTGCCCCACAGCCTCTGGCGGTGCCAATAACGCGGCGCCGCACTAGATTGTCGCCCATCGAATCCCCGAGGTCACGCATGATCGCCGCCCCCCTCCTCCTCCTGTGCCACAGCTTCTTCGCAGAGGCCCCCGACCCCTGTCCGGTGCCGCAGCTAGGCAGCGCACCCCAGATCGACGGCAGGTACGAACCCCTGTGGGAGGAGTGCCCGGAGGTGAAGCTCGAGCGCCCCGGCTTCGAAGGCCCTGTCAGCCTTCGCGCCGCGGTCAACGGCGACCGCGTCTACCTCGTCTTGCGCTTCCCTTGCAAAGAGCCCATGACCAAACACAAACCCTGGCTGTGGAACGCGGCGGAGCGGCGCTTCGTCGTCGGACCGGAAAGAGAGGACTCTCTCTGTATCCGACTGCTGCAGTCCGAACGCCCGGGAGCCGTCACCTGCGACACCTGGTACTGGGGCGCCTGCCGCCTCAGCGAGGGCGCCGCCGACGACCTCCTCCAAGTCTTCTCCCTGGAAGAACCGGCGCAGTCGCTGAAAAGCGTCGCCCCCGACGGCACCCCGCACTTCCTGGTGAGCACTCCCGACGAAGGCCTGCGGCCATGGAGCGGCAACTACGACGTCAAGACCCTGCATCTCAATCCCAACCGCTACGAAGCCCTGCCTCCCACCGGCTCGCGCATGGATGTGAAATGTAAAGGAGAATGGAAGGAGGGCTTTTGGACGGTGGAATTCTCACGGGCGCTCGACACGGTGCAGACCGACGACCTGCGCCTCGTCCCCGGCAGTCTGCTGCAGCTCGATGTGGTCCGGACGATGGAATCGCCGCCGGGCCCGCTCGCTCCGGGCGGTGATCGCAGCCGCCTGCTGCGCCTCCGCTTCCCCGAAGCGCCGCAGCCTTGAAACAGGGGTGAAAGGTTGAAAGGCGAACTCATGAACAAGGGTGACTACGACAAACAAGGTGAAAGCAGCCTCCTCATCGCATGGCCTGCCTGCAGCTGCTTCGGCTCCGCCTTACAACCTTTCAACCTTTCAACCTCTGGGGCTTGAATGAAGATCAGTTTCGTCGCCGCCCGGCGTCTCGGCCCGACCCTGCAGCTTGCAGGCCTGCTGCTCCTCACCGCTCTGGTCTGGTGGCAGCTCGGCCGCAGCTCCGACGAAGCCAAGGCCGCCGCCGCCGCCGCCCGCAGCCAAGTCCGCACAGCGGTCAACATGGGCGAATCCACCAGGCTGATGGAAAAGGCCTGGCAGAGGCCGACCCGCGACACCGAAGACCAGTCAGCTCGCATCAACGAGCTCGGAAACCGCTTCCGTGACCTGTACCAAAGCGTCGAATCGCTGCCGGATGCCGGCGAACTCCGACCTCTCTGCTCCCGAATGTCCCTGGTGATCGCCGCTCTCGAACAGGAACTGAAGGAAAACCCTTGGTCGGAAGAGGCCCAGGAGGCGGACGAGGAAGGCCGCAAGATCCAGCTTCTCCTGAGCCGCGAGATCGCGGCTCTGATCCGGAACTCGCAGGACACCCTTCTGGCTCGCCTCGACCAGACCTGCACCGATCTCGACCGGGTGCAGCTGCTGATGCTGATCTCCGGGCTTCTCCTCGGCGGCTGCGCCACCTGGGCTTCCTGGCAGCTCGGCCAGGCCCTGCGGGAACCGGTGAGCGAACTGGCCAGCGCCGCCCGGCGCCTCCGCGAAGGCGAACTCGACATCCAGGTCCAGGCGGGCGCCGCCGAACCCGGCGAACTCGGCGACATGGTGCGCGGCTTCAACCTCCTCGCCGGCCGCCTGCGCCAGACCGCCCTGCGTCTCGAATCCGCCAACGCCGCAATCCGCAAGGAGGCCGATTTCCATTCCGAGCTGTCGAAGCGCAAATCGGTGTTCATCCGCCACCTCGGCCACGAATTGCGGGCGCCGCTCGCCTCGATCTCCTCCTTCTCCGAACTCCTCCTCGAAGGCCTGCACGGCGATCTCACCGCCAAGCAAGAGGACTCGCTGGAGCGGATCCAGCGCACCGCCTGCCACGCCCTCGACCTGGTCAACGCTCTGGTCGACCAGGCGAAGCTCGAGGCCGGCACCCTTGAGCTGGAGCGCCGCGACAAGGACCTGAAGGCCCTGGTCAGGGAATGCGCCCTCGCCTTCGTCCCCCGCGCCCGCCAGCTTGGCCTCGAACTGCTCTGCGAGCCTCCCTCACCGCCCTTGATCATCTCCCTCGACGCCCGCCGGCTCCGCCAGGTCATCGACAACCTCATCGGCAACGCCCTGAAGTTCACCCCCACCGGCGGCAGGATAGAAGTCCGCGCCCGCCTCGAACCCGATGCCGCCCTGATCGAAGTCGTCGACAGCGGCATCGGCGTCCCAGACCATGAACGCGACCTGATCTTCCAGGAATTCCACCAAGGCGCCGAACGTCGCGCCGACGGCGCCGGACTCGGCCTCCCCCTGTCTCGCCAGATCGTCATCCTCCACGGCGGCGACATCAGCGTGAGCAAGGCTCAGGGCGGCGGATCGATCTTCACCGTCAGGCTGCCGCTGAACCTGCCGGAGAAGCCCGCCACGGTCGCGGAATGAGGCCGATTCCCTGGCCATTTTGCGCATAACGCCTTTCTCCTTTGGCGAAAGGAAGAGCGCCAGGGCGTTGGCACGCCCCAAGGGGAACGAGCTCCAGGAAAGCGAGAACCCGCCGGAGATCCGGCGGGCTCTTGACATCTGGAGCGAGTGATGAGATTCGAACTCACGACAATTACCTTGGCAAGGTAACGCTCTACCAACTGAGCTACACTCGCTTGTGAAAGCGGCGCGCTGGAGCGAGTGATGAGATTCGAACTCACGACAATTACCTTGGCAAGGTAACGCTCTACCAACTGAGCTACACTCGCAGCGCGGTCCAGAGAATACTGGCTTCTGGAAATCCCGCAAGTCGCTTTGACGACTTTTTTCGAGATTTCCCCGAAGTGCCCCCCTCTCAGGGCTTGGGCGCCCCTTCGGCCTTCGGCTCAACATCCTTGTTCTCAGGGGTTTTTGCCACTTCGGCCGGCTTGGCGGCTTCGGCCTCGGCCTGGACGATCAGCTTGGCGAGCTTGCTCAAAGGCAGGACGACCGGAACATTGCTCTGTTCGGCGATCACCCCGACCGGCTGGCCCTGGGCGTCGCTGACGATGACGCCGCTGGGGGCGCCGCCTTGCATCAGCCAGAGCTTGCGGGGGGCGGTGACCGCACCGGTGATCCGGAAGGCCTGGGTGATGACGGTGTTGAACATCTTCTCGTCGGTACGGAGCTGAAGATAGAGTTCGTCGAGCACGGCCGGCTCGGCTCCGGGACGGGACAAGTCGACGAAGCTGACGGCCTTGTCAAGTGGCTTCAGCGGAGCGAAGAAGGCGATGCCGGTCTCTTCGTCCTTGAGGACGAGGCGGGCAGGAATCTCGACGCCGTCGGAGGTGAGAAGATTGATGTCCTTCAAGGTGGTGTTGAACTTGATGTCCATGCCTGGAGGCGCGCCGTTGGCCTTGGGGTTGGGCAAGGTGCCTATGGCCATGCCTTGAGCGGAGATGAAGGTCGCCGGCAGCTTGGCGCGCTGCTCCTGGGCCGGCTGCGGCTGGCCGTTGACCGTCACTTCCACCGTCACCGTGGTCTCGGCGTGGCCGAGGGCGGCCTGGCGCTTGGCCAAGGCTTCGCGGGTGGCGGCCTTCCCGGTCTTGACCTCGGTGTTTGCGGGATCGTTGAGGGCGACGGACTGCAGTGCGGCGTCCTCTCCGGCGCTCAGGACGCTGCCGGCGACAAGCAAGGAGGCGAAAAAGGATTTCATCATCAGGATTTCCTTATGGTCTGGATTTGAAGGCGCTGGACTCGATCGGAGTTGAGACGCGCCATAAACGAAGCCGCGGCGGCGATTTTGCGAGCCCTCGCCAGCCGCCGTTTCCCGCGTATCTTTTGCGGCAGAAAAAACAGCGGAGTGTCGAGATGGGCAAGTGGATGTGTCAGCGCTGCGGCAATTGCTGCCGCTGGCCCGGCGTGGTCCGGGTGTCGGAGCCGGAGATCGACAAGATCGCCGCCTTTCTCGGGATGAAGCCGCTCGACTTCATCGAGCAGTATTGCGAGGTCACCTACGACCGCCGCGGCCTGACCCTGATCATGAAGGAATCGGACCAGTCCTGCATCTTCCTGGAAGGCAAGAACGTCTGCCGGATCCAAGAGGTCAAGCCGATCCAATGCTCCGGCTTCCCCAACACCTGGAACTTCCCCGGCTGGCAAGAGTCCTGCGAAGCCGTATGGGACGAAAAGGCCATCCAGGCCCCCTGATCCCGACTCTTTCCATTCGCCCATACCCAAGAGGCCTCCATGACCCGCTCCGCCCGCTCCGACCGCGCCTACGGCAAGAACCGCACCCACCTCGTCGCCGGCGGCGCCGGCTTCCTCGGCTCGCACCTGATCGACAAGCTCCTCGCCCGCGGCGAACGCATCCTCTGCGTCGACAACTTCTTCACCGGCCGCCACAGCAACCTCGCCCACCAGCTCGGCAATCCGCAGCTCGAAATCATCCGGCACGACGTCATCCACCCGATCGACCTGCAGGCCGACTTCATCTGGAACCTCGCCTGCCCCGCCTCGCCGCCGCACTACCAGCATGATCCCGTCTTCACCATGAAGACCAGCGTCCTCGGCTCGATCAACCTCCTCGAGCTCGCCTCGCGCCTCGGCATACCCCTCTTCCAGGCCTCGACCTCGGAAGTCTACGGCGATCCCCAGGTCCACCCGCAGCCCGAATCCTACTGGGGTCACGTCAATCCCATCGGCATCCGCTCCTGCTACGATGAAGGCAAGCGCGCCGCCGAAGCCCTCTGCCTCGACTTCCGCCGCAGCCGCGGCACCGATGTCCGCGTCGTCCGCATCTTCAACACCTACGGCCCCAGGATGCACCCTGACGACGGCCGCGTCATCTCAAATTTCATCGTCCAGGCCCTGCAGGGACGTTCCGTCACCATCTACGGCGACGGCCAGCAGAGCCGCTCCTTCTGTTATGTCGACGATCTCATCGCCGGCTTCCTCAAGGTGATGGATCTCGGCCAGGCTCCCGAGTCGCCGATCAACCTCGGCAATCCCGGCGAGTTCACCATGCTCGAGCTGGCCCAGCAGATCCTCGAGCTCACCGGCAGCGCCTCGAAGATCGAAAAGCGCCCTCTGCCGAAAGACGACCCGAGCCGTCGCCGCCCCGACATCAGCCTCGCCCGCCAGCTCCTGGCCTGGGAGCCGAAGATCCCCTTGCGCGAAGGCCTGGTCAAGACGATCGAGTATTTCAAGTCCTGCGAAGCGACCTGAGCCGGTCCCCCATGATCGCCGTCCTGCAAAGATGCACACGCGCCTCCGTCACCTGCGACGGCGTCGAGACCGGCCGGATCTGCCGCGGCCTGGTCCTGCTCGTCGGCATCGCCCGCGGAGACGGCGAGGCCGACGCCGAATGGCTCCTGAAGCGGCTGGCAGAGCTGCGGATCTTCGCCGATGCGGAAGGCAAGACCAACCTCGATGCCGCCGCCGCCGGCGCCGCCATCCTGGCGGTGCCGCAATTCACCCTCCTCGCCGATGCCCACCGCGGCCGCCGACCCAGCCTCGATGCCGCCGCGCCGCCCGACGAAGCGCGCCGACTCTGGGCGGTTTTCCAGGAGCGCCTGAGCGCCTCTTCCCTCCCCTGCGGCTTCGGCGTTTTCGGCGCCGACATGCAGGTCGAGCTGGTCAACGACGGCCCCTTCACCCTGGTCCTTGATTCGAAACGGCGCTGAAAGGCGATCGGCCCCGCTTCAAAACTCAAAACTCTCAGGAGCCTCTTTTCATGGATCGATACGGAGTCATGGGCTGGCCGGTGGCCCACAGCAAATCCCCGGTGATGCACCAAGCCGCCTTTGCCGCCGCCGGCATCGACGCCGATTACCAGCTCATCCCCTGCGAGCCCGAAGCCTTCGACGCACGCATCCCGCAACTCGTCAGCGACGGATTCCGCGGCTGGAATTGCACCGTGCCGCACAAAAACGCCATCCTCAAGCACCTCGCCGAAATCGATCCCGAAGCCCGCCTCGCCGGCAGTGTCAACACCGTCAAGGTCCTGCCCGACGGCCGCCTCGCTGGCTTCAGCACCGACGGCTACGGCCTCCGGATGGCTTTGAAGGAAGAGCTGGGCTTCTCCTGCGATGGCGCCTCGATCCTCTTCGTCGGCGCCGGCGGCGCCGCCAGTGCTGTCGCCCTGCATTTCGCTTTGGCCGGCGCCGCCCGGATCAGCGTCGCCAACCGCAGCCTCGACAAGGCCGAGGCGATCTGCGCCGCCATCGCCGCCTCCGGCGCGAATTGCCGCAGCCAGGCGCTGAGCCAGCATTCCCTCAGCCGCGAAATCGTCGGGGAGCACGACCTGGTCATCCAATGCACCAGCCTCGGCCTCAAGCCCGACGACCCGATGCCGATGGACCCCGGCCTCCTCTCCTCCTACCAGCTGGTTTGCGACATGATCTACGGCATGACCCCCTTCCGCCGGGCCGCCAGCGCCCTCGGCTGCGCCACCTGCGACGGCCGCGGCATGCTCCTGCACCAAGGCGCCCGCGCCTGGGAGATCTGGACCGGCCGCCCCCCCCCGCTCGAAGCCATGCGCGAGGCACTGAACCAGGCGCTGGGATGAAAATGGCACTTTCTGCCACAGGAAGTTCCGCGAAACCCAGTCACAAGAATTGGCACTCGGCCCGGAGCCGCATATTGTCTGCGCCACACTCTTTGAGTCACCCCAGAACCTAAGGAAGACACCATGGCCCTCGTCCCGACCCGCATCCTTCTCGACCACGCCGCCGAAAACGGCTACGGCCTCGTCGCTCTCAACGTCAACAACATGGAACAGATCCAGTCGATCATGATGGCCGCCGCCGAGACCGACTCGCCGGTCATCATCCAGGCCTCCCGCGGTGCCCGCGCCTACGCCCAGAACAACTACCTGCGCCACCTCATGCTCGCCGCCGCCGAGCTCTACCCCCAAATCCCCATCGCCATGCACCTCGACCACGGCAACGGCGTCGAAACCTGCGTCAGCGCCATCAACGACGGCTTCACCTCGGTCATGATGGACGGCTCGCTCCATGAAGACGGCAAGACCCCTGCCGACTACGAATACAACGTCAAGGTCACCCGCGCCGTCGTCGACGCCGCCCACGCCAAAGGCGTCTCGGTCGAAGGCGAACTCGGCTGCCTCGGCTCGCTCGAGCACGGCGAAGGCGAACAGGAAGACGGCCACGGCGCCGTCGGCAAGCTCTGCCACGCCCAGCTCCTCACCGACCCCGATCAGGCCGCCGACTTCGTCGCCCGCACCAAGCTCGACTCGCTCGCCGTCGCCATCGGCACCTCGCACGGCGCCTACAAGTTCACCAAGAAGCCCGACGGCGCCGTCCTCTCGATCGACACCATCGCCAAGATCCACAAGAAGCTCCCCAACACCCACCTGGTGATGCACGGCGCCTCCTCGGTTCCCCAGGAACTCCAGGACCTGATCAACAAGTACGGCGGCAAGATGAAGCCCACCTGGGGCACCCCGGTCGAAGAGATCCAGAAAGCCATCAAGATCGGCGTCCGCAAGATCAACGTCGACACCGACAACCGCATGGCGATCACCGCCGCGATCCGCAAAGTCCTCACCGAAGGCCCCGAGAAGTTCGACCCCCGCGAATACCTCAAGCCCTCGCGCGACGCCATGAAAGAGATCTGCAAGCTCCGCATGACCCAGTTCGGCCAGGCCGGTCAGGCCTCGAAGATCCGTCAGCAGACCCTCGCCGACCTCGCCCGCTTCTACTCCAACGGCGGCCTCTAAGCCGAAGTTCGCGTCAAGCGCAAAAACCCCCGCGCCGATGAGGCCCGGGGGTTTTCTCTTCTCCGGAAACTTGCTTCGACCCGCCCAAGATCGTAGACTATTGATGAACGGAGCCCCCCCATTCATGATCACCGCCCTCACTCTCGTCCTTTTCCTTGCTGATGCCGCACCACTCAGCCCCGCCCCCGCGTCAGCCCGAACCGAGAGGGAGCTCAAGGCAGAGGTCGGGACTTTGATTGAGAAGATCCAGCATGGCAGCCCATCAGAAAGACTCGCGGCGAAAAAAGCCTTGGAAGCGCTCGGTACGGCGGCGCTACCCGCCCTCGACGCCTTCCGCGACGACCGCGATCCGGAGATTTCGGTCTGGGCCCGTGAACAGCTCAAAGCCGGCATCGTCTGGGCCCACTGCCTCAAGGTCGGCGACAAATACACCGACGGTCAGAAAATCGAACTGATGTTTGTTCCTCGCGGCAGCTTCATCATGGGCTCGCCAGAGGATGAAAAAGGGAGGAATGAGAATGGGGAAGCCCAGCATGAAGTCACCTTGCCCCGTGCTTTCCTGATGGGGCGTACCACCGTCACTCAAGCACAATGGCAGGCCGTGATGGGTAACAATCCCTCGCGATTCAAAGACCAGGAGGACAGCCCCAGACGCCCGGTAGAGAACGTCAATTGGCACGACTGCCAGGAATTCTGCAAAAAGCTGACTTTGCAGGAGCAGCAAGCCGGTCGCTTGCCTGAAGGCTGGATCTATCGCCTGCCCACTGAAGCGGAATGGGAATACGCCTGTCGCGCCGGGACCAGCGGCAGGCTCTATGGCGAATTGGATGCCATCGCCTGGCATGCACGCAACAGCGGCGGACACACCCATCCGGTCGGGGAAAAGCGAGCCAATGCTTGGGGCCTGTTTGATATGATGGGGAATGTCAGCCAGTGGTGCGAAGATGGATTTCAGCGTTCTCTCTACCGCGGTCCGAGCCAGCCGATAGCGGCTCCGGATTCGCTCCATCGCTGCATCCGTGGTGATTTTTATGGTATGATACCAACCGAATTGTCATTCCGTTCTGCTCGTCGAGGCGGCTACAAATCGGATAATTATTGGAATGCAATCGGCGTACGCGTCGTGATCGTACACACTCCTTGAGAGCCCCAGATTCGAACACAAATTCGGCGACGCAAGCCTTCCGCCTGGAGCACGGAGTGAGTTTGGCCGCATGTCCCCTCGATGAACGATTCCGTCCGGTGCGCGAGTCCTGCAAGCGCCTGACTGGTGCCCAGTAGCGCCAGAATGCGATCATGCACCATCGCCTGGCCTGGTGCGGGCCGCCATTCCGGTCTGCAAAACTCTGCGATCGCCGCAAGGGTGCTTTTACGCCGAGTGCGGATCGACCCTCGCGGCCGGCGCTTGACCCTCTATATTCGCGGCCGACGCAACCCATCAGGAATCACCCCATGAAAGTCAAACTCGCCCTGCTCCAAAGCCGCGACTACGGCTCCGGCCCCGAAAACCTCAAGCAGACCCTCCGCCTGATCGCCGAGGCCGCTGCCAAGGGGGCCAACGTCGTCTGCACCCAGGAGCTCTTCATGGGCGATTATTTCTGCCGCACCCAGGACCCCGAGCTCCTCAAGCGCGCCGAAGTCATCCCCGGCCCGAGCACTTCCGCGCTGATGGAAGCGGCGAAGAAGCACGGCGTCGTCATCGTCGGCTCGCTCTTCGAGGAAGCCATGCCCGGACTCACCTACAACACCTCGGTGGTCATCGACGCTGACGGCTCCTTCCTCGGCAAATATCGCAAGAACCACATCCCCCAAGACCCCTACTTCGAAGAGAAGTTCTACTTCGCCCCCGGCGACCTCGGCTTCCCGGTCTGGAACACCCGCTTCGGCCGCCTCGGCGTCATCATCTGCTGGGACCAGTGGTACCCCGAATCGGCCCGCGCCGTCGCCCTCGCCGGCGCCGAAATCATCCTCGTCCCCACCGCCATCGGCTGGATCCCCGGCGAAGAGGATCAACACGCCCGCCAGCACGCCGCCTGGGAGACGGTGCAGCGCGGCCACGCCGTCGCCAACGGCGTCTGGTACGCCGCCGTCAACCGCGTCGATACCGAGGCGCCGATCACCTTCTGGGGCCGCAGCTTCGTCGCCGACGAATGCGGCGAAATCGTCGCCAAGGCCTCCACCGACAAAGAGGAAGTCCTGATCGCCGAAGTCGACCTCACCGCCCTGCGCGCCCGCCGCTCCATGTGGCCCTTCTTTCGCGACCGCCGCATCGACGCCTACGCGCCGCTGCTCAAGCGCGGCGGACTGTAAAAAGGAGCGCGGGCGTCCCGGTCAAGCTGTTCCAGCCGACTACAATTCTGAGAGAGAATTGCACTCAGCAAAAATTCCTAAACGGCTGATTCTGTCAGCGGTCCAGAAACAGCAATCGAAAACCCCGGAGCTGCCCGATGCTACGCCTCGCCCTTCTCGTCGCTCTGTCCCTCTTCGCCTGCACTCCGGTCAAGGACGCCGAAGCCGCCTGGGCCCGCGCCAAGGTCGATGAAAGCCTTTGCGGCACTTGGAAGGGGGATAAAGCCGCGATCGCGGTCACCCTGTCGCAGGACAAGGACAATCCGAGACTGCTGATCTGGCAAACGCAACAGCCGCTCATAGCAGCCAAGGTCATCCCCCTGCCCGATGGTCAATTCCTGCTTCTCATCAAAAGCGAGGGCGCAAGCAAAAATGCCAATGAGCTACAGTTTGGTGCCGCATTGGATCTCATCGGCCCCGAGCTGAAATTTTTATTGCTGGAAAAGACCATCGACAAGAACATCATCCTGAAGAATTTGTCGGACGAGGCCTTAAAAACCGCCGTCACACGTCGCGAACTTGAGGGCTACGACGAGAAGGCCGGCCTTCCCTTGACCGACAAGAATCTGACCTATCTCAATAGCCTCGCGACCAAGCAGCCTGCGGCCTGGAATGCCTTGACCCTGGTTTATGTCCGGGAGAAGTGAGTCGTGGCTCAAGCTTCCAAACGCGCGGCGTCCCGCCCGTGAAAATGACAGGCGGGACGCCTGTCCTCCTTTGCTCAATCAACCAACCAACAACCACCGGAGATTCCCCATGATCCGCCTCGCCCTTCTCGCCGCACTCTGCCTCTTCGCCTGCACTCCCGTGAAGGATGCCGATGCCGCCTGGGCCCGCGCCAAGGCCGACACCGATCTCTGCGGCACCTGGAAGACGGAGAAAGGCGTGGTGGCGGTCACCGCCGCCCAGGACAAGGGCGATCCGAGGCTCTTGATCTGGGGTCCCGGGATGGGGCCGATCGCGGCGAAACAGATCGAGTTGGTCGGCGGCCAGATGCTGCTGCTCTCCAGGACCGAGACCGAGAAGAAAGAGATGCACTTCTCCCTGCTCGAGAAGACCGAGGACAAGAATTTCGTCTTGAAGGATCTGACCGATGAGGCCCTGAAGAATGCTGTCTCCCTTGGCGAGCTGGAGGGCTACGACAAGAAGACCGGCCTGCCCTTGACCGAGAAGAACCTGGCCTACCTCAACCGCCTCGCGAGCCAGCAGCCCGCCGCCTGGAAATGCGCCCAGATCTACGTGCGCGAGAAGTGAGTCAGCCTAAAACCACAGAACCGGGTTGAATGAACCTAAATTCCGCAGCAGCGGAATGGAACCGGGTTGAAAGGTTAGAAGGTTGAAAGGCAAATACATGAACAACAGCGACAAATGACGATTCTAATTCGACCTGCATGACTGCCAGCCGGAGGAGCGCCCTCGAACACCATAAGCTCTTGCTTTTGTAGCTTAGCTGATCCTTTCAACCTTTGAACCTTCCAACCTTTCAACTGCGATTTTTAGGTTCAGCAGCGGTTTTTAGGTTGAAACTCAAGCCCATGAGCTGCACAAGAAGAGATGAGCCTAGGCCGGCGGCAGCGGGAATTCGACGCTGATCTTGAGCCCCTGGGGCGAGGCCTGGGAGACTTCGATGCGGGCCTGGTGGAGCTCGGCGATGAACTTCACCAAAGCGAGGCCGAGGCCGACACCGCTCTGGCCGCGGGAGGCGTCGTTCTGGTAGAAGGGCTCAAAGATCCGCTGATGGCTTTCCTTAGGCAGGCCTGGGCCGCGGTCCTCGATCTCGAGCCGGCCACGGCTGCCGGAGGAGTCCCAGCCCAGGCGGATTTCGCCACCCGGCGGGGAGAACTTGATGGCATTGTGAAGGAGATTGGCGACGAGGCGCTCGAAAAGAGTCGGCAGGCAGGAAATCTGGCGCTCGCCACGGCATTCGCTGAGGAGCTTGAGATTCTTGTCGACGATGAGGAAATCGAGGTCGTCGGCAACCTTGGCGATGATGCGGCAGGGATCGACCTTGAGAAAAGAATCCAGGTAGACCGAGCGCGGCCGGGTCATCAGGAGCAGCGAGTCAAGGATGCGGCTCAGCTGCTGCAGCTCCTCCAGAGTCTCCCCCAAGGCCGCCTGGTAGTCATCGCCTGAGCGCTGGCGCGACAGGGTGACTTCGATGTTGCCCATGATGGCGGCGATCGGGGTGCGCAGCTCGTGGGCGGCGTCGGCGGAGAAGCGCCGCACCGTCTGCTGCGTCTTCTGCAGCTCGGCGAAGCTGTGGTTGAGGTCGTCGCAGAGGCGCTGGATCTCATCGCCGCCGCCGGGCTGCGCGATGCGGGCGTCGAGCTCGCCTTCGGCCTGGCGGCGGGCGACGGCGCCGATCGCCTGGAGGGGCTCGACGACGCGGCGGGCGTGGAAGGAGCCGAGGAGGTAGCAGGCGACGATGAGGAAGGGGAGGAGGAAGAGCAGGGTCAGTCCGGCGCTGGAAAGGAAATGAGTGTCGTGCTTGTCGACGATCAGGATGTCGTAGTTGTCGCCGCGGATGAACTCATGGAAGAGCCAGTCGTCGTGGTGGCGCAGGTAGAAGCCGAAGCCAGGCTGATGGTCGAAGCGCTCGAGGACGCGGCGGCAGTCACGCGAGTCTGCGGGCCAGGTCTGCAGGACGCGGCCCTCCTTGCTGAGGAGCGCGAGGGAAAGGGGCTCGTGCTCCGGCTCGGCGTTGATGATCTCAGGCAGGCGGCGGCGCGATTCCTCGCCGAGGACCGGGTCGGCCTTGAGGATGTCACGATACTTGACGGCGATTTCGCGGAGCTCCTCCCGCTCTTCCTGGTAACGCTGGTAGCTGAGGACAGCGACCAGCCCGAGGACCGCTCCGAGCGCCGAGCCGAGCGAGCTCAGGGCGAAGAGAAGGCTGATCCGCTTCTGGAAGCTGAGGCGCAAGCTCAGTCTTCCAGGCTGATGCGGTAGCCGACGCCGCGGACGGTGCGGATCACCTTCGGCTCGAAGTCGGCGTCGATCTTCTTGCGGAGGAGTCGGATGAAGGCCTCGACGATGTTGGTCTCGGTGTCGAAGCTGATCTCCCAGACCTTCTCCATGATGATGGTCCGGGTGAGGACGCGGTTGGGATTGCGCATCAGCAGCTCGAGAAGGGCGAACTCCTTCACCGTCAGGTTGATCTTGTGGCCGCTGCGGCGGACCTCGCGGAGCACCGGATTGAGCTCGATGTCGGCGAAATGCAACAGTCCGTCGTCATTGTCCTTGCCGCGCCGGAGGATGGCCTTGACCCGGGCGAGCAGCTCGCCGAAGGCGAAGGGCTTGGCGAGATAATCGTCGGCACCGACGTTGAGGCCGCGGATACGATCCTCGACCTCGTCGCGGGCGCTGAGCGCGAGGATGGGGCAGCGGCTGCCGCTCCTGCGCAGCGCCTCGATGGCGGTGAAGCCGTCGATGCCGGGCAGCATGATGTCCTGGATGATCAGGTCATAGCGGCCGCTCTGGGCGGCGCGGAGGCCCGATCCGCCGTCGGTCTCGAGGTCGACCGTCCAGCCCTCCTCCTGCAGGCCCTTGACGATGAAGGCCGCGACTTTGGGTTGATCTTCGACGACGAGCAGGCGCATTCGGTTGGGTCTCCATCGGCAGCTGAGGAATGCGGCAATCTAACCGGCGATTGCGCCGACTCTCCGCCTCCCCGCCTGAAAACTCGATGAAATCGCCTTTCATCCGAATTTCACCGCCGCCGCCGCGCGGCGCTGCGGCGGCGGAGGAGATTGTCCGCCTCCACGACAACCCCGGAAAGACTCCATGCTGCAGCGGCTCCAGCGCCTGACGCCCTTGTTCGCCCACCGCTACGGCGGCCTGCTGCTTTTCGGCGGCATCTTTCTGCTAGTTTCGCTTCTTATCCGGATGATTCTTGCGGCGCCCTATCTCGGCGGCGTCCCTGCCGGCTCGCTTGCCGCCGCCTTCGCCTGGGGCAGCCTCTACGACCTGGCGATGGCGGTCTTCTGGGCGACGCCGCTGGCGGCGGCCCTGGCATTCTGCCCGCAAAGCCTCTTCCGGCGCCGCTTCGCCCGTGCCGGCTGGATCCTCTGGCTCTTCGCCGCCACCTGGAGCTTCTTCTTCGGACTCTGCGCGGAACTGCTTTTCTGGGACGAGTTCGGCGTCCGCTTCAACTTCATCGCCGTTGACTATCTGGTGTACACCACCGAAGTGATCGCCAACATCCACCAGTCCTACAACCTGCCGCTGATTTTCGGCGGCATCAGCCTCTCCAGTGCCGCACTGCTCGTGTTCCTCCACCGGCTCGGCTGGCTCGCCGCCTGGCTCGATTCCTCCACGCCGCTGCGCCCTCGCCTGCTGGCCGGCGGCGGCTGCCTCTCCCTGCCGCTGCTGGCGCTGCTAGTCTTCTACCAACTCGGCCGAGCCGATCTCGACAGGATGGACTCGCCTCAAGCCTCGAGCCGCGGCGAAAAGCTCGCCGCAGGCTTCCGCCACATGAGCTTCCTGCAGGTGCAGCTGGGCAATCCGACCGCCACCGAGCTCGCCCGAAACGGCGGCTGGTCGCTGATCGCCGCCTTCTGGGCCAACCGCTTGGAATACTGGCGCTGGTACCCGCAGCTCGGCCGCGCCGCCGCCAGCACCGCCCCGGCGAGCGACGAAGCCCCCCTCGCCGCATGCCGGATCCTCCGTCCTCTGCTCCTCCAGGACAACTCCCGCTACCTCAGCTCCGAACCGCTCGATCTCCGCCGCGCCATCACCGGCAAGGGCCCGGAAAAACGCTGGAACGTCATCCAGATCACCGTCGAATCACTCTCCGGCGAATCGCTCGGCTTCCTCGGTGACAAGAAAAGGCTGACGCCCAATCTCGACCTCCTCGCCAGCGAAGGCATCAGCTTCCACGCCTGCTACGCCACCGGCACCCGCACCGTCCGTGGGATGGAGGCCCTCAGCCTCAGCGTCCCCCCCAGCCCCGGCCAGGCGGTGCCGCGCCGCCCCGGCAACGAAAGGCTCTTCACCCTCCCAGGCCTGTTCAGACAGCGCGGCTACGACAGCGTCTTCGTCTACGGCGGCGATGGCTTCTTCGACAACATGAGCTACTACTTCATGCATAACGGCTGCCGCATCGTAGACCATCCCGCCAAGGAAAGGGAAGGCGTGAAGGCGGTCTTCGCCAACGCCTGGGGCGCCAGCGATGAAGACAGCTTCGCCTGGTCGATGGCCGAAGCCGACAAGGCTCACGCCGCGGGCCGGCCCTTCTACCACTTCGTCATGAGCACCTCCAACCACCGCCCCTTCACCTGGCCGGCCGGCCGCATCCCGGCTGCGCTGAAAGGAGTCGCCGGCGGCGCCGCCTACAGCGACTACGCCATCGGCAAATTCCTCCAGGACGCCAAATCGAAAGCCTGGTTCAGGAACACCGTCTTCGTCATCGTCTCCGATCATTGCATGCGGGTCGCCGGCAAGCGCGAGCTGGAAGTGAAGAAATACCACATCCCGATGCTGATCTGGAACCCCCTCCTGATCAAGCCGCAGCGGATCGACACCCTGTGCTCCCAGATCGACCTGGCTCCGACCCTGCTCGGCCTGATGGACTGGAGCTACCACAGCCGCTTCTTCGGCCGCGACCTCCTCCGTCCCGACGCCGCCGGACGCGATCGCAGCTTCATCAGCAACTACCAGAAGCTCGGCTATCTCGATCCCCGGCGCCTCGCCGTCCTCAAGCCGATCCGCCAGGCCCAGAGCTATGATCTCAATCGGCACAGCGGCGACCTCGTCCCGACGGCGGCGCAGACCGCTTTCGAGGACGAGGCGACGGCCTATTACGAGGCGGCGTCCTATCTCCTGGCCCACGGTCTCTACGGCGAGCTGCCGGAGAACTCCGCCGCGGCGGCCGCGCCGTGAGGCCGGGACGGATCGCTAGTTGAGCGAGGATCCCTGGATCGCCTTGAGCTTGACGCCGGCCTCGGCAAAGAGTCGGTCGCGCAAGGCGCGGGCCTCCTCGACGGAGGTGGTTCCGAGCGAAACCCGGACACGCTGCTTCGTCATCGGCGTAGGATGCAAGGTGTAGTGCAGGCTCCACACTCCGTTGTTGTTGCAGAGATGATGGTTTTCGTTGCTGCTGTCGAGAGTGCGGATGGAGATCTTGCCGGGTCTATGGATGTGTTTCATGTTTCACCTTCCTGGACAGAGCTTCATTTGAATTTGATCATCGCCCGGATCGAAGAGACCGGGGGGCAGGTTCGCAGCATCAGCTGTTGCACCATCATCGAGCCGTCGCTGCTCGGCTTGACCACGGGGATCAGCGACGACACCATGCCGATCACCTCGCCCTTGTCGCTAAGCACCGGGGAGCCGCTGGAGCCGCCGCAGAACTCGCTGGAGACGAACATCATCTGGGCCTTCTGACTGTCCCGGCTCTTGCGCATGATCGGATAGGAGGTGATCATGCCGCTGCTCAGGATGTAAGGCTTGCAATCGGGATGGCCGACGATGAAGACCGGACTGCCGACCTCTTCGTCCTCGCCCAGCGGCAAGGGGGTGAAGCCGCTGCCTTCCAGCTGCACGATGGCGATGTCCTGGTCCGCATTGGCGGCAAGGATCTCCTTGACGGCAAACACCTTGCCTTCATAGTCGCGGACCGCCACGCCATGGGCTCCCTTGTCGGCCATCACGTGGTAGTTGGTGACCATCACCCCCGAGGCGCTGATCAGGTAGCCTGTTGCGGGATTGATCCGAGGATGCAGCCTGCTGCAGGATTTGTCCTTGCAGGGCATCATCGCAACGTTGCCGACAATGACCACGCTCTTGCAGGCCCGCTTGTAGAGCTCCTGTTGCGACAGGGTGGCGGCCGGAACCGCCGGCAACTTCAACTCGCACTGAGGCCGTTGCAATTGCTCGCGCAGCTCCTGGATCGGCGTCAACCGGCCCTTCTCCAGCATCTCCCCGAGCTTGGCGGTGAATTCCTGCATGATCTGTTCCGCATCTAGGGCCTGGGGATGGCGCGGCGCCCCGGAAGGGAGCTTCGAAACCGCGGGCGCGGAGACTGGAGAAGCGGCCGGGGCGACGGGGCCGACAGGAGCGGCGAGGGTGGCTGCGCCCAGAATCAAGGCGGCAGAGAGGCTGGCCAATGCGACGGTGTTCATTCGATATCCTTTGGTTTTGCGTTCAAGAGAGCGGGCTCCCTCGATCTTCTGGCTATGAGGCTTGTCTCTAGGAGCATCCGGGCTCTGCTCCCTACAACAATCAAAACTCCAAGATCCGGGGGGGGTCACATGCGCTCCGCCATCTTTTTCGAAAGCCCGGATTCATATCGGCTGGCGGCGCCTCGCTCGAGGCGCTCTGCAGCTCAATGAAAAGACGCCGCAGGGGATGCGGCGTTAGCTTATCGGAATCAACGAGGCTTGCCGAAACTCCGGCAAGCCCCGACTCTCCTGGTCAGACGACCACGACTCCTTGCTGGATCAAGATGTCAGCCGACGAATTGACGTTGCTGTGCCAGAGATCATACACGACACTGTTGGATGTGTAGCTCATGCCCTTGGCATAGTCCGTCAGATTGAGATCGAGATCGACGGTGTCACCGGCATTGCCTGCAACCTTCAACGCGCTTGCTCCGGTCAAGGCGCCGCAATCGAGGATGTCGGCCGCTTTGATGCGCATCCGCTGCGAAACGGCGGAGGCGAGGAGATCGATCATCTCGATGCTGGTGACCGCACCGGCCGCGAGATCGGTGAAGTCGAAATTGGCGGAGGTGATCTGCAAAGTGTCCGTACCGGCACCGCCGGAAACGCTGACGAACTGGGTGTCGGCAAGAACAAAAAGGTCTGCGCCGCTACCGCCGATCAAGACATCGGCGCCGCCGCCGCCGATCAAGGTGTTGTTGCCGTTGCCGCCATTGAGGACGTTGGCCGAGGTGTTGCCGATCAGGGTGTCGGCATAGGCACCCCCGGTGCAATTCTCGATGGTGACATTGAAGGGGATGGACAGGTTGTCCGTCCCAGTGCTCGTGACGTTGTAGAGATCCGAGAAATGCCCTTCCCGGAGGTCGACCTTGAGCCCATAAGACGCCGAGCTGAAGTCGAAGGTGTCGACGCCCCCCGCATCCCAGAGGGTGCTGATCTTGCCATTGAAGTCGGAGAACAGGTAGGTCGTATTCCCGCTGTTGGTGCTCATGTTGGCACCATAGTTCTTCTGCAGGGTCCAGAGGTCCTGGATGAGGTAAGTCTGGGCGTCGGTGCCCGTGATGCTGGAATGGCGGTTGTAAGACATGACGGTGGAGGCGCGGTCCGTGCCGGACCAAGTACTGTCGTCATAGGGGTGAGTATTGCCCAGAGCGTGCTCGATTTCATGCAGAAAGGTCTTGTAGGACGATGTGCCTTTTGTCGGCGCAGTGGTTAAGCTGGAACTGATCCAGACATCACCGCTCTTGGTGTTGACGGTGGGATTGTTGGCGTAGTAGGCGAATCCGCTGCTGCCGCTGCTCATGGCGTGGGATGCAAAGGTGAGGTGCGATTGCGAGCCGTCGGTGACGCTGGTATTCTCGACGAATTTCAGATTCGTCACCGTGGAGATGTAGGCGAGGATTTCACGAGCTGCGGCTTTCTGGGCATCGCTGAAGACGACGAAGCCGTTCTGCTCGTCGTCGGTCGAGGAGTAATACGAAGGAACCTTGGTCAAGAAGCAATAGTTGAGGGTCATGTCACTCCATTTGTTCTTGTGCAGCATGGCATCGTCGTAAATGGCCAGTTCCGCGCTGGAGCTGGCTCCGGCAGAATCGGTGACGGTGAAGGTGGCGAAATCATCGTCGACACGGGTGTTGGTGCCGGTGCGCAGCAACTGAATCCTGCCGGCGGCGAGATCGGCTTGGGTGAAGGAGCTGACCGTCACGCCGCTCTTCTGGACGACGACATCCGAATCCAGACCGCTCCAGGTCCAGACCAGGCTGGCGGCGACGTCCTCGGAGTCGCGGTCGTAGGCGTTGAGGCTGGTGGTGCTGAGGTTGTATTTGTGGGTGCTCCAATCCAGGGTCACGGGCTGGGCAGCGGTGATCAGCGGCGCGTCGTTGGTGGCGGTGAAGCCGATGCCGGCAACCTGCGTGGCAGTGGCGAGGCCGTCAGTGACCGACACCGAATACGCGGGAGCGACATTGCTGCCATCGTGGACGATGCGGATGTTTCCTGCCGAGATATCGGCCTGGGTGAAGCTGTTGGTTGCGGTCCAGGTACCGGCGAGGTTTTTCTGGAAGGTGGCATGGCTCAGCCCGCTGATGGTGAAGAGCAGTTGCGAGTCGCCGGCATTGTCATCGGCGGCGCGAATCAGATTGCTGGTGACATTGATCGCCTCCCGTTCCTCGATGATCAAGGTGTCCAGGCTCAAGGAAGGGGGCAGATCGGCAACGATCAGGGCGCCCGCCGAAGTCCTCGACTCGGCCGTGCCGAATCCGTCGGTGTAGCTGGCGGTGACGGTGATTGTCTTTCCGACATCGGCTTGCGTCAGGGCGTAGCTGCTTGCGGTGGCTCCGGAGACGGCGACTCCATCCGCCTTCCATTGGTAGCTGATGACTCCGAGGCCATCGGCATCGGCGAGGGTGTTGGAGGCGGTGAGGACATGCCCTTGGGAAGCGAATCCAGCCAGGAGTACATCGCCGGTCGGCAGGTCGTTGATGTTGGCGACTGCTGCGGTGGAGCTGGAGGTCTTGCTCGTCGCGCTGCCGTGTCCGTCGACATAGGAGGCAGTGACGCTGATCAACTTGCCGACTTGAGCCTGTGTGAGGACGAAGGCGCTCGAGGTAGCGCCTGTGATCGTCGAACCGTTGGCTCGCCATTGGTAGCTGACCGTCCCCATGCCGTCGAGGTCGGCGAGAGTGTTGGAAGCGGTGAGCGTCTGGCCTTGGACGGGGCTGCCGGCGATGTTGACGGAACCGGTGGGGGCGTCATTGACGTTGACGACGCTGGTGGTGGCCGCGGAAGTCACGCTTTCCCGGGTGCCAAGACCGTCGAGATAAGTGGCTGTGACGGTGATGATCTTGCCCACTTGGGCTTCCTGCAGGGTGAAGGAGCTCGCTGTGGCTCCCGGGATCGCCACGCCGTTGGCCTTCCACTGGTAGCTGATGGCGCCGACCCCGTCGAGGTCCGCCAGTGTATTGGCGGCAGTGAGGACCTGGTTCTGAGTGGCGGTGCCGGTGATAGTGACCGAGCCGCTCGGCAGACTGTTGTTGACAGGGGTGCTGGAAACCGACGCAGTCGCGGCGGAAGCGACTCGTTCCACCGTGCCGTAGCCATCGGTGTAGGTGGCTGTGACGGACAGGCTCTTGCCGACCTCTGACGCGGTCAGGAGATAGGTGGAGGCGGTGGCTCCGGCGATATCCATGCCGTTGGCTTGCCATTGGTAGCTGATCACACCTAGGCCATCCACGTCGGCAAGGGTGTTGCTTGCAGTCAGCGTCTGACCCAGATTGGCGGAGCCCGCGATCGTGACCGAGCCGGTGGGTGCGTCGTTGACATTGGCGACTGCGACACTCGCCGCAGAAACCTTCGTCTCCGCCGTGCCATGACCGTCGATGTAGGAGGCGGTGACGGTCACGGTTTTGCCGATCTCAGCCGAAGTGAGGAGGTAAGTGCTGCCGGTGCCGAGAATGGTGCCGAGGCTGTTCTTCCAGGTGTAGGTGATGGCCCCGAGGCCGTCGGCGTCGGAGAGAGTGCTGACGGCGGTGAGTGTCTGGCCTTGGGCGGCGGTGCCGCTGATGATGATCGAGCCGACAGGGGCATCGTTGACATTGGCGACTGCGGCGCTCGCCGCAGAGACTTTTGATTCGGCAGTGCCGCCGGCATCGGTATAGCTGGCGGTGACGGTGAGGGTCCTGCCGACCTCTGCCTCGGTAAGCACGTAGCTGCTGCCGGTGCCGAGGATGGTGCCGAGGTTATTCTTCCAGGTGTAGGTGATGGCATCCAGGCCGTCGGCGTCCGCAAGGGTGTTGCTCGCGGTCAGCGTCTGGCCTTGGGTGGCGGTGCCGGCAAGGGTGACCGTGCCTGTCGGCGCATCATTGACTTGGAATTGGCTGAAATCGAAGCTCGCGGCTTGGGCTGGGGAGATGACGCCCGAGGCATCCGTAACCGTGAAGGAGAAGGAAGGTTTGGCTTCGCTGCCATTGTGCGTGTAGCTGATGAGCCCCGCTTTCACATCGGCCAAAGTGAAGCTGGTGATCCCGCTGGTGGATCCGGACTTGGTGAACTTGCCGTTCAAGGTGCCGGACACGGTGAAGCGCAGTTGGCTGTCGGTAGAATCTTCGTCGCTGGCATTGAGATGCGCTGTGCTCAGAACGAGCGAGGCTCCCTCGATCACGGCGAAGGTGCCGACGCTGAGCGTGGCGAGATCATTCACTGCGGTCATGTAGACATTCAAATTGCTGGCCGGCGAATCCGCAATCCCGTCGTTGACGACGACCGAGATGAACGGCTTGACCGAGTAGGTCCCGGGCTGGAAGAAGATGTTGTCGCTGGCCAGAGTCGAGCTGAGCTCGGCCAGGGTGAAGCTGTTCACCTTCGCAGCCATACGGGAAGCCGCGTCGGTGTAGCTCCCTTTGTAGAAAAAACCGTCGGCAACGGCGTCGCCCACGCCCAAGATCGTCACCTTGAATGTGAGCGTGCTGGCGGCAGCGCCCTCGGCGTCGCTCGCGTTCAGGATGGTCTTGGTGATCGCGATCGGCGCCCCTTCCTCACTATAGCTCAAGGTCCTGGTGCCGCTGAGCACCGCCAGATCGTTCACCTTGGTGAAGCTCGGAATGATGCTTTGGAGCGGCGACGACAAACCCTCCGCATCCGTCACTTTGATGGCGAATGAAGGGGCGGTCTCCGTCCCGTTGTGAACAAAGCTGACACTGCCAGTCTCGATATCTTGAAGCGTAAAGCTCGTGACGGCGAGGCCCTGCTTGTAGAAGGACCCTCCCCTGACGCTGCTGGCTGTGAAGGTCAGCAGGCTGGAATCAAGGGTTTCCGCATCAGTGGCGGAAAGCAGAGAGGTGTTGAGGATGAGGGTTTGTCCTTCGGTGACGGACCAGCTGCCAAATGCGAGAATAGGATTGGCCATTTAGGGGCTCCATTTCTTTTGTTTCTGTTTCGCGGGGGGGGGTGCGCTGTTCTCGTCAAAAACCGGGGCGACCTCATTGGCGTCAGGATCCAAAACCAGGACGAAAGCAAAGCTTCGGCTTAAGCGGCGGAGCCTTCCCTTGAGTGTGAAGGTGTAGAAGCTCATGGTGCCATCTCTTCGTTGGTTCTGAGGTCTGGAAACCGTGGCGCAAGCCATCCAAGTCTCCGTACCAAGGGAGAACTCCGAAGAAGCAGGGGGCTATGACACAAGGTCGAAAGAAATTTCTCTAAAAATTTTCGCTCGAATTATTTGGACCGATAATAATTGTCTATAAAATGGGGGGACTGTGCGCGCCCTCGCCCGAGCACGGAGAGCCATGCCGGTTCGGCCTCGAATCACGAATAAAATCGACCTTTATCACCTCGAGAGTCAAGAGTTCTAGGTTTGCAGCCCCGGCTTCAGCCGGTTGTTGAGCTCAAAAGCCGGGGACAGTAGATCGGGCCGGCTGAAGCCGGAGCTACAAACTTGAGCTCAAAATGCAGAACTCGTGACTCTCGAGTATCACTCAAAGGAACGAAGACGCGAAGAAAGACAGAGGCTACAAATGGCACAATGAGCACAAAAGGAGAGAAGGTGAGCGGTCACTCACTCTGCCAATCACCCTAAAAACCGCAGTTGAAAGGTTGGAAGGATCAGCTGAAACAGCAATAGCTTAGCTTATTCGGTGATCCGTCGGCATGACCTCTGATAGGAAAGCTCTCCTGTCCGCGTCAAATAGTCGCTGACTTTTTGTTGTTCAATGCCTTGCGGTTCAACCTTTCAACCAAAGGAATCGGGGAGCCGCACCGGCGACACTTGGTTCAGAAAGAGTTGCGAAGATCGACCCAACGGGTCGGGAGGTCCAAGATGCAAGATGTGGAATCTAGGATAAAGAGCCTTAATTCAGCCCGGTCAAGCTAGCGGCAATTACTGCTGCTGCTGACGGAGCAATGCCTCGCCGAAGGCGCGACCGAGGGCGAGCTGGCCGGCCGCGTCGTAATGCACGTGATCGGGGCCGATGCTCATCCCCTCGGTGGAGACCATGAAGGCTCCGGGGATGGCTTCGGGCTTACCCGAGCGGGAATCGGCGTCGGCCATGGCTTGGCGGATCCGCTCGCGGTGGGTGAACTTAGCCAGCGGCGGCTGGTAAGGCAGGACTTGTCCATAGACCAATGGCAGCGCAGCCTGGCCGAGATCGTCGCCGAGGCGCTTCTTGAGCAGCTTCAGCATGAAAGGATAGTCCCGGGCCGAAAGCTCGTTCTTGCTGTCTTGCTCGCCCTGCATCCAGACCAGGCCCTTGAGCTTGGCCCTAGACTTTTGCTGTCGCAGTGCGGCGAGGGCGGCCGAGGCGGTACCGAGCAGCTCTTGATAAAGCCTGCCGCGCGCCGGGTCGTCGGGTCTCAGTCCGGGGTAGAAATTAGTCCTCCCGGGAGCCTCGCCACCGGCCCAGCAATTGCCGTCCCAGCCGGGATGAAGGGGCTGGCCGCTGCGGGAATACTTGATCAGGTAGACTTGACGAGCCGGCTGCCGCTTGGCCAGGAACTGCGCCAGGCCGAGCTCCGGGCCGAATTCGCCGGGGCGGTTGGAGCTGCGGCTGCGCCCCGGGACAAATGGCTCAAAAGCCTGCCCGTTCCAGAAAAAGACCCCCGCAGGTGGAGAGCGATCCTCGGCTTGCAGCTCGGCGAGCCGGCCCAGACCTTGCATGTTGGACTGACCGGCGAGGAGGTAGATCTCGGCTTCGGGCTCGCCCCGGCCCATCTCGCCGGCGCAGCCTGAGACGAGCAGGCCGAGGCCGAATTTGAGAACATCCTGGCGGGAGACATTCATCGGAGCCTCCTGCGATTCAGGGAAGATTGACTTGACGGTCGTTGGGCTGTTCCGGTCCGGGGCTGGAGCGGCCGCGGGCGACGAGCTGGTCGAGCAGAGCCCGCAGCTCGGCCACCTTGTCCGGCCGGGAGGCGGCGAGATCTTTCTGTTCGGCTGGATCCTCGTCCAACCTGTAGAGCTGCAGACCCTGCTTGCCGCCTCTGGGCCGGCTCCAGCCGCCCGAGCCGGAGTTGAGCAGGAGCTTCCAGGGGCCCTGGCGGACGGCGAAAGAGCCGTCGATCGAGTGCATCACCAAGGAGTCGCGGGCGCCGGTGCGCCCCTCGAGGGCCGGTACGAGGCTGAAGCTGTCCTCGGCGGCGGCGGCGGGGAGCGTCGCGCCGGCGAGTTCGGCGGCGGTGGCGGCGAGATCGGTGAGGCAGACCGTCTGAGTGCTGACAGCAGGCCGGAAGCGGGAGGGCAGGCTGACGATGAAGGGGACGCGGTGGCCGCCCTCGTAGAGATCGGCCTTGGCGCCGCGGAAGCCGGCGCAGGGATCGTGGCCCCGCCGGCGCAAGGCGTCCAGGTCGGCCTGGGGCGAGCAGCCGTTGTCGGAGGTGAAGAGGACGAGAGTGTCGTCGGCGACGCCGGCGTCCCGCAGGGCCTGCATCAGTTCGCCGACGTGGTGATCGATCTGCAGGACGAAGTCGGCATAGGGGTTGAGGCCGGACTTGCCGGCGAAGTCGGCGTTAGGGAGGATAGGAGTGTGCGGCGCGGGCAGAGGCAGGTAGAGGAAGAAGGGCCGGCCTTCGGCGGCGCGGCGCTTGATGGTGGCGCAGGCCCGGCCGACGCAGGAGGGAAGAACCTCGGCATGGCGGAAGTCCGGCGCGGTAAGACCTTTGCGCCAGTAGGCTGGCGCCCGGTGCTCCTGGCCGTGCCCTTGGGTCTCGCGGTCTGGGACGGCAGTGATGCGGCCGTCCTGGACGAAGACATAGGGGCCCATGTCGAGGGAGGCGCAGAAGCCGAAATAATGGTCGAAGCCGTTGATTTCCGGGCCATTGGTGACCGGCGCGGTGAAGTCGATCCGCTTCTCCCGCCCCTCGCCGCGGAAAGTGAAGTCCCAACCGAGGTGCCATTTGCCGATCATGTCTGTGGCGTAGCCGCGGCTCTTGAGCAGGCTTGCGACGGTCGGCCGTGCCGCCGGGATGAGGTGCGGACTGTCGCCGCCGAGGACGCCGGAGTCGAGGCGGCTGCGCCAGCAGTAGCGTCCGGTGAGCAGTCCATAGCGTGTGGGAGTGCAGACGGAGGAGTTGGTGTGGGCGTCGGTGAAGACGACGCCGCTGGCGGCGAGGCGGTCGATCTGCGGCGTCGGGATCTTCCCCTGCGGGTTGAGGCAGGAGACGTCGCCATAGCCGAGATCGTCGACGAGGATGACGACGATGTTGGGGGGCTTGGTGGTGGCCGACGCCTTTTCGCCGCTGGCGCAAGCGGCGGCGAGTAGAGACAGGATAGCGGCGAGCAAGAAGCGGTGCTGCGGATTCATCGGGACCTCACGGGCTGCGGATTACTTCCTTTCCGGGATTTGAGCTCCGGTCTCCTTGAGCCAGGCGTCGAGGCGGGAGGACAGGTCCTTGACGATCTCGGGCTTGGCGACGGCGAGGTCGTTCTTCTCCGAGACGTCGTTGGCGAGGTCGTAGAGCTCCTCCTTGCCGGTCTCCCAGAAGCGTATCAGCTTGAGGTCGCCGCGGCGGATCACCGAATAGGGAGTGACTTTGCCGCCGCCCCAGTAGTGCGGGTAGTGCCAGCAGAGCTGATCGTGGAGCGGCTGCGTCTCGCCCCTGAGTGCGGGGGTGAGGTCGAGGCCATCGAAGGCGGGGCGCTTGACCTCCTCCTGGGCGTCGGCGAGGGCGAGGAGGGTCGGCATGAAGTCGGTGGTGATCGCCGGAACGGCGCTGACCGAGCCCGGCTTCGTCAGGCCAGGAGCCTTGATGATCAGCGGGACGCGCAGGCCGCCCTCGTAGGCGTAGCCCTTGCCGAGGCGTTGCGGCGTGTTCGAGGTGGCGGGCGGTTTGCCGTAGTGGACGACACCGCCGTTGTCAGAGCTGAAGATGACGATGGTGTTGTCGCTCAGTTTGAGGCGTTCGAGGGCGTCCATGATCCTGCCGACGCTCTGGTCGACGGAAGAGATCATGGTGTGGTAGACGGCATTCTCCTGACCGTCCACGGCGGGTATTTGCTTAGCCTCCTCGAGAAGCTCCTTTTTGGCCATCAGCGGGCCGTGCACGGCAAAATGCGGCAGGTAGACGAAGAAGGGCTGGCCCTGGCTGGCTTCGATGAACTTGATGGCTTCGTCGGTGAGGCGATCGGTGAGGTATTCGCCTTCCTTGCCGCCTTCGAGGCCGGGGACTCCCTTGGTTTTGCCCTTGCCGTAGGGCCAGTAGTAGTCGGCGGGTTGACCGGCGTGGGTGCCGCCGATGTTGACGTCGAAGCCGTGATCTTCGGGGCGGGAGTCCTGACCGCCGAGGTGCCACTTGCCGATGCTGGCGGTGCGGTATCCTCGCTTCTTGAGGGCTTCGGCGAGGGTTATTTCCTCTTTGGGCAAGGACTTTTGCCAGTCCGGCACCTTGAGCAGGCCGCTTTTGTTCTGTCCTTCGCCTGGGATCCAGTCGGTGACATGGAGGCGGGCGGGGGCCTTGCCTGTGAGGAGCGCGGCGCGGGTGGGCGAGCAGACGCCGCAGGCGGCATAGCCCTGGGTGAAGAGCGTGCCCTGGCTGGCCAGGCGGGAGAGCTGCGGCGTCTTGAAGTATTTCGACCCGAAGGGTTCGCCATCGTGCAGGCCCATGTCATCGATGAGGATGACGACGATGTTGGGCTTGGCGCTTGCCTTGGCGGGGCTGGCCTCGGCGGCGGAGGGCGGGGCCGGGGGGGGCTGCGCCGCCAGAGGAGAGGTGGAGAGGAGGAAAAGGAAGGTGAAAAGGGGGCTCATGAGGGCTCCTGTCACTGATGCGGAAGACCTGATTCAGGATCCGCGGTTTTTCTTGGTTTTCGGCTGTTCGCTCTTGCCGCCTTCTCCCGGAGCGCGCCAGATCGGGCTCGGCTGGTGCTGGGCGGCGAGGATGGCGGCGAACCTGGCGACCAGCTCGGGCTGGCTGGCGGCAAGATCGCGATCTTCGTGGGGATCCTGGCTGAGATCGTAGAGTTTGAGGGGCGCGTCAAGGGCGCCTTCCCGGTAGGCCTTCCACTGGCCGGCGCGCAGCGCCTGCTGGAATCTCCCCTCATAGAATTCCCAGTAGAGGAAGTCGCGCTCCTGCTGCTTCCCTTCGCCGGTCAGGGTCGGCAGCAGGGACACTCCGTCGTTGGCAGGAGCTCCGGCGCCGGCCATTTCGGCGCAGGTGGCGAGAACGTCGACATGTCCGGCGAGCAGATCGCTGCGGCTGCCGGCCTTGATCCGTCCAGGCCAGACGGCGAGGAAGGGGCTGCGGATGCCTCCTTCATGCAGGGAGCGCTTGGTGCCGCGAAGACCGGCGGTGCTGGCAAGGTCTTTGACGAATTCCTGGTTGGCGCCGTTGTCGGAGGTGAAAATCAGAAGGGTGTCCTTCTCCAGGCCGAGCTGCTTGAGCTTGGCGCGGACTTCGCCGAGGTGGGCGTCGAGCAGCTCGACCATGGCGGCGTAGTTCTGCACGTCCTTGCTCCAGGGCTCCTTGCCGAAACGGCCGGTGTCGGGAGCGGTGTATTTGCCGTGCGGCATGGTCCAGGCGGCGTAGCAGAAAAAGGGGCGGCCCTGATTGTCCTCAATGAACTTGAGGGTGCGATTCTTGATCACTTCGGCGCTGTGAGTCTTGCGGCCCTCCTTGTTTTCGGGCATGCCGAAGACCGTCTCGCCATCGTGCAGCCAATCGGGGTAATAAGTGTGCGCGTGGCGCTGGCAGTTGTAGCCGAAGAAGTGGTCGAAGCCGGCTTTCAGGGGTTCGGACGGCGAACCGGGGAAGCCCAGGCCCCACTTGCCGAAGAGGCCGGTGCTGTAGCCGGATTTCTTCAGCACCGAGGCGATGGTGTAGCCTTCGGTCATCGGCGTCTGCCCCTCAGTGGGCAGCTCCTTGTTGGCGCGGATGCTGGCGTGCCCGGTGTGGCGACCGGTCATCAGGACGCAACGCGAGGGGGCGCAGACGGCGGAGCCGGAATAGGCGTTGGAGAAGAGCATCCCTTCCCGGGAGAGTGCGTCCAAATTCGGTGTCTTCATCACCTTGCCGCCATAGCAGCCGACATCGCCAAGGCCCATGTCGTCGACCATGATGAAGACGATGTTGGGCTTGCGCTCGGGGGCCTCCTCGGCGGCGAGATCGAAGGAGAGGAGGAGAATCGCTAGAATCGAAAAGAGGCGCATGGCTTGGCTCCTGATGGGAATTTTCCGGACCGGGTCGATTGACGGCACTGGCCATAGAGAAGTTCCCCGACCTGCAGCGATTCTGCGGTTCCGCGGAACTGGCATGAGGAGATGCAGCCGGATCTCCGGCAGGTTACAAGCTGTGCTCGGGAAGGGGCCGGGCCGTTCAGGGCTGTTTTTCCGCCGGCGCCGATTTGAAGCTGCTCGACCAGGCCTCGAAGCTCTTGAACTTGGCGGCGGAAGCGGCGAAGGCGAAGCTGGCGATGCAGAGGAAGAAGATCAGCAGGGCCTGGCGAGGCATCTTGCGCATCAGGACGGGCGCGGCAGCGAGGAAGACCCAGATCAAGGTCTTGATCAGGAGCCAGGGGAACTGCAAATAGGAGCTGTGCTTGATGCCGAAGAACTTCATCAGCCCGAAGCCGCCGACGATGGCGAGAACCAGTCCGACGCCATGGACGATGGCGAGCAGCTTCTTGCGGGGATGGGGCTCGGTGGCACCTGCGAGATAGTGGCCGGCCAAGGCGCCAAGGGCGATCAGGATCATGGCGATGCCGAGGAAGTGCATGGGGTAGTAGAGGGCAAGACGCATGGTGTGACTCCGGCTTGGGTTTGTGACGCCCGGAATAAGCTCCAAGGGATGAGAAAGTCAAGACCTGTACCGAATCGCCGACTCTTGCATCGGTGCCAGAGGAGTATTTATTTCGAGCTGAGCCATTTTTTCAGCTAGCGGGGAAAACCATGCAGATCTCGATGATGACCGATTTCGCCTTGCGCACTCTGATTTTCGTCGCAGCCCATCCGGAGCGGCTCGTCCTCACCAGCGAGATCAGCGACAGCTTCGGCATCTCGCGCAGCCATTTGACCAAGGTGGTCAACCGCCTTGGCAGGCTCGGATATCTCCATCTCAAGCGCGGCCGCTACGGCGGCGGCATGGCCCTGGCTCGCGAAGCGAAGCTGATCCGCATTTCCGACGTGGTGCGCGACTTCGAACCCAGCTTCACTTTGGTCGAATGCATGAACGCCAGCGAAAACACCTGCAAGATCGCCGGAAATTGCGGCCTGCAACGCATCATCGGTCGCGCCCTGCGCACCTTCATCCAGCACCTCGAGCTCTACACTCTCGCCGATGCGATGGAAGGGATCGATGCGGCGACCCTCGCAAAACCTCTGCTCCCCATCCGCCGCGAGGCGAAACACAGCGCGGCAGCTTCGCGCCGCGGCAGGCCGGGAAAAGCCCCGTCGCCGCAGGATTCACGGGAGTGAAAAGTCCCAACCGGCTTCGTCTGAGCTTGTCGGAAGGATAGCACCGGGATTCTCCGCCTGGAAAAGCTTTGATGACGCTGAAATCCCCCCGGGGCATCGTCATAGCCCCTTGGGGACTGGGAATTCGGGGCATAAGTTGTTCTGAACCTCAAGTCCACATCAGGAGTCCCCATGAGCCGAGCCATCGATTTCGCCCGCACCGCCGTCGTTGAAGAAGAGATCCGCGACTTCCGCGAAACCCTCGAAGGCTTCGAGGCCGGCAAACTCCATGAATCCGAATGGCAGAAGCGCCGCCTGTGGCAGGGTATCTACGGCCAGCGCCAGCCCGGCGTCCAGATGGTCCGCATCAAGATCCCCTACGGCGTCACCGACGCCAAGCAGCTGCGCGCCATGTGCGGCATGGCCGACACCCTGACCAACGGCATCCTCCACATCACCACCCGCTCGGCCATCCAGCTCCACTACATCCCCCGCGGCCTCACCCCCAAGCTCCTCGAGATGATGGCCGACTGCGGCCTCACCTCGCGCGAAGCCTGCGGCAACACCGTCCGCAACATCTCCGCCGACCCCTACGCCAGCATCACTCCCGAGCAGGCCTTCGACATCATCCCCGCCGCCGAAGCCCTCGTCCACCACTGCCTGCGCAATCCCTACACCCAGAACTTCCCCCGCAAGTTCAAGATCAGCTTCTCCGGCGACAACCACGGCGACCACGGCCTGGCGGTGATGCACGACATCGGCTTCGTCGCGGTGCGCGACGCGCAAGGCCGCCCGGCCTTCGACGTCTGGGCCGCCGGCGGCCTCGGCGGCCGCCCGGTCGCCGCCGACCTGGTCCACCCCGCCCTCCGCCCCGCCGAACTGCTCCTCTGCGCCACCGCCCTGATGCGCGTCTTCAACGAGTTCGGCAACCGCAAGGACCGCAACAAGGCGCGGATGAAGTTCATCAAGCTCGAACGCGGCGCCGAGTGGTTCAACGCCCAGTACCGCGCCGAGTTCGACCGCCTCGCCGCCTCGGAATACGGTAAGTCGCTGATCATCGAACTGCCCGACGCCAAACTTGAGCTGCCCCAGGAGAAGGCCGACTTCGGCAAGGCCGCCGCCCTCGTCGGCGAAACCTGGGCCAAGGCCTGCGTCTTCGTCCAGAACAAGGTCGACACCTACGGCGTCCGCGTCCGCATCCGCATGGGCGACATCGACTCCCAGGCGATGCGCGCCGTCTGCGACATCGCCGAACAGCTCGGCAACGGCGAGGTCCGCCTCACCGTCAACCAGAACCTGGTCATCCCCCACATCCCCCTCGCCCATCTCGCCGAAGTCAAGCGCCGCCTCGAAGGGCTGAAGCTCGCCGACCCGCGCTACTCGCACATCTCCAACGTCGTCGCCTGCCCCGGCCGCAGCACCTGCAACCTCTCGGTCACCTCGTCGAAAGGCCTCGCCGACGTCCTCATCGACATCTTCGAGGCCGAGCCCGAGCTGTCCAAGGGCGTCGAGGACGGCCGCATCCACATCTCCGGCTGCCACAACGGCTGCGGCCAGCACGGCGTCGCCTCGCTCGGCTTCAACGGCTCGTCCCGCGTCGTCGAAGGCAAGGCGGTCCCCTGCGCCATGCTCTCGATCGGCGGCAAGGCCTTCGACGGCGCCCGCCGCCTCTCCCGCCGCGTCGGCCGCGTCACCGCCAAGAAGGCCCCCGGCGCCGTCAAGGCGATCATCGCCCACTACAAGACGCTGAACAGCAGCCTCAGCTTCGACGAATGGCTCGGCTCGGTCGACGTCAAGGAGATCCAGGCCCTGATCAAGCCCTTCGACACCGTCGAAGCGAGCGATCTCGACCTCTACCGCGACTACCAGCAGGCCGAAGGCGAGGAGTACTCGCCCGCGGTCGGCATGGGCGAATGCGCCGGCGGCGCCCTCAACCTGGTCACCGAAGCCTTCGACGACGCCCTCAACTTCCTCAAGATGGGCGCTCAAGTTCAAGAGAAGGGCTACTTCGCCGACACCGTCTTCAACGCCCGCGAGGCCCTGCGCCACGCCCTTCGCGCCACCCTGATCGAAGCCGGCGAAGCCATCGCCGAGCTGACTCCCGCTCTCGAAGCCTACATCCGCTTCTACGGCCTCAACGGCAAGCTCCCCGCCGTCCCCGAGTCGCTCCTCGCCGCGACCGCCGCCAGCTACAGCAAGGACGAGGCCGCCGCACTCCTCGGCGCCAGCAAGTCCTTCGTCGACACCTGGGTGCGTTTGTACCGCCACGAGCGCGAAAGCTGCAAGCCCCAGGTCGATCTGCAACTGCCGATCGTCGATGGCCGCCCCAAGCTCGACCTCAGCGGCGTCACCAGCACCATCGGCTTCATCAAGGCCCGCCACGCCTTGGCGACCCTCGGCGCCGGCGCCGAGATCGAGATCATCGTCGACACCGGCGACCCCTACCGCAACATCCCCGCCTCGCTGAAGAACGACGGCCACCGCATCGTCCAGCTCGCCCCGATCAACGAGGACACCCAGTACTCGCTGATCCTCGTCAAGGACGGCCTCAAGGGCTGAACTCCAACCGGCTGGCAGCCGGCGCTCCCAGGGAGCGCAAAATCCGCGGCTCCCGCAAAACGGCGGCTGCGGTTTTTCTCTTCAGTCCTGCCCCATCTTGGAGACTCCTTGATGATCCGCCTGCTGCTGCTCCAATTCCTCTTCGCCTGGACCCTCTTTGCCGCCGAACAGCCGGGCTTGAGCGTCCGTGACTGCGGTGCCGTCGGCGATGGCCGCGCCGATGACAGCGAGGCCTTCGCCAAGGCGGCGGAACGCTGCCTGAAGGAGGGGCGCCGCCTCATCGTGCCGGCCGGCGATTATCTCGTCACCCGCAAGATCGTCTGCTTCCGCTGGGATCGCGAGCTGGGCCGTCGCAGCCTGTCGATCTCCGGGGAGGGGCCCCGGGCCAGCCGCATCCACTTCCGTCCCGCGGCGCCCGACGCGGTGCTCTTCGAACATGCCGAGTGGTTCATCGTCAAGGATCTCGCGGTTGATGCGGTCGTGGAGGATAAGTCGGCGCCTTCAGGAATCGTCTTCGCAACGCCGCTTTCAGTGCAAAGCGCGCTCAGCAGCTACGAGAACATCAATATCCGAGGCCGCTTCCGCATCGCCTGGTTCAACCGTTTCACCATGCACGACCAGTGGCGCAACGTCTCCTCCAACGGGCCGGCCTGCCATTTCCTCTTCGCCACTAGCGCCAGCTACCTGAAGCCCCTCGAAACGCCGAAAGCCGGCTGGAACGGCGGCGTCGAGGGCTGGTTCCACAACCTCGCCACCTTCGACGGCGTGTTGTGCAACGGTGGCGAAGTCGGCATTGCCGGAGCGGTCATGCAGTTCAACTTCGTCCAGCTGACTACGCAAGGCCAGGCGGGTGGTGCGACGAATGTGGTCCTGCCTCCGGGGGCGCCCGGTACCGGTCTCTATCTCACCGGGCCCGAAGGGAAAGGAGGCTCCCTCCGAGGCAACAGCATCGGCGCCTTCTACGCCGAACAGACGCCCCGCCCGATCTGCCTGCGCAACGCCGGCACCCTGCGGGCCTCAAGCATCTTCCTGCAGGGAGGCGCCGACAAGCCTTTCCCAGTCGCTTTCGATCTTGAGCAGAGCCGCGTCTCGGTCGGTTCCCTGACTGTCCGCATGCCCTTCACCCGCCTCTGCCAGGCGAAGAAAGGGTCTCTCCTTGTCGTCGAGCTGCACGACGGCCCCCGCCCGGCAAGCGATGCCGATGGCGACAGCCGGGTTCGGCTCGACACCTTGGGGGAAACGGGAAAATAAACCTGATTCCACAGCCGGAGCGTATTGAGCTCCGCACTAAGGACTTGTGTTTTCGAGGATGAACGACCGCGGCCCCCGATTATGGAGGCCGCAGTTTTTCGAGTCCAAAAGATGAGGGTTCAAATGGCGAATTCAGGGCCTTGGCCGGGCTCGGTCGAGGGGGCGGCGAGCATGCCGGCGGCGATGGTGACGTTGCTTCCGGTGTCGACCAGGACGAAGGAGCCGGTGCCGCGGTTGCGGGCGTAGGCGTCGTAGAAGATCGGGGCGGAGAGACGGAGCCGGACCCGGGCGACTTCGTTGACCTTCATCTCGCTGGCCTCGTGGCGGTCGAGGGTGTTGATGTCGAGGCGGAAGTCGATGGAGCTGACCATCGCCTTGACTTCGCGGGCGTTGTGGCGCATCCAATAGGGGCGGTTGAGGACAAGTGGCTTCTCGCTCAACCAGCACAATGTGGTGGTGACTTCCTGGCTCTGGTGGGGGACGTCGTGAGCGTGCACGAGCATGTCGCCGCGAGAGGAGTCGATCTCGTCGTGCAGAGTGATCGACACCGATTGCGGCGCGAAGGCCTCCGGGAGGCTGCCATCATAGGTGTCAATGCTCTTCACCGTCGATTGCTTGCCGGAGGGCAGGGAGACGATCTTGTCGCCGACCTTGACGACACCGGAGGCGATCTGGCCAGCGAAGCCGCGGTAGTCGAGATCGGGGCGGATGACGCGCTGCACCGGGAGGCGGAAGTTCTCCATGTTGCGCGAGGTGCCGACGGCGACGGTTTCGAGCTTGTACATCAGGGTCGGACCCTGGTACCAGGGAGTCGACGTGGAGCGGTCGACGACGTTGTCTCCGTTGAGAGCGGACATCGGGATGAAGTCGAGATCGGAGAGGCCGAGGCGGGCGGCGAAGTCGGTGAATTCGGCGCGGATGTCGTTATAGATCTTCTCGTCCCAGCCGACCAGGTCCATCTTGTTGATGGCGACGATCAGGTGCGGGATGCGCAAAAGGGAGGCGAGGATGGCGTGGCGGCGGGACTGCACCAAGACGCCTTTTCGGGCGTCGATGAGGATGATCGCGAGTTCGGCGGTGGAGGCGCCGGTGATCATGTTGCGGGTGTACTGCTCGTGTCCAGGGGTGTCGGCGATGATGAAGCGGCGCTTCGGGGTGGAGAAATAGCGGTAGGCGACGTCGATGGTGATTCCCTGTTCGCGTTCATCCTTGAGGCCGTCGGTGACGAGGGACAGGTCGAGCTCTTCCTTGCCGGCGCGTTTCGAGCTGCGGTCGATGGCGGCGATGGTGTCTTCGTGCAGGGCCTTCGAGTCGTAGAGGAGGCGTCCGATCAGGGTGGACTTGCCGTCGTCGACGGAGCCGCAGGTGGAGAAGCGCAGGAGTTCGATGGTGTCGTCGTGGTGGTGCATGGTGTGAACTAGGTTGAAAGGTTGAAAGGTTGAAAGGCCATGAATGAGGCTGGGGCAGAAAACGATTTCGAATCAGAGTCCGGCTGTCCGATCTTCCGGCTGTCGGGCAGCTCGCCTTTCAACCTTTCAACCTTTCAGCCCGGTTCAGAGCTTCAGAAGTATCCCTGTTTCTTGCGCTCTTCCATGGCGGCCTCGGTGCGGCGGTCGTCGGCGCGGCCGCCGCGCTCGGTGATGCGGGAGGCGGAGATCTCGGTGATGATGTCGTCGATGTTGGTGGCGGTGGATTCGACCGCGCCGGTGCAGCTGGCGTCGCCGACAGTGCGGAAGCGGACGATGCGCTCTTCCCACTTCTCGTTGCGCTTGAGGGTGATGAAGGGGCACTGGGCGAGCAGGGTGCCGTCGCGGTTGACGACGGTGCGCTTATGGGAGAAGTAGATACTGGGGAGTTCGAGCTTTTCGAGCTTGATGTACTGCCAGACATCGAGCTCGGTCCAGTTGGAGATCGGGAAGACCCGGAAGTGTTCGCCGAGGTTCTTGCGGCCGTTGTAGATGTTCCAGAGTTCGGGGCGCTGGTTCTTGGGGTCCCACTGGCCGAAGGCGTCGCGGTGGGAGAAGACGCGCTCCTTGGCGCGGGCCTTTTCTTCGTCGCGGCGGGCGCCGCCGATGCAGGCGTCGAACTTGAGTTCCTCGATGGCGTCGAGGAGGGTGACGGTCTGGAGGGCGTTGCGGGAGGGATTGGGGCCGGATTCTTCGGCGCAGCGGCCCTGATCGATGGAGTCCTGTACGTATTTGACGATGAGGCGGGCGCCGAGGTCCTTGACGAAGGCGTCGCGGTAGTCGAGGGTCTCCTGGAAGTTGTGGCCGGTGTCGACGTGCATCAGGGGAAAGGGGATCTTGCCGGGGAAGAAGGCCTTGCGGGCGAGGTGGGCGACGACGATCGAGTCCTTGCCGCCGGAGAAGAGCAGGGAGGGGTTTTCGAACTGGGCGGCGACTTCGCGGATGATGGCGATCGCTTCCGCCTCGAGCAGGCGCAGGTTGGGGAGTCGGTAGGAAGGCAGCATCTAAGGATCTCCTGGATTTTCACTGCTCACAAACTGCCTGCGGAGGCGGCGGGAGTCAAGCGCGGGGGGGCTTCGCACAATGTCCTAATGACGCAATGAGGACGCTAAAAACGATCTCCGCAGGGCTGCTGCGGAGATCGCGGATCGTTACTGCCGGAGCATCTCGGCGACTTGGAAGGACATCTCGAGTGCCTGTTGGCAGTTGAGACGCGGGTCGCAGTTGGTCAGGTAGCGTTCCGCCAGGTGGTGGTCCTGGATGTTCTGGCCGCCGCCTTTGATCTCGGTGACGTCGTCGCCGGTGAGTTCGAAGTGGACGCCGCCGGGGACGGTTCCGGCCGCCTTGTGGACGGCGAAGAAGTCGCGGATTTCGCCGGCGATGTGCTCGAAGTCGCGGGTCTTGTAGCCCGAGGTGGCGGTGAAGGTGTTGCCGTGCATCGGGTCGCAGGACCAGAGGACGTTGAGGCCTTCGGACTTGATCTTCTCGACCAGGCGGGGGAGGTTGGCGGCGACCTTGTCCTTGCCGAAGCGGCAGGTGAGGGTGAGTCGGCCTTTCTCGTTATTGGGGTTGAGGATGTTGGCCATCTTGACCAGCTCATCCGGCTCAAGCTTGGAGGAGATCTTGACGCCGATCGGGTTGTTGACGCCGCGGAAGAATTCGAGGTGGGCGCCATCGAGCTGGCGGGTGCGTTCGCCGATCCAGATGAAGTGAGCGGAGCAGTCGTACCAGCGGCCGGAGAGGGAGTCCTTGCGGGTGAGGGCTTCTTCGTAGTCGAGGACGAGGGCTTCGTGCGAGGTGTAGAACTCGGCTTCGCGGAGCTGAGGCAGCTGGCCGGGGCCGACGCCGCAGGCGTTCATGAAATTGAGGGCGTCGTCGATGCGGTTGGCGAGGTCCTCGTAGCGGCGCCCCTGGGGCGAGTTGGCGACGAACTCCTTGTTCCAGACATGGACGCGGTGCAGGTCGGCGAAGCCGCCGGAGACGTAGGCGCGGAGCAGGTTGAGGGTGGCGGTCGAGTAGAAGTACGACTGCAGCAGGCGTTCCGGGTCGGCGCGGCGGGCTTCGGGAGTGAATTCCGGCAGGTTGACGCAGTCGCCGCGGTAGCTGGGCAAGGTGCAGCCGGCGATGGTCTCGGTATCGGAGGAGCGGGGCTTGGCGTACTGGCCGGCCATGCGGCCGATCTTGACCACCTGCTTGTTGCCGGCGTAGGTGAGGACCACGGCCATCTGCAGGATGACTTTCAGGGTTTCGCGGATGGCCGGGGCGTTGCAGCGGGAGAAATCCTCGGCGCAGTCGCCGCCTTGGAGGACGAAGGCCTGGCCGTCAGCGGCCTTGGCGAGGCTGCTCTTGAGGGTTTCGATCTCGCCGGCGAAGACCAGGGGGGGCAGGGTCTTGAGGCGGCCGAAGACCTGCTTCAGCTCGGCTTCGGGCCAGGTGGGCTGCTGGAAGATCGGTTTCTGTCTCCAGCTGTCGGGGGTCCAGATGCTCATGGTTTTTTCAATTTCTCCGGGTTCTTGATGTAAGTGATGCGGCCGCCGACGAGGGTGACCTCGACTTCGTGCTGGGCGTTCATGATGACGATGTCGCCGCGCATGCCGGGGTAAAGGGTGCCGCGATCGTGAAGACCGAGGCTGCGCGCCGGGGTCGAGGTGAAGCAGGCGACCGCCTGGATCTCGGTCAGGTGGGTGTGCATCAGCATGTTGGGCCAGTGGCGCTCGAGGGTAGTCACCGATCCGGCGATGGTGCCGTCCTCAAGGCGGACGTGCTGGCCGTCGACGATGACGGCTCCGTCCTTGTAGCGGTGGGTGCCTGGCGGCAGATCGGTGCCACGGGTGCCGGCGCCGATGGCGATGATGCCTTTGTGCGACTTCGAGCGGCAGGCGAGGTCAAGCATCTGGGGATGGATGTGGCTGCCGTCGAAGATCAGCTCGCAGACGACTCGTTCGTCGACCAGGGCGGTCGAGGCGAGGCCGATCTGGCGCTGGTGCAGGGGGGTCATGCAGTTGAACAGGTGGGTGCAGCGGCGGGCGCCGGCGTCAATCGAGCGGAGCACTTCGCGGGCTTCGGCGGTGCTGTGGCCGAGGGAGGGGGTGATGCCTTGCCGGATCAGCAGGTGGATGAGTTCCTCGGCCCCTGGAGTTTCGGGGGCCAGGGTCATCAGTTTCAAGCGGCCGGCGCAGGCGCTGATGATCTCATCGAGCTCGCCGCGGTCATAGGGACGGACGCCTTCCACCGGCACGGCGCCGCGCTTCACCGGGTTGATGAAGGGGCCGACGAGATGGATGCCGAGGGCGCAGGCACCTCCTTCCAGAGCGGCGAGGGCTGCGGCCAGGCGGGCCAGGCGCTGCGGCAGCTGACTGCGTGAACAGGCGGTGACGGTGGGAAGGAAGCTAGTGATGCCGTGGCGGGCGAACTCGCTGGCCATGCCTTGCAGGGCGACGGCCGGATCATCGTCTCCAAGAAGGGAATAGGGGCCGAGTCCGTTGGAGTGGCAGTCGATGAAGCCAGGCATGGCGTAGCAGTCGGGCAGATCGAGATGCCAGTTGCGATGGGCCTGGTCGAAGGCCGAAGAGCCGCCGATGGCATAGATCTTGCCGCCGCGACAGAGGATGGCGCAGTTGCGGATCACCTTGCCTTCCGTCAGTCCCCGGTCGAGGTTGATCAGTATGTTGTCGGCGTCAATCATGGGCGCAGCCGTTCCGGTTGAGTTGGCCTGCAATATAGCCCTCTGCGGCGCTGATGACAGCCCTTGAGTGCAAGTGTCTTGAAGCGATGACGCAGGAAATGGCGGGAGCGCATCACTCAGGGCGTGAGTTCCGTCCCGTTTTCTGCGCCAGGCGCGGGTTGGGCACCTTGAGTTCCGCGGCGGGGACGGGCAAAACCCGGTAGCGCGAGCCGGCTTGCAGGGTCACGCCGACGAGCAGCAGGTCGGCCGGAGCCCAGTCGTCCGGGGCGGCAGGGAGGGCGCTGCGGGAGCGGATGTTCCAGAACACCGTGCCGCGTCCGCAGGGGCGGCCGAGATTCTCGCCGCCACCGTGGCGGTAGATGTTGGCGCCGGAGCCGACATCGATGTCGCAGAAGAGGTTGAAGCAAGGCCCGCGTTTGTGATGGTCGAAGGAGAGGGCCGGGCCATGGCAGTTTTCAAAGACGTTGGCGATCGAGCCGGAGCTCAGGCCGAGATCGTGGATGAACTGGCAGTCGCTGCGATAGCCGCTGAGCAGGTTGGCGCTGCCGCTGAGCATGACGGCGTGATGGCCGACGTCCCGGCTCTTGCCGGCGGGCGGGCGTTTCGAGGTGATATGCAGGTCGAGGACGCTGTTGTGGTGGCCGTGGACGAAGACGCCGCTGTCGGCGTTGCGGATGCCGAGGGAGCGCAGCCAGTTGTGGGCGCCATGCAGCTCAACACCGTTCCAGCCGCGCTCCTTGAAATGGCCCAGGTAGGGCGTCGCCGGGAATTCGAGGCTGAGCTCTTCGACGCCGCAGCCGCTCCGGCTCAGGTCTTCGCACAATTCCGGCTGCCAGGCGGGATCGACGGGGAAAAGCAGCGGCTGCATCAGGGTCACTTGCAGTCCGGCAATCGACTTCACCCGGACGGGCAGGCTGAGTCGCTGATTGGTCATCTTTCTGATGTCCCCCGGATCTCCGGCGTAGAGCGCCTTGCTGAGACTCTGCGACTTGTCGTCCTTCAAGCTCAGGTAGAGGGCTTGTCCCGGCTTGAGCTCGGAGGCACGAGCCAGGGTCAGGCGCGGGCCTTCACCCGCCTTCACCTGCGCCAGAGCCTTGCCTGGACCCCGAGATTGAATCGCGATCAGGCCGCCGCTCCAGGAATAGGCCGAGGTCGGAGTGCCGCCGGTGTTGGTGGTGGGCGCCGGCTTGAGCTCTTCGAGGGATTTCGCGAAGCGCAGCGTCGTCTTGTCGCGACCGGCGCCGCGCAGCACCAGCCCTGGACGCCGGATCAAGAGCTGGGCGCTGATCTGATAGCTGCCGGTTTCGAGCAGCAGCGCCCCCGGCTTCATTTCATCGAGGGCTTTCTGCAAGGCGGCGGAGTCGTCCTTGCCATCATCGGGAAGGGCGCCGAAGTCCCGGGCGCGGGCGCTCGGCGCCACCCGAGGCGGCTCCTGGCCGTAGCCATAGCCGGTCTGGGAGTAGTCCGGCAAACCGGCCAGCAGCTCGGCTTCGCCCGGCTCGGCCCGGGCGGCCAGGGCCCAGAGAGCCGAGGCGGTGATGATCACTTTCTTCAACATGAAAACCCCGGGGAAAGTCGTTGTTGCGCAGACGGCTGGACGGATCAAAAGTTCCCGGAAGAGGGGTGTTGGCCCGGGAGGGCGTCATCTCCCCATCCAGCCGCCGTCGACGGTGAGGATCGTGCCCTTGACATAGTTCGAGGCGGGGGGGGGGCAGTCCGCCCGCGGCGGCGCCCGCCCGGGCCGCGGAGCTTGGGCGCAAGTGGACGATTTTGCGCTTGGCGCTAAGCTCCGGCATGCAAAAACGCCCGCGTCACCATCTGCTTCTGCTGGCCCTGATTTTCGGGCCAGGGGCTGTTGCATCCCTCGCCGACTGCCCCTCCACTCGCCTAAAGCCGGGTGCGAGGCTCCAATCGTCGTTGGTGTATCTTCTCTCCACAGAAGCCTTTTGAGCAAGTCGGACTTGTAGGGATTTGTAGGGATTTGATAGATGGTCTTACAAAAATGAAAGTGACAGAAAGTAATAAGGGGACGCATATGGATAAAATCATAATAAACAATCAAGAATTTACACTTTATGGTGAATTCTATGAGTGTATGTATTCGCATAAATATGGAGAGCTATTGGTGTCAGCAACATCTGAATTTGTAAATGGGGATACTGATGTCATCGCAAAGTCACTGGACTTTGTCGTTAATAATCTTAATAAATTAATAGAAAACCACTGCTTAAGAAAAGCATCCGAAGAAGATACGACTTTAGATATATGGAATACAAAGTTAATAAATGAGGGGGTTATTTCTGTGGCAATGACAAAAGAAGAGTTTTGCTCAAAATGCAGAATAACATCTCTAGGTATCAGCGTTGATGGAATTGATGCCTGGATAAGCAATCAAATGGAACAGGGTGATGATATGGAATCCTTGAGTATTCCATTCGAATGGGTTGGCAAAAATTACGTCCCTAAAAATGGTGATAAAATGTAATTTTATAAATTATCCGTAGGGGTAGGTCGTAGGTGTCACCAACCCGCAATCGGGCCCGAGCACGAAGTGTCATACCGGTTTAGCTACGAACCACGAACAAAACCCAGCCGGTTTTCCGGCGTCCCCGAGCGAGCCCAGCTCGCGGGACCCGCAAAAGCCCTGAAAACCTCTCGAATCCGGGCGTGACCCAGCGCCGAGTCTCGCACGAAACCCGTCCCAAATCCCAAATCCAACTTCAAAACCCTCAGGAGGCGAGCCGATGATAGGACTTCAGCAGACCTCCTTGGTTTTTCTCGCTTTGGCCTTGTTTACCGCCACCCACGCCCTCGGCCAAGTGACCGTAGGTGTCACAACTTCGCAATCGGGCCCGAGCACGGAGTGTCATCTACGAACCACGAACAAAACCCAGCCGGTTTTTCCACCATCCCCCGCCGAGCCCCTTCGCTGGACCCGTAAAAGCCCTGAAATCCGCCCCAATCCGGGCGTGACCCAGCGCCGAGTCTCGCACAAAACCCGTGAGCCCCGTTGGGGAATTCCAGATTCAAAATTCAAAGCTGCAAGTAGCACCTCAGGAGGCGAGCCGATGATACGACTTCAGCAGACCTCCGAGGCGTTTCTTCACCAGCATCCGGCCTTTCCGTCGCAGGAAGACCGGATCAGGATTCGGCGGGACCTTATCCGGGAAACCCTGGTGACATCGCTCCGCGTGGTAAAACGCCAGAAACTCACTCAAGGCGTATTCCACCTGCCGTTGATTGAGGAAGACCAGACGGGGAGTGCATTCCTTCTTGACCCTAGATCCACACCTGAGCACGAAGCTCCGTGACCCCCTTGGTCTTCTGAGCTGTTTCCGCAAGTCCTCGTCCGGAGGTTTTTTGGGGATTTCCATGGAGTTGTTCACAGGTTTGATGAGGTTTAGCGAGCTCGTTTGGCCTGGCAAGCATCCAGGTACTTGGCTTCTTCATAGGGCAGTCCGGACTTGAGCATCGCCCAGATGATCCGCAGCCACTTCATCGCCAACGAACGCACCGCCGTGCCATGGCTTGCCTTTCCTGCCCGCTGCTTGTCGTAATGCGCTTTGGCCCAATCGCATTGCAGGGTGGATTGGAAGGCGAATTCGAACATCGTCTGACAGGTGAAGCCCCGCCCGGACATCCGCATCCGCACCACCCTCGCTTGGCCGCTTTGGATCAAAACCGGGGCGATCCCCATCATCGCGGCGAGCTCTTCTCGGGTGATGCCCTCGGGCAAGTTGGAGAAGGCAGCGACGAGTCGCGGCACCAAAGCTTTCCCGGCGCCAGGAAGGCTGTCGATGAGCTGGAAGAGCGGGGCATCGTCGAGAAGCAGTTCAGCCCGAACTCGTCCGACTTGCTCAAAGACGGCGGCCATCGGCTACTTGCTAGGCTCGGCTCATCTCCCCGTGGCGCCCTCCGATCTTGAATCTTGGTTCTTGAATTGAGCTCTGGTCCATCTTGAATTTTGAATCTTGAATCGACTCATCTCCCCATCCAGCCGCCGTCGACGGTGAGGATCGTGCCGTTGACGTAGTTCGAGGCGGGGGAGCTGAGGAAGACCAGGGCGCCGGCGAGGTCTTCGGGCTGGCCCCAGCGTCCGGCGGGGATGCGGGCGAGGATTTGCGCGTTGCGCAAGGGGTCGGCCTGGAGGGCGGCGGTGTTGTCGGTGGCGATGTAGCCGGGGGCGATGGCGTTGACGTTGACGCCCTTGCCGGCCCATTCGTTGGCGAGGGCCTTGGTGAGCGAGGCGATGCCGCCCTTGCTGGCGGCGTAGCCGGGGACGGTGAGGCCGCCCTGGAAAGACAGCAGCGAGGCGGTGAAGACGATCTTGCCCGAGCCGCGGGCCACCATGTCGCGGCCGAATTCGCGGGCGAGGACGAAGGGAGCATCGAGGTTGACGGCG
>JBDKFG010000018.1:0-71434 GCA_039798785.1 Verrucomicrobiota bacterium | reverse complement strand
TTTTAAGCTGGTCAAAATCAACTTCGCCGAAGTTGGATATTTCTCCCATCCAAAAAGAGGCTCCAAAATGTTAGATCCATACTCTTTGGGCTGCAATTCAGCTTCGGAATCCAGGTTTAAAGTTGAACAAATTGAAGTGCACCACAGAGGAGACAGAGGTTTTTTGAAAATGCTTCTCTGAGCTCTCTGTGCCTCTGTGGTGAAATATTTGCTTGAACTCAGTCTTTCTTCTTCCGGACGTATTCGCCCTGCCATTTTTCGGGCGGGGGTTCTTCGATGTAGTGTTCGACCCGTTCGATCATCGCTTTAGAGGGGCCGTCTTCGGGGCGGATTTCCAGCGCTTGGCGGAAGCAGGCCAGGGCTTCGTCCCAGCGGCGTTCCTCATGCAGTTTGAAGCCTTCCTCATAGAGCTCGACCACCCGGCGGAATTCGGGGGAGATCTGGCCCTTTCGGCCGATCAGCTCGTGGATCGGGATGGCCTCGGTCTTGCCCTTGACCACGATGCGATCGAGGAAGCGCGATTCGATCTCGTCCTTGGCCAGCTCCCAGGTGCGCTGGCCGATGATGATCAGGGTGTCGTAGTCCTTGTTGGTCGGCTCGAGGCGGGCGGCGAGGTTGACGGCGTCGCCCATGACAGTGTAGGAGAAGTGGTTCGACGAACCCATGTTGCCGGCGGAGACGATGCCGGTGTTGACGCCCATCCGAACCACCAGCCGGTAGCCGAACTGCTGATACAGGTCCTCGCGCATGGCGCTGAGCTTGGCCTGCTGATCCAGACAGGCATGGCAAGCGGCGATGGCGTGACGCGGATCGGGCTTGGGCACTCCCCATTCCGCCATGATCCCGTCGCCGGCGTATTTGTCGAGATAGCCGCCCGACTCCATGATGATGTCGGTCATCGGGGTCAGGTACTTGTTGAGCAGGTCGACCAGCTTGTCCGGGCCGAGGGCTTCGGAAATGGTGGTGAAGCCGGCGACGTCGGAGAACATCATCGTCGCCTCGGTGCGCTGGCCCGACAGCGAGAAGGACTCGGGATTGGCCTCCATGTGGTGCAGGACTTCCGGCGACACCATGGTGGCGAACATCTTGCGGATCTTGATCTTTTCGCGCTCCTCCGACAGGTAGCGCCAGCCGGTGAGGGCGACGAGACAGACGAGAACCTGCAGCAGAGGGATCAGGATCGGCATCTGCGGCAGGTTCCAGAAGGCGCAGGCGAGCGAGGCGAGGAGAATCAGGACGACGAGAAGAAGGTGAGTGAAGGCCATGCGCGAGACGCTGAGCACTCTTGAGCTCCAGGCGCTGTACAAGGCGAAGGCGAAGAGCAGGAGCAGGCTGGCTCCTGGCGACATCGGCGCCGCCGGCCGGCCGCCCAGGATATTGTCGATCGCCGCCGCATGGATGAATACGTAGCTGGCGTGAGGCTCGATCGGAGTCGGGCCAGTATCGCCGTTGCCGGTGTGGGTCAAGCCGACGATGCAGATGCGGCCTGTGAGCGCCTCCCGCACCGTTCGCAGGCTCTCGCGTGCCGATGCTTCAAGCTCAGCCTCCAACCCTTTGTTCTTATTCAACCAGGCGCCGAAAGAGGTGATCTTGTGAAAAGGCAAAAGGGTGAAACTCTTGCTCTTGCCGGGAAAGTTCAAGACCATCGCCCCCTTGGGGTCGACACTGACTCGAATGTACGGCCCGGCAGAGCGGCGGATCTCCAGCCAGCCGGCCTGGAGATCGACATGAACCGCTCGGGAATCCAAGCCGAGATGACGAAGAACGCAAGTCAACGAGAAGGAGGGCACATAGACCTCCTTCCAGACCTTCTCCAATGGATGGAAATATTTGGTGCCGAAAATCAAAGGAACCCGCCTGACGACGCCGTCCGCATCGCGAGGAACGTTGATCGGCGCCTGCTGGCAGTTGCTGAGGTTCTGCGAGATCAGGTTGGCATCGGCGCACCAGGGGAAGCTGGCCCCGACCCCCTTCACCTGCGAACCGGGGATGGCGTATTTGGTGAGGTGGGGAATGCTTTTGCCCAGCTCTTCGCGTTGGTCGCTCGGATCGTCACCCAGGACATCGGCTACGCTCCAGCGAAAATACTCGCCGCCGCCCTGGACTGCCATGTTTTCACGCATGGTGAAACTGAAAGCCGCGAGGATCGGAATCTTCTTCAGGTCCGGCGTGGCCGGATCATAGAGCTCGCTCATCGCCGCGGAGAATTTCATCTCTCCCTGCTCTCCGATGTAGGTACTGAGATCAATCAGATGCTGATCGCTGATCTCGTTGCTCTCCGCCGCCGCCCCCAGAGCCTTGCCCAGACCGGCGACCTTCTCGGGATCGATGGCGACGCCGTCGGGATTGCTCTCGCGTTCACGCTCGCCCCGGACATCCTTGAAGATGATGTCATAAGCAATGACACTGGGAGGAAAGTGCTTTTGCATCAGGATGAGCTGCTCGGCGTAGGGCTTCCTCAAGGCCCATTTCATCCCGAAGGTCCCGCCTTCGGCCTCGAGGGTCTGGTCGTCGATTCCGATCACGGTGATGTCAGGGTGCGCCCGGTCGAGTTCAAAAGCCGCCCTGATCGCAGCCGACTGCTCCAGGCTGAGGTCGCGCAGCTTCAGGTCGACGATGCTCAGCGAAGAGGCGAGGTTGAAATCCCCCCCGGGGCGCCCGCCGGTCTCGAAGGGCTTGCGATCCGCTTCCGTCATCCACCACTGCAGCAAGGCCGAGCACGCGGTGATCGCCAGGATCAAGGCGATGAAAGGAAGGTGGCGGCGGATTTGAGGCATGTTCTTTTCCCTTGTGCCCTCAATCTAGCTCGAAACTCGAGGAGCACCCGGGAGTCTCTGACGATCAAGCCGACTCCGGAGCCTTGCTCGGGGTACCGAGGGTCCAGTCGCGCAGCAAGGTCCAGGTGACGGCGAGGAGTACCGGGCCGATGAAGAGGCCGATGATGCCGAAGGCGAAGAGGCCGCCGATGACCCCGGGGAAGACCATGATCAGCGGCATGTTGGCTTCGCGGTTGATCAACCAGGGACGGAGGAAGTTGTCGATCAGCATGACGACGCCGAACCAGACGCTCATCACCACGGAGAAGGCGATGTGCTGATCGCCCTTGACGAACATCCAGATGCACACCGGAATGAGGACGAGGCCAGGGCCGATCTGGGCGATGCAGAGCATGAAGATCAGCCCGGAAAGGATCAGCCCGACTGTGAGGTCGACCTGGATGATGGCAAGGCCGATGCTGGCCATCAAGGTCTGGCAGAGGGCGGTGAGGACGACGCCGAGGGCGACGCCGCGGACCGCCTTGGCGGCGAGCTGCAGGCAGTGGTCGCCGCGATCGCCGGCGAGACGCCGGAAAAAGGCGACGCTGCCCTTGGCGCAGACCTTGCCGTGCGAATAGAGGATGGAGCTGATCACCAGGGTCAAAAGAAGATGCAGCACGATAAGACCGATGCCGCCGAGACTGCTCCCCAGCCACTTCACCAGACCGGTGGCGTAGGGGGTGACTTTCTGAATCAGTTCCTGGCCGCGGTCCGCATGGGCCTGCATCCAGTACTCCTTCAGCTTGTTGCCGGCACCGGGGATTTTTTCCAGCCAGTCCGGCGGCAGGGGGATCTCCATGGTCTTGACGTTGCGGAACCACTCGACGATGGTTTCGTAATTCATCGCAATGGCCCCGATGGTCAAAAGGCAGGGGATGATCAGGATCAAGGCCATGCCGCTGACCAGGACTGCCGTTCCGAACCAGGGCTTGCTCGGGAATCGGGCGTCGAGCTTCTCCTTCAGCGGCCAAGTGGCGGTGACGATCAGCGCCGCCCAGATGAAGGCGGGCAGAAAGGGGCGCAGCAAGTAAAGGCAGCCGCCCAGCAGCAGCACAATCAAACTCAAGCCGAAGATCTTGGCAATGAAGTCGGAGGATTTCAGATCAGTCATGTTGAGCTCGTGGGTTGAAAGGTTGAAAGGTTGGGGTGTATTGAATTTTAATTCTTTGATTTTGTTTCGTTGATGTTGAATTTTGAATCTGGAATTTTGAATTCCCCTTGTCGCTTCAATTCCTTCTGTTCGGCTCGGCGCCGGCGGAAAAAGTCCTGGATGACGGCGAGGCTCTCTTCTTCGAGAACGCCGCCCAAGACCGGATAGCTGTGCAACAGGCCGGCACATTGATGAATGGCAAAAAAGCCACCGCAGCCGCCGGCCTTGGCGTCGGGAACCCCGAAGACCACGCGGTCGACCCGGGCGTTGGCGAGAGCGCCGGCGCACATCGGGCAGGGCTCCTTGGTGACATAGAGAGTGCAGCCGTTGAGACGCCAACGCCCCAGCTTGGCCGCCGCCTGGGTCAAGGCGAGGATTTCGGCGTGGGCGGTGGCATCCTTGAGGGTTTCGACCTGGTTGCAGGAACGGGCGATCACCGAGCCCTCAAAAACGATGATGGCGCCGATCGGCACCTCGCCGGCGTCAGCGGCCTTCTCCGCCTGGCGGAGGGCGAGGCGCATCCAGTCTTCGTCAGTGCGGGGGGAAAGGAGATCCATAGTTCTACTCAGGCTTGCGGTGTGATTACGCCGTGGCGAGCTTGCTGTTCGTTCTCCACCAGACAGCCTTTGCGCAGATACAGAACCGAGTCTGCGTGAGAAGCGAGACCATGATTGTGCGAGACCATCAGGAGGCTGCGGCCTTGTTGACGACAAAGGAGATCAAAATTAGCAATGATCTGCGCCGCGGTATCGGGGTCGAGGTTGCCGGTCGGTTCATCGGCGAGGATGAGTTTCGGATCGTTGATCAAGGCGCGGGCGAGAGCGACGCGCTGCTGTTCGCCGCCGGAGAGGGAGCCGGGGCGGTGGGAGAGGCGGTGGGAGAGCCCGACCTGGTCGAGGAGCTCGCGGGCGCGGCGGCGCACGGCATCGGTCGAGGCACTGCCGAAGAGGCCGGGAAGTGCGACGTTCTCCTCTGCAGTAAGTTCGGGCATCAATTGGAAGCTTTGGAAGATGAAGCCGATGTAGCGGCGGCGGAGATCGGCGGCGGCCAGAGCGCCGCACCGTGTGACCTCTCGTTCATTCATGAAGATCCGTCCCTGGTCGGGATGATCGAGCAGCCCGGCGAGGTGAAGCAGCGTCGACTTGCCGGATCCCGAACCGCCGAAGAGCATCACCCAATGGCCTTGCGGCACGACCAGGCTGACCTCGTCGAGGACTTTGAACTTGCCGATCTCCGGAGAGACATAGGATTTGCTCAGGTTGCGAATTTCCAATGCATTCATGGTCGAGCCGGATTAATCGTTGGCGTTGAGAGCTTTCACCGGGTCGACAGCGACCGCGACGAGAGCTGGAAGGAGAGATGAGAAGAGACAGATGACGATCGAGCCGCCGAGGATCATGCCGACATCAAAAGGATCGACGTAGCAAGGCACCTCCTTGAGGAAGTAGAACTGCTGGTTCCAATTGCCGAGGAATTGCACCACCTGCTCCCGGAAACGCAGGACGGTGAGCCCCCCGACGAACCCGAGAAGCGATCCGAGGACGCCGATGACGCAACCCTGTCCCGAGAAGATCACCAGGATCGAGGCCGGCGACACCCCGACCGCCTTGAGAATGCCGATCTCGCGGGTCTTCTGCAGAACCAGGGTGAAGAGGCAGGCCGCGACGCCGATGGCGGCACCTCCCATGATGAAGAAGAGGCAGAGGCTCATCATGCTCTTCTCCTTGGCGACCATGTCGAAGAAGGCCTTGCGCTTCAGCTGCCAGGGGATGAACTGGCACCAATACTGATTCAGCACCGGGTCGGCGCTCAAGGTGTTTTCGCAGAAGGCCAGCGCCTTCTCGGGCTGCGGCACGTTCAGATCCATGCCCTGGGCAGCACCCCACTCCATCCCCAGCATGTCGTTGGCGCTGTCGATGTGCAGGAAGACCAGATTATCGTCAATCTCGCTGAGGCCGAATTCGAAGATGCCGGAGACGAGGAACTCACGCGCCGGCTGGGTCGAGATTTTTTTCGATTCGCCCTCTTCTGTCATCATCGAGGCGTAGCGGTTGGGGGAATGCAGGACGAGGGTGTGCCCCGCTCTGAGATGCAGCTTGCGGGCAAGCCCGACTCCCACCAGGACGTCTTTCGACTCCAAACGGTATTGGTTCTTGGGAAGACCAGGCACTGCGTCGATGATCGAATGACTGAGCCGGCTGACCTTCTGGTCATGGACCGGATCGATACCCTTGGCAAGAAATGTCAGGACTTCGCCGTTTCGACGTTCGGAGGTATGGAACACCGGCAACTCGGTGAAGGGAGAAGCTATCAGTCCATAGCGCTGATTGAGGTGCTTCATGATCGGCTCGGGGTTGTCGAAATTGCCATCCTTGTTGCGCACCGTGATGTGCGACTCGAATTCGATCAGCTTCTTCTGGAATTCGCGTGGAAAGCCGTTCATGACGCTGGTCACCACCAGCAAGACTCCGACCCCAAGGACCGGACCGAGCAGCGACAGCCAGGTAATCACCGACAACACCGAAGCCTTGGGCTTGAGATATCGCCACGCCAGAAAAAGCTCGCCTCGCATCCGCACTCCTTGGGATCTGAAAGTTTGATGAACTCCGCAAGATACTCAGAGATGCGGAGAATGCATGACAGCGCCTCTTCTCAGTTTCAAGCAAAATGAGAACCCGGGGAGGCGACTTTGCGACAAGCTCCATTACCTTCAGCCGATTCAAAAACCCAAGGCCCCGATCCCATGCAAGTCATCCCCGTCCCCTTCGCCGGCAACGGCCGCGAATTCACCCCGCGCGGCCCGGAAGGCCTCCGCTTCCAGGTCAGCGGACTGCGCTTCATCCGCCCCACCGACAGCCTCCTGCTGCAACATCTTCCGTCCGAGCGCAAGGGCTACCTCATTCCCTTCGGCGGCAACGCTCCTCTCCTCGCCGGCGCCGCCGCCTGCTTCGCTCCGAAGTCCAAGATCCTTGCGGTCGAGCCAGATATGCACGACTACAAAGCCGGCCTGCGCAAACTCGAACCCTTCAAGAACATACAGGTCGCCTGCCTCGCCGACATGCCGGAAAACAACGGCTGCGACACCTTCCTCTTCTCCTCCGACGGCAATTTCGACCGCCTCCTCTTCCTCGACACCGTCGAACGCGCCGCCCAGGTCCTCCCCGAAGGCTCCATCGTCCTCATCTCGATGGACAAGGCCCGCGCCAAAGATCTGGTCAACAAAATGAACGAATACTTCGCCAAGGGCGCCGTCATCGACCGCTCCGCCGAAGCCGTCCTCTTCCGCGGCGTCACCGAAGCCGGCCGCTGCAAATGGACCGAGCGCCTCGCTCCTTACGATGTCGACAGCCGCGACGCCCAATTGAAAATGGTCTCCCGCCCCGGCGTCTTCTGCCACGCCCGCGTCGACCTCGGAGGCATCGCCCTCGCCGAATCCTGCGAACTTCGCGACCACGACCGCATCCTCGACCTCGGCTGCGGTGCCGGCCTCGTCGGTCTCATCCTCGCCGAAAAAGCACGCCGCGACAGTCTCAAGGTCGAAGTGGTGATGGTCGACTCCCACGCCCGTGCCGTCGATTGCGCCCGCCGCAACATCACGCTTAACGGCTTGGAGCGCTGCAGCGCCATCCAGGACGACGAATTCCGCGACCCCAAGGGCTACGATCTGATCGTCGCCAACCCGCCTTATTACGCCGGCCAGCGCATCGGTGACCGCTTTCTCGTCACCGCCAAAGAGCTCCTCAAGCCCGGCGGCTTCCTGGTCATGGTCTCCAAACACGGCCAGCGCCTCGCCGCCTCGGCCCAGGAAATCGGCTTCCAGACCCGCGACGGCAAACGCAAGGGCTACGACATCACCATCTGCGCGGTGAAGAGTTAAGAATTACGAATTAAGAATTGAGCTGCAGCAGATTTCGCCTTTCAACCTTGGTTCTCTGCTAAAGCTCTTCCTTAACTCTTAACTCTTAACTCTTAACTCTTAATTCTTAACTCTTAACTCTTAGGTTCCCCTTGTCTCTCCAGGTCACCTCACTCGCCAGCGGCTCAAGCGGCAATTGCACCGTGGTGCGTTCACCGCAAGGCACGCTGTTGGTTGACTGCGGCCTGGCGTTGAAACATGTCCGCGCAGGGCTCGCGGAATTGGAGATTGCAGAAGACCTGATCGCCGGCATCGTCGTCACCCATGAACACGCCGACCATGTCGGCACCCTCGGCATCGTCGCCGGCGCCTTGAAAGTCCCCGTCTACCTCAACGCCGGCACCTTGGCGATGAGCAAAAAACGCCTCGCCGGACGCGAAATCGAAGCCCACATCTTCCAGAACGGCAACAACTTCGAGGTGGGAGGCATCTTGGTCGAACCCTTTTCCATTCCGCATGACGGAGTCGACACTGTCGCCTTCTGCTTCAGCTCAGGTCGCGGCCGCGTCGGCGTCGCCACCGATTTCGGCCATGTCACGCAACTGGTCCGGCAAAAACTCCTGGCATGCGACAGCCTTCTCATCGAGGCCAACTACGACCGCAAGAAGCTTCTCGACAGCCCTCGCGACTGGAAGCTCAAACAAAGGATTCTGGGTCAGCACGGCCATCTCGACAACGTCGACACGATGAAGCTTGTGGCTGAACTCCTGCAAAACGGCAAGATCCAAGAAATCTGCTTCGCCCATCTTTCCGATGAATGCAACGATCCGGGCCTGGTCCTCGACCTCGCCCAGCAGACTCTCGCGACGTTCAAACCGCCATCTGAGATCAAGCTGCAAATCGCTCCGAGACAAAGCCTCAGCCGGACCATGAGCATCTAAAGCAATTACGAATTACGAATGAGCTGCCTAGCTCCTTGCTCGTCGCTCCAATTCTTAATTCTTAATTCCACCCGGCACTCCCCAATCGATTCGCCTCCGGCGACATCAGGCTGCGGCCTCGACGCCTTTCATGTGGATCCATCCACAGACGTCGGCAAGTGCCTTCCGCAAATTCATTCACATCGCCGATTGACTGCTGATCTGCTCCTGGCGGGCAATCTCTTCGATGCCGTTCCAGACGTTGTAGCGGACCAGACCGATGTCGACGTCTTCAAGCACCACTTGCATGCCCTTGCGGCTGCGCAGGTTGATGACGATCGGACCGATCAGGTTGGCAGTGGTCTTGGTCATGTCCGGATGGACGGTGACGACCGCGAGAATCAAGCAGTCTTCGGCGTTTTTGAGACCGAGCTCTTCGGTGCAGGATTCCGGCAGGGTGATGCTGAATCCCGGTTTGATCACGAAGGGATCGACGCAGACGAAATTCAAGCCTTCGCGATTGATGCAGCGCATGTAGAGGAAGGGTTTGATCTTCGCATCAAAGACGAAGACGAATTCCCGGGCGTCGTCAAAAGCGGGCAAACCGCTTTCGAAAGTGAAAACCGCCTCATTCTCCACCGCGACCACTTGCGAATTCGATCCAGGGCGGATCTCCATCGCCGTACTCGAGGCGAAATCGATGTTTTTGTTTCCGTTCATTTTCAGGTTCTCCTGGTTTGGCCGTATCGGCGATTTCTCCTCATGCAGAGGCAATGCCAAGACCTCAAAAAAAACCAGAATAATCATCTTAAATCATTCTTAATAAGAAAGATAATAAATTTTATAAAACAAGGAAAACCCCCAAAGAAGAACACAGAACGGAAATACCTTCCCATCTTTCTTGATTACATTTTTCCGATTCAGGACCAAGAACCAGGTCTTGCACGAGGAAAATTCCTCCCCGATGAAGATTTCCCAGAAGCCGCGGGCTTCGGCCCTCGTCCTGCGGCGAAACGACAAGAATTTTTTGGCGAATCTCGCACTCTGCAGCGGATGAGTCTATACTGGTGAGGAACAGGATCACAGGAGTCTTCCATGGAGCAGCTCAAGAAACGTCTTGAAACCGAGACCACGCTGACCCCGGAGCAGATTGAAAAGGCACTAAAAAGCATCTCTCCATTTGATCAAGAGCAGGTGCTTGCACTACCCGGCTCCGAGCTCGAGTTGCGTGTCCGGGCCATGGCTGCCATTCCCGCAAAGACAGGCTTCTCCTTGAAGCCTGGTTTACGCCCCCGCTCCGACAACGGCGACGGAAACCCGCCTACGCCTCTACAAGCACCGCCTCTGCAAGCACCGCCTCTGCAAGCACCGCCTCTGCAAGCACCGTCTCTGTCAGCTCCGACTTTACAAGCTCCGCAACTCAAGGCTCCTGGTGCGGCTCCGGCTCCGGGGGCACCCAGTCTGTTGAAAGCCCCCATGTCCTCTGGTCTCGGCACCCCAGCAGCCCCGCCACCTCCGCTGCAGATGCCAGCCGAGCAGCTCGCGCCGATCCCGGGCCTGCAATCGGGCGGGATCCGAAAGAAAAACCTCGATGGCGCGCCGCAACAGGCTGCCCCGGGCCTGCTGAAGCCTGCCGCGCCCACCGAAGCCGTGGACATCTATGCGACTAGCAAGGTAACGCCTCAGGTCTACGCTCATAAACTTGGCGCCTCGCCGCTTTCTCCTCCCGCTGCGCCTGCGCCTGCGCCTGCGCCTGCGCCTGCGCCCTACTCCTCTCCCGCCGCGTCGCTACCGGAGCGCACCACAGTCGACCTCCCGCCGCCCCCCCCCCCAGCGGAAGACCCCTACCTCACGGCTAAAATAAGCGCTCCTCAACACTCGGCGCCGCAAGACGAAGCCCCGGCTGGCGAGCATGCCTTCAAAGTCGATCTCAGCGCCACCCAGAAATCCCAGGCCCACCCGAGCCCGAATCCGGAAGCCCGGCCGAAAACCGTCCCCGGTGCCCAGGCCCAGGTGCAGGATGACGGCAGCGTCCGCTTCAAGGGGGAATTCGTCTTCGACAAGGCTAGTGCCGCTCCCGGCGACAAATTCAAAAAGCTGCTTCCCTTGATCGGCTTCGGCGTCGCCGCCCTGGTCTTCGTCGCCGTCCTGGCGATCGGCATTGCCAAGCTTTCGTCTTCGGACAAGCCGCCCCTGCCGCAAGGCCAGAAAGCGGCGCTTCCCGCCGGCGTCCCGCCTCCACTAAAGCTCGCACCGCCCGAAAAACCCAAGCTGCCTCCGGTCCAGGCGCTGCCGCAAAATCCCAAGAAAGCCCTCGCGCGCCTGGACTTCCACCACAAACAGCCGCTTGATGCGGCGACCAAGGAAAGCATCACCGACAAAGGTTTCCGGCTCGAAGCCTGGGTCGCGCTCGACGGCCTTCCCAGCAGTGAATGCTTGCTGGCAAGCATTGACGGCTTCAGCCTCGGGATCAACAAATCCGGCACTGTCTACGCCAGCTATCCGCCTGCCGGCATCCTCACCGCCAGCAAAGCCCTGCTGGTACGCACCGAGCCCGGCTTCCCCCACACTTACTACCACCTCTGCATCGAAGCCGATGGCAAGGAACTCCGCCTCTATATCAACGGAAAGCTGCAGGACAACTTCAACTTCAAGGTCAAGACCCTGCCCACCGAAGGCGTCTTCTCTGTCGGCTCGCCCGCCCCAGAGCCAAGCGTCCTGGTCGATGAGATCCTGCTTTCGATGAAGCCCAAGAATCCAGTCTCCTTCGTCCCTTCGCATCCTGTCGTGGCCGCGGCTGACGAGGACTTCGCCGCCTACATGCCGCTGGAAAAATCCCTGCCTGAACTTTATTTCCGCTCAGGCAAGGCCCCGGTGAAAATCGCCGAAGGCAGCTGGCTTGAAGCCGCGGAACGTCTGAATCAGCTCCACGAATTCCTCGAGGCGAAAAAGAAGGCGCCCCAGGACTCCAAGCCCCTCGACAGCGGCCGCCGCTGAAACCTTCCAAATGAGCAACAAAGCCAGAAGCCGCGACATGCACGAAGAACTGGAAAAACGCCTGATCAAGCTCGAAGGCCTGGCAGCGATGCAGGATCACCAGCTCGAACAGCTGAATCAACTGGTCTATTCCCAGCAGCAGGCCTTGGATCTTCTCGAGAAGAAATTCCGCCAGCTGCAGCATCAGTCGCTGTCTTCACTTGAGACCGGCAACCAGAAGCCACCGCATTATTGACCCGGTCCGGAAGCGCCACAACCGTCAAGCAAGCGCCACAGGCGATCTAGCTTAAAGGCGCGGCTGTCGCGTTGCGGCGGCTGGTCAGGCGGCGGTTCAAGTCCAAGCTCGACGGCGACATCGCCCCAGGTTCGGGGACGTCCGTCGGAGCACAAGATCCAGCCTCGCGGATCTTCAGGATGATCAAGGATCCGCAGCGCGATCCGAGCCAATTGCTCGACCGGGATGAAATTGACCAGCTTGTGCCGACTGGCGACACGCCCTTGCCGGAGCCATTTTTCCGGCTCGCGCCCCGGACCGGTGATAAGCCCGAGGGCGAGCAGCGGCGCCACCGGCGACAGAATCGCTTCAGCCCGCCCGCGGGGAGATTCGGCAGGACCACTGCTTTCATCAAGCCTCGCCTCCTGGCAGCGCAGCGACGCGGCACTGGAAAGAAAGAGGCTGCGACGGAAGCGGGGAAGCATCTCGTCGCGGATGCGTTGAGCCAGAGCTTCGTCGTCGATCTTGCAAGTGACCAGCAGTCTATCAGACTCCGGCAGAAAGCTCCAGTCGCCGGTGAGATCCAGCCGGAAGGGGATCTCGTCCTCCCGGCAGTCTCCGGGAAGACTGGTGCCGATGGCGCCGGGCACGAGTTTTCGGATGGCGCGGCCACTGTAACCGCAACCGATGACCAGAAGCGGATTCAGGCCTCCCATCGCCGACCTCCCTGACCGCTTTCCGGCGGCTTCGAAGAAGAAGCATCGGGACGGACGCGCGGAGCAAAGGCCGGACAAGCCTCGCCCGAGGCGGCCCGGACGACTCGGCAAGGCAGCTCCGTCGATTTGATGCCGAACAGGCGGCAACCGCGCGGACAAGCGGGTTCGTAAGTGACGAAATGATGCCGGCAATGCAGGCAATCAGGATCGGGACTGTTCATCGCTCGACCTCGAAGAGCGGAGAAAGGAATGCTGGACTCGTCCCCCTCATCTCACGAGCCCAGGCAGCGGCTGAGTTCCGGCAGCCAGTCTCCCTGAGTGGAGAGGCGAGCGTACTGGGCTCCGGCCTGGAGGCAGTCTTCACGGGTGCGCTCAGCCCATTGCCGGGTCGAGAGGCTGCCATCGCCCCGCAGCTCTGCGAGTTCGCCGGTTTCGGCATCGCGAACGCTAACCCGGGGGAGTGACGTCGACGCCTTGAGTTCGAATGGATCGAGCAGATGCAGAACCGTGATTTCATGTTTGGCGGCGACGTTACGGAGGCAGTCCAGCCATCCTTCATCCATCAGATCGGAGAGGAGGAAGACGATTTCGCGGCGGCGTTCGGCGCGCATCAGTTCCTTGAGGGCCCTGCCGATGCCGCTGCGTTTCGATTGCGGCTGGAATGCGAGGAGTTCGCGGGCGATGCGCAAGCCTTGCGAGCGGCCTCTGGCATAAGGCAGATGAAGTTCCTCGCGGTCGCTGAAAAGAGTGAGGGCGACGCGATCCCTGTTGCGGCTGGCGCAAAGAGCAAGCACGGCGCCGACCTCGGCCGCAAGAGCACGACGGCGCCGGACCGAGCCGAATTCCGACGAACCCGAGATGTCGGCGAGAATGTGGATCCTCAGCTCCCTCTCCTCTGTGAAGATCTTGACATGGGGCACACCGGTGCGAGCCGTGACGTTCCAGTCGATTGAGCGGACCTCATCTCCCTCGGCGTATTCGCGGACCTCGGAGAACTCCATGCCCCGTCCGCGGAAGTGCGAGGCGTAGGCGCCGGCGCTGAGCGAATCGACGCTGCGGCGGGCGCGGATCTCGAGGCGGCGGACGGCGGCGAAGATCTCTTGGGTAATCATGGGCTAGGTTCTGAGGGTGAAAGGTTCAGGGCGTGGCGAGCTGGCTGAGGATGCGTTCGATCAAGGCGGCGGAGTCGAGGCCTTCGGCCTCCGCCTCATAGGTCAGACCGATGCGATGGCGGAGCACGTCAGGCGCCATCTCCTTGACATCCTGGGGGATGACATGGGCGCGTCCACGGAGGAAGGCGTGGGCCTTGGCGGCGAGAGCGAGAGCGAGGGTGGCTCTGGGCGAGGCGCCGCAGGAGATCAAAGTGTCGAGCTTGTCGAGCTTGGCGTTCTTCTGCAGCTCGGAAAGTTCGGAGCGACAGGCCGGGCGGGTGGCGATCACCAGGTCGAGAATGTATTCGGCGATGCGCGGGTCCATGTAGATGCGATCGACGCAGGCGCGGGCGGCGAGCACATCTTCAAGACTGGCGACGGCGACGGCCTTGGGCCGTTCGACGGGATGTCCCATGCGGCTGAGCATTTCCCGCTCGTCGCCGCGAAGCGGATAGCTGATCACGACCTTGAGCATGAAGCGGTCCATCTGGGCTTCCGGAAGGGGATAGGTGCCTTCCTGGTCGAGGGGATTCTGGGTCGCCATGACGAGGAAGGGATCCGGCAGGCGGAGCGATTCACCCGCAAGCGTGACCTGACGCTCGGCCATCGCTTCGAGAAGGGCCGACTGCACCTTGGCGGGCGCGCGGTTGATCTCATCGGCGAGGAGCAGATTGCAGAAGACCGGACCACGCTTGACCGAGAAGGTCTGGCTGCGGGGGTCGTAGACCTGGGTTCCAACGATGTCGGCCGGCAGCAGATCGGGAGTGAACTGGACCCTTCCTGCCTCGGCACCGAGGCAGCGGGCGAGGGTGGAGATGGCGAGGGTCTTGGCCAAGCCGGGGACGCCCTCGACCAGGAGATGGCCGTTGGTGATCAGAGCTATGAGCAGCCGGTCGACCAGGCGTTCCTGGCCGCAGACGACCTTGCCGATCTCAGCACGGACGGCGTTGGCGAAGGCCGCGTTTTTCTTGACTTCATTCTGCAGGTCTTCGAGGGGATTCTCTGGCATGTTCTCTCCTGGGAAAAGATGGGCTGGGCACCTGAAGTCTGACGCGCCGGCGGCGAGGCTTTTGCAATGGAAAGCCGTCCAGACTTTTGGAAAGCTGTGATTTGCCCACTATGTTGCGGGATCGAGGAGATTCCAGACATGGCTGAACACAAGTGGGAAACCCGGGCCTCCGTGAAAAAGCCGGAGCTGTACGAAGTCCTGCGGGACGGCGAGCGTCTCGGCTGGGTCCGTCAACACCTCGGCCTCTGGCGCGTCACCTTGGAATCGAAAGGCGAGTACTGGCGACTGGAAGAGCATCCTAGCCTGGAAGCAGCCGCCGCCCGAGTGCCGGAACTGATCGCCGAGAGGGAGGTCCATGCGGCCTCGCAAAAGGAGCAGCCATGAGCCATCTCGAGATCCACAAGCTCTTCTATCCGCCCGCGCAACCGGTGGAGAAGCAGAAGGACCTTTACATGATCTTCCACTGCGAAGACTGCGGCAAGAAGCTGCGCGTCTCGCACCCTCAATACGGATTCGGCATGGTCTGCCCTCACTGCAAGGCCGGCCTGATCTGCCCCAGCCCATCCTTCCATGTCGGAGAACGGCTCGGCCACTTCCAGATCGACGGCTGGGTGGCGAAGGGCTCGATGGGCGAAGTGTATTACGCCCGCTCTGGAAAGAGCGGACGGGTCTGCGCCCTCAAGGTCCTGAACTCCTCCCTCGGCCAGGAATCGATCAAGCTCTTCGACCAGGAGGCGGAAGTCCTCCGCGTCTTCACCCACCCCTCCCTGCCTCGCCTCATCGCCCACCAGCAGGACCGCGGCTACCGCTACACCGCGATGACCTATTTCGAAGGCGAGTCGATCGACCGCCTGCTGATCCGGGAATCCGCCCTCAACGAGGACCTCGTCCTGAACATGATGGCTCAGGTCGCCAACGGCCTCAATCACGTCTGGCGCAACTTCGGACTCCTCCATTTCGACATCAAACCCGCCAACATCATGCTCTGCGACAACGGCTTTACCGGTCTGGTCGACTGGGGTATGGCCCGGACCTGGGACCAGACCCAGGCGACGGGCGTCGCCTTCGGCACTCCCTTCTTCATGGACCCGATGCGATTCGTCCAGACCGATCTCCTCGACTACCGCAGCGACATGTACTCACTCGCCGCCTCCTTCTACCAGGCCCTCACCGGGCAGGTGCCTTATTTCGACCTCGACACCGATGTCGTGGTCGACAAGGCCCTCACCGAGCCGGTGCCCAGCCTGTTGGAATCAGGAGCCGCGGTCACCGAAAGGACCGACGCGCTCTTCCGGAAAATGATGGCCAAGACCGCCGACGAACGCTACCTGACCTGGGAAGAGGTGATCAACGAGATCAGCACCATCCTCGACGAGCTCGGCAGCAACACCTGGATGGAAAGCGCCAACATCCAGGGCGGAGGCCTGCTTTCCGAGGAATGATCGCAGCCCACTGGTTCCTCCCAGCCGAACGCCATTCCCGGAAAAGCGCAGCTCTCCGCCTCCTTACAACCGCCCACCTTTTCAACTGCCAAAAGATGACCTTTCAATTCCAGCCGCATGAGTGCGTCCGTCTTCTTCCACATCGCCGCCAAGTCTGGAGCGGTCTCTGGGCGGGGGAGCCAGCCTTCGCCAAATTCTACCTCGGAAGGAATGCCTGCCGTGATCTCGAAGCCGAGGAGGAAGGTCTGCGCCGTCTGCATCAGGCCGGCATCGCCGCCCCGCTCATCCTCTCCCGCAACACCAGATGCGAAAGCCCCGACGGACAATCAGGCAGCCTGCTGGTGCTGGCCGCAATTCCCGGCGCCCGCAGCCTCGCCGAAGCCTTCTCTGAAGCCGATGCCAGCGGCAGGGCCCGGCTCGCCGAGGAGACTCTCGCCATCTTCCGCAAACTCCACTCCTCCGGCCTCGATCACCGCGATTGCCACTTTGGCAATTTCATCGTCGGAGACCAAGGCCTACACCTGATCGACGGCGACGCGGTACGTCCGCTTGTCGACGCCACCGCCTCAATGGCGATGCTGCTGGCTCAATTCCCCGCCGGCTTCCAGCCCGATCTCAGCGCCTTCGACCAGCCCGAGGCTTTGCGTCTCGCCGCCGCCCGGGCGCGATTCGAGCGCATCCGCCGGCTGCGCCGCAAGGTCTTCCGCTCCTGCACCGCGGTCGAAAGCAGCTGCATCGGCTCGGCACGCTGCCTCTTCGCGCCCGCCGCCGACTGCCTGGCCTTGCAGGAGCTCCTCGCCGATCCCGACGCCTCCCTGCACCTGCCCGGCAGCCGAGTGCTCAAGGATGGACGGACCTGCACCGTCTGGACCCTTCCCCTGGACAGCGTAGGCCAGGTGGTGGTGAAACGCTACAACCTCGAGTGGCCCGGGGCCTTGCTCAAAGGCTTCGTCCCCGGCCGCGGCGCACGCTCCTGGGCCGGCTCCTTCCTCCTCGCCGACCAGGGACTTCCGAACCCCGAGGCCCTGGCCTTGATCGAAAACCGCCTCGGCCCCTGGCGCGGCACTTCGTGGATAGTCACTCGCTACCAGGAGGGCCGCGATCTCCTCAGCCTGATCACCGACGCAGGGCTCCCCGATGAAGCCCTCGAAGACCTGCTCATGCAAGCGGCAAGGCTGATTCTCGACCTCGCATCGATCGGCGGTGTCCACGGCGACTGCAAGGCTCAGAACTTCCTCGTCTCGCCGCAAGGAAAGCTGAGCTGGATCGATCTCGACTCGCTGCAATTCCAGGCCGCGCCGCTCGATGCCGCCAAGGCCGGCAAAGACCGCAGACGCTTCCTCCGCAATCTCGAACTGGCGCCCTGGCGCAGTCCCGAACTGCGCCGCCGCCTCGCCGCCACCCTGCGCCTGGAAGGCTGAAATGGAATTCAACCCCGATTCGCTCCGCTACATCCGCAGCCAGTACAGCGGCGAAGCCCGCCCGCTGATCGAATTCCTCTGCAGCCGCTTCACCTACTGGCCGCGCGAACGCTGGCTCGAAGCGCTGGCGACCCGGATCTCGAAGGTCAACGGCTCCCCCGCCACTCCCGATCAGATCCTGCAGACCGGCGACATCCTCTCCCTCGACCTCGAAGACGTCCCGGAACCCCCGGTCGATCTCGACTTCCGCGTCGTCCACGAAGACGATGACATCTTGGTGGTCGACAAGACCGGCGACCTTCCCGTACATCCCGCCGGAGCCTTCTTCAAAAACACCCTCTGGCATCATCTCGCACGGCGAATCGGCCCGCATCACATCCTCACCCGGCTCGACCGCGAGACATCAGGACTGGTCCTGATCGCCCGTCACGGCGTCGCCGCCTCCCGACTCGGACGGCAGATGGAACGCCGCCAGATCGGCAAGATCTACGACGCCCTGGTTGAAGGCTCCCCGGCCTGGGATCGTTACGACGCCTCCGGCCGCATCGCCGCCGGCACCAGCGGACCGGTCCGCAAGAAGTTCGTCTTCACCGAAGAAGCGGACTATCTCGCCCTCGGCAAGCTCGGCGCACGCACCGAATTCGCCGTCGCAGCGCGCCGCGGCGCGATCACCCATCTCCGCTGCACTCTGCACACCGGGAGGACACATCAGATCCGCGCCACCTTGAAGGCCATCGGGCTGCCCCTCGCAGGCGACAAGATCTACGGTCTTGACGAAGGCTGCTTCGTCCGTTTCATCGACGACGCCTTGAGCCCTGAAGACCGCGACCTCCTGCGTCTGCGGCGCCAAGCCTTGCATTGCGGCAGCCTGAGCTTCCGCCATCCTTCCAGCCAGGAGCTTCTGCAGTTCGAAGCGCCGATGCCCGGCGACATGAACTCCCTGCTCGCATCCCTGAGCTGAACCTAAATACCGCAGTTGAAAGGTTGGATGCTTGAAAGCTTGGAAGGATTAGCCGCAACAGCAATAGCTTAGCTCATTCGCTGTTCCGTCGGAATGACCTCTAATGGGAAAGCTCTCCTGTCCGCGTCAAATAGTCGCTGACTTTTGTTGTTCAATGCCTTGAGCTTCAACCTTTCAACCTAAAAACCGCAGCGAAAGGTTGGAAGGAAGGTTTAGCTACAACAGCAATAGGTTATGATATCCGAAGGACTCTTGGCAAAGTTCAGGACCCTCAAGTCTTTCTGGCAGCACAAATCATTCCTTGGTATTCTTGTTCAATTGTTTGCGTTTCAACCTTTCAACCCGGTTCGCTGCTCTACTGCGGTTTTTAGGCTGAAGCTCAGGACAGGCGGGTCTTCAGCTCCACGCAGGCTGAATTCACCGCAGCGACCCACTGCGGCAGCAAGGTGGCGACGACGCTGCGGCCGCCTGCCTTGGCCGCCAGCTCCAAGTCCTTCGAAAGCCTAGCCAGCTCCCCGAACTCGAGCCAGGCCGAAGAAGACTTGAGCTTATGCGCCGATGCCGCGACAGCTTTGAGATCGCCGCGCTCGAAACTGTCGGACGCCTTTTCCGCCTCCTCCCTGAAAGTCATCAGAGCCTGCCGCGACAGATCTTCACCGCCCGTCATCTCCGGAGAGCTCGAAGCCCCCGGAAAGAGATCGAAGAGACGCTGAAAAAGATTCTGCAAGATCTTGCCGGTCAAAGGCTTGCAGATATGCTCATCCATCCCCGCGGCTAGGCATTGCTCGCGATCTCCCGGCATGGCGTTGGCGGTGATCGCGATGATCGGCGCCCTCGTCCGCTGCAGCTTAGACTCAAGGCTGCGGATCTGCCGCGTCGCCTCATAGCCGTCCATCACCGGCATCTGGCAGTCCATGAAGATGGCTTCGTATGGAGCCGTCTCGCAAAAGGCCACGGCCTCCTTGCCGTTTCCGGCAAGATCGACCGTCTCGGCATAGTCTCGGAGAAATGCCTCGATCAGCATCTGGTTGACCGGATTGTCCTCGGCGACCAGAACTCGACTGAGACGCCGCCTGGGCTTGCTCTCCTCCGGAGATTTGCCACCCAAGTAGATCTGCTTGAGTGCCTGCAGGAGGCTTCCCGGCCGCAAAGGACGACCCTGGACAAGCAGGATCGAAATCTGCTCGAACTTGTTCCGGATCCGATCGGGAGCAGGCGAAGTGAAGATCATCGGCACGGCGGCCCAGGCGTGCTCACGCCGCAGCATCTTGACCAGCAGCACCCCGTTGATCCCTGGCAGGTCCTCGTCAATCAGGAGCAAATCCGGCGGGGAGCCCTCGCGCCTCAAGCCTTGGACGAGCTCCGCCGCCTGGGGAAAGCACTCCAGTCTCATCTTCCAGCGGCCGCAGAGCTTTTCCAGGCGATGGATCAAGGAAGCGTCGGAGACCGCCGCGACGAGCCGCTTCCCGTCGATGATCGAATAGAGATCCCAGGGATCGTCCTCGCCGATGGGCAATTCAAGCTCAAAGCTGAAGACGCTCCCCTCCCCTTCCCTGGATGAAACAGCGAAACTGCCCTGCATGAGCCTGACCAGGGCCCGGCAGATGTAAAGACCCAGACCAGTGCCGCCAAATCTCCGGGTCGTGCTGGAATCCGCCTGGACGAAGGCCTCGCCGATCCGCCCGAGCTGCGCCGCACTCATCCCGATGCCGGTGTCGGCAACCGCGAGCCGGAATCGAACCCTCCCCGAAAACAACTTGAGGACGCTGATGCGGATGTCGACCTTGCCCACCTCGGTGAACTTGATCGCGTTGCCGACTAGATTGGTCAGGATCTGGACCAGTCTGGCCGGATCGCCCCGCAATCGCACAGGCATTTCACGAGGGATCTCGTAATTCAGTCGCAAGCCCTTGGCTTCGGCGCTGTCGACAAAGATCGTCAGACTATCCTCTAGAAGCTCCTGCATGGAGAAATCGACTTCCTCAAGGCTGATCCGGCCGGATTCGATCTTGGCGACATCGAGTATGTCGTTGACCAGGGCAATCAGCGACTGGCCGCAAGTGATCATCGAATCGACGTATTCCTGCTGCTGCAGATCAAGCCGGGTCCTTTTCAGGAGCTCGGCCAGGCCGATGATGCCGTTCATCGGCGTCCGGATCTCGTGGCTCATGGTGGCGATGAACTGGCTCTTCTGCTTGATGGCGGCATCAACCTCTTCCGCCAGGCGCTTCTGCTGGCTGATGTCGGTGCGGACGGAGATGTAATGACTGATCTTGCCTTGGCTGTCGTGAAATGGAACGATGCTGCTGCTGACCCAATACAGCGAGCCGTCCTTGGCTCGGTTGCAGATCTCCCCCTTCCAGATCCCGCCGGAAGCGATCGTCGCCCACAAGTCGCGGAAGAACTCCGGCGGATGGTGGTGCGAATTGATGATCCGGTGGTCGGCTCCGATCAATTCCTCCCGGGAATACTTCGACAACTGGCAGAACATCTCATTGACGTAGGTGATACGTCCCTGCGGGTCGGTGATGGAGACGAGAGCATGAGAGTCAAGCGCCATCTGCAAAGTAAGCCAGTCGCCAGCAGACGGCAAAGATTCCGACCCTGAATCCATCGACAAGCCCTCCGATTACCACTCTTGACTTGACCTAAGGATACACCGAATGCGACAAGCCCGGCAAGGGCTGCAAGGCAGGAATTTGCGACATGCCTCCACCTCCCTGCATCCCTGAAAAGCAGCTTGAATGCATCTCAGCCCAAGCTCATTTCTGCGTGATACACGTACTAGCTTGGGAGATGCTGATTCAAGGAACGGGCGGAGTCGCACCGCAAGCCCCGAGGAGCTCGGTCAGTCCCTCGATTCCACGCGGCTCTCCGGCGAGCAAAGGCAGGATGTGCACGTGCCCGGGCCGGCGGCGGAGGATTTCGGCCAGGGCCCGGCCTTCCTGACGCTGCCTTTGGACGAGAAGCGGATCGACGCAGTCCAGCCCATGGAGGCTCTGGTTGATCACCCAGGCGGCGACCGGAATTCCGGCCCGCGCCAGATCCTCCTCGAGACGGATGGCTTCGTGCACCGGAGTCGCCTCCGGCAGGGCGACCAATAGAATGCGGCAGTATTGCGGATCCCGCAGACGAGGCAGGAGCTGCATCACCTCCTCCGGATGCTGGCTGCGCCGCTGCCGCTCCAGCTCACGATGATGGGAACGGGTCGCATCGAGTAGCAGCAGGGTGTGTCCAGTCGGTGCGGTGTCGATCACAACAATGCGTTCCCGGCCTTGGTCGACGGCTCGGGCGAAAGCTCGGAAGACGGCGATCTCCTCGGTGCAAGGAGAGCTCAGATCCTCCTCAAGCAGTGCCAGGCTCTCCTCGTCCAGTCCGGAACCGGCAATCCGCAAGACTTCCTCGCGGTAGGCCGCCGTCTCCACCACCGGATCAATGCAGGCAAGCTCAAGACCTTCAAACTGCCCCGACAAGGCCGCAGCGACATGGGCCGCCGGGTCGGTAGTGGTCAAAAGCACCTTGCGGCCCGCCCGCACCAAGGCGAGCGCCAGGGCGGCGGCGACGCTGGTCTTGCCGACTCCGCCTTTGCCCATGGTCATCACCACGCCATGCTTGAGCTCTAGAGTCTCTTCGACCAGACTGGCGAAGTCACGCCAGCCGCGCAGCTCCTCCTGCCCTAGATCGGCCTCGACGGAAGGCTGGTCCCGATGGCCGAGCAGGCGACGCAGGCCTGCGATGCCGAGGACCTGCCGCGGCAGCAGGAAGACCTCGCGGCACGGCTGGGCTGCGAGGAAGTCGCGGAAATGCTCCAAGGCCTCCACCTGGCGCCGGCGCAGGGCGCAAGCCAGACGGTCCAGAGGAGAAACGGCGGGAAGGATGCCGTTGAGAATCAACTCCTGGCCCTTAATGCCAAGCTGCGCCAGCTCGATCGAGCTGCGCTGCGCCTCCCGCAATGCGGCAGGCTGGGGACGACTGACCAGGAAGATCCTGGTCGCGCCGGGATCGCGCAGGGCGGCGACGGCGAGGCGGTAGATCTCGCGCTGCTGCTGCAAACCCGCCAGCGGCCCCAGGCAGGAACTCTCCCCATGCGAACGCTTGAGGAATTCATCCCAGGCCCCGGCAAGGCCGATCAGGCGCAGGGTGTGCCCGGTGGGGGCGGTATCGAAGACCAGATGGTCGAAGGCCGCTGCCGGCCCTTCCCCAGCCAGGAGACCGGCAAACTGGTCGAAGGCCGCGATCTCGACGGTGCAGGAGCCGTTGAACTGTTCCTCGAGGCTGCTCAAGGCGCTCGCCGGCAGCACCCCGCGCAATGGTGCGATCACCCGCTCGCGATAGGCGGCGGCCGCGGCGTGCGGGTCGATGTTCATCGCCGACAATCCGGGACAAGCAGGCACCGGACGCGGCGACGAAATCAGGGGAGTCTCCAGAACTTCATCGAGATTCGAGGCCGGATCGGTGCTGATGAGAAGTACCTTCCGGCCTGATTCCGCCAAAGCCAGTGCCAAGGAGCAGGAGAGAGATGTCTTGCCGACCCCGCCCTTGCCAGTGAAAAAAAGATGCCTTGGCAGATCCGCCAAATCGGGAGGGAAGGCCTTCATGATTCGCCTTGGGCAAGACGCAGCCGCAGCATCTGCCTCTCGATCTCGCCAGGATAATGGCCGGACAAGAAGAGCTCGCCATCGACAAAGAGCGCCGGCAAAGCCGCGTCCCCGCGGCGCTCCAGAAGGCTCCGGATCGGCTCTTCCGCAAACTTCAGAGGATGGCTCGACAGCCCGTAGCGATGCGTCGCCGCCAGGCCGCCCGATCGCAGTTCCTTGAGCAGCGCCGCCAAGTTCACCAGATCAGGATCGACGGAAGGCCCGCAGATGCCGCTGCTACAACACATCGCCGGATCATACACGGTCACCGTCTTCATTCGTCTCTCCCGGATGGATTACCCATGACTATAACGGCCTCAGACGAGGATGTCCAAAGCTGCGCAAGCGACGGAATCGCAGCCGCAAAATCCCTCAAAGTTCTTGCCGGTGGTGGCCGATGTTAACCCGGCATGTATCTTCGATGATCAGAAATTTCGGAGCGACAATGAAACTGCACATCCATTCGGCACCGGCCGCAGCCATCCCCGCAGCAGGAGTCTGCTGATGGAACGGGTTGTAAAAGTGATGAAAAACGTCCACTGGCTGCCCTTCGAGAACACCGTCGAGCATCTCATCTCCAGCGAGTCGGCGAAGGCCGAGATCGTCACCACCGTCCACGGCTTCTTCTTCATCCGGGGCCGTCTCCTGACCGTGCGCCACCGCGAACGCGGCTGGGAGTGCCCAGGAGGCCATCGCGAACCCGGAGAAGGCAGCGAATGCGCCATGCACCGCGAACTCTACGAAGAGTCGCAGGGCGTCGTCTCAGACATCTTCCAGCTCGGCATGCTCCGCCGCACCGCCATCGGACCGAAGCCAGATAACTACACACGCCCCTTCCCGGTCAGCGTCTCGGTCTTCTATTGGGGCAACCTCGGCCACCTCGACGACTTCACCGGCGATGACGAAATCGTCGAACGCCGCCTCGTCACCTTCCAACAGGCCCTGATGGTGCCTTGGATCCACCGCTACCGCGAACTCTTCGTCGAAGCCCACGACCGCTGCCTCGGCCGGATCGAAGCCCAAGGCGGCGACATCTCCTGAGCCACGGAACCTCCGGAATGAAGGACGGGACCCGACCGGGTCCCGTCCTCTCTATCCGCCGTCAAAGCTGTGATCAAGGAGCGGCTCCGATGATCTTGGCGGCCTGGCGCCTCGCCCGCACGATGGGCTCATGAAAACTCTCCATCCATGCCAGTATCATCGAGCCTTCCCGCAGAAGAATGATCTGATATGCCACATCACGGGCGTCGGGAATCCCGGCCTCCCTCGCCCAACCCTCGATTCTCGCCCGAATCGCTTCCTTGGCTTCCAGGATAACCGCCTGCTGATCCGCCGCCGACGGCCCAAGCTCGGTAGAGGCGCTGCTCAAGGCGCAGCCACGAAAGCCAGGACGCTTGAACTCCTTCAGCGCGACGTCAAACAAACCCAAAATCGACTCTCTCGGATCCCGATCCTTGACCTCAAGATCCAATGCCGCCGATTGCTGCTCGGCCAGCCTGCGCAAATAAGCCGTGACCAACTGATCCTTGGATTTGAAGTAGTGATAGAGCGACATCTTAGCAACCTTCGCCTTGGCGGCAATCCGGTCGACTCCAACCGGCGTGATCCCTTCTTGACCAAAAAGATCCGCGCTGGCCGCCAGCAACTTCTCGCGCAAAGGCGAGTTCATGCGCTGTTCCGGGGTCATTTTACGACGTCCCATAATCATCCTCCTGGGTTGTTTGAGGGCTTGTCAGTCCCACACTGAATTATAAACCGGAAGAGATCCCCGCCGCAAGATCATTTTAGCACCCTTTTGAGGTTTATTTTCAACCAAAAAAAAATTAATATATACAGTACTGATTTAGCAATGTTAATATTTCATAATAAATTTACAATTAACAACTTATACATATAATTAAAGCCGAAATTGAAGATCATGCGGGGCATGAATATGGCACTTCAAGGAAAATATTTCCGATGCTCAAGGTATTACAAAAACCCAGCCGAGACATTGATTAGGATTCAAAGTCCGGGACAACTTGCCCGAGTTGGCGCAGATCAATGCGAGAGACGGCGACATGGCCGGCGCGGACACAAGGACCATCGGCGTCCGACGCCTCTTCCTGGACATAGCTTTTTAAATGGTGCCGCCAGAGACCGTCGTCGCGGCGCTCGAAGAGGGATCCGTACCAACTATGACCGCGCCGTGCCGGACGCAAGCGCCAATCCGGGGCGAGCTGCTCGGGGAGATCAATGCACCAGGTGACAGGGTCACTGAGGAAGCCAGGGCGGCAGAGCAGCTCCAGTTCGATCTTTTCAAGAACCGCACGACACTGCGGCAGGATTCGATCAAGTGTGGCGGAGCTGAAGCAGCGATGGCGGGCCCACTCCTGGTAATCCTCCGGCCGCATCAGACGAGACAGAGCCAGGGCCGGCAGCCCCTGGATGTTCGCCTCAAGGGCGGCTCCGATGGTGCCTGAACTGAAGAGGAAACCAAGGCCGCAGTTATGACCGATGTTGATACCGCTGACCACCAGATCGGGACGGCCCGCGGGCGCATGGTGGATGCCCCAGTTGACGCAGTCGGCGGGACGCCCGTCAAGAGTGAACGCGGGATATCCGGCGAGCTCGGTCTGATTAAGGCTCAAAGTCTCCCAGCGGCTCATCGCCTTGCCGGTCCAGCTCTGTTCCTCGAGCGGCGCGACAATGCTGAGACGATGACCTTCGCCGAAAACGGCGGCGACAATGGCCAGAAGTGGAGAAGAGAGGGAATCGTCGTTGCAGAGAAGGATGTGCATGGAGAATCTTGCGGGCTGCTGCGGTGAAGGGAAAGTCGATGATCTTCATCCTAATCCCTCCTCCCGCTTGGGCAAGCGCGACGATGACAATCAGCGATTTCCGGCTAGAGTCCGGGGCAATCAAAAACCAGGCCCAGATCATGACCGACGTCCCGCCGCCGAGCCACAGCTTCCCGCCTCTCCAGATCCGCGATCAGCTCGAACGGTTCTTCCAACGCCGCAAGCTTCCGCTTGGAGACATGCGCGCCGTCCGCAACGGCGTCTTCCAGCTTCACCAGGACTACGACCAGATGGTGATCGGAGAGGCGACGCGCGACGCCTGCAAGGAGCACTTTCCGATCCCGACGCTCGAGATCATTGAACGCCAGGACTCCCGCCTCGACAACTCTTCGAAACTCCTCCTCGGCACCCGCGACGGACTGAAGATCGAAACCGTGATCATGCGGGCCGGAACCGGCCGCACCACGCTCTGCATCTCCTCCCAGGTCGGTTGCACAGAGAAATGCTCCTTCTGCTCCACCGGACGCCTCGGATTCAAACGAAACCTCAGCAGCGCCGAGATCCTCGCCCAGGTGGTCACCGCCGGACGTCTTCTCGCCGCCGAAGGTCGACGCCCCCGCAACGTCGTCTTCATGGGAATGGGCGAACCCCTGCGCAACCAGGAAGCCGTCGAGGAGGCCGTCGCCCTGCTGGTCGATCCCGTCGCCTTCGCCCTCTCGCCTTCGCGGGTCACCGTATCCTCGCTTGGCCTGCCAAAGGAGATGCTTGCCTTCGCAGAACGTTTCCCGCAAGTCCGACTCGCTCTGTCGCTGCACGCCGCCGACGATGACACCCGGACTCCGATCATGCCGATCAACCAGAGGCATAATCTCGACGAACTTCGTGCCGCCCTCGTGCAGATCCAGAAGATCCGTCAGTCTGACCTCCTGATCCAGTTCACCCTCTTCCGCGACCGCAACGACAGCGAAGAGCACGCCCGCCGCCTCGTCGACTTCCTCCGCGGCCTAGACACCCATATCAACCTGATTCCTTACAACGCCTCCGATTCCCGCGACGTCTTCCAACCGACACTTCACTCGCGCATGCTGCGCTTCCAGGAAATCTTGCAAGAACAGGGATTCAAAGTCACCCGCCGTTATTCCTTCGGACAAGACATCGCCGCCGCCTGCGGCCAGCTTGCCAACAAGAGTCTCTGACCCCTTCTGGATCCGACGGCTTTTGGCACCGCTCAAGACACCATACATGCACAGAAAAAGCCCTCGCAGTGTTGCAAGAGCTTGATTTCCAGCTTCTTCCCTGGAGCCGGCTATCGGACTCGAACCGATGACCTGCTGATTACAAGTCAGCTGCTCTACCAACTGAGCTAAGCCGGCCAGTGGATGAAGAATCGCAAAGTAGGAGAAATGACCGCCTTGTCAAGTTCGAAATTCAAGGTTTTTAACAGTCTGGCAGGTTCACCGGGACGCGCAGAGCAAGGCCGCCTTCGGCGGTCTCCTTGTAGCGGTGATCCATGTTGCGGGCGGTCTCGAGCATGGTGCCGACGACGGCGTCGAGCGACACCTTGGCGTCCTCAGGAGATCCGAAGAGCGCGATCTGGCAGGCGGTGATCGCTTTCATCGCGCCCATCGAGTTACGCTCGATGCAGGGGATCTGCACCAGGCCGCCGACGGGGTCGCAGGTGAGGCCGAGGTGGTGCTCCATGGCGATTTCGGCGGCCATCAAGGACTGCCCTGCGCTGCCGCCTTTCACTGCGGTCAGAGCGGCGGCGGCCATCGATGAGCTGACGCCGATCTCGGCCTGGCAACCGCCGGCGGCGGCGGAAATGGTGGCGCCCTTCTTGAACAGGCAGCCGATCTCGCCGGCGACAAGGATGAAGTTGCGGACGTCGTCCTGAGTGGCGCCTGGAGTGAAGCACCAATAATGGAACAAGACCGCCGGGATGACACCGCAGGCGCCGTTGGTGGGGGCGGTGACGATGCGTCCGTAGGAGGCATTGACCTCGTTGACGGCGAGAGCGAAACAGGTGATCCACGAGGTCGAGGTGGCGAGGTCGCTCGGGGTCTGACGCATCTGCTTCAGCCATTCCTTACGATTGCTGTAGCTGCGTCCCGCCATCAGGCGGTCATGGATGCCCTTGGCGCGGCGGCGGACATCCAGGCCGCCAGGCAGGATGCCGTCGGTATGGCAGCCAAGATAGATCGCTTCGATCATGGTCTCGAAAAGCTTGTCGAGAGTCGCGTCGATGAGGGCGTCGCTGCGCCAGATGCGTTCGTTGCGACGGCTGATCGCCCAGATCGGAACCTTCTCCAGCTCGCACCAACGGGCCAGCTCGGCTCCGCGACTGACCGGATGCGGCAGCTTGACCGAGGCGGAAGCCTTGGGCCCCTCCCCTTCGCGCTGGATGAAGCCGCCACCGATGGAATAATAGGTCTCCCAATGGCGTGAGCCGTCGGCGAAAACGGCGGTGGCCTGCAGAGTATTGGCATGCACCGGGCAAGGGCGATCGATGTCGTTGATGATCGCCATTTTCGGATCGAAGGCGATGTCCTGGACCCCGCCCAGAAGAAGGCGTTGGCTGTCGCGGATGCGATCGAGCTTGCCTGGCATGGCAGGGATGTCGGTCTCGGTGATGCTTTCGCCGAGCAAGCCCATCTGGACGGCGACATGGGTGCCGTGGCCGCGGCCAGTCTTGGCGAGAGAGCCGAAGAGCTCGACCCTCACCGAAACCACCTGCTTCAGCCTGCCCGAAGCTTCCAGGCGCTTGACGAAATCAAGCATCGCGGTCCATGGCCCCATGGTGTGCGAACTTGAAGGGCCGACGCCGATTTTCACGAGGTCGAAAACGCTGAGCGCTCCGGGCTCCACCAATTCATCAATCACGGCTGTCTCCTGGGAATGTCCTGTTTTTGGAATTTTCCAATATGACATGGGCATCCCCCCCACACAAGCGGATTGACAGTGTTCAGGAGCGAAAACGAGCGAATTCCGCCGGCCACGGAGCGCTGAGTTGAATCAGCCGCGAATCGTCGGGATGAAAAAAAGCCAGGGAAAGAGCGTGCAGCATGAGGCGGGCGACGCCACGTTCCTCCCAAGTCCTGTTGAGATCGTGATCGCCATAGAGCCAATCGCCAAGGAGGGGGTGGCCGAGGCCGGCGAAATGACGTCTGATCTGATGGAAACGACCAGTCTCGGGAACGACTTCGACAAGGGAAAGATGGCCGGCATCGGCCAGAGCGAGACGCTTCCAGGCGGTGACGCATCGGACCAGGCGATCCGGCTCCTGGTCACGTCCACTCATCATGTTGTCGATCAGACCCGATTCCCCCGGGTCGCCACGGCAGACGGCGAGATAGGTCTTGGAAGTGCGCCGCTGCTCGAACTGAGCTCGAAGCCCGGCCTCGGCGGCAGGATCCAAGGCAAGCAGGATGATTCCTGAGGTCGGCCGGTCAAGACGATGGACGACATAGACCTTGAGTCCGGCCTGATCACGCAAGGATTGCAAAAGGACTTCAGAATCCTCGCAAGGCTGGCTGCCGCGATGCACCATCATGCCGCGCGGCTTGTCGACGACGATGCAGCGCTCGTCCTGATAGAGAATCGGGATCATCGGCGGGCTCAAACCAGACGGAAGATCATCGGGTAGCGGTAAGGAATGTTGTCGATGGCCTTCACCGTGGCGACAATGGCGACGACACAGTTCAGGATGAGCAAGGCAATCAGCAGCGGAATGCCGATCAAGATGAAGCAGAGAGGAATGCAAATCAAGGAATAACAGAGATAGCTGAGCGCCGCATTGAGCGCCTCCTTGGCATGATAAGCGACATGGGCAGACTCATCCTTCTTGATCAGGTAGACGACCAAGGGCAGCAACAAGGAGAGCCCGAGAAAAAACGAAATATGGCAGAGCACCGAGAGCATCTTTTCATCCTGAGTCGGCGGCGGCAGTTCGAGATCACTGTCAGTCATGTTCGTCCTTGGTGTTGAGCTGAGCACGACCAAGATAAGCCCTAACCCCGACGAATGCCAAGCTGCGTCATATATTCAAATATTCGGATATTCAGATTGAAAGAAGGAGAAGAGAGTCTAGACTTTCGGCTGGCGACAGGTGTCGGCGGCCTCCCCCGGGAGGCTGGAGCCGGTGAAAAGGGAACGGGGTGGGAAGCCCCGGCGGGCGCGCCGCCGTGACGGATGCAGACGCACTTCCAGAAGGCCATTGCGCAAGCGGGAAGGCGGAAGAACGGATCCGGAGCCGGAAGACCTGCCTGCGCCGCTGCCGATTTGCGAGAATCGCAGCTTCACCCCATCCTCGCGAACAGGAGAAATGAGATGAATGAGATCAAGAAGAAAGGGGCGCAGGTCACCCCGCTCGGCTGGCCCCGCATCGGCCGCAAAAGAGAACTGAAAAGCGCCCTCGAAGCCCATTGGGCCGGCAAGATCGACGGCAGCGAACTGCTGCGCCAGGCGCACAAGCTCGAAGAAGCCGCCTGGCTGCGGCAATCCGAGCTTGGGGCGGATCAGGTGCCCTGCAACGACCTGCCGCTCTACGACCATGTTCTCAGCACTCTCGCCGTCCTCGGCGCGGTGCCGGACCGCTTTCATGGCCCCCTCTTCAGCGTCGGCCAGCCGCTGTCCCTCGAGGCATACTTCGCCATGGCGCGCGGCTCGCAGAAATACGGGCTCGCGGCTCTCGAAATGAGCAAGTGGTTCGACACAAACTACCACTACATCGTGCCCGAATTCCGCTCCGGCATGGCGCTGCGGCTCGACGCCCGGGCTTCCGTCGACAGCGTCCGCCGCGCCTTGGGACTGGGACTGACGCCGCGCCCCGTGGTCCTCGGTCCAGTGAGCTTTCTGAAGCTGGGACGCTCCGTCGAAGCCGGTTTCGACCCCCTGTCCCTCCTGCCTCAACTACTTCCACTCTACCGCGCCTGGCTTGACCAGCTTCACGACGCCGGGGCGGAGTGGATCCAGCTTGACGAACCGGTCCTCTGCACCGATCTCGAGCTCGAATGGCAGGATGCGCTGCGAGCTTCCTGCCAGGCCCTCTTCAGCGCCAAGGGACCTCGCATTCTGCTCGTCGCAAGCCATGCTCCCCTCGACGAAAACCTCGCCCTCGCGCTGGAGCTCGATGTCGACGGCCTGCACATCGACGCCGTCCGGGCCGGTTGGGAGGAAGTCGAAGAGCTAGGGCGCCGCTGCCTCGGCGTCCTCAGCGTCGGCGTCGTCGACGGCCGCAACGTCTGGCGCTGCGCCTTGCGCGACAGCCTGAGCCGACTCCGGCGTCTGCAGGAGTGCCTGGGCGACAGACTCTGGCTTTCAGCTTCGTGCTCCTTCCTGCATTGCCCTCTGAGCCTGGAGGAGGAGGATCGACTCGATCCGGATCTGCGCATCTGGCTGGCCTTTGCCGAGGAGAAGCTGGCCGAGTTGGCGCTGCTGAAGCGCGGCCTGCGCGACGGCGAGGCTGCGATCGCCGCCGAGTTGGCGGCAGCCGACGCCGCCGGCAGGAGCCGCGCGGAGGATCCCCGCCTCCACCGGCCGGAGATCGCGGCCAGGCTGTCCCAGATCAAGCCGCAGGATCTGCGACGAGGCTCGTCCTTCCTCCATCGCGCCGCCCTGCAGTCGCAGCGCCTGCAGCTGCCGCCGCTGCCGACGACGACGATCGGCTCCTTCCCCCAGACCTCGACCATACGCCAGGCTCGTGCCGCCTACAAGACCGGCAAACTCGGAGATAAGGATTATCAGCGCTTCCTCGAGGATGAAATCCGCAGCTGCATCCGCGAACAGGAAGAACTCGGCCTCGATGTCCTCGTCCACGGCGAAGCCGAACGCAACGACATGGTCGAATACTTCGGCGAGAAACTCGAAGGATTCGCCTTCACCCGCTCCGGCTGGGTTCAGTCCTACGGCTCGCGCTGCGTCAAACCCCCCATCCTCTTTGGCGACGTCGAAAGACCTTCGCCGATCAGCGTCGACTGGGCCCGTTTCGCCCAATCCTGCAGCCTCAAACCAGTGAAAGGCATGCTCACCGGACCTGTGACCATCCTGAAGTGGTCCTTCGTCCGCGACGACCAGCCTCTCGAGAGGTCCTGCCGTCAGATCGCCCTGGCCTTGCGTCGCGAGGTGCTGGATCTCGAGGCCGCCGGAATCGCCGTGATCCAGGTCGACGAACCCGCCCTGCGCGAAGCTCTGCCCTTGCGCCGGCGCGACCGCATCGCCTTCCTGGAATGGAGCGTCGACTGCTTCCGCCTCAGCACCGCGGCGGTCTCCGATCTGACCCAGATCCATTCGCACATGTGCTACTGCGACTTCGGCGACATCCGCCAGGCGATCATCGAACTCGACGCCGACGTCCTGTCGCTCGAGGCCGCCCGTTCAGGCATGGAGCTCTTGCGCGACTTCGGCGGAGGCGCCTATCCCAACGATCTCGGTCCTGGCGTCTGGGACATCCACTCGCCCCGGGTTCCACCGCAAGCCGAAATCGCGTCGCGAATCCGACTGGCCCTGGATCACTTGCCGGCTGAGCGCCTGTGGATCAATCCCGACTGCGGCTTGAAGACCCGCGGCTGGAGCGAGACGCGCGAGTCACTTCGTCAGCTGGTCGCCGCGACCCGCCAGTTGCGCCAAGAGCTGCTCGCGCAAGGACTCGCCGAGGAAGCTGAGGACCACTGCCCGTCCTGCGCAAGCCGCTAAGACAGTCGCGACAAAGGTGGCCGGCCCGGCAGGAGATCTGCCGGGCCGGATTCACTTCGCAGTCAAGATCAAGGCTGATCCCAAGCTGTTGTCATTGCCGCGGCAGGCGCAACGTGAAGCGCGCTCCGTGGCCGAGGGCGGAATCCACTTCGACGCTGCCCCGGTGGAGAAGAGCGATGTGCTTGACGATCGAGAGGCCGAGGCCGGAGCCGCCGTTCTGGCGGTCGCGCGACTTGTCGACCCGGAAAAACCGCTCGAAGATGCGCTGCTGATGTTCCGGGGCGATGCCCGGCCCGTTGTCGCTGACGATGATCCTCGCCTCTTTCTCGGCAGTTTGCAGGGCGAGATGGATGCGGGATCCTTCGGGGCAGTAGCGGATGGCGTTCTCGATCAAGTTGCGGCATGCCTGCTCGACCAGATTGTGATTGGCGGCGAAGAGCAGCTCGGGAAGCTCCGCATCGCCACAGATCGAGACGTTCTTGCGCGCCGCCTCGTCACGGAGAAGCTCGGCGGCAAGAAGCATGGTGGATCCGAGATCCTGCGTCTCGACTTTCAAAGAAGCGTCGTTCTCCTGCTCTAGACGGGAGAGCGTCAGGAGGTCGTCGATGATAGTGTTCAAGCGAGCCGTCTGGCGCTCCATCACCGCGAGGAAGTCGCGACTGCGGCTGAGATCCTTTTCCTCGATGCAGAAGCGCAAAGTTTCGAGATAGCCTCGGACGACGGCGAGGGGGGTCTTCAGTTCGTGCGAGACATTGGCGACGAAATCCTTGCGCATCTGCTCGAGACGGCGGAGAGCGGTGACGTCTTCGATGATGACGAGAACGCCGTCGGGGCGGGCTTCACCCAGTTCGAGAGGCGTGGCGACCAGATGGATTTGGCGTTCATCGCCATGACGGAGGATCCGAAACTCCTTCTCTGCCGCCTTGCCTTGGCGCAGGACCAGGTTGACAAGTCGGATCAGTTCCGAGTCGCGGATGGCAGCGATGAGTGAACAGTTCAAGGCGGCGGGACGCGCCCCAAAAATGCTGAAGGCGAGATCATTGGCATGAAGGAGCGACTTCTCCGCATCGACGGCGATGAGGCCGCGGGGAACCGTGGAAATCACCGAGCGGGCCTGGTTGAGCTCCGTTCGCTGGTCGAGGTGGCGATGGCGGAGAGCCCGGTCGCTGTCCTGCAGATCGCGGCTGATTTGCGCCAGTTCCGCGATCGCCTGAGGCTGGGCCTGCTGCGGTTCGGGATGGCAGAGAGCATCGACATCACGGCCGAGGCGGCGGAGGCTGCGGAGCAGGGGCTGACCGACCATACGGGTGAGCAGCAAAGCCAGCAGGCCGGCGAGGACCACGAGGAGCAGCAGCCGCTGCGCCCGGCCCTGGAGGGTGGCGAGGGGAGACGGGATGACCTGGTAGAATTCAGCGGCGAGGGCCTGTCCCTGAAACTGGAAGGGGAGAGAGACGCGGCAGATGTCGTTATCCCCGGAGACGTCGTGCTCGTCGGAGAACCTCGCTTCGCCGCCTAGAGCCGCCTTGGTCTGGGCATCGAGCCAAGGGCGCTGGTGACGATCGAGGCGGGAATCGGCGGCTACGGAAGCGTCATGACGGACGAAACAGACCCGGCAGCGCTTCTTGCGATCGAGCTCAAGGGCAAGCTCCTGCAAGTCCTTGTCGCGGTGACGTGGCGAGGAGAGCTCCAGCAGGCAGCTGGCGGCGAAGGCCTTGCGGAGGTCTTCCCGGCTGCGTTCCTTGTTGAAGCTCCAGAAGAGGATCTGCAACAGGAGCGATGACAGGACGAGGACCGGAAAAATCCGTCTGAAGATCCAGAAGTTGAGTCGGTCGCTGCGCATTCCGGGCTTCTTTTCGGCTGGGGTTAAAGTGCAGTCAGGCCTGGAATTTATAGCCGACGCCGCGGATGGTTTCGATCAGCTCACCGGCGGGACCGAGCTTGCGGCGGAGGGCGAGAATGTGGACATCGACGGTGCGGCTGGTGAGGATGACGTCGTCGCCGCGCACCGCCTCGAGGATGCGTTCACGGGTGAAGACACGGCCAGGCTTGCGCAGGAGAGTGAGCAGCAGCTTGTATTCGACCGCGGTGAGCTTCAGGGGCTGGCCGTTGATTGAGGCCGAGTGGTCGTCGGGGTTCATTTCAAGACCGCGGTGTCGGAGGATTCCCGCATCGGCATCGGCATCAGCCGGCTGCTGACGGCGCAACATGGCCGCGATCTTGGCGGCGAGCAGCTTCGGCGAAAAGGGTTTGGTGACGTAGTCGTCGGCACCGAGCTTCATGCCGACGAGTTGATCGCTTTCATCACTGCGGGCGGAAAGCATCAGAACCGGCAGGCTTCTGCCGGCGGCCTGTTGACGCAGGCGCATCACCACGTCGTTTCCGTCGAGACCGGGCAGCATGCCGTCGAGAACCATCAGGTCAGGCGACAGTCGCAAGGCCTTGTCCAGGCCTTCGGGACCGCTCGCGGCGGTCTCGACCTGGAAGCCCTCTTTTTCAAGGACGTAACGGAGCAGATTCCGGACGTCCTCTTCATCATCGACGACCAGGATCAGGGACATGGTCACTTCTCCATGCTGGCGTGATTCTTGTGGCGGATGATGCGACCCTCGACCATGTAAAAGACGTCTTCGGCGACGTTGGTTGCGTAGTCGCCGATGCGCTCAAGGGTGCGGGTGGCGGTGAACAGATAGAGCAGGGCGTTGACATTGGCACCGGGCCTGGCGATGTCGCCGCGGATGTGTTCGATCAGCTTCAAGTTGAGCTGGTCGATCTCTTTGTCGAGCCGAAGCACTTCGGTAGCGGCGAGCACGTCGCGGCGGAGGAAAGATTCGGTGCTCAGGCTGACCAATGTCTGGACGCGGCGGCACATCTCGGCGAAATCAGCCGGGACGGCGACTCGTCCGAGCTTGTCAATCTCGATGACGTAGCGGGAGATGTTGACGGCGAGGTCGCCCATCCGCTCGAGGTCGGCATTGATTTTGAGGACCGCGATGACGAAGCGCAAATCGGCTGCGACCGGCTGGTAGAGAGCGAGGATTTTCAGGCATTCCTCCTCGATGTCGACCTCGTCCTCGTCGATGCGGTCATCGCCCTCGATGACTTCGCGGGCGATGCGGGTATCGAGGTCAACCAGCGACTTGCCGGCGAAGGAAAGGGAGCGCTCGACCTCGGCGGAGAGTTCAAGAAGCTTGTTCTTGAGGTGTTCGATTTCGCGTTGAAGGTGGGTGGTCATGGGAGCCTGCAGTTTAAGGAGTTTCAGGAGTTCTTCATCCGAAGCGGCCGGAGATGTAGTCTTCGGTCTGGCGTTCACGGGGATTGGAGAAGATGGTTTCGGTCGGGCTGAACTCGATCAGCTTGCCCATGTAGAAGAAGGCGGTCTTGTCGGAGACGCGGGAGGCCTGGTGCATGTTATGGGTGACGATGACGATGGTGTAATCACGCTTCAGATCATGCATCAGCTCTTCGATCTTGGTGGTGGCGATGGGGTCGAGAGCGGAGCAGGGCTCGTCCATCAGGATGATTTCGGGCTGGCAGGCTACGGCACGGGCGATGCAGAGTCGCTGCTGCTGCCCGCCGGAGAGTCCGAGGGCGGAATCCTTGAGGCGGTCCTTGACTTCATCCCAGAGTGCACCTGCGCGCAGGGCTTTTTCGCAAGCCTCCTCCAGCTCGCTGCGGCGTTTGACGCCGGCGATGCGGAGCCCGTAGATGACGTTCTCGAAGATCGACTTGGGGAAGGGGTTCGACTTCTGGAAGACCATGCCGACGCGGCGGCGAAGGCTGATGACGTCGAGGCTGGGAGCGTAGATGCTGGAACCGCCGATGGTGATGTCGCCGTTGTGGCGGGTGCCGTCGACAAGATCGTTCATCCGGTTGAGGTTGCGCAGGAGGGTCGACTTGCCGCAGCCGGAGGGGCCGATGAAAGCGGTGATCGATCGTTCCGGCATGGCCATGTCGATGTTGAAGAGGACCTGCTTCTGACCATAGAAGAAGTCGAAGTTCCGGATCTGTATGAGGGGATTTTCCTGGGGCATGGACTGGCCTTGTCGGGTTAGAAGGCGCCGCTGGCGTATTTGCGGCGGAGGTGGTTGCGGATGAAGATGCCGGCGAAGTTGAGGCAGGCGACGACGATGAGCAGCAGGAAGGCGCTGGCGAAGACCATCGGGCGGGCGGCGATCGAGTCGGGCGACTGGAAGCCGACGTCGTAGATGTGGAAGGCGAGGTGCATGAAGGGACGCTCGGCGTGGATGAAGGGAGCCTGTCCGTCGATCGGCATGCCCTGGGTGGACTTGACCACGCCGACCAGCATCAGGGGCGCGACTTCGCCGGCGCCTCGGGCCATCGCCAGGATCATGCCGGTGATGATGCCGGGGATGGAGGCGGGGAGGACGACGCTGCAGATCGCCTGCCATTTCGAAGCGCCACATCCGAGCGCGCCTTCGCGCAGTCCGCGGGGCACGGCGGAGAGGGCCTCTTCGGTGGCGACGATGACCACCGGCAGGGTCAGGATCGCCAAGGTCAGCGAAGCCCAGATCAGGCCGCCCTTGCCGAAAACCGATTCGTCGGTGGCCGCCTTCCAGTCACTGAAAAGGAGCTCGTCGATGCTGCCGCCGAGGAAGATGACGAAGAAGGCGAGGCCGAAGGCGCCATAGACGATCGAAGGGACGCCGGCGAGGTTGTTGATGGCGATGCGGATCATCCGCACATGAGGGCCGGGACGGGCGTATTCATGCAGATAGAGAGCAGCGATGACGCCGAAGGGGGTGACCGCCAGGCACATGATCATGGTCATGATGAAGGTACCCAGGAGGGCCGGGAAGACGCCGCCCTCGGTATTGGCCTGGCGCGGCTTGTCAAAGGCGAAGAGGTAGCACCGGTGCAGGAAGAGCCCGAAGCGCGAGGCGCCGCCGAGTGTGTTGGGTTTGACGGCGGAGAGGATGTCGCCGCAGGGGATCTCGACTTGGCGTCCGTCGGCGGTGACAAGATGCAATCGTTCGGCATCGAGCTTGCGTTTCAGCTCTTCGCGTGATGGTTCGATGGCTTCGCGCTGCTTCTCCAATTCTTTCAACTGCTTGCGGGCGGCGCTGGTATCGGCCTTGAGTTCTTCGAGGCGGTAGATCTCGACCTGGAGCTTCTTCTCCTTGCCGACGATCGTAGCGATGTCGCCGTTATCAATGAGATCAAGCTGCTTGCGGTTAGCGGCGGCATTGGCGATCACCTGATCGAGGCGGGCGTCGAAGCCCGGTGCTGAGGCGAGGACCTCCTCATCGCCGACTTTGAGCTTGCTGGCAAGCGCTAGGTTGCGGGGATTCGACTGCCTCTCGATGAGAAGCAGATCGGGCGGGCGGGAGACCGATTGAACCGCTGCCTTGTCGACAAAGAAGAAAGAGTCGCCGTAGATCTCGCGGTTCCCCGTCCAGATCTTGTACTGCTTGTCGTTCTCCTCGATGATCTCGCCAGCGATCCGGAGTCCGTCGCCTCCCTTAAGGGGCGAAGACCCCGGCTTGACTTCGAACTGGGTGACCGGCTTGGGCCAGAAGGCGCCGCAGCCATTCCAGGCGATGAAGGCGAGGGTGAGGGCGATGATGCTGAGACCGGCTGCCAGGCCGAGGCCGCAGATCCAGACATAGGCTTCACCTTTCGGGCGGGTGGACATGGGGAGGAGCTCTCTGATCTAGGCTTGTGGTTGGACGCCTGGAACTTAAGCTCTGGATCGGATTCAGCCCTCCGGGACGATCAAGCTGCGGTGTGCTTTGCGTTAAGGAATGGTTAAGATCCACAGATCCTTCGATCGCCAATCTCGCCATCGCGACTTGACTTGCAGGCTCCTTGGATGCGATATTGGGAAGTCAACCGCTCTTCCTCCGCCCCTTTCCCCGCCTGGAGTCTCGCGACGATGCATTTCCTCTACCCGATCTGGCTCACTCTCATACCCGCCGCCGCAGCAGCAGCCTGGGCCTGGCCGGGGCTCGGCCTGCGGCATGGCTGGCGCTTCCTCGCCATCGTCCTCATCGTCATCGCCCTGGCCCGTCCTCAGATCGAACGCGGCGGCGCCGGCGTCGACCTCTATGTCTTCTTCGACCGCTCGGCTTCGGCGGAACACCTCATCGACTCGCACTTGCGCGAGTGGGAGGAGTCCCTGAAAAAAGGAAAAAAGGACGAGGACCGCCTCTTCCTCATGGATTTCGCCGGCACTTCGGCACGACGCAATCCGGGCGTCGTGACCGTCCTTGAAAAGGGCCAAAGCCGACTCGCCTTCGCCCTCAGCCAGACCCTCACTGACATCGACAGCCAGCGCCCCAGCCGCTTCCTCGTCGTCACCGACGGCCATGCGACGGAATCGCTCGGCGGCCTCGGCGAGCGGCTCGGTGCGCAAGGCGTCCCTCTCGACTACCGTCTGGTCAGCCTGGCTCTCGGCAGCAACGCCCGCGCCGAGGCTCTTCGGACGCCGGCGAGAGTCCGCAAAGGCGAGTCCTTCCCCCTCGAGATCGTCGCCTCCTCCTCGAACGACGGAGTCATCCCCTTCATCGTGGAACGCGACGGCCAGCAGGTGATGGAAGGCAGCGTCAGCATCCGCGGCGGCAAGGGGAGGCTCCGCCTGCAAGACCGTCTGGAAGAGCCGGGGATGCACCGCTACCTGGTTCGGCTCCGCGCTCCCGGCGACGAGCTCCCCGGCGACGACACGGCGGAAGCCTGGGTCGAGCTCAGCGGCGGTTCTCTGGCCCTGGTGCTGAGCGGGCACAGGCCTTCGCCGGTGGCCGAATCACTGCGGCGCGGCGGCTTCACCGTCAAAGAGCCCGAATCCTTCAGCAAGCTGGCCGGCAACGATCTCGGCGGCGTCAAGCTGGTGGTTCTCGACGATCTCCCTGCCCACCTGCTGCCGCAAGGATTCCTGCAGAGTCTCGATTTCTACGTCCGGGCCCAGGGTGGCGGTCTGATCATGTCGGGCGGCCAGTTCTCCTTTGGCTCCGGCGGCTATTACGGCTCGCCGATCGATCCGCTCCTGCCCATCTCCCTCGATTTGAAGGAGGACCAGCGCCGCCAGGACGCGGCTCTCTGCGTCGTCGTCGACCGCTCCGGCTCAATGAGCTGTCCCACCCCATCGGGGAAGCAGAAGATCGAGCTCGCCGGCGAAGCCGCCGCCCGCGCCGTCGAATTGCTATCGCCGCGCGACCGCTTCTCCCTCATCGTCGTCGACTCCGGTCCGCACGACATAGTCGGCATGCGGCCGATCGGCAGCGATCGCGCCGCAGTCGCCGCCCAGGCCCGCTCGATCAAGTCGTCGGGCGGAGGCATCTACATCGGCGAAGCCCTGCGAGCCGCCAAGCAGGAGATCGCCAAGGCCGCGGGGATGCGCCGCCACGTCATCCTCTTCGCCGACGCCGCCGACTCCGAGGAGCCGGGGGATTGGGAGGACTCGGTCGCCGCGATCACCGGATCCGGAGCCACCATCACCGTCATCGGCATGGGCAGCGACAGCGATGTCGACGCCGGCCTGCTGAAGGCGATCGCCTCGCGAGCCAAGGGCCGGCTCTTCTTCTGCCAGGACATGGACAAGCTGCCGCAGATCTTCGCCATGGAAACGGTCGCCGTCGCCCGCTCCGCCTTCATCGAAAAGGCGGTCAAGACGCAAGCGACTGGCCGCTGGAGCGAGATCGGCAGCCGTGACCTGGAATGGCCGCCGCAGGTCGACGGCTACAACCTTTGCGCCACCCGTCCCGAAGCCATTCTCGCCCTGCACGCGACGGACAAGGAGCGCTCGCCCCTGCTTGCCCTGGCACGCCGCGGCGCCGGACGCTGTGGCGCCGTCTGCTTCCCTCTCTCGGGGGAATTCGCCAAGAGCGTCCACGCCTGGAAGGGCTACGACGGGATGCTGCAGACCCTGGCACGCTGGTGCCAGGCGCCGCCGGCGCCGCAAGGAGTCGGCCTGCGCAGCCATATCGACGGCAACACCCTGACCCTCGAACTGCACAACGAAGGCTCGCGCGACGCCGCACTGGCGCTTAAACCACCCTCTCTGGTCGTCGCCACTCCCCAGGGCGAGATCGAGGAGCTGTCCTGGCAGCGTCTTCGACCGGGCCAGCACAGCGCCACCCTGCAGCTCAGCCCCGGCCAGCCACTGAAAGGAGCGGTCCAGGTTCTCGACGGCGCCATTCCCTTCGGCCCGGTTTTCGCCGGCATCGACCCCGAATGGGATTTCTCGCCGAGCGGCCCGGCAGCGCTTCGTGCTTTGTCCCAGAGCACCGGCGGCGAGGAACGCACCGACTTCTCACAGGCTTTCGTGCGTCCGCCGCGTCGCGACGTCCGCGACTTCACCGCTCCGGTCCTGGCTCTTGGGCTGATCACCTTCCTGCTGGCATTGCTGATCGAACGCACCGGATGGAAACTCCTTCCCGATCTCCGCCGCATCCGCCCCGCCCAGGCCGCCCCGGAAATCGCCGTCGCCGCGCCCGAACCGCCGAAGCCGCAGCCCCGCCCGGAAACAGAGGTCCAGGTCGAAAGTTCCGATGAGCTGAAGAGGCGCCAGCGCTTCGAACGTGCGCGGAGAAAATGACCTGCCGAGGCAAATGCAAAAATCAGGAGAGATGGATGAAAGTCGAAGAATCTCAAGCCGACGCAGAAAGACTGAGCCTGCTCGAAGCCACAGCGGACGAAGCCGCCACTATGCTGAGAGTCGACCGCAATCAGGACCCCGCCAAGAAGATCGTAGAGAAGATCAACGAAGCCATCGTCGCCATCTGCTTGGGAAAGCCCCACCCGGTCGCCCAGGATGAAAACGCCGACCTGCTGCTCGGCAGCTTATGGGGCGCACAGCTGGTCCGGCAATTCGGCTGGCACTGGGCTGACGTCCTGATCGACGACGAATACCCCGAAGTCGCAGTCATCGCTCCTGATCGGAGCCGCGTCGTCTTCCCGCTCGCCTTCACCCAGGCCTGCCTCGAGTGCCACTGCATCTCGACCGTGGCCCTTGCCTTCAACATGATGCTCGAAGACAAAAGGATGGATTCTCCCAAGGCCGGCGCCTATGACAACATCATGATGCACATCCATCACCTCATTCCGCCGTATTTCCTCGAGGACACAGTGAAGCACAGAGCCTGAGGCTCCCTAGAAGATCCCGGGCCAGACGAAGACACCAATGCTGAGGAAGCCGATGACGGCGCCGAGGATCTCCCATCGCACCTTGTTGCGCCGCAGTCCATCGAAGCCGGGGGCGAGGAGGCAGAGGAAGCTGAGGAGGAGCGGCAGGGCGCTGCAGGAGGCGAGGATGAGCAAGGCCAGCCTGCGCATCCCCGGCAGCACCTGCCAATCGGCGCTTTCGAGCCAGGAGCTGGGAACTGCGAAGAGGATGACCATGCCGCAGAGCAACTGGGTCATCACCATCGTGCCGGCGAAATAACAGGAATTCTTGATCGCCGCTTCGAGCGAGTGGGCGACGCTTCGCCGGGACTGGACTTCACTCATATGCGGCCTCGCTCCCGGCGTGCTTGCGGCGCACCGCTTCCATCCCGTCGGCAAGAATCTCGGCGCCGAGGCGCTTCGCCGCCGCCAGCACCGGATCGTGAAGAGCCGGCTCGCCGCAGTAGCGCAGGCTGGCGAGGATGTCACGGGCGTCAGCGTCGGGAGTCACCACCCGCACGTCCGGCTGAAGCCCTTTGCCGTGAATGTCCTCGCCGGAAGGAGTCCGGTACTTGGCGATGGTGAAGCGCAAGGCCGAGCCGTCGCTCAGGGTATTTACGGTCTGGACCGAAGCCTTGCCGTAAGTCTTGGAGCCGACCAGCAGGGCGCAGCGGTTGTCGCGCATCGCGCCGGAGAAGATTTCCGAGGCGGAGGCGCTGTTGGCATCGACGAGGATGATCATCGGCAGGCCGACGAATGCACCCTGAGCTGGGCAGCGGATCTTTTCCGGCGGCACGCCGCGGCGTGCGATGCTGACCACGGTGGCGCCAGCCGGCAGGAAGAGATTGGCGGCGCGCTCGGCTGCATCCAGCATGCCGCCGCCATTGTCGCGCAGGTCGATGATCAGGAGCCTGGCGCCTCTCTCAACCAGGCTAGACGCTTCGCGGTTGAGCTCTTCGGCACTGTGCTGGCTGAAGATTTCGAAACGGAGGTATCCGACACCCTTCTCCAGCCAGGAGCCGAAGATGCTGGGGACGCTGTAATAACCCCGCTTCACCGAGATGCGCATCGATCGGTCGCCGCGGAGGACGGTGAGTTCGATCTGGCTGCCGCGCGGCCCCTTCAGGTCTGCCACCGAGGAGACGTAGTCGCGACCGGCCAGCTCCCGCCCGTCATGATAGGTGATGACGTCATCGATCCGCAGCCCGGCCTGCGAGGCGGGCGAGTCGGGGAAGATGCCGTGAAGCCGGATGCCGAGCGGATCGGGAATGCAGAGGACTCCGATGCCGACATGCTCCCCCCGAAGCTCCTCGTGGAGCGCCTGATTTTCCAGCGGCGGATGCCAGCCGCAATGCTTGTCGAGGACGTCCGGCTGGGTCAGTCCGCTCATCGCACCGGAAATCAGGGCGCGGGGCTGCACCCGTTGCGGGTCGACGTAATTCTCCGCCAGCACCGTCATCCCTTCGGCGACGAGGCGGCTGGCCTCTTCCATCTGAGCCCTCTTCTCGGCGCCTTGGGCATGACACCAGCCTCCCCAGGCGAGTTGTACGGCCAGGGCGACGAGAACGCATCGATGAAACCAAGTGAGCATGGATCAGACAGTAACCCTTCTTTCCCGCCTTGCCGCGGGAAGGCCTTCAATCAATCACTGATAGCTGCGGTGACAGGCGGAGCAGCTCCGCTCGACTCGCCGCCAGGCCTGGGGCAGGCCGTCCTTGCGATCCAGCTTAAGCATGTCCTCGACGGCCTTGATGCTGGCCCGGTTGAGGAGGCGAAATTCCTCCTCTTCGTGCTCCATCTCTTCGATCTCCTTCAGCACCTTTAGGCAGATCTTCAGGTTGCGCCGGCTTTCGGCGTCGTCCAGGCTGCCGAGGCGGGCCGCCGAGCTGAGCATCAGCTCGGGCCCCTGGAGATCCTCCATGAGATGCTCGATCCGAGCGTCGCGATGCTCGATCTCGGCCGGGCTCGGAGCCGCACAGGCCAGGAGGGTCAGGCAAAGACATGCCGCGAGATTTTTCATCAGATCAACTCCACTCGGCACGAACGGCCGTTTTCGACGAGATCAAAGAGGAGCGCCGGCGGATGGCCGCGGCGGCGCGACTCCGCGGCGATGCCGTCGACATCGAGACCACGGCGGACAAGTTTCGACTTGAGATCGTCGTCGAGCAGCTCGCCCAGGTTGTCGAGGGAGCTGCCTGGCAGCGTGACGGCGACCTTCAGTTCGCCCATCTCACGGACTTCGACCCGGAGCTGGCGCCCGGCGAGGCCGCGAGGAGCCTCCATGATCTCGGCAGGCAGCGAAGCCATCAGTGCCTGCAATTCCGGCGCGGCCTCGGCGACGAGCTGATCGACCAGTGGTCGGCAGTAGCAGCCGGTGCCGAGGAGCTGCAGATAATGGTAGAGGCCCTGGAAGGCCCGCATCACCAGGAAGAGCGAGGGCGGAGCGGCGGTCATGAAATCGAGTCGGCGGGGACCGAGCAGAGCTTCGCTGCGAGCAGCGCGATTCCAGTCCTTGAAATCATAGCGGCACGGCGAGACCAGGGGTTCGAGCTGGATCGCCAGGAAATCCGGCAACTGGGCTTCAAGTCCCCTGAGGACCCCGAGATCGAAACCGAGACTGCGGAGGGCAGCAAGCGCCGGCAGGTCGCCGCGACATACCGAACGGAAGAGGGCGATCAGCCCCAGCCGCTGCGCCGGCTCAAGGCGGCTGGCCGAGCCGTAGTCATAGACCACCAGTTCGACGCCGGAGGCGCCGCGGCGGAGAGCCAGGTTGCCGGGGTTCGGATCGGCGTGCAGCAGCCCTCCTCGGAGCAGGGAAACGAGATAGAAGCGGCAGACCAAGGAGGCTGCGGCGACCCGTTCTTCGCGGCTGGCGCCGGAGGCGAAATCGTCGGGACGCAATCCCGACTCCCACGAAGAGCAGATCAGGCCGGGACCGTCGAATTCCGTCATCGGCCTGGGGATGACGATGCCGGCTTCGGCGGCGAAGAGGCGATGGAATTCCTCCTGAAGCCGGGCTTCACGGCAATAGTCGAGCTCGAGACGGAGCTCCTCGCCGAGGACCCGGCGGTATTCGTCGAGTGCGAAACCCTGGCGGAACCTGCCGAAGGTGGCGGTGACGAAATCGAAGAGCCCGGCATCGAGGTCCATCATCTCCTCGGCTTCGGGATAACGAAGCTTCACTGCCGCGTCACGCCCGTCATGAAGACTGAGGCGGTGGACCTGGCCGAGCGACGCGGGCCAGACGCCGGGATGCCATTCCCGGATCAAGGCGGCGAGCTTCGGCGAGCGGTGTTCGAGGAGCTCCTGCGCCTCCTTCTGCGGCAAGGCTTCAGCCTCCTTCTGGGCTTCGGCATGGATGGCGGCGAGATCGGCATCACCGGGCAGCATCGACAGGATCTGTCCGAGTTTCATCGGCAGGCCGCGAAGAGAGACGAGCTTGCGGGCGAAGCTGCTGCGCAGCGCCTGCCTCGCCGGGCCGACCCGGCTGGCGCCGCCGAGCGCAGCCAGGGAGGCGAGACGGAGACTGCGCAGAAATCCGCTCACGGCCTCAGAAGAACAGCCATGCGGTGGTCAGGGTGCCCAGCCAGAAGATCACCGAAAACCGCGCTCCGATGCGGTGCACTCGGGGATATTTGGCATAGCCAGCCCAGGTGGTGACGCTCAAGGCGACGAAAAGCGGCGAGGAGAAGCAACGGTGGATGTTCAGCCGGGTCGACATCTCGGCGGGACCGTAGCCGATCAGGGCCTCGGCCACCTTGAGGTTGTGGCGATAGTCGCAGCCGAAACCGAAGATGCTGATCAGCAGACCTACCACGGCCACCATGGTGATGGCGACGATGCCGGTCATCACCTTGCGGTGCTTGTCGAGTCGACCTCGCTTGGCCAGCGAGATCCCCCAGAACAAAACCACGGTGAGGGCAAGCACGCTGTACTGCAAGAAGCGGACGTAGATCAATTCGTTGCTCATGAGGAGCCGGCCCTGTCAGTTTTGAGTATGGATATCGATTCAAGGGCGGCACTATAGCTCCCGACGCGATTTTGAAAGTCCGGCACCGGTGAATTCCTATGCACTGAAAGTTCAGGGATTGTCAACAAAGATCTGCGCCGCGTCGATCACCAGCAGGCCTTCGTCGGATATGCTGACCTTGCCGGAGATGGTGATGACGCTCATCTCCTTCAAACCACCCAATCCTCGCAGGCTCGTCCGCAACAGACGACCCTCGCCGCCTTTCACCTGGATGGTGCAGACCTTGCCTTTGAGGTCGTTGCTGCAGAGATCCCAGGGAGTCGGGCAATCCTTCCTGCCCGCGTCGACACAGTTGGGAAGGTCGGTCTGGGCCAACATCAGGGAGGCGGAATCTCCGATCGGCTTCTTGCTGCCGGCGACACGCCCGGTGACGGCGATCTCGCTGCCGATGGCAGGCCTGGCGGCGACGGCGTTGGCCACTCCTTGGGGACGTGAAGGACGGCTGACGGTGAAGAAGGCCTGAAGCTGCGACTTCTCCGCCAGCTCGTTAACAGCTGTGATCGTGGCCTTCACCGGCTCGACCTTGTCCTCCTTGCAGCCGCAGGCGAGGAGAAGCATGACAGTGATCGGAATCTTCATAGGGGGTCTCCATTTGGGGCAAGGCCGCAATCTAGCGCCGCCCCCTGCAATTCCCTCTCGCATTTCATCCGGGCAGGAAGGAGGGCAGGAGGAATTCGACTCGACGTCCCAATCCGTGCGCTGCGAGCCTCGCAAGGAGGCGAGCCTCCCTCCAGAGTGATACAGCTGCTGGCTCAGCAGCTCTGTCAGCGACTCGTACGCCCCTCATTCCTCCTTGAGTTTGGAAAGATATTTCTCCGGATCCTTCTCGAACTTCTTAATACAAGGCTTGCAGCAGAATTTCACCTCCTGGTTGCCGTACACCCTGGTGATCACTTCGCCCATCGAGCCGAGCTCGTTGTCAGTGACTACGCAATCCTTGCTGGTGTAGGGCTTGACTGCGGCGGCGCTGCCGCTGCCGGCACAGGAGGCGAGGAGAAGGAGGGTGCTGACGATGATGAGGTTTTTCATGGGGGTTCCTGGGGGTTTTCGGGGATTCAGAAGGTGTAGGTGAGGCCGAGGCCGAAGTGGCGTTCGGAGTGGTAGCCGGCGCGCAGCGACAGGGGCTTGGAGAAGCGCCAGACCAGGGCTTCTTCGTGGGAGAAGTGCATCTCGGTGTCGTACTCCGCGCCGATCTCGAAGCTGAGGCTGTTGCTGAGCTGGAAAGACTTGTCGACTTCGAGGCGGAGCTCGCCGGTGTGATCGAGGCTGAGGCGGCTGTGGAGGAAGAAGGGGAAGCGGTGTTCAAGGCCGAGGAAGGCGCGGGTCTGCTCGTCCTCGTGCTCGACCTCCATCGGGTGCAGGGCCGGGGCCCCGTGGTGCTGGTGCTTGACCGGATGGAACATCTTCATCGTCATCCGCTCGTGGCGGAGGCCGCTGACGAAGGCATCGTCGCTGCCGAGATAGCGGGCCCAGCTCAGCTCGGCCATGAGGTCTTCCCGGGCTTGCCAGGAGCTCTCCCACATCAGCTCGATCCGCTGCTTCGAATCCATGGCCATCAGTTCGCCGCGCTGCTCGTTGCTGGCGAGGGTGAGCTTGCCGGCGCCGTACCAGAGATCGTCGTCGGCCTCGCCGTACTCGACCTGGCGGACTTCCTCCAGGGTGTCGCGGGTGGAGAAGACCCGCGCCATGCCCATCATCATGTGGTAGAGGACGTGGCAGTGGAAGAACCAGTCGCCGTTCTCGTCGGCGAGGAATTCCACCGTGCGTCGCCCCATCGGCGGCAGGTCGAGGGTGTGCTTGAGCGGGGCGAAGTCGCCCTGGCCGTTGATCAGGCGGAAGTAGTGGCCGTGCAGGTGCAGCGGGTGGTGCATCATGGTGTCGTTGATCATCACCAGGCGCAGCACCTCGCCCTTCTTCACCGGGATGACCCCGTCCTCGGCGAGGGTCTTGCCGTTGAAGCTCCAGACGTAGCGGGTCATGTCGCCGCTGAGTCGCAGGGTGATCTCCCGCACCGGCGCGTCCGCCGGCAAGCTGGTTTTCTGCGGCGCCCGCAAAAGCGGGTAGGGCGCCAAGGCTCGCGAGCCGGGGGAGCCGTCGGTGAGCGGCGTGTCGGCCTCGGCAAGGGCGGCGTCGAGCATCGCCTCCATCCGGTAGATGTCGGGCTTGTCGAGCGGCGGCAGCTCCTGGCGCGGCCCGCTGCCGAGGATCAGCTCCGCCCGTCCCGAGCCGTCGATGGCGCTGGCCCGGACCACCCAGGAACGCTCAGGGCCGGCGGGGATGGTGATTTCCGCGTCGTAGGTCTCGGCGATGGCGTGGAAAAGCCGCGGCACCGCGACCGGCGTCACCGGCAGGCCGTCGGCGGCGGTGAGGGTCAAGGGACCGGTGGCGCTATCGACGTGGAAATAGGTCGCCGAGGCGGCGTTGATCAAGCGCAGGCGGATCCGTTCTCCCGGCTTCGCCGCGAGCCTCTGCACCTCCTGGCCGTTGACCAGGAAGGCGTCGTAGGCGACGTCGGAGAGGTCCATCGGCGGCATGCTCTGCTTTTCGCGGTCGAAGTAGTCGGCGAGGGCATCCGCCCGCCAGGCGCCCAGCAGCGAGGGCATGGCCTGTTTCTTGATCAGATACCATTCGTCGCCGCGCATCAAGGTGCGCATCACTTCGGCGCCGCTCTCGTGAGTCCAGTCGGAAAGAAGCACGACGTAGTCGCGATCGGGCGGCTCGGCCTCGGGCCCTTTCGGCTCGATGACGATGGCGCCGTAGATTCCTTCCTGCTCCTGCAAGGCGGTGTGCGAGTGGTACCAGTAGGTGCCGGCCTGCTTGAGGGGGAGCTCAAAGACGTGGCTACCGCCGGCGGGGATCAGCGGCGTGGTCATCTCCGGAACCCCGTCCTGGAGATTCGGGACCAGCAGGCCGTGCCAGTGGATCGAGGTCGACTCCTTGGGCAGGCGGTTGCGCACCGTGATCCGCACCGTGTCGCCCTCGCGGAAGCGCAGCACCGGGCCGGGGAATCCGCCGTTGAGGGTGAGGCAGGGCACGGTTTTTCCGGCAATGCTTTTTTCGCCTTGGGCGACGATCAATTCGGCCTCGCGGCCCGGCGGCTCGGCGGCGTTTGCGGCAAGGGCAAAAAGGAGCACGAGAAGAGTGAGGAATCTGGGCATAAAACTTCCTGATCTGGGGATAATTAGGTGAGGCCTCGGCGTTTCGGCCAAGGGGGAGTCAACTCTCTTCAGATCAGGAGGAGAGAGGAACGCAAGAGCACTTGGCGGCCGGAAGGCGCCCAAGGTCGCGGCGGGGGATCGGGGCCGTCCTCGATCTCGATTTCTGCGCTCCGCGCAAAGGCCGGCAAGCCGGGCCCCGCTTCCGTCAGGAGCGGAAGATGCAGCTTCTCGGTCGCCGGCAAGGACGCCATCGACTTGACGCCTTCGGCATCGGGAAGCTGGATCTTGACGCAGCAATCCGATTTTTTCGCCAGCATCTTGGACTTCTTGGCGCAGCAGGACTTCACCGGGGCACAGCAGGTTTTCCCCTGGCATTCGGGGCTGAAGCGGAAGGCGACACATTGGGGACAATAGAAGAAGGCCAAGCCGGCGCCGAGCTGGAGACAAAGCACCTGGAGGGCCAAGAAAAGACCCGTCAGGCGAAGGATATGTGGTGATCGTCTCATGCCACAGCTTAACCCCGAAAGCCTTGACGGACAAGAGCGGCAGGAGGATCTAGCACGGAAGTCACAAAGGGCACGGAAGGGAACCACGAAAGACACGAAGCACACGAAAGAACACCGTTCTGGCTCTGCCGCTTATCCCCCAGGCTTGGCGCATCGCCTAGCCGGGAGGAATCGCGCGGGAGAAACGCCGAGCCAGCCACTCGGGCTCGACATCGAACTGCTCGACGGCATCGCGATAGACGCAATAATCAGAGGCCATCCATGACACCTCCTTACCTTTGAGCTCGGGATTGAAGTTGATCACCCAGACGAACTCTCCCACGCTCCTGTAGCCGACTTCTTCGTGCCGACAACGGATCAAGCAACTGGGGTTTTTCCGCTGATCCTCCAAAGCCCGCACGAGCACCTTTTTCAGCTCATCACAGAACTCGGGGATGGTCAACTTCGGCTGCTTATTCATGTGATTTACAGCAAAAGCCCACCCAGGAGGGAAGCTCAGAGCACTGCTCAAAAGCGTTGAGAACGCCCCATCGATCAAGTGTCTCGATGGTTTTTGAGGGACTTCAGGGGGATATTTCGAAATCCTATACAGCCCGAAACCATGATAGTTTTCAGACCTCTGGTGTAGCTGCCAGCCGTTATCCGCCAGCAAACAGTATCCGGATGATTTTGGCAGATCAGGTCGATAGCCGTTCCGCCCTCTGAGTTTCTCTGCAATGATGAAATACATGAGCTCGTCCTTAAATTTTCACGGGTGCGGAGGTGATATCACGCAAAAATCTTGACCAACTCCTCGATCGGCCATTTCTTCAGGTCAGAAACCTGTCCGTCGCCAAGTTCGACGAGGCGCCAGACGCCGTCGCGTCGGCGAATGGTGTCGATGCTAAAAAACGGGCTGTCAATCTTCGACGCGATTTGCAAGACCAGCTCGGGCACGATGCCATCGCGGGCGAAAGATTGACCGCGGAAGACGAAATAGCGCTCTTCGCTCTCCGGGTCAAAATCCTCAATGCGGCGGGCGCAAAGGCCGCCTTCAATCTGACCTCGATACTCGTGCATTTTGGCAATCGTTGCGGGAAGCCGATCCAGGTCTTTCAGCATCGCATCTTCGACGCCGAGGGACTTGACGAAGTCCTTGATGAAACAACTCGTCCAACCCATCTCCCGAAGTCGAACCAACAGCGCAGGAGCATCGGCGGCGAAAAGAGTCTCGGGGGTGAACTCCTTCAAGCTTTCGTACCAGCCGGGAAGATGATGACAACGCCGATATTGATCTGGACTGGTGACGAGCCTTCCTCCGGCTTCGGAAATCGCAAAATTAAGCCGGTCATACTGATCCGACGTCAGCATCCAGCCCCGATACAACACCTCGTCGCCCTCGCCCAGCCTCGGACGGCAACGGAAGTCTCCTTCAAGAAAATCCTCGAGCGAGAAACGTGCGACGCGGATCCCGAGATTGACGACAGCCGAATATTCTTCGGCGAACAGTTCATCCGGGGCGCGAGGGTCGAGTTGGCTGCTGGGGTAGAGAATAAGCATGGGGTGCCTGCTGGAATTCGAGGTTATATCACTTCACGCGTGCGGGTGGGCCTGGGAATAGACCTCTTGCAGGCGTTCGGGGGTGATGTGGGTGTAGATCTGGGTGGTGCTGAGGGAGGCGTGACCGAGGAGTTCCTGGACGGCGCGGAGATCGGCGCCGGCTTCGAGGAGGTGGGTGGCGAAGGAGTGGCGGAGTTTGTGCGGCGTCAGGTCTTGCGGCAGATTGGCGACGAGCAGGTATTTCTTGAAGTTGATCTGGGCCGAGCGCGGGGTGAGGCGTTCGCCGCTGGCGCGTCCCCAGAAGAGCGGGCCGGCAGCGGAACCGCGGCATTGCAGCCAGTCGCGCAGGGCGGCGACGGCGGGGCGTCCGAGATGGCACATCCGCTCCTTGCGGCCCTTGCCGCGCACCTTCATCAATCCTGCGTCAAGATTGATATCGGCGAGGTCGAGACCGAGCGCCTCGGAGATCCGGAGGCCGCCGCTGTACACCACTTCCAGCCAGGCGAGGTCGCGACGGGCGGCGAAATCGCCCTCGATCCGCCTCCCCTCCCCGCCCTCGGCGGTCTGGCGGTCCCAATGAAGCTTGGGGGCATCCAGGAGGCGGGCGATGTCTTCGCGGGCGATCACCTTGGGGAGCCGGCGTTGACGGCGGGCGCCGCGCAGTTGGGAAAAAGGATTGTCGGCGAGACGTCCTTCGCGGACGAGGAAGTCGCAGAAGGAGCGGAGGGAGGACATGTGGCGGAGGATGCTGGCCTCCGCCATTTCCGCCTTCTGCAGGGAGGCGGCAAAGAGGCGGGCCTTGGTCACGGTCAGTGAAGTCCAGGAGATTTCCTGGAGCAGGGGATCTCGCCGGAAGTGTTCCAGGCAGAAGCGCCGGATGTCGCGACGGTAAGCATCGAGGGTGTGGCGCGAGGCCTGTCTTTCCGCCTTGAGGTAGCGAAGAAAGCCGGCGAGATCCTGATCATGCCGGGCAGCTGAATCCTTGGCAGCTGGCCGGGGTCGCGGAGACGCAGCCGGCTTTAGGGGGGCGAGCTTAGCCATGACCAGTCTCAGGGCTTCTTGACAAAGAGGTCCTGAGCCTGGGACAGGAAGGATTCGGCGAGGCTGGACGGAAGGCGGGCGACGACGAGCCAGGAGCCATGGCGGACGAGGGTCAAAGCATCGCCGTGAGGCAGGGAGATCCTGTAGCTGCGCAGTCCGGGCCCTGGCGCCTCGAGTTTCAAGCCCAGACCAGCGGCGGAGTTCCATCGGGCGAGAGCGGCATCTGCGGCCTGGGGATCGGCGAAGCGGAGCGAGACCAGCAGGTCCTCCCAGCCGAGAAGACGGGGGCGATGGCCCGAGGCGGGGGCATCAAAAAGCAGCGTGCAGGACTGGAAGCCAGGACCGAAACAGCGCCGCAGCTCCTGCAGCTGCGACAGGGAAACCTGCCCCCACCCGGAAGAGAATAGCTCCGCCTCGCCATCGCGCAGCCGCAGCTGGCGAGGGTGGAGATCCTCGGGTGCAGCCAGGAAGATCTCGCCCGCCCGGGGCAGGAAAGCGTCGCCCTGCGGCCAGGCTGCGACCGGGAAGCTGCCTTGGCGGCATCCCGCCAGGAAGGCCGCCGCCGCGGCCTTGATCTCGGCAGGTCGGCTGCCCTTGATGGTGATCATCGCCGGGACCTGGATGGCGCCGCCGGAAAGATTGTGCAGGTGCAGGGCCGGCTTGTTGCCGGTGCAGTCGATCGTACCCAGCTCCTGGGCCGCCGGGAAGAATCCTTCGCGGGTGAAACGGCGCTCCGGCAGAGGCGACACGGCGTCCTGAGCGATCAAGGAGTTGCTGGCGGCGCTGCCGACGACGATCAGTGTGTAGTCGGCGTAGAAGCCGGAGAAGCGCTTGTAGTACTCGTCATCCTTGAGGACATCGTCGAGAGGCAAGTCGACGCTGACCAAGGGTTCCGCTATCAGGGCGGCGAGCTGCTGCTCCTCCGGGCTGGCCTTGCTGCCGTAGACGACCAGGGTCTTTGGACCGCGCAGGGCGACCAGGGCTTCGCTCGCGGCCGGGGCCGGAGCGGGAGGCTCGGGAGCGGCTTGAAAGCCGAGAAGAAGCAAGGGCAAGGCAAGAATACGGATCATGCTCGACTCCTGGATGGATTGCGGACGCCGCGAATATAGCCGCTGGCGGCGAGAAGACGCTGGAGAGAAGAGACGCACCATCGCCAAGAATTCTCCGTGTCTACCCTTGCGGTGCCGCCCGGGCGCCGTAAACTTGGGGGCCGAATTCAACAGGATTAAGAACTCATGCTCAACATCAAGAACCTCCGCGCCGCCATCGGCGACAAGGAGATCCTCAAGGGCCTCGACCTCCAAGTCGGCGCCGGCGAAGTCCACGCCATCATGGGCCCCAACGGCTCGGGCAAGTCGACCTTGTCCAAGGTGATCTCCGGCCATCCGGATTACCAGGTCACCGCCGGCGAAATCCGCTTCGAAGTCAACTTCAAAAGCAAGGACCTGCTCAGCCTTCAGCCAGAGGAGCGAGCCCGCGAAGGCATCTTCCTCGGCTTCCAATACCCGGTCGAGATCCCCGGCGTCAGCAACCAGGTCTTCCTGCGCGCCGCCTTCAACGCCGTCTGCAAGCACCAGGGCGTCGAAGAGATGAGCGAGGAATCCTTCGCGAAATTCCTTGCCAGCAAGCTCGAATCCTTGAAGATGCTGCCCGGCTTCCTAGAACGCGGCGTCAACGTCGGCTTCTCCGGCGGCGAGAAGAAGCGCAATGAAATCCTCCAGATGGCGGTGCTGAGCCCACGCCTCGCCTTCCTCGATGAGACCGACTCTGGCGTCGACGTCGATGCGCTGCGCGTCATCGGCCAAGGAGTCAACGCCCTCCGCACCAAGAACAACGCCTTCGTCCTGGTCACCCACTACCAGCGCCTTCTCGACTACATCGTCCCGGATTTCGTCCACGTCCTGCACCAGGGCCGGATCATCAAGAGCGGCGGCAAGGAGCTGGCCCTGGCCATCGAGGAGAGGGGCTATGACTGGATCACCGCTTGAGTCGCTGATCGCCCTCGGCCGCCCCGGCGCCGCGCTGCAGCGCGCCCGCGAGCTCGGCTTCCCCCATCGCAGCCAGGAGGCCTGGCGGGTCACCTCGCTCGAAAGCCTGTCCAGCCAAAAGGGCTTCCGCCTCGCCGCGGCCCCGGCCCAGTTGCCGGATCTCGGCCCCTGGTCGCTGGAAGCCTGCGACGAGCTGGTCCTGGTCAACGGCCAGCTCCGTCCCAAGCTCTGCCGCGCCTCGCCGGAGCTGCTCGCCTGCATCGCCGCCAGCGCCGCGCCCGCCCTGGTCGAAGGCGGCTTCTTCGCCCAGCTCAACCAGGCGGCGGCCAGTTCGCCGCTGGTCCTCGAATTCCCCAAGAAATGGAACTCCGGCAAGCCGCTCCACCTGCTCAACCTGAGCCTTGACGCCGGCGCCGACGAGCTGCTGCCGGTGGCCCTCCCCCGCATCCACCTCAAGCTGGGCCGCGACGCCTCGCTGGAAGTGATGGAATCGCACTTCTCCCCCGCCGGCTTCGCCAGCCTGAGCGCGCCGCTCACCAGCATCGAACTGGCAGAAGGAGCCTCCCTCACCCACGTGCGTCTCCAAAACGAATCGGAGGAGGCCTGGCACATCGGCAGCTGCCGCACCGACATCGCCGCCGCCGCCAGCTGCCGCTCGCTCGCCTTCAGCGCCGGCGCCCGCCTCTCCCGCCTCGACCTTAACGCCGTGCTCCTGGGGGAAGGCGGCAACGCCGAGCTGGACGGACTCTACGCCGTGCACGGACGCCAGCTCGCCGATTTTCACACCGCCCTCTCGCACGTCGCTGCGCACTGCAGCTCCAGGCAGCTGGTCAAAGGCATCCTCGACGATCGCTCGCGCGGTGTCTTCGAAGGCTTGATCCGCATCGCCAAAGGCGCCCAGAAATCCGACTCGTCGCAGCTCAGCCGCTCGCTCCTTCTCTCCCCCACCGCCCGGGTCGACACCAAGCCGGAACTCGACGTCCTCGCCGATGATGTCAAGGCCGCCCACGGAGCTGCCATCGGCCAGCTCGACGCCGAACAAATGTTTTATCTGCGCAGCCGCGGCATCCCGGCGGAAACCGCCCGCCGCATGCTCATTCACGGCTTCATGGAAGAAGTCGTCGGCAAGGTTCCGCCGGCCTTCCACGATCTCGTCTCCGCGGCCTTCGTCCGATTCGAGACATGAGACACAATAAAGACGATTAACAGCGCGTTGATGAGGGCGGACTGATGGTCCACCAATCCAAAAACAACTGGAGCCCACCATGAAAATCCTCTCTCTCGCCGCCGCCTTCTCGTTCTGCCTTGCCTTCAACCTTGTCGCCGAAGAACCCGCCGACAAGCCCGAAAAGCGCCCCGGCCCCGGCGGCCCCGGCCACGAAGGCCTGCGCGAGGAAATGCTCAAGAAGCACGACAAGGACGGCGACGGCAAGCTCAATGAAGAGGAAAAGGCCGCCGCCAAGGCCGAGATGAACAAGAAGCGCGAAGAAATGCTCAAGGAGTTCGACAAGGACGGCGATGGCAAGCTCAGCGACGAAGAGCGCAAGGCGATGCGTGAAGCGATGAAGATCAAGCACTTCGACAAGGATGGCGACGGCAAGCTCAGCGACGAAGAGAACGCCGCCGCCGAGGCCGCCCGCAAGGAGATGGAAGCCAAGCACAAGGGCCGCGGCGAAGGCAAGGGCCGCCCCGAAGGCCGCGGCGAAGGCAAGGGCCGCCCCGAAGGCCGCGGCGAAGGCAAGGGCCGCCCCGAAGCCAAGCCCGAAGAGAAGAAAGGCGAATAATCCGGTTCTTACCTGACGAAGAGAGCCACCTGCGGGTGGCTCTCTGTCATTTCCGGATCAGTGTATGTCGCTAGGCGGCCTCACCCCCTACTGGGTTCGATCACATCCTGCCGGCCCTTTTCATGGTTTTCTAGGAGCCTTTTTTCTCATGCTAGCCGGAGAGACGGAACTGCTGATCCTGCAGAGAGAGCGCCGCGGCGAAAACGGCCTGCTGGTCTTCGGCCTGTCGCCAACGCGTGGCCGACTCGTTCTCACCCTTCCCGGCCGCGAACTCGCCGGCGTCGACCTGTTCACTCTCGTCCACCTCGAACTCCTGCCGCACCCGAAACGACCTAGCTTCATGCAGGTCAAGTCCGTGCTGGCGCTGCGCCGCTTCCGCGACATCGGCGCCAGCTTCGATCGCCTGCAAGCAGCCACCGCCGTCGCCCGCTTCACCCTCGGCCATTGCCAGGAAAACGATCCCGCCCCCCTGCACTTCAGCGCCTGCCTCCGCGCTCTAGACTGGATCGAAACCGGAGGCCATCCCTCCGCCGCCCGCACCCTGATGCACATCGCCCATCTTGCCACTCATGGCGCCATGCCCTCCGAGGGCCTCTCGCCGCACCAGATCAGCCTGCTCGAAAATCTTCTTCTCGCCTGCGCCGACGAAAACCACCCTCTGCCCAGGTTGAACGACGAGCAGTGGCAGCGCCTCGATGATTGGAGCCGCCAGCTTCTGGCCTGGGCCGACCTCGACGCCGAATCCTGATCCCGACCCCACCTTGACAGAAAAATTATCAATTGTATAATTTCTGTACAGACTGAAAAATCAGTCATTAATGGAGATGTTGTATGGATGCCTTGATGGACGGGATGGCTCCGGCGGCGGCGGAACGGATCGAAGAGCTGAAGCGGCACTACCGCGAGGCTGCGCTCGACTATTCGCTCTGGAGCCCGGAAGGGAACATGCATTTCGGTCTATTGGCCGAGGGGATTCACTGCTGGGACCGCGCCGCAATGCTCGAGGCGATGAACCATCGCCTGGGAGACGAGCTTGGCCTGCAATCTCCATCTCCGCCGCAACGGATCGTCGATCTCGGCTGCGGGGTCGGCGCCACCCTCCGGAATCTCCGGCGTCGCGATGCGCGTCTGCGTCTCACCGGGGTGAGCTGCGTCCCGGAGCAGCTGGAGACGGCCAGGCTGCGCAGCGGCGACGACAGCCATCTCCGCTACCATCTTGCGGATTACCGGCGCACCGGATTGCATCCGGATTATTACGATGCGGCCTACGGTCTGGAGAGCTTCTGTCATGACGATGGCGCCGGCAAGGGCGGGGTGATCGCCGAGGCGGCGAGGCTACTGCGTCCAGGCGGACGGCTGGTGATCGCGGAAGCGATGCTGCGTTCGGGACAGCGCGGAACGCCCTTGCTGCAGCGCCTGCTGGCTCCGTGGTGCGCGGCATGGTGCGTACCGGAGTTCACTGCAATCGACGCGGTGCTGGGGCAGTTGGATCGATCGCGCTTCACCGACATCGAAGTAACCGACTTGACTCAAAAGGTCATCCCTTCACTTCTTCACGCCCCCTTCCTGGTCTGCCGTCGCGCTTGCGAGCTTCTGACCCACGGAGAGTCCTCGCCGGTTCGTTGGGCTCATCTGCAGGCCTGCCTCCTCTCGGTCCCACTCGGCCTGCAGCGGCGTAAGCTCGGCTACTTCCTCATCCGGGCGGTGAAGCGCGGCTGAAGACGAGGTCTCACTCGAAGCGCTTGAGATCGGCGGCGGCGAAGTCCCAATCGGGCGTTTTCAATGAGCCGTCGGGAGCGAAACGGAACCAGGCACCAAGGGTTGGTTCAGCCAGATTCTTCAGGATATGCAGGCTTTGCGCCGGCATGTAGGATTGAGCAAGGAGAAAGATCGGCTTGCCGTCAGCCCCACGGGCGACATCGATGACAGTGACTGCGTGCCCCGGGCTGCCGCCCTGGACCAGGACATCGCCACCGCGGATGCTGGCCGGATCCTTGACCGTCTTGAGGTCGCGGGCGAGCGACTGGGTGCCGGCGTAGGCGAAGACGAAGTCGAGATAGCGGCGGTAGTTGTCGTGCCCGGCATCGGCCTGGCCTTGGGGCTTCCAGACGAAGTCCTTGCCTTTGAGGACTGGGCGCAGCCCCTGGCTCCAGCGTTTCCAGTCGCAGGGAAAGCCGTTGGTGAACTTGAAGCTGGCCTTGCCTGCCTGGCCGCTGGCGAAGAGGAATTCGGCGCGGAGGCGGATCACCGCGTCGGCGCATTGCTGCAGATCGCGCGAGCCAATATCGATGTCGACGATCGCCGCGGCGGCGTCCTGGCGGCGGGCTTTCTGCCCGTTGAAGAGCAGCACCTGGGTTCCCGCTTCTTTGAGGGGCAGTCCGCGCAGCCAGGCGGCGTAGGAGCCCTTGGCGGCGACGCTCCGCGAAGCCCCGGCGGGCAAGGGCAGGCGCTGCTCAAGCGTTTCCGTCGCGCTCGGTTTCCAGTGGTATTGCGCCTGCAGCGGCGAAGAAGCCAGGAGAAGGATCAGCAGGGAAAGGCGCAACATGGGGAGGACTCCGGGATATGAGTGGGGAATGAACAAAGCTGTCGGCTTTTTGGGTTTGGGTTACACGTCTGGATCCTTTTTTCATCGGCTCCGTGGCTCAAGCTTCCAGCTTGAGATTAACAACTCGACCAGGGATGTTCGAGCCAGCCCGAAAAAACTCCCCTGATCCGGGGATCAGGGGAGTGGCTTGAACCGAGACGGATCTCAGAGCGACTGGGCGATCTCTTCGTACTCGTAGACTTCGATGATGTCACCGACTTCGAAGTCGTTGAAGTTGTTGAGGAGGAGGCCGCATTCGACGCCGTTGGGGACTTCCTTGACGTCGTCCTTGAAGCGTTTGAGGTTCTTCACCGCGCCGTTGAAGATCACTTCGCGATTGCGGATGACGCGAGCCTGCGCGTTGGTCTTGATCTTGCCTTGGCGGACGACGGAGCCGCAGATCTTGCCGGCCTTGACAAAGAAGACCTGCATGATCTCGGCTTTGCCGATGGGAACTTCCTTGCGCAGCTTGGTGAGCAGGCCGGTCATCTGGGCACGGACATCGTCAAGAAGCTCGTAGATGATGGAGTAGAGCTTGACTTCGATCTTGGCGGCAGCTGCGGCCTTGTTGACGCCGGGGTTGACGCGGACGTGGAAGCCGAGGATGGTAGCACCGGCGCCACCGGCGAGCTGGACGTCCGATTCCGAGATCGAGCCGACCGAGTTGCCGATGATCTCGAGGTTGACCTTGTCGGTCGGAATCTTCTCGAGTTCCGAGGCGATGGCCTCGCCGGTGCCGCGGACGTCGGTCTTGATCAAGACCCGCATGGTCTTCTTGGCGTTCTCCTCGACCTGGTTCATCAGGTCGGCCATGCTGGCGACGCGGTTGGTGCCGCGGGCGAGTTTTTCCTGGCGGGCTGCTTCGCGGCGTTCCTCGGCGATGCGCTTGGCTTCCTTCTCATCCTTGATCACCACCAGGGTGGCGCCGACGTCGGGGACGCCGTCGAGACCGAGAAGCTTGCAGGGAATGGAGGGACCGGCCTCCTTGATGCGGGTGCCGTTGGCATCGACCAGGGCCTTGACCTTGCCGGAAGTCTCGCCGCAGATGACGAAGTCACCTGGGCGGATGGTGCCGTCGCGAACGATGATGTTGGCGGTCGGTCCTTGACCGGGCTCGAGCTCGGCTTCGAGGACGATACCCTTGCCTGGGATCTTGGGATTACCCTTGACTTCCTGGACTTCGGCTTCGAGGCAGATGCGCTCGATCAAGTCGTCGAGGCCGAGGCCGGTGCGAGCCGAGACCTTGGCGCAACCGATATCACCGCCCCACTCCTCGGTGAGAAGGCCGAGGGACTGGAGCTGCTGCATGCAGCGGTCGGGGTTGGCGCTGCCGAGGTCCATCTTGGTGATGCAGACGACGAAGGGGGTCTTCGCCTCTTGGATGATCTTGAGAGCCTCTTTGGTCTGGGCGTTGACGCCGTCATCGGCGGCGACGATCAGGACGCAGACGTCGGTGGTGGTGGCGCCGCGCTTGCGCATGTTGGAGAAGGCTGCATGACCAGGGGTGTCAATGAAGGTCACCTGGTAATCGGTGCCGTGCACCTTGCGCTTCACCACCGAGGCGCCGGTGTGCTGGGTGATGCCACCGGATTCACCCGAGGCGACCGTGGTCTTGCGGAGGGCGTCAAGAAGCGTGGTCTTGCCGTGGTCGACGTGGCCCATGACGGCGACGATAGGGGCACGGGGAACTCGGTCCTCGGGTTTTTCGGGATGCTTGACCTCTTCGGGCGGGATGACCGGCTCGGCTTCGGCGGCCTCCTTCTTGGAGGAAGGAGATTCGCGCTTGTCGGCGATCAGTTTCTTGCCCTTGAGAGCGAGATAGGCTTCGACCTTGGCCTGATCCAGCGCCTGGGTGATCGAGACGAAGACTTTCATCGTCTTCATCAAGTCGCTGATCAGGTCGTTGGGCTTCATGCCGAGGGCTTCGGCGAGGTAGCGCACGATGTAGGGAGGCTTGAGATGGACTTCAGGGCCGGTGCTGACCACCACCGGGCGGGGCGCCTGGGGCTGAGGCACGGGAGCACGCTGCTGAGGCGCGCTCGGACGGGCGGGCTGAGCCTGGATCTGTCCATGGCGCTGCTGCTGAGGCTGCTGCTGTCCCTGCTGCGAAGGACGGCGTGCGCTCTCTGCCGGAGCGGGACCCCGGGAGACCAGGGAAGAGCTGGCGCGGGGGTCGGGGCCGCGAGAGATCAGCGACGAGCTGGCGGCGGAAGGAGCTGCGGCCTTCGGATCCGGGCCGCGAGAAACCAGCGAGGAGCTGGCGGGCGACGGCGCAGGAGCGGCGGCGGCCTTCGGATCCGGGCCGCGAGAAACCAGCGAGGAGCTGGCGGGCGACGGCGCAGGAGCAGGAGCTGCGATCTCGACTTTCTTGAGCGGCTCGGGAGCAGGCGAAGGAGCTGCTTTCACAACAGGTTCGACAACCTTGACCGGCTCGGGGGCGGGGGCGGGTGCCGCCTTCACAGGCTCGATAACCTTGACCGGCTCGGGCTCTACGTAGTTCCTCAGTTCGGCTTCGGCATCGCGAACCATGTCGCCGACATCGTGGTCGAGCTCGGTATCACCGTCGACGCCGGCGAAGCCGATGCTGTCAAGGTAGTTGAGGACGCTGCCCAGCTTGACCTTCAATTGATTCGCCAGGCTGGCTGCGGTGGGGGCGGCACCGCGTGAAGGAGCGGGGGCGGGAGCCGGGGGTTCCGGGGCGATTGCCGGCGCAGGAGCCGAAGCTAAAGAGGCGGCTGCTGCCTCGGTGACGGGCGCCTTCGACTTTTCACGAGGGTGGGCCTCAGCCTTCGGGCTGCCCTTGTGGGCGTCGGTCTTGGCGGCGGCGGGCTTGGCCGGGGTTTTGTGCGCGTCGGTCTTGGCGGCGGGCTTGACTGCCTCGGGCTTGGCCACGGCCTTGTGGGCGTCGGTCTTGGCGGCGGCAGGCTTGGCCGCGGCCTTGTGCGCATCGGTCTTGGCGGCGGCGGGCTTGGCAGCCTCAGCCTTGGGCGCCTTGGCGGCTTCAGTCTTCACCGAGGTCTTCTCGCGAGCGGGAGCAGGCTTGGAGTTTTTATCTTCGGCTTTCGCCGGCAGGACTGCTTCAGTTTTGGCTTTGGCAGTTTTGGCCTTGGTCTCGGAATCGACCTCGGCTGAGGTCTTCTTGGCATTGGGCATGTGGGTCACCGTCCATGGGATCAAGCGTGGAGCTTGGATTTAGCGTAGGCGACGATGCTCGCAGCCTTGGATTCGTCGAGGCCGGGGATGTCGGCGAGATCGACGGGGTTGGCGTCTTTGAGACCTTCGAGCGAAGTGAAGCCTTTCTCGATCAGGCCGGCAGCGACGGAACTGTCGACTCCCGGGATCTTCTTGAAGGTTTCGACCACTTCGGCAAGGTGCTCTTCGAGCGATTTTTCGGGATTGAAGGTGTAACGCTCGACCTCGATGTCCCAGTCCAGCAGGGCTTCAGTGAGGCGAACGTTCTTGCCCTCCTTGCCGAGGATGGAGGAATAGTTCTCGGCGCTGACATAGACGCGCAGGAGACGTCCGCCGTCAGGGTCGATCTCGACCTTCTCGATCGGGGTGGGCTTGAAGGCCTCCTTGACGCATTCGTGGATGTCATCCTTCCACTGGATGATGTCAAGCTTCTCGCGATTGAGGTCGCGGACGATCGCCTTGACGCGGGTGCCTCGCAGGCCGACGCAGGCGCCGACGGGATCGACGCGGGGATCGCGGGAATAGACAGCGATCTTGGTGCGGAAGCCGGCATCGCGGGCGACGCCCTTGATCTCGACCACGCCTTCGCCGATCTCGGCGACTTCGCGCTCAAAGAGCTTGCGGATGAAATCAGGATGGGTACGGGAAACGATCAGCGGCGGCCCGGCTTTCTTGGGATCGACGCCGAGAAGGACGGCGGTGACGTGGTCGCCGGGCTGATAGTCTTCGGACTTGATCCGGTTCTTGGCGTCCATACCCCCTTCGGCACGGCCGAAGTCGATCAGCAGTTCGCCTTTCTCGAAGCCGCGGACCCGTCCGGAGATGAGCTCGCCGACCTGGTCGGAATATTCGTCGACGACGCGATCCTTCTCATATTGGCGCATGCGCTGGAGGATGGCCTGCTTGGTGTTCTGGGCGGCGATGCGCGAGAAGCTGTCCTGGGGAATGATCCATCGGACCACGTCGCCGAGCTCGGCGTCAGGCTGGCTCTTGCGGACGGTTTCGAGCGAAACCTCGATGTTGCGGTTGACGACGTGTTCGACGACGGTGGCATTGACCGAGATGACGACGGCGCCGTTCTTGCGGTGGATGTTGACTTTCAGGTCAGCCGACTCCGGCAGTTCCTTGCGGTAAACGGAGACCAGGGCGTCCTCCACGAGCGTGAAGAGGGTCTCCTTGTCGATTTCCTTCTCCTGTCCGAGATACTCGATCATGGCGATCATTTCGCTGCTCATGGCTTCCTCCGTTCGATGCTGCAGGTGATGGGGGCAATGAAAAAGGGGATCGGCAGATCCCCCCGTCAGTGCGGTTTTTTATGGATGTCGGGCGCCAAGTTAACCGGCTTTCCCAGCAATTCAATCCCTTTCCAAAGGGCAAATTCCGAGGCTCCGCAGGATTATCGCCCCAGCGTTGTAACAAATGCGGCGCAGCTCCGTATCTACCCATGGAACCCAAGCAAACTGGGGCCAGACAAAACCCAACCGATGGAGACCCGCTCATGATCAAGCTCAGCCGTTCGCTCTTCGCTGCCGCCGCCTTGTCGCTCCTCCCCAGCCTGCAGGCTGATGAACTGAAGACCGAAGACGTCAATGCCGAGGCCCTCGGCTTCTGGCACTGGGACTTCACCGCCCTCCGCCAATCCACTCTCGGCAAGGAGTTCACCGCACAGATCGACCTCGACCGTGCCAGCATCAACCTGCAGTGCCCGATCCGCATGGTCGCAGGGATCGACATGCGCAAGGACGTGCTCGGCTCCACCGTCGTCGTCATGGGCCCGCGGGACGGCTATGCCGTACTCAACGGCAGCTTCAACCAGGAGGCCATCGTCCAGGCGATCAGCTCGAAGCTCGGCGCCGCGACAGCCGGCCAGGCCGGCGATGTCGCCACCTGGGTCTGGACCATCAAGAACGAAGCAGCCGGCTCAGGCAACGAGGCCAAGCCTGAGTCCTGCCCGATGCCGCTTCGCGGCAAATGGCACGGCTGCCGCGGCGGCGAGCTCCACCTCGCCTTCGTCAAGGGCAAGCTCCTCGCCTCCTTCAACGCCGCCTCCCTGACCAAAGGTGTCGACACGGTCAGCGGCAAATCGGCGGCGATCGCCGCCGACGCGCCCCTCGTCGGCAGCGTCCGCAAGGATCTCGGCAGCACCTTCCTCTCCGGCGCCTTTGCAGCCGCTCCTCAGGAACTGCACAAGCTCCACCCGATGATCGCCAAATACGGCGGCGGCTCCTTCGCCGTCGGCGAGAAGGACGGCAACTTCGTCGCCAGCGGCAACGCCGACATGACGGACGATGCCACAGCTCAGCAGATTCTCACCATGGCCAACGGCTTCCTCGCCATGGGCCAGATGCACGCCCAGCAACGCCCCGAATGCGCCGAGATGCTCAAAGGCCTGAAGTTCGGATCCGAGGGCAAACTCGTCAACGGCGAGTTCACCATGCCGGTGGCCGAACTGATCGCCAAGATGAAGGCAGGTTTCACCCTCCGCCGCGAAAAAATGGCGGCAAAAGCTCCCTGATCGCCCCAAAAGACATCCCCAAAAAGCGACCGCGAGATGCGGCCGCTTTTTTGTGCTTTGACTGAGAATGAGTGAGGAAGGAAGATGGGAGCGAGGACTTTAGAACCTGATTTTAAGATGAGGACCCAAGGCCATGACTCCTCAACTCCTTCGTTTTTGCCGCCACTGATCGCGTCACGCCCGAAGAAAAATTCCTCCCGCAGTTTAGATTCCGTGGCGTTTTTCCCAAAAAACCTTGACCACCATCACCCCAAACAGGAGACCTCTAGATGTCCACCACCATCGCTGATATCATCGCCCGCGAAATCCTCGACTCCCGCGGCAACCCCACCATCGAAGTCGAAGTCATCCTCGAAGACGGCACCCTCGGCCGCGCCGCCGTCCCCTCCGGCGCCTCCACCGGCGAACACGAAGCCCTCGAACTCCGCGACGGCGACAAGTCCCGCTACCTCGGCAAAGGCGTCCTCAAGGCCGTCGAAAACGTCCACGAACTCATCCTCCCCGAACTCATCGGCGTCGACGTCATGGAACAAGCCCGCATCGACCAGATCATGCTCGAGCTCGACGGCACCCCGACCAAATCCAAGCTCGGCGCCAACGCCATCCTCGGCGTCTCCCTCGCCTGCGCCCACGCCGCCGCCAACTCGCTCCGCCTGCCCCTCTACCGCTACATCGGCGGCACCAACGCCAAGGTCCTCCCCGTCCCGATGATGAACATCATCAACGGCGGCGCCCACTCCGACGCTCCCATCGACTTCCAGGAATTCATGATCCGTCCCCACGGCGCCAAAACCTTCTCCGAAGGCCTCCGCATGGGCACCGAGATCTTCCACTCCTTGAAGAAGATCCTCCATGACCGCCACCTCTCCACCGCCGTCGGTGACGAAGGCGGCTTCGCCCCCAACCTCAACGGCGCAGAAGACGCCCTCGAGACCATCATCAAAGCCATCGAAAAAGCCGGCTACAAGCCCGGTCGTAAATCCGAAGGCGGCCAAGTGTCGATCGCCCTCGACTGCGCCGCTTCCGAATACTTCAAAGACGGCGTCTACTCCTTCAAGAAGGCCGCCAAGGTCTCCGGCACCGTCCGCACCTTCAGCCCCGCTGAAATGGCCTCCTACCTCGCCGAACTCACCGTCAAGTTCCCCATCGACTCGATCGAAGACGGCATGAGCGAAAACGACTGGGAAGGCTGGAAGATCCTCACCGACAAGATCGGCGACAAGTGCCAGCTGGTCGGCGACGACCTCTTCGTCACCAACGTCGAGTACGTCGCCAAAGGCATCGAACTCGGCTGCGCCAACGCCGTCCTCGTCAAGGTCAACCAGATCGGCTCCTTGACCGAGACCCTCGACACCATCGAGCTGGCTCATCGCAACGGCTACAAGTGCATCATCTCGCACCGCTCCGGCGAGACCGAAGACTGCACCATCGCCGACATCGCCGTCGCCCTCAACGCCGGACAGATCAAGACCGGTTCGGCCTCCCGTTCCGACCGTATCGCCAAGTACAACCAGCTCCTCCGCATCGAGCAGGAACTCGGCGACCTCGCCCGCTACGGCCTCTAAGCCTTAGCTCCTAGCGCAATAAACTCCCCCGCTTCGCAAGAGGCGGGGGTGTTTTTGTGCGCTAGAGAATCCGCGAGGATGGCCAGTCCAGGCAAGGCGAAGGAAGTCGCAGTGAGTGCAGCGTAAAGGTGCAGTCCAAGAATCAGTGAGGTGATGATCGCCGCGGTGCCGAAGAAAAGTCGATTTGGTTGATGGCCAGGTTTAACCATGGTTTGAATTCCCCGTTATGACTCCATTCTACTGCCGATGATTCTCCAATAGCAAATCATTTTCCCTCTGTCGACTCACCACTGCTGGCGCGCCGGGGGAATGGCGCTAGTATCTGCGACTTGCAAATCAGCGATTTTAAGGAGATCTCATGAGATTCGAAGGTCAGAACGTCCTGGTATCGGGTGGAACCCGCGGCATCGGCCGCGGCATCGCCGAAGCCTTTTTGCGCGAGGGCGCTTGCGTGCTCGTCAGCTCCAGCTCGGGCGGCAAGCCTTGGGAAGAGCTGCAGGCGGCGCATCCTGAAGCGCTCGCCGCCGGGCGGCTGCACCACCTCGCCTTCGACGTCGCCGACTTCGCCCAGTGCGAAGCCGCCTTCGCCAAGCTGCCTTTCGAAAAGCTCGACGTCCTGGTCAACAGCGCCGGCATCCGCAAGGACTCCATCGTCGGCGCCATGCCGGTCGCCGATTGGCAGCGCGTCCTCGATGTCAACCTCACCGGCACCTTCAACCTCAGCAAGCTGGCGGTGATGAAGATGTCCCGCGCCCGCTATGGCCGCATTGTCAACATCACCTCGCCCTGCTCGCACTTCGGCTTCGAAGGTCAGTCGAACTATGCCGCCTCGAAGGCCGGCCAGATCGCCCTGGCCCGATCGCTATCGAAAGAAGTGGCCCGTCGCAACATCACCGTCAACGGCGTATCGCCCGGCTTCATCGGCACCGAGCTGATCGCCGACCTGCCGGCTGAACTGGCGGCGAAATACAAGGAGCAAGTGCCTTTGAAGCGTTTCGGCACGGTCGAAGAGGTTGCCTCCTGCGTTCTCTTCCTCGCCTCGAAAGAAGCCTCCTACGTCACCGGCGCCACCCTAGAGGTCACCGGCGGCCTCTGAGCCAGCCCTCGGCATGGAGCGGGAGCGGGGCAACCCGCTCTTTTTTTATCGCGCGGTGCCAACACCATTTCCAGCTCAGAGTAGCGACTTCCTCGCTTCGAGCGCTGCTCGCACTTTCTTAATTGCGGGATATTTCCAGTCTTGCAAGGCCTTGCGGCTCTTGCAAAGAAGCTTGCGGCCCAGTATTCTCAGGGGATTTTCATATACAAGGTATTTTCACGACATGAGATTGATCGACGCCATGGCCCCCGGGCGCTGTCTGCTGATTCAAGCGGACGGGCGCGACGCGGCCTTGCGCGAAATCTGCACTCGCCAGGACAGTCTGCTTCCCGATGCTGAAGGATTTCTGCAGAGCCTGCTCGAAAGGGAAGCCCTGATGAGCACCGGACTGGGAGACGGCATCGCCTTCCCCCATGCCCGAAGCCGGCAGGTCCAGGATTTCTTCATCGTCGCCGCCCTCGCCCCCCGAGGCATCGACTGGGACGCCCTAGACCGCCGCCCCGTGAAGCTGATTTTCACCATCGGCGGGCCAATGGACCGGCAGGAGCAGTATCACGCCTTGCTCGCCAACCTCGCCACTTTCCTCAAGACTCCTGGATTGAAAGAGTCTTTGCTGATGAGCGAAAACCCCCTTGATTTCTATTCCAAATTGAATCTTGCCGCAGGAACCTGAGATGTCGGATGACAAAAAACTGAAGATCGTCGGCAAAAACCCCGATAACGGCCGCGGCACCCATCTGGTGCTGCGTGGCGGAGTGCAGTCGGAAGACGGTGCCCGCCCACTCCTCATCCGCAAGCAGAACAACACCTTGGCTCCCCAGTCTTTCGCCGAAATCCCGTCTCCTCCCGCCACCGCGGCCCGCGGTCTGTTGATGAAGCAGCCGGGCACCGCCAGCGCCCAGGAACCCCCAGCAGCGCCACCGCCCGAAGCCGCTCCCGCCCCCCGCGGCCTCCTGATGAAGCAGCCGGGAGCCTCACGCGGCCCGGACAACCCCGCAGCACCACCGCCCGAAGCCGCTCCCGCCCCCCGCGGCCTCCTGATGAAGCAGCCAGCTTCGCATGGACCGGAAAATCCCGTCTCCCCCCCGCCAGAAGCCGCTCCCCGCGGCCTCCTGATGAAGCAACCCCTGGATGCCCCTACTGCCAACCCGCAACCGGTCTCCGACTCGCAGAAAGCCAATTCAATCAAACCCTCCCTCGGTCGCACCATCGTCCCGGTCCTCCCTGCCGCGCAAGTCATCGACTCACAGCCGGTCAAGACCATCCAGGCCGCAAGCCGCCCCATCGCCTCAGCTTCACGCAATGCCGCCGGCGGCCTTTTCGGCGAAGTCAAACAGGCCAAGCGTCTCAGCCCAATGAACTCGACCTTGATGGGTCAGACCGCCAACGCCGTCCAGCCAACCCTGACACCCCAGGTCGCGCCGGCAGAAGAAGCCGCTCCGGCTCCCGCCCCCTCGGCCTTCCGCTCCCGCCTCGGCAACACCGAGATCCTCGACGCCCTCGGCAATGTCTACTGCCGCGTCGAAATCGGCAGCTATTACGTCGGCGCCGATGCCGAACGCCACATCGTCCCTGCCGCTTTCACCCTGGCCAAATACCCGGTCACCAAACGCCAATTCTTCGACTACATGCTGGAAACCGGCGTCCGCTTCAGCCCCGAGGAAATGCTTGCAGTGAACACCGTCGCGCCCTACGACGAATGCCCGATGGTGATGCTGAGCTGGAATGACGCCAAGGAATACTGCCGCTGGCTCCGCAAAAAAACCGGCGAATACTACAATCTTCCTTTCGTCGTCGAATGGGAAGCCGCCGCCCGCGGCAAAGAAGGGCTCCCCTACCCCTGGGGCACCCAGGACCCCACCACCGACATCGCCAACTTTCAGGACGGCAGCTTCGTGCCGGTCTCCACCGCCGCCGTCGACTACTACGAAAGCAACGTCTCTCCCTGCGGCTGCGTCGGCATGGTCGGCAACGTCATGGAGTGGACCAACGACAGCTACGAAGACGATCGCGAACCGCATATCCTCAAAGGCGGCTCCTGGCGCGCCGGCATCGATCATTGCAACACCTGGTCCGATGTCATCTCCTTCCCTCCTGATAAACGGATGGACTTCGTCGGCCTTCGCCTCCTTTACGTGCCGAAAGAAATGTTCCCGGCCTACAAAGTAAGCAACCTCCAGGTCTGAGCCTTCGGCAGTCTTGCCAGGTGCTGAGATCCGACTTTTAACGATCAACCCTGCAAGCTTTACATCATGATCAATCGCCTCCTCGTCATCAACGCCGTCGGCCTCACCCGCAATCTCCTCGGCCCGCACACGCCCGAGCTCAACGCCCTCGCCAAGCACGTCCGCGACCTGGTGCCGCCGCTGCCCGCCGTCACCACCACCGCCCAGACCACCCTGCTCACCGGCAAGGCGCCGCAGGAACACGGCGCCGTCGCCAACGGCTGGTACTTCCGCGACACCGCCAAGGTGATGCTCTGGCAGCAGTCCAACTCTCTCGTCCAAGGCGACAAACTCTGGGACCGGATCAAGCGCCTCAAGCCCGGCTTCCGCACCGCCAAGATGTTCTGGTGGTACAACATGTACTCAACGGCGGAATTCTCGGTGACGCCCCGCCCGCTCTACCGCTCCGACGGCCGCAAGATGCCCGGCTCCTACGCCTTCCCCGCCTCCCTCAACGACGAGCTCGAAGCCAAGCTCGGCAAGTTCCCCCTCTTCAAGTTCTGGGGACCGCTCACCGACATCACCTCGACCCGCTGGATCGCCGACGCCACCATCCACGTCATGGACAAGCATCAGCCCGAGCTCGTCCTCACCTACCTACCGCACCTCGACTACAACCTGCAGCGCCTCGGTCCAAAACAGACTTTCAATGGCCCCAAAGCTCCCGGCATTGAATTCGATGTTATGGAGCTCGACGCCGAGATCGGCAAGCTCCGCGCCTGCGCCGCCCGCCACGGCTACGAGGTGATGGTCCTCTCCGAATACGGCATCCAGGAAGTCAGCCGCCCGGTTCACATCAACCGCTACCTGCGCGAGAAGGGACTGCTCAAGGTCCGCATCGAATGCGGTGAAGACTGGTTCGATGCCGGCGCTTCGGACGCCTTCGCCGTCGCCGACCACCAGTTGGCCCATGTCTATGTCAAAGATCCCTCACGCGTCGCCGCCCTCGCCGAGGAACTCGCCAAGCTCCCCGGCGTCGCCCGCGCCGTCCACGGTGACGATCGCGCCCGCCTCGGCCTCAAGCACGAACGCAGCGGCGAGATCATCCTCCTCTCCGATCGCGATGCCTGGTTCACCTACTACTTCTGGCTCGACGACGCCAAGGCGCCCGACTACGCCCGCACCGTCGACATCCACCAGAAGCCCGGCTATGACCCTGTCGAGCTCTTCATGGTCCCCGGCGGCAAGGCCAAGGCCGGCTGGACCCTGCTCAAACGCAAACTCGGGTTCCGCGCTCTTCTCGACGTCATCCCCCTCGACGCCACCCTGGTCAAAGGCTCGCACGGCGTCCCCACCGTCGACCCCGCCGACGGCCCCTGCCTTCTTTCCACCGTGCCCCTCGGCGACCCCTACCCGCTGCGCATGCAGGACTGGGCGGGGATGGTTGAGAAGATGATGACGGAATAAGCGATCATTTTAACTACATTCATCACTAAAAATAAATACTTAACAACCATGAAACCCTATTCAGATCGCTACACTATAGGAATTCAGATTGCGAATAAATCATCAAGCTACAATGAACTTATACATTTACTTAAAAAACAAATTAAAACTGAATACTCCATCAAAATCGACCCACCCACTGAAACAGAATACAAAAAAGATTTTATTGAATTTAAGAAGTGGGCAAAAAATATGATGAAGTTCTACAAGACGTTTAACAGTAAAATTTACAAATCATGCATTTACAGAGTCATGTATTGCGAAATTAATCGTCAATACGGAAATATAGACATTGGAATTGGCAAAGACGATAATTGGGAAACAAATCTGAACGGTCTTTATTTATCAGAGGCTCTAAATCGCTGGATAAACAACTGCACTGAGTCGGAGCAGGATATTGTCGCCTCTGAGGGATGGGGTGCCTATATAGCGTTCATGGTATTACAGATTCGAGATATTTTTGACCGAGAGGTTCTATATGGCAATGATGAAGAGACATCTAATGATGTACCTCTGATAAACAACACTGAATAATGAATAAAAGACGGCCGCACCTTGCTGGTCGAAATCAACGACGGCTTTGCGCTCGGCGCCTATGGGACGCCTCCGGCCCTCTACGCCCAGATGCTTGCCGCCCGGTGGAAGCAGATGGTGGGACTGCCTGTCTGACTTCCCATCAACCTGGATTCCGAAGCTGAGCTTTGGGCTCAGCTCGGGAATCCGATTCAAGATTCAAAATTCAAGATTCAACAGAACGCGAACAAAATCAAAGATTTAACATCCAAGACTGGTTTCTTTACACCTTTCTGCGCAAGACTGTCTTCCATTAGGCAATCTCCCGGGCAGCGGATTTGGTGGTGGAAGATGGGGTCAGGCGCAGTGATGGCG
>JBDKFG010000017.1:0-71490 GCA_039798785.1 Verrucomicrobiota bacterium | reverse complement strand
ACCCTGACCTTGCTGACCCTGACCTTGCTGACCCTGACCCTGCTGACCCTGACCTTGCTGACCCTGACCTTGCTGACCCTGACCCTGCTGACCCTGACCTTGCGAAGAATACCCTTCAGGATCAGGAAGAATTTTGATTCGCAAAAGCTTGGAGTACGATTTCGAGATCGAGCCGCGAGCATCACAGGCACTCAAATGAACCAGTAAGATGTCACCAGCTTTGGCGCCAAGCTCTCTCCCGGGTATCAGAGCCAGCTTCCCATGAGCAGAAGCTCCGACATGGGAATTGGCAAGGCGCAAGGACTTGATCTCCGTGGAGTAACGCTCCTGACTCTCAAGATCAACCGAAGACAAACTTTGATCATCAGCGGCGTTCCAGACGATTTCCAAGGGCTGGTTTTTATGAATCTCCATCTCGTTGCTGAGCGGCGTCTCCATCTGCACACTCGGCGGCTGATCCTCCAGGACTTTGATCGGCCAGAATCGGGTCTTGACCGAGAAAGGTGCGTCCTTGGCTTTGAACTCAAGCCGCCAAAGCGTCGAACGATCCAGAATAACGGACGAAGAGCTCGCCTTTTTTCCAGAGACATCAAGCTTCAGCGCCTGCGATCGCCCCGAGATCCACAGTGAAGCCGATTCCACCGCTTGGTCAAAACTGACATTGAAGACAGCCTTGGTACCAGTCCATGCTGAAAACTCCTTCGCATCGACATCAGTCTTTGGCAGCGAAGAATAAGCCGGAGGCGTCAGACTGATTCGGGTTTTAGACATCAAGGGCGGCCGACGAACCTGAACCGGATAAGGCGCGGTGACGGCATCACCAAGCTCGATCTGGAGCAGGACTTCGCCCTGCGCAGCCGGCATAATCGCGGAGTATTCACCCGACTTGGAGAGGACGAAGGGATAATCGATCCAAGGTCCCCCAAGGCCATGACGAGACATTTTGACTCGTCCAGATTTGGGTGTGACGCCGATGCTGGTGGCTCTGACCATCCACTCCCCTTCGGCATCGACCGTCTCCCCGGCACTCGGGAGAATCTGGGCGATGCGCGTCGCCGTCGGACGGGGCAGATCCGTCCAAGGCAGGCTGAGTCGGGCGGCTGAGAGTGCCAGCGGCGGCTCCGCCAGCAAGGCGCTGAGGGTCAAGCAGAAACAGGAGGCGGCCAGTCCCCAGAGTGCAAGCCGCAAAGTTTTAGGGGCCGGCGCTGGGCGCAGCTTAAGACCGGCGATTTCTCGCGACAAAGTGGCCAGGGCGGCGGCGTTGCCTTTACGGCTCAGCAGGCAGGTAAGAAGGCGTCCTTGCAGTTCAGGATTGGCGCGTTCGAGGTTCTGCGCCTGATGAAGGAGGTTGCGGCGGCTGCCGAAGATTTTCTGCAAAGCCCAGATCGAGGCGATCAGAGCGGGAAGCACCAGCAAGGCCAGTCCGAGGCTGCGCAGCGCCGTCCCCAAGGGCCAGCGGAGATCGCAGAGGTAGAAGAGTGTCAAGCCAGCGATCATCCAGGCACAAAAAGCGAGGAAGACCACGAGAGCCTCCTGCACCACCGTGCGCCTGACACTGGTGGTCAGCAAAACGCGAATCTGCGGATCTTCACTCATGCGGGCTTCCGGGCTTGGTGGATGAAAACGGATGGGGCCTTGGCTCCAGGACAATCTAGATCTGTTCTCCTCGATCCGGCAAGCTCCCGTCCACAAATTCAATCGACAGTGAACGGGGCCCTTGTCTTATTCGAGATTCTGGATCTGCTCGCGGATCCGCTCCAACTCCGCTTTGAAGGAGACCACCAGGCGCGACATGGCGCTGTCCTGCGATTTCGAGCCGGTGGTGTTGATCTCGCGTCCCGTCTCCTGTGCGAGGAAATCCATCTCGCGCCCCACGGCACCGGGACGGGCCAGCAAGGCTCGGAAAGCGCTGAGGTGCCCCTTGAGACGGACCATCTCCTCGGTGACGTCGCTGCGGTCAGCGAAAAGGACCACTTCCTTGAGCAGGCGCTCGTCATCAGGCAGCATTTCGAGACCGGCCTCCCGGATCCGGTCAAGGAGCCGCTCGCGGAAGCTGGCGACGCTTTGCCCCGCCAGCTGCTCCAGCTCGTCACGCCAGCTCTCCAGGAGAGTGATGCGCTGCTCGAGATCGAGTCGCAGACGGGCGCCTTCGGCAGCGCGGGATGCGCAAAGCCCCTCCAGGGCTTGTTTCACCGCCTGCCTGGCCAGAGTCGAGACTTCTTCTTCGGGCAGTTCAGCACTGCCTCCAACAGTGACCCCGGGCAAGGCGAAAAGAGGGCTGAGATCCGCCGGCGGCGGCAAGCCCAGACGCTGATGCAGCTCGATAGCCGCACGGCCATAGGACTCCAGCAGTCCGATGTTGATCTGGCCCTGCGGCGCTCCGGCTGCGGCGTGGTCAAGACGCAGATTCACCGACACCGCACCGCGGCTGAGACGGCTCTGCAAGGCATCGCGAACCAGCGCGTCCAGATAGGAGGCCTCGCGCGGCGCCACGAACCGGATCTCCAGCTGTTTGCGGTTGACGCTGCTGATCTCCACCTGGATGCTGAAGGCGCCAGAAGCGGCCGCCCCTCGGCCAAAACCTGTCATGCTGTTCATGCGTTCTCCTGAATTGCGATTGCCGCAAACGATAGCTCGGGATGCAAAAAACGGGCCGCTCCTCGGAGCAGCCCGCTGAGCTCAAAAAACAATCAGTGGGATTCGTGAGCCTGGTGGCTCTCCAGATCCGAAGGCGAACTTTGCTTTTCCTGCTTCTTGTGGGAGCCATGTGCGATCTTATCCATCAAGGCGAATCCAATGCCGGAGATGATGAAGACCGTGTGCAGGACGATCATCCACTTGAGATTGGTGTATAAGGCCTCGACATGGGCAGGCTCAAGCAAGACCTTGGTCACGCTTCCATGGCCATCAGGATTGACGCCGGCTTTGATCATCGTGTGCAGGGTGATGAAGGCATCCAGCAAGTGAATGCCGGAGATCGCCACGATGGAACCGATGAGCTTGAGCTTCAATCCCGAGAAGTCGACCTTGCCCATCCATTCGGGACGGTCCTTGTGCTCGGCCATGTCGATCTTGGAGACGAAGTTCTCATAACCACTGAAGATCACCATCAGGAGCAAGCTGGCGAAGAGGGTCAGGTCCACCAGTTTCAAAACCGACAGGACCAGGCTTGATTCGTCCATGGTCAAGATGTTGGGCGCAAAATGAACGAACTCCTGACCGAACTTGACCATGACCAAGGCCATCGCAGCGCAGAGGCCGATGTACATCGGCGCCATCACCCAGCGGGAGTTGAAGATGAAGTACTCGAGGAATTTTTCGATCAATCTCATGCGGCTCGTCCTGGGGGTTTGTCTGCGGAATTGCGCCGCAAGGATAAGCCTTCGCCGACGCCTCGCAAGGGAGCCTGCCTGCGAATTTCCGTGACCAACCTTGCATTTGCCGAGCTTAGGAACTAACCTTTAGGACAAACTCAAGCCCTAGGATGATCTATGCGCCTCCGTCCGCTCTGCCTCCTCATCTGCCTCAGCCTCAGCACTCAGCTCCAGGCCCAGGCGCCCCGGCCTGCCCCCAAGCCCCTCCCCAATCTCCCCGAAGCCAAAGTCCCGGCAAAAATCGCCAAAGGCGCCATCACCGAGGCCATGAGCCCCCTGGCTACCCTCTACACCATGAGCGAATTCCCGGTCAAAGAAGGAAAGTTCGTCGACCCCGAGGGTCTGCCTTATGATGTCGAAACCGCCTACTTGGTGAATTGCCTGATGTTGGCCAAGGTCCTGAAAATTGGGTTTACCGAGCCACCGCTGCTACCTCTCGAATACAAAAAACGCAAGGTCAAGCACGCGGACAATGAAAAAGAGGCTTCTAAATTAAGTCAAGAACTGTATAAAAAGTTTGAAAAAATTAGAAAGTCATTCGAGATAAAATTTCTGCAGCCCGAGCTTTTTGTCGATAACGTGCAAGCGGCAGTAAAACCTGTAGCCATCGATCCGTATAAGGATCACATGAACCTTGTTGAATTCATCACTATCACTGAGATCCTAGGCAAAGAATATCTGGAAACACGCAGGAATATATTGACATTGGAAAACTCAAAAGAGTTCAATCTCTTCAAAATAAGAAATGATAACAATGAAATTGAGCTCAAGCGAAAGAAGATGATTAAAGATCTCGAGACAATTACCAAACTTATCAACTTTGAGGTCCCAAGTAGCCACGTAAATCCTAGCAACAACTGGATGCTTGCGAACAGCGTCCAAATCTGCAAAACAAAACATCGTTACTACAATAAGCTATACAAAATAAAAGGCGATGAACTCGTAATTTTCCCGATGATTTCTTGGTGTCCTTATGGCGGCGGACAAAGCTATAACACGAAAATGTATATTAACAACGAGAAAAAATTTTTTGCGGATGTGGCGAAAGAACTTCTTGTGGCTCGTTTAGGGGCGAGTGAAGCAAGGAAGTATGACGGCCAAGGATTTAAGGGGCAAACAGCCTTAGCCAATACGACCGCAGTTCTGTTGGAAGGTGAATTCATCGTTGATGATCGCCAAGAAATTCATTCTGGCAAGGATGTTATTAACCTCCTTCACGTGTACACTAAAGAACCCGTCACGCCAAAAACATGGAAATGGAAAAATAAAAAACTAACGCCTTTGATGAATGGTTACGCCACTGCCTATCTCGGGGGGTGGATCTTGGCCGATGAAATCGTGGAGAAAAAACCATGATCGAAGCCCTTCTCATTCTCAGCCTCTGCCTCGGACAAGCTCCCGCGAAGCCTGCCGAACCTCCAAAACCGAGCATCGTCAGCGACGCTCGATTCTGGTTTGAAGAGCCCGAAAAGGAAGCAGGACTTCTGACTGATGTCGATGGCAACCTCCTTGATCCGCACAGCCTTTATGTCCGCGATTGCTCACGCTACCTGGAGCGTCTGTCGCTCGGTGTCTTCGACGGCAGCAGCGACGAACAGAGTCTTCGCAGCTCCAAACTCGCGGAGCTTGAAAAAATTTGGGAGAGCGACAATCGCTCCTTGATCGAACGGGCCCTGAAATCGGGGCCCTTGGCCCAGGCCGCCCTGACCCGATACGACATGAAGAAGTTGATTTTCGAATACACAAGCAGCTACGACGCAGAAAAACGCAGCAGCGGCAAAGGGCCAGCGATGATTTCTGCTTCAATGGAGGAGATCGCCCGGCAACTCGAAACCTTGCGAAAAAAAGCCGATGTCTCCTGCATGGGCTATTTAAAAATCGGGGAACGTCTGCAATTGAATAAATGGCGCCGCCCTCTGGGGCTCGCCAAAACCACGGAAGCCGCATATGCCTGCCCCTTGAGCCTGCCCAAAGCAGCTGCCCTGACCAGTCCCGAAGTGGCCGCCAGCTACTTTTTGAAAAAGCCTGCCCTGCCGCTCCTGCTCATCCCCGCTGGCACCGATCACATCCGGGTGATGCGGACGGTCTCGGTCGGTGCCGAACCAGGAAGCCTCACCCTCGCCTTGATCGAAATCCGGCAAGCGGTAAAAATCGCCCCAATGAGCGCCGCTGGCAAAGCCCTTAAGGAAAAGCCGATGACACTCTCCGCCTGGGTTTTGAAAAGCACCCTCGATTACACCCCGCTGAAAAAATCCTGAGCTGACGAGGCAGGATTGACTCTAACGCGGACTTCGCCCGCAACGAACAGGGACACAAATTGAGACATAATTGGGCAAGAGCCCAACCGTCAACTACTTTATAAAATTCAAGGATTAAAAAATTAGTAGCCTCGGATATGTTGACCACGGCTTTAGAAGCTAGGTTTAAGGTCTCATTTCTAGCAATTCCAAGACTCGCCAAGACCAATAGATGTCAGTTGGAAGAACCGTCATCTCGAAGCAGAGTTTAGACAGTTGCTTGGCTTTCGATAGATCCATTTGTTGGAGCGCAATTTCATGATTTATTAGACGAAGATCTTTTAATGGATTGCGGTTTAAGTGACTAGGGATACTCTCCATTTTTTGATGACTAAGTATATCATTGTAAGATGAATTGTGAGCACCTGAAAATGAAAACTCTAGGGGGGAAGAAGATGTCAAACGATCATTTTTAGAGAGATCATTCTCTAGCAAACGAACAGCATGAGGAAGGCTGACCAAGTTCGCGGCCTTAGCCTCTAAGTTAAGTTTTTTGACTCGCTCCTGGGACAATCTATTGACAACCCAAAAAAAATGGCGAGATCGAAATGGTCGATCAAATAAAACCGTATGAGGATCTTCAATCCAGCTTGAAGTATTAGGTGCTGGCGCATCATAATCATAATACCATGATCGTTTTAAGGATTCGACTATTTCAGAGAAATTCTCGCGATCCAAATAATATTTGAACTTTGGATTGTCATTCGTATTTAAACCAAGATGCTTGATGTGTATTTTAATCATGGATGCAACATGGTCTGCCAGTATATGTGACTTCAAATTATCGTTGGCCATCATCTTGTCGATAAATTCACAGGCGTGATCAACTTCAAGTTTATATTGATCAAGAGTTATTGATTTTTCAATAAATTCTTCTGAAAAACTGCGGATGCGAACCACCATTTTACAATGAGAAAGATGCTCAGAATCTGGCCCTAGCATTAACCAAGAACGATCCGAGAAGAAACGATCCAAAGCTTTGGGAGCCTTCCATCGCGACAAGCGCCACGCCAGATCCAGGTCATCGCGGCTGTCGCGCTTCCCCTTCGGCAGAATCTTAATCAGGCTTAGGACTTCTTGATCGGAAGGGATCATCCCCAGGGCGCCGACGACTTCATCAACGCAGTAATCCTTGGGGGCCGGGCCGTGTCTTAGCGCCGCTTGGGCGAGGCGATCGGCGAGCACGGCTTCATCGAAGGCGCGCAGGCGCCACTCGAGGGCGCCGCAGGGACGGCGGCTCAACTTGCCGGCTGGCAGGGATTCGAGGCGTTCGCAGAGCCGGGTCGCGGCGCTGACCGCGGTGGCCTCAGCGCCGCTACGATGGAGATCAAGAAGGGAGTCTTCGAGATAATTGTCGTCATGCTTGAGCGAGGGATTGGCCGGGGTGAATTTTGCGATCGCTGTGGCCAGATGCTGCAGCGCGGCTTCCGCCTTGTTGGCCTGCTGGGCCAGTTTGGCAAGATCGCAGAGATGGGGAATCGAGGCGAGTTCCGGACGTGGTGCGGCAGCGAGGGAAAGCTGATAGGCTTCATCGGGCAAGGCGGCCCGGGAGTAGACCTCGACCACCTTCAACAGATGGCCGGCCTTGAGAAGCTCGGCGCTGCGCTTCTTCATTTCCGGCAAGCTGCTCCGCAGTTGAGCTCGGGCCAAGGGTGGCAGCAGCAGCGCCTTCAAGGCTTCCCGGCGCGGGCCTTGCTGGGTACTCCGGATCCGGCTGCTCGTCTCCTGAATCATCGCCGTCAACTGAGCCGCACTCTTGTTGGCATCGAGACGCTTCACCAAACCAAGATCACCAGGCGAAGCTTGCGCTGGCGCCTGTGTCAGCTCCAGAGGCGCTACCTGGTGCGGCGCTTGTGTCAGCATCAAAAAAAGAGAACCAGTCAAAAACATCGGAAACCTCGGGTGATTTTCAGAGTGTGATCGCGGGAATCTATCGCCCCGCCGCTTCGACGCAAGCTCAGGTGTAGCGATGCAGCGGTGCCTAGAGCTGCCGTTAGCCCAGTTCTGGCACGGCACTTGAGAATTGACCTTGCAGGAGACTCCGATGAAACGATTTCAATTCACCCTGCACGGGATCCTCAAGGTCCGCCACCTGGAGGAGGACCGCCGTCGCGCCGACGTCGCCAAGGCGCATCGCTTCATGCTCGACCGCGAAAGCGACCGAGAACGCCTCCTCCTTCAGATCCGCGAAGCTGAAACCCTGGCGCTCGGAACCGGCCGTCTCGACCTGCAGCAGCTTGAATCCTCGCTGCGCTACGCCAAGGCCCTGCGACTGAAGCTTTCGACTTTGGAGGGCATCATCGAACGAGCCCGCCAGCACCTGCTCGGCTGTCAGCAGCGACTCCAGGCCGCCCGCCTCGAAACCAAACGCCTGGAAGTGGCCGAGGAGCAACAACGACAACGTTGGAGCGAAGAGGCTCGCCGCGACGAATTCCGCGAGGCCGATGAAAGGAACAGCCGCCGAACGGAATTGTGACCCGAAAATAGGCCGCGACGGTGTCGACCTAGGCCTGGCCGAGTGACGTCCATGTCGAAATGCTAAAGACATTCTGACCGATGACTCTGGGCATCAGTGAGTCTCAGCGTTCTTCGCGGCTTGCGCAAAACTCGATCATCGCCGCATCCTCCCTCCCTATTGCCGCACCTCGGGATGGCCGCTGCGGAATCATAGGATTAGTACACCCCCATGGAAACCCTGAGCAGCGCAGCCACCACTCAGCTCAGCAGCTCCTGTCGCACTTTGCCGGCGACGCCGGTGAGACGCATGTCGAGACCCTGCACTTTTTGCGACAGGCGCACATGGTCGACGCCGAGCTGGTGGAGCAGGGTGGCGTGGAAGTCGTTGACCGAGACGCCGCCCTCGGCGATGTTGTAGGAGAACTCGTCGGTGCTGCCGTGGACGATGCCTGGCTTGAAGCCGCCGCCGGCGACCCAGACGCTGAAGCAGCGGGGATGGTGGTCGCGCCCGATGCGCTTGTCGTTGTAGCCTCCCTGGCAATAGGAGGTGCGGCCGAATTCACCGCCCCAGATGACCAGGGTGTCATCCAAGAGGCCGCGCTGCTTCAGATCGGTGATCAAGGCAGCCTGGCCCTGGTCGACGTCGCGGCATTGGCGGGGCAATTCGCCGTTGATGTTGCCGTGCTGATCCCAGCCGCGGTGATAGAGCTGGATGAAGCGGACGTCGCGCTCGGCCAGGCGCCGCGCCATCAGGCAGTTGTAGGCAAAAGTGCCGGGCTTGGTGACGTCGGGCCCGTAGAGATCGAGGACGTGTTTAGGCTCTTTGCTGAGATCAGCCAGTTCCGGCACCGAAGACTGCATGCGGAAGGCCATTTCCGCCTGGGCGATGCGGGCCTCGGTCTCGGCATCGTGGAACTTCTCCCGGCTGAGCCGGTTGAGGCCGCCGATGAGATCGAGCTGGGCGCGGCGATCGCCGCGCTCCAGGCCCTCGGGATCGTTGAGGAAAAGCACTGGCTCCTTGCCGGCGCGCAGCTGCACCCCCTGGTGCTGGCTGGGCAGGAAGCCCGAACCCCAGAAATGGGTGAAGAGCGCCTGCATCTGGCCGCCCCCTTGCGAGATCAGGACGACGAAGCCGGGGAGGTCGCGGTTGACGCTGCCGAGCCCGTAGGACAACCAGGCTCCCATCGAGGGCCGCCCGGGGAATTGGAAGCCGGTCTGCATGTAGGTCACCGCGGGACCGTGATTGATCTGCTCGGTGTTGAGGGTGCGGATAACGCACAGATCCTTGGCTACGCTGCCGGTGTGCCGCAGGAATTCCGGCAGCCAGATGCCGTCCTGGTTATTGGCGTGATGTTCGAATTTGAAGGGGCTGGGACCGATCGGCAGTCTGCTCTGGTTTGCGCTCATGCCGGTGAGCCGTTGCATTCCCCGCACCGATGGCGGCAGGTCCTGACCGGCGAGCTTGAGTAAACCGGGTTTATGGTCGAAGGTGTCGAGCTGCGAAGGCCCTCCTTCCATGGTCAGATAGATCACCCGCTTGGCCCGCGGCTGGAAGTGTGGCAGCCCGGGAAGTCCCGGCCCCTTCGGCGCCTCGGCGGCGAAAAGCTCGGACAGGGCGGCGTTGCCAAGCAGGCCCACGGCCCCGGCTTGCAGGAATTGACGACGGTTGAACATGGGGGAGCTCCTTTGGAAATTCAAGATTCGAGATTCAAAATTCAAGAGAAGGAGGAACAAAATTACAGATTCAAAATATTGGATTTTCAATCTTCAATTGAGCTGGCGTTCATCTTGAATCTTGAATCTTGAATCTTGAATCTTGAATCCGCGTCAGCGGCTACTGCACGCAAAGCGTTTCGTCGGCGTTGAGGGCGGCGTTGGCGAGGAGGACCCAGGCGGCGGCGCGGGCTGGCGCGTGGTTCTGTGTCAGTTTCTGGGCGAGAGCTTGCGCATCCTTGTCGCGTCCCGAATAGCGCTTCTGGAAGTCGAGCTGGGCCTGCTGGAGAAGCATGCGGCTGGCCGCATCTGGGATCTTGCCGGTGCAGAGCAGCCAGAGGCGGTTCAAGGCGGCTTCGTCCGAACCTTCCTGGAGGCAGCGGCCGGCGAGGGCGCGGGAGGCTTCGAGGATCTGGGTTTCGTTGAGCAGCATCAAGGCCTGCAGCGGAGTGTTGGCGCAGTTGCGGCGGACATTGCAGGAGCTGCGTTCGGGCTGGTCGAAGATGCTCATCTGCGGCGAGGGCGCGTTGCGCTTGCTGAAGATGTAGAGGCTGCGGCGATACACCGCCTCGCCGGTGTCGGCGACGAAGACCTTTGTAGTGCTGCCCTCGTTGGCCTTCTCCTCCCAGAGTCCGAGCGGCTGCGGCGGCTTCACCGGGGCGCCACCGAGCTTTTCGACCAGGAGGCCGCTCAGAGCCAGGGCCTGGTCACGCACCGCTTCGGCGCGGAGGCGGTGACGCGGGAAACAGGCGAGCAGGCGCCCATCGGGATCCCGGGCGAGAATCTGCGGCGTCCGCACCGAGCTTTGGCGGAAGGTGGCGGAGCTGACAATGAGGCGGAGGAGCTGCTTGCGGCTCCACTTCTGCTGGCGGAATTCGACCGCCAGCCAGTCGAGCAGCTCGCGATGGCTCGGATATTCGCCTTGCAGACCGAAATCCTCCTGGGTCCGGACCAGGCCGCTGCCAAAGAGGAGCATCCACAAGCGGTTGACCTCGACCCGCGCGGCGAGGGGATTCGCCTCGCTGAAGGTCCACTGCGCCAGCCCGAGGCGATCGGCGGCGAATTTCTCCTTGGCACCGCTGATGAACTCGGGCGGACGGCGGCTGACCGGGCGTTTTGCGTCGGGCGCATCGTATTGGCCGCGGGTGTGGACGAAGGTGGGCTTGGCTTGTTTCGCCTCGTCCATCACCATCACCTTCACCCTGGCACCGCCCGGCTGCAGGGGCGAGGCGCATTCGATCAGGGGCGGGAAGGCGGTGCTCTGGTTGTTCTCGTGGTGCTTCTCGGTGCTGGAATTGAAGTAGGCCATCAGGCTGTAGAAATCGGCCTGGTTGATCGGGTCGTACTTGTGGTCGTGGCAGCGGGCGCAGCCGACGCTCAGGCCGAGCACTGCGGTGCCGAAGGTGGTGACCCGGTCGGCGGCGTATTCCATCAGGTATTCGGCGGCGATGGTGCCGCCCTCGGTGGAGAGGGGATGAGCCCGGAGGAAGCCGGTGGCGAGGATCTGCTCCTGGGTGGCGCCGGGCAAGCGGTCGCCGGCGATTTGCTGGGTGATGAACTGGTCATAGGGCAGGTCATCGTTGATCGCCTTGATCACCCAGTCGCGCCAGGGCCAGGGCGTGCGCAAGTTGTCGGCGAGATAGCCATTGGTGTCGGCATAACGGGCGAGATCGAGCCAGGCGCTGGCAAAGTGCTCGCCGAAGCGCGGCGAGGCGAGGAGGCGTTCGACCTGCTTCGAATAGGCGTCGGGATCGCGATCGGCGCAAAAGGCCGCGATCTCCTCGGGGCTCGGCGGCAGTCCGGTGAGGACCAGGCTCAGCCGGCGCAGCAAGGTCGCCCGCTCGGCCTCGGGAGAGAGCTCCAGGCCGGCTTGCTTGAGGCGGTCCCGGACAAAGGCGTCGACGGGATTTCCCGGCTGCGGCAGGGCCGCCTTCTGCGGCGGCACAAAGGCCCAGTGCTCCTGGTAGACGGCGCCCTCGGCGATCCAGCGTTTCATCAGGGCCTTTTCGGCGTCGGTGAGGCGGGGCTTGCCGGACTTCCGCGGCGGCATCATCTCCTCCGGGTCGTCGCTGAGGATGCGGAGCCAGGCCTCGCTCTCCTCCGGCTTGCCCGGGACGATGGCAAAGGTGCCGTCCTCGCGCTTGGCGGTGGCGATGTCGGCGCGGTCGAGGCGCAAATCCGCCTCGCGGTGCTCCTCCTCGCGTCCGTGGCAGCCGAGACAGCGGTCCGACAGGATGGGCCGGATGTCGCGGTTGTAATCAAGCGGCGCCGGCTTGGCCTCCTGGGCGGCTGCCCCCGGCTTCGCCTGGCTGCAGGCGGTGAAGGCGGCGGCGGCAAGAACGGCATAAATCGGCAGCTGGAATCTCATCGGAACCTCGCGGGTTGGTCTTGGGAGCTAAGATCCCGCCAGAATGCCTCCCGATCACTGTTAAAATCCGTCATATAGCCAGTACAGTGAGACGCAGGCAGAATACGCTCCGTCCGCCCTGGCTCTCCCAACTCTTAACTCTTAACTCTTAACTCTTAACTCTTAACTCTTAACTCTTAACTCTTAACTCTTAACTCTTAACTCTTAACTCTTAACTCTTAACTCCTGAATCCCCGATGAAAGCGCAACGGCAAGTCCTGAAGATCCCCGAACAGTCCTTCCGTTGTTTCCGGCGGGCGGAGGCGAGCTTCGGCTATTTCCGCCACTACCACGCCGAGCTGGAGCTGGTCTACATCGAAGCGGGCCGCGGCCTGCTGATGATCGGCGAGCGGGTCTTGAGCTGGGTGCCGGGCGACCTCTTTCTCCTCGGCCCGCAACTGGCCCACGCCTGGCAATCGATCGACTCCGGCCGGGATCCCTGGAACAGCGCCGTGGTGCTGCAAATCCCCGCCGCCGCCATCGCCCGTCTGCTCCCCGAAGCCGCGGCTCAGTCCCTCCTCGAACGCGCCCCGCGCGGCCTGCGCTTCGACGCCGGGAAAACCGCAAGCCAGTGGAGCAAACTGCCCGAACCTCACCCCCTCCAGGCGAAACGCCTCGGCAAGCTTCTCCTGCCCCTCGCCACGGCGCCGTCCACCATCCTCCTCGACAAGGAATGCCCGGAGCTACGCCGCGACGTCACCCAGCGACTCGACAGGCTCTTGAATTGGACGCACCAGCGTCTCGACTATCCTCTCTCCAGTGCCGAGGCCGCCGGCTTCCTGGGAGTTTCCCTCCCCTCGTTCTGCCGCTTCTTCCGCAACGCAATGGGCATTTCCTACCTCGACTACGTCGACGAGATCCGCCTCGCCACCACCTGTGAAGCCTTGCGTCAAAGTTCCGCGCCGCTGGGAGAGATCCTCGCCGCCCACGGCTGGCGCAGCGCCTCCTGGTTCCATCGCCGCTTCAAGGCAAAACTCGGCCGCAGCCCGTCGGCTTGGCGGCAAGAACCGGAAAATTGACTCGATTCAGAAGGGCTGCAAGCTTGGCACCTCCAACGGCGAAACCGTCCGAACCGAGTTGCTTGTTGACTTGGCTCCATTCGAGTCGATAATGGCAAGGCTCAAAACAAGCTTTCAGGATCGACTCATGCTCAGCACCTACTTCTCGCACCGCACCGAAGATCTTTTCGGGCATCTGCGCCGAGTGCTCGATCATCGCCGAGATCCTTTGGCCCCGGAGATTCTTCTCGTCCAGTCGCAAGGCATGGCACGTTGGCTTCAGCTCGAGCTGACCAAGGCGGATGGGATCTCTGCACACTTGTACCTGCCCAACCCCCGCGCCTTTATCGAGCAAGTCCTGGTCGCCTGCCGCTGCATGGAGCCGCAGTCGGGTCGGAGCCTACCTTTCTGGGGGCCTGGAGGCTTTGCAGCGGAACGCCCCTGGCTCGACCGGGAAATGCTGGCCTGGAGAATCCTCGCGGCGCTGCAGAGAAACAGCGACGCGGTCGAGCCCAGCGAAAGTCCCGTGCTCGATGGCTATGTCAAAGGAGATTCCCTGCGCGCCTTCCGTCTATCCACGCAGCTGGCCCAGGTGTTTGACGACTATCAGCTCTTCCGCTACCAGGATTTGATCGAAATGTGGCGGCAAGGGCGTCCCGGCCGGGGCGGAAGCTCGGCAGGGCTGCCTGCGGAAATCGAAAATTGGCAGAGCCGACTCCTCCGGCAGGTAAGCCAGAACCGTCCCGAAAGCCGCGCGCTCTGTCTCACCGGCGCGATCCACCAGTTCCTGAAAACGCCCCTTGCCGAAGTCGGCAAGCTCCTCGCCGAATCGCGCTTGCCGGAACGGATCTCCATCTTCGGCATGGCCGCCCTGCCTCCCGACTTCCTCCGCTTTTTCGCCCACCTCGGCCGGCTTCGCCAGGTGTCGCTCTTCGCCTTCAATCCCTCGCAGGAGTTCTGGGGGGCGGACTCACGCCGCAGCGCCCGACTCGCCCTGTGCAGCGGCCAGCGCGGCGGATTGATCGACCACCCACTTCTGGGAGCCTGGGGGCGCCAGGGCAAGGATCTTCTCAATCAGCTTCTCGAACTTGACGAGGTCACACCAGAAGGAGAGGCGTCGCTCTGCGACATCAACTTCCTCGATTCCCCGCCCCCCCCCGAGGAAAGCAACCTCCTCAAGCTCCAGCAGGCGGTGCTGACCTCGACCCCTGAATTGACTGCTTTCTCGCCGCCGCTATACTCCTTCTCCGCCGCCGCCTCGGGCGACGACTCTCTCGGCTTCCATTCATGCCGATCCCCACTCCGCGAGGTCGAGATCCTGAGGGAGTTCCTCCTTCGTCAATTCGCGCTCGACCCTGGACTGCGAAGCGAGGACGTGCTCATCCTCACTCCCGATCTGGAGACCTACGCGCCCCTGGTGCAGGCGGTGTTCAGCCGCACCGAACCGAGAAGCCTTCCCCTCAGCATCGCCGACGGCGGCGGCGTCCGGCTGTCTCCTGCCGCAGCGGTACTTCTGAACCTGCTTGGACTCGACAGCAGCCGCTGCACGGCTTCGGAACTGCTCGACATCCTTGAATTTCCCGCCGTCTCGGAAAGGTTTCAGCTTGCAGCCGACGACCTGCTGCTGCTGCGCGCCAAGCTGAAGGACGCCGGCCTGCATTGGGGACTCGACGCCGCGCATCATTTTGAAAGCTGCGGTCTCGCCTTCGACGAATTCTCATGGGACTGGGCCTTGAAGCGGCTGATCTGCGGGTATGGCGCTGGCGAAGCGGTACTCCCCGAGCTCGCGGCCGTGCCGATGACCTCGCGCAACGACGCCGCGGCGCTCGACTCCCTGCTCCGCTTCCATCAGCACGTGGTCAAGCTCCGCAACGATTTGCGAAGGCCGCACAGTCCAGAGGAGTGGCAGATTCTCCTCTCCTCCCTCCTCGAGGATTTCTTCGCCGCGCCGCCTGAGGATCAGGAACTCCGCCGCGACCTTTCTGACCTGCATCGCGGCCTCGGCTACCTGGCCAACGCCTGGCGCGAGGCGGATTTCAGCCAGGCTTTGGAGGCTCCGGTGCTGCGTGCCGCGCTGCAGGAATACCTGGAAAGCCCTGACGACAGCGCCGCCGGCTTCATTCGCGGCGGCATCACTCTCGCCCGGCTCCTTCCGATGCGCTCGATCCCTGCTCAGGTGATCGCGATGATCGGCATGAACGAAGGGGGCTTCCCCCGCCAGGACCGGCTCAGCTCCTTCAACCTGATGCGCCGCGACCCTCGCCTCGGCGACCGTTCCGCCAGCGCCGACGACCGATTCCTCTTCCTCGAAACCCTGATGGCGGCGCGCCGCAATCTCTTCCTCTCCTGGGTCGGGCGCGACCCGCAAAAGGAGGAATCCCTGCCGCCCGCCACGCCGGTGGCCGAGCTGCTATCCTGCCTCGGCGAAGCTCCTGACGGCACTACCTGGATCCATCAACCGCCGATGCATTCCTTCTCGCCCCTCACCTTCCTGGGCGCCGGCAGCTACGCCGCAAGCACCGCGCAGGCCTGCCGCGATCTCCTCCGCGGCGCAGCCCCGCCGCGCTTCTGCCCGGAGCCCCTGCCGATCCCCGGTGAATGGCGCCAGGAAGGCCTATTCCTCAACCTCCGCGATCTCGAATCTCTGCTGCGCAACGGACCTCGCTTCTTCTGTGAAAAACGCCTCGGACTCTACCTGGCGGGACGCGATGAGGACGGCATCGAAGACGCGGAATGCTTCGCCACCCCCGGCGAACTCGCGCAGCATGGATTGAAACAGCAGATGTTGGAGCTGATCGACGCGGGCAGGACCGATGCCGAGACGCTCCGCATCCTGGCACTCCGACGCGCCGGCGACCTCCCCTTCCGCTCCGCCGAAAGAAGCGGAGTGCTGCAGAGCTGCCTCCTGCCGATGCGGCAGCTGGCGCAGAAGCCGCTCAGCCCCGCCACCGGATTCAGCAGCTTCGCATTGACCCACTCTGTCGACGGCGTCAGGATCTTCTTCGAGGCGGAAATGCCGGTCGAGCCCGTATGGCAGGCCCGCTGCCTCTCAGATCTGATGGACGAAAAGGGTGCGAAGCTGAAAAAGCCGTACCACCTCGTCCGTCACTGGGCGGCCGCCGCCGCATTCGCCAAACGCTTTCCCGACGGCGTCTACAGCCTGCACGCACCGGACTCGAGCCACAGGATCGAGTCGCCGCTGGCTTTGACGCGTCTTCTCGAGCTTGCCCTGGAAGGCCTCACTCGCCCCCTGCCGATCTCGGAAAAGGTGCTGGCCGAGCTTATTGGCGGATCCCCCGACTGGCATGAGCTCTGGCATGGCGGCTTCAAGAACCAAGTGCCGGCAAGTTCCAAAGACCCCTTCTTCTCCCTCTGTTTCGGCGACGAGACTCCGTGGACCTCCGAAATCCGAAGTCAGCTCGCCTGTCTCCTGCCAGCCGCCAACCCGACCGGGAGCCGCCCATGAAAACCCTCGACCTGCTGCGCCCTCCGCAAACCGGCAGCTGCCTGATCGAAGCCTCGGCCGGCACCGGCAAGACCTATTCGATCGCCGCTCTCTACCTGCATTTCATCCTCGCCGGGCACAAGCCCGAGGACATCCTCGTCGTCACCTTCACCGACGCCGCCACCAAGGAGCTGCGCGACCGCCTCCGGAGCCGCCTCTTCGAGGCCGCAGCCGATCCCGATGGCTGCGTCGACGCCCCGCTTCTCCGGCTCTATCCCGACCCCCAGCTGAAGCTACGTGCCGCGCTACTCGACATCGACCGCGCCTCCATCTTCACCATCCACTCCTTCTGCCAGAGAGTCCTGCAGAACTACGCCTTCGAATGCGACAGCCCCTTCGGCGTCGAACTCCTCACCGATTCCAGCCAGGTTGACACCGAGATCCTGCAGGGCTGGCTGCGGCGCGAGATCTACCCGCTCGATCCTGGCGAGAAGGTCGATCTCGCGGCCTGGATGCCCCTGCTCAAATCGATCCTCATGAAACAGCGTCAGCTCTCGACTCTCCCCCCGATAGAGAATCTTCCTCCCGGCTTCGAAAGCCTGCAGAAGTTCGCCCAGCAGATCGCCGGCCTCGAGGCGCGCGAAAAGGAGGCGCGAGCCTTCATGACCTACGATGACCTGATTAGCCAGCTCCACAAAGCCTTGACCTTGCTGCCGCAGAGAGAAGGGCTGAAAGCCGCTCTCCGCCGCGACTACAAGGCCGCGCTGGTGGACGAATTTCAGGACACCGATCGCCGGCAATACGAGATCTTCAAATGCCTCTTCGGCGATCACCCCGGCAGCTTCTTCTCGATGATCGGCGACCCCAAGCAGTCGATCTACCGTTTTCGCGGCGCCGACATCAACTCCTACCTGCAGGCCAGCGCCGACGCCGACATGCATTTCTCCCTCGGCACCAACTACCGCTCCGAGCTAGCCTACGGATCGGAGCTCAACCGCTTCTATCTCGCCAGTCCCGACCCCTTCCTGTTGCAAAAGAGGATCGACTACCAGGCGGTCGAGTACAGACCTGCAGCCAAACGCAGCGGCTTCCTGCGCGATCCGCAAAACCTCCTGCTCGGCCGCCGCCTCCACTTCCTCGGCGCAGGCACGCCGGGAAACAAGTCGGAATGCGGCGATCTGGTCCGTGATCAGGTGATTGAACAGATCGAAGCCCTCCTCGCCGGCGGCCTGAGCTTCGAAAAGGACGGCGTCAGCCGCCCGCTCCTGCCCTCCGACATCGCCATCCTGGTGCGCAAGCACGACGAAGGCCGCGAACTGCAGCAAGGGCTGCGCCGACGAGGCTTGAAAGCCGTCACCGGCAAGAGCGGCAGCATCTTCGCCTCTGCCGAAGCCTCCGACCTTCTCGCCGTCCTCAGCGCCATACACCAGCCGGGCAGCGCGGAAATCCGCCGCGCCCTCGCCAGCCGCTACTTCGGCCTGGCCGCGGACCAGCTCGCAGGCATCAAGGACGCCGATCTCAACCGCTACGCCGAACTCTTCCGCCAGGCCCGTCAGCGCTGGCTCCAACGCGGCATCTTCCCCATGCTCACCCGCTTCGCCGAGCAGAACGCCTTCCTCAGCCGCCTCGCCGCACACCCGATGGGCGAGCGCATCCTGACGAACTACCAGCACCTCGGCGAAATCCTCCACCGTCACGAAGTAGAAAGACGCTGCGGCCCCGAGGAGCTCCTCGCCTTCCTCAGCAAATCCATCCGGGAGCCGGGCAAGGACGATGAGAACGCCCAGCGCCTCGAGTCCGACGGAGATGCCATCCGCATCCTCACCGTCCACTCTTCCAAGGGCCTGGAATTCCCCATCGTCTTCCTTCCCTCCTTCTGGCACGACCACATCAAGGCCGACAAGGGCATCCATGAGCTGCGCGACGGACAAGGCCGCAGCCGCCTGCAATTTCTCGACAAGAAGGCTGCCGAGAGCGAGCCCAGCCTGCGGCACGGCGCCTTGGCAGAAGACGCCCGACTCCTCTATGTCGGTCTCACCCGCGCCGCCAACGCCTGCTTCGTCGCCCTCCCCGACTACGTCAACAAGAGGTTCAAAGTCTGGAAGTCGGAAGTCGGCGATTCCGCCCTCGCTCAGCATTTCGGCAAGCACAGCCGCGACGAGATCCTGCAAGCCCTCGAAGGCCTCGGCCTCGGCCTCAGCTCACCCCTACACGCCCCATGCGCCGTCGCGCCCCCGTCCCAGGCCGCTGAGCAGGTAGCGATCCGCCCCCTGCCCTTCCCCGAAGAGCGCACACCCGGCCTCAGCTCACGCATCCAGTCTTTCTCCGCCTTGACCCGCCACGCCAGCCACAGCCAGGTGGAGATTCTCGCCGACAAGAACGACGATCCCGACGCCGCTCCGCTCCCCCTCAAGGACCCCGGCGCCCGCCAGATCCGCCAGAAGACCTGGGGCATGTGCGGACCACGCCAGGTGCGCCGTTCCGCTGACTACGGCAACGCCATCCATTCCGCCTTCGAAAGCGCTGATTTCGGCAAGGAGTCGAGCTGGCGTCCCGCATTGATACGGAGCCTCCGCAGCAATGGCTTCGTCGCCGAAACTCAAGAGTCTGAGATCCCCGAACACCTGCAGCTCCTTGAAAACACCCTGCGCGCCGAAATCCCAGACCCCTTCGCTCAGGGCAACAGCCTGCGTCTATCTCAAATACCTATCAATGAACGTGTAGCGGAGATGGAGTTCCACTTCCGCCTCCAAGGCGATGCCGCGGGCCTCCGGAGCTTCTTCCTCTCCCGCGGCGGCCTCTTTGCCCAATACTCCGAACATCTGCCCGACTTCCGTCCCGACCAGCTGCAGGGACTGATGAACGGCAAGGCCGACCTGATCTTTCGCCACCAGGGCCGTTACTACATCCTAGACTGGAAGACCAACGACCTCGCCAAACATCCGGTCCTCACCCTCGCCCAGGCCGCCCATGCGGAAATGCTCACCGCCCACTACATCCTCCAATATCACATCTACGCTGCCGCACTCCAGCTCCACCTGCAACGCTGCCTTGGCGCCAGCTACAGTGCCGAGCAGCACTTCGGCGGCATCATCTACCCCTTCGTCCGCTACGCCCACCGCCCCGGCGGCATCTACCTCGACCGCCCCGCCCCAGCCGAAATCGCCGCATTCACCTCGCTCCTCTCCCCCTCCTGATCCGGAATCCAGCCATGCTCAGCTTCAACACTCTCGACCGCCGCTTCGCCGAGCTCGCCGTCTCGCTGCAGCCCAGCCCCAGCCCCGGCATGGCCCACTACTGCCGCCTGGTCAGCGCCCTCGCCCGCGATGGACACAGCTGCCTCGACCTCGCCCGCCTCGCCGAACTGCGATGGAAGGACAGCGACGAAGAGGAAGACCCCGGCTCCGACTCCCACCCCGTCTTCGTTCCGGAGGATTACTCCCAACACCCTCTGCTCGCCCTTCACGGCGGCAAGCTTCAGCTCAGCCACCTCCGGGACAAGGAGTCCCTGGTCCGCCGACGACTGCTGCAGCTCGCCAGCGACAGTCTCGAATGCAGGCCGGAATCGCTCGACGCACTCGACCTCCTGTTCCCAGCCAGCGTCTTCCGCAAAATCGACGGCAGCGACACCGGACTGCTCAACTACCAGAAAGTCGCCGCTTATGCCGCCATCCGCTCCCGCCTCACCGTCATCACCGGCGGCCCGGGAACAGGCAAGACCACCACCGTCCGGCAGCTCGTCAAAGTCCTGCAAGAACAAAATCCCGGACTGCGCGTCCTCCTCGCCGCCCCCACCGGCAAGGCAGTCAACCGCCTCAGCCAAAGCCTGCACGGCGACGGCTTCAAGATCCGCACCCTGCACCGCCTTCTCGAATACCACCACGGCAGCGGCGACTTTCGCCGCAATGCCAGCCGCCCCCTCGCCGCCGATCTCGTCATCATCGACGAAGTCTCGATGGTGGGCCTCGAACTCTTCGCCTCTCTGCTCTCAGCCCTTCCCGCCTCCTGCCGCCTCGTCCTGCTGGGGGACAAAGACCAGCTGGCGGCCGTCGAAACCGGCAGCGTCCTCGCCGACCTCTGCGCCCACGCCGCTCCCCTGAACCGCTTTTCAGACGCCTTCCGCGCCGCCTATCCTCAAAGCTGGCGCCTCGCCCCCTCCCCAGATTCACATCCCCTGCGCGATCATGTGGTCGTGCTCGAATACACCTACCGCAACGAAAGCGCACCCGAACTCGCACGCGCCGCCGCGGCGATCAATTCCGGCCAGCTTCCCGAACTGCCGCGCCAAAGCCCCGAAGACTGGCTAGAATCCCGCCGCGCCGACTTCCGCCCCCGCACAGGATCCTTCGACGCCGATGAAGTCGGCCGCCTCCTCGCCTCCGCCCGCATCCTCGCCGCCGTCAACCAGGGCGCCCTCGGCGTCTCCAGCCTCAATCAGCTCGCCTGCCAAAAGCTCTTCCGCCAGTCGACCGAACAGAACTTCGCCGGCAAACAGATCATCATCACCGCCAACTCCTACGAAAACGCCCTCTTCAACGGCGACACCGGCGTCCTCCTGCCAGACTCCAGCGGCGAGCTCAGAGCCTGGTTCCCTGACCCCGCCTCGCCAGACGGCCTGCGTCACTTCGCCCCCGCCTTCCTGCCGCCCCATCAATGCGCCTTCGCCATCAGCATCCACAAGTCGCAAGGATCGGAATACCGCGACATCCTCTGCGTCCTGCCCCACCGCGACAACCCGGTACTCACCCGATCCCTGGTCTACACCGCCGTCACCCGCGCCCAGCAAAAAGCCTCTCTCTTCGACCCCTCCCAACTCCTTCGCCAAGCCGTCGCACGAGTCAACCAGCCGCATACCGGGCTCTTCGCCTGAAGCGACAGCTCAAAATAATCGACCCGCATCACCCCGAAATGAGCTTGGACCATCGGCTTTTCAGGGAGCGGAGCCGCGGCGTCAAAACACTCCCTTACTCCCCCGCACCCTAAACTCCCTAAGCTGTGATCCTGAAATTCGTGTGAGACAGACACTCGTATCCAAGATAAGCGTTTAGGCCTTTGCTCCTGCTGCTCGCCCCCTCGCGGGTCGCACCATGGCAGCCCAGGGTCGCCTCGACCCTGGGAATGAGGCAAAAATGAGTTCCGACCCCTTGCGGGTCGCACAGTGTTCGACTGGGCGCTGTGCGACCCGATGCGGGTCGGCGAACCGGGGGAATCTCCAACCCAGGGTCAACGCCGATGCGGCTCGCCCTTGGGCTACCATGTACGACCCGCAATGGGTCGAACGACAGAATTCAGCAGAATTCAGACCGGAATCTTTTCGCAGGGATTCCCAGCATGACTCGTGAGGCATCTTGGATACGCGTGGTGAGACAGGTCGAAAAAATCATCTTCTCCCCTTGCTTTATTAACCGGTTAATGTAAGCTCCCTCCAAGATCAAGCGGGAAAGCCGCAACAACCTCAGATCTGAAGGAAGCTTCTCATGAGAACTCTAATCGCGCAGCTGCTGATCGGAACGAGCCTGCTCCTGTCAGGGGCTGAGCAGAATCCGGAGGTCTTTCCACGGGCTTGGGTGGCAGGGACGACACCTGCAGCGGATCTAGAGCGGGCCAAACAGATCTTGGCGGCTTGGGAGCGAGGAGCGGTGAAGGTGAAGCGGCCGATGATCGTCTGCTACTTCACACCGGCGGACATCGATCCGGCGCCGGCCTGTCAGGAGAGGTTGACCCGGGTGATGAAGCACATCCAGGATTTCTACAGCCGGGGAATGGAGCTGCAAGGCTTCAAGGGCCGGAGCATCCAGCTCGAGCTGGACGACAAGAAGATGCTGAAGCTGCACCATGTCAAGGGCAAGCTGTCGAAACGCCGCTACGGCTTCGACAGCGGCGATGCGATCCGAGCCGAAGTCGTGCAAGCGTTGGAGAAAGAGAAGATCGACGCCTCTCGGGAGACTTTGGTGATCTTTTGCAATCTCACCGATTGGGATCCGGTCCGGCGGACGATGAGCCATCACAGTCCTTATTATGCCGGAGGCACCAGTCGCGAAGGCACAGCCTGGCAGCTTGATTCGCCCCTGCTTGACAGCGCTGATCTAGGGATCGGAGACCAGCATCTGATCGACGGCCAATACGGGCGGATCTCACTGGGAAAGTACAATTCGATCTTTGTCGGAGGATGTTGTCACGAGCTCGGCCACGCTCTCGGCTTGCCGCACAGCAAGGAATGCGCCGGGTGCCGGGCCAAGCAAGGCACGAGCTTGATGGGGAAAGGCAATTTCACTTATGGGGAGGAGCTCAGGCAGGAGAGTCCGGGATCCTTCCTCAATACGCCGGACGCACTGAAGCTGGCGGCCCACCCGCAGTTTTCCGGAATCACCAAGGAAATGCATACCCGGCTCCAGCTCGAGTATTCTGACTGGCGTTTCGACTCGCGGCCGGAGGGTTTGTGGATAAGAGGCAAGGTCAAGGGCAATCTGCCCGTGCACGCCGTGCTCGCCTTCGCCGACCCGGAAGGGGACAGGGATTACGACTCGGAAGTCGCCGCCGGCGTACCTGACGCGCAGGGGCGTTTCGGCATTCTGCTGCCCTACCCGGAGAAGCGCAGCAATTGCGGCGTCGAGTTCCACATCGTCGCGACGGCCGCCAACGGCGACGCGAGCGCCTGGGTCGGCACCGCGGCGGGGCTGAACTTCAACGGCAGGCTCGACGAACAGGGCCGGCTCGACAGCAGGGGCTTCGCATGGAAGCTCGCCGAAGCCTCCTGGCTCGCCGGCAAGCTGCCCAGGGACAGCGCCGCCCGCAAAGCCTTGCCGGCCGCACAGCAGGAAACCCTGCGGCGCCTGGAGCTTCCCGACCATGCCGAAGGTAAAAATGGCCCGGCGGCGATGGCCGGAGACGTCCGCAGGATCGCCTTGTCGGACTGCGCGCCGTCACACGCCGAGACAGGCTGGAAAGGCCCGCACTACGACCGCAACTGCGAAGGTGGAGCGCTGCTCGGACCAGACGCCCAGGTCGCCCGTCATGGACTCTGGGCGCACGCCGACGCGGAACATGTCTATGAACTTGACGGGAAGTGGAATACCCTAAGCGGCTCCTGCGGCCCGCTCTTGGACGGCGGCAACAAGCAGCTCGTCTTCAGCATCCTGCTCGACGGCAAGGAAGTGTGGAGCGCCGACTGGAGCCGAAATCCCCAGGCCGACGGCGCTTATTCCATCGATCTCAAACAGGCCAGGAAACTCATCCTGCGCTGCCGAGCCGCCGACAAGCGCGGCGCCTGGGGCGCCTGGCTCGAGCCCGAGCTCGGCCGATGAAATCGTGAACCTCCCTTCGATCCGCGATTAAGCGTCAATCCTCGACACCCCATCACACACAAGGCGGGAGATCTGTCATGACACTGAGCAGCCTCAGCCTGGCGGCAATTCTATCGATCTTCCTGAGCGCCGAAGACGCGGCACCGGAAGCGGTGATATCCGAACCTGGCTCCATCGAATTGAGCTCGGCAAGCCGCGAGCTGCAGGAAAGCTTCGATTGGGCGAAGAAACGCGCCCTGTCGCTCGCCTTGCCGCCAGAAGGCCAGGCCGGACCGAGCATCGCCAGCTACTGGGCCGCCTCGGAATCCCCCCCGAGCCCCCAGGAAAAATGGCCGCGAGCGCCCGGACGCGAATACTTCAACCTCCGCTCCGCTTGCCACCAGTCGCTGGGAGCCTGCATCCTCGGGCTCGAACTGGAGAACTTCACCATGTTCCGCCATTTCGCCCTCGGCTCGAAAAACAATCCCAACAAACCTCTTTGGCCGCACTGGTCCTACGACTACCTGGCTCAGCCCACACCGGCCGACGGCGGCCACCTGGCCCTCGCGGCAAGCTTCGAACTGGGCGAGATGATTCACCAGCAATTCCTCTGGAGCGGCGGACGCCAATGGATCGACGACGCCGAACTGGCGGAGTACCAGGACCGGCTCCATGCAGGGTTCATCGGCCAGCAGGACATCAATCTCAACGGAATCGCCGATGACAGCCGTTGGCGAGGCAGTTCGGGGCCGGGCGACGAGGACAAGTTCATCGAAGCCGGCGACTCTCTCGGCTGCCAATACCAGGCCCAGATCGCCTATGGCAAAATCCTCGCAGCAAGGGGAGACGCCGGAAAAGCTGCCTTCATGGCAAAACGGGCCAAGGAATTGCGCGACAAATTCAACGCCGAGTGGTTCAATCCGGCGACGCTCAGCTACATCCGCGGTTTCGACCGCCAAGGGCTGTGGAAGGACGACACCGGTCGCGGCAGCCTGTTCATCGCCCTTAAACAGATCAGCGACCTCGGTCCCCGTCACCTCAGCCAGCTCGAGGCCTTGCTCAAGGCTGAAGCCGCCGGAGGCCTGTCCCAGCTCGACGCACTCTATCTCCCAGAACTCCTCTACCAGAACGGCCTGAATGAGCTCGCCTGGAGCCGCCTGCAATCCTTGATCGCCAGCCGCAAGCACTCCCCTGAAATCGCCTTCGTCACCATCTCGAACATCGTCGCCGGGATGATGGGCGTCGCCCCGGATGCGTCGAAACAGCAGATCGCCACCTTGCCCCGGCTCAGCCAACGCATCCCCTGGGTGGAAATCAGACGCCTGCGCGTCGGCACCAATGAAATCCGGCTCCGCCACGACGGCCTCACCCAATCGAGCCTGAGCAATCTCAGTGGCGGCCCCCTCACCTGGCAAGCCCGCTTTCCTGGTCTCCACCCTTCCCTGAAGGTCAACGGCAAAGCCCGCGAAACCTGGATCGACAAGATCGACGGACTCCCCGTCAGCGTCGTCAGCATCCGGCTTCGCGCAGGCGACAGCGCCACGGTCGAATGCCCGGCGGCGAGCTGGATTCCCCTCGGCAGCTTGAAAATCACGGCCGCCAGCGGCCTCGCCGCCGTCGATGCCCTCCCCGGCATCCCCGGATCGGCCCTGCTCCTCTCCGGTCAATTCTGCCCTGAAGGCATCGGCCTGCGCGACGAAGGCGCCGGGGCCAGCCTCGTCTACTCGCTCAATAGACCGCACTGCCGCTTCGTCGCCGTCCTCGCGCTCGACGCAAAGCCGGATGCCTCGGCTGTCCTCAGGATCCTCGCCGACGGCCGGGAGATCCACCGCGCCAACTTGAAAGGCTCGGATAAACCCCTTCACCTCGACCTCCCCCTCGCCTCACCGGAAAAGATCAGCCTGGTCTTCAGCGGCCCGGGCTGCACACTCGTCCTCGGCCGCCCCCGCCTCCATCTCGGCAAGGCCGAGGAGGAAGGGGCCGACGCAGTCGCCCAGGCCTTGCGCGACCTGCCGCCGCCGCCTGCCGGAGCGCGCAGTCTGAGCCTGCCTGCCCTGCCACCCGGCTTCAGCCTCAGCCTGCATGAAAGCAGCAAACAGGAGCTGATCGACCTTGAAGGACGGATCACCCCGCCGGAAGACGACGCCCTCGTCGGGCTGGTTCTCAAGGTGACGCGTGATGCCGATGGCAGTGAGGCTCTCAGCCCCTGGCTCCGCATGGTGCTCCCGGCGAAAGCTCCTGACACCGCCGGCCTCGTCGCCCGCAAGCTGGTCCACCCCGAACCGGCGCCCGGCCAGGACAGGCTCGAGCTGCCGAAGGTGCCCGAGGGCTTCGCCCTGAAGATGCTGAGCAGCAGCCTTCCCGAACTCATCGCCCTTGACGGCACGATCCGGCCGCCTGAAGAGGACGCCGTCAGCCGCCTGATTTACGAGATCCGCAACCTGCGCGACGGCAGCAGCGCCCAGACCCAGCCCGTGGCGATGCGAGTGCCGTCCCGAAGCCACATCCACCTCAGTCAACTGAAATGGAGCTCCGCCAAGGCCGGATACGGCGAAGTCATCCTCGACCGCAATCTCTTCGGCAACCCCATCGTCCTGGCGGGACGAAAGCACCTCCGTGGATTCGGAGCCCACGCGCCTAGCGAGCTGATCTACCGCATCGAGCGGAAATTCTCACGCCTCCAAGCCAGCTTCGGCGTCGACGACGGCCAGCGGAACGGCGGCTCGATCCAGTTCGAAATCTACGGCGACGGCAGGCTTCTCCACAAAACCCGGATCCTGCGAGGCACTCCCGACAATTCTCAGCGGAGCGAGGAAATCGACCTCGATCTGGCCGATGTCAGAGAGCTGACCTTGAAAGTCAACGACGGCGGCGACGGCATCAACTCCGATCACGCCGTCTTCGGAACCTGCCGTCTTCTCTATCCCAAAAAGCCTTGAATCAGAAGGAATGAACATCATGCAGCCCCCCCTTGCCGCCCCTCTCGGCTTAGCTCTCCTCGTCCTTCTCAGCCGCCCCTCGGCGGCCGCCGAGGCCCCGGAGAATCTCTTCCGCATCGACAACGCCGATCTCAGCCTCGTCAAGCAAGGCTATGGCCAGCCCGGAGCCGGCAAGTCCGTCGACGGCGGTCCGCTGAGCCACCACGGCCAGCCGATCCCCCACGGCCTCGGCACCCATGCCCCGGCTTCGCTCTACTTCGACCTCAAGAAGTCGGGCATCAAGTTCACCGCTGCAGTCGGAATCGACGATTCAGCCGGCAACCGCGCCAGCGTCGAATTCCTCGTCAAGGGCGATCGCAAAATCCTATGGAGAAGTGGCCTCATGCGCAAATCCGATCCGCTGAAAAAGCTGAGCGTCGAGCTCGGCGGAGTCCAGAATCTCGAGCTGTTGGTGAGCGACGGCGGCGACGGCATGACGGATGACCACGCGGTCTGGGCCGATGCGGTGATCGAGCATCAGGGCAAGGAGCCCGCCGCGATGCCCCCGCCCCCGCTTCCCGATCGCTGGGTCCTCGGTTCCGGCGTCAGCACCGAATGGCGGATCGGCGCGGATGCCCATCTCCCTCACAACGACTTCATCGAGCAAGGCGGTCGCCGCGTCGCCCAGAAAGTCTGGTATGCAGTCGACGCCGATGGACTGCTCACGATTGAGCGCGATCTGGTCTGGCCATCCCTGCGGATTTTTCCCAACGACACCCACGGCAGCCTGGTCAAGCATTACAAAGCTGCCGACGCCGAGCCGGTGATCACCGTCGACGGCAAGCCGCTTGGACGGATGAAGGTCGATCGGGTTCTTCTTGACGGCACCCTCACCTTCATCGGCAGAGCCGGAGGACTGAGGCTGAAACGTGTGACCTATCCGAGCCTGACGAAGGCCGCGGCGCTGGACACCTGGACGCTGGAGAATGCCAGCGGCAAGGCTGTGCGTCTGGAGATCGCTCCTCTGGCGCTGAGCGCCAGCACCGAAGGTCCCTACGGTGCCAGCCTGAGCGAAGTCAGTCATGACGCCCCATCCAACCCGGTTCTGGCCCCGGGAAAGAGCCTCAGCTTCAGCGTCCGTTTTGCCGGCCGGGGAGCCTCCGACGCGGCTCCTGCGATCGACCCGAAGGAAGAGGAGAAGTCCCGCCGGGACTTCATCTCCGGTCTCAACCGCAAGCTGCGTCTGAAGACACCCGACGCCGCCATCAACACCGCCTTCGACTTCGCCAAGTGGCGGGCCGCTGAAAGCATCAACGACACCCGCGGCGGCATGATGCTGGCGCCGGGCAACCTCCGCTATTACGCCGCCATGTGGTGCAACGACAACGTCGAATACGCCGGACCCTTCTTCCCCTTCCTCGGGGACGAAGGAGGCAACGAAGCCTCCCTCAACAGCTACCGTCACTTCCAGCGCTTCATGAAACCCGATTTCCAGCCCATCCCGAGCTCGATCGTCGCAGAAGGCGTCGACATCTGGAACGGCGCCGGCGATCGCGGCGACGCTGCGATGTACGCCTATGGCGCCGCACGCTTCGTCCTCGCCCGCGGCGATCGCGCCATCGCCGAAGAACTCTGGCCGGCCATCCTCTGGTCCCTTGAATATTGCCGCCGCAAGAAGAACCCAGACGGCGTCATCAGTTCCCGCTGCGATGAACTCGAAGGCCGCCTCCCTGCCGGCCAGGCCAACCTCTCCACCAGCTCACTCTATTACGGCGCCCTGCGCTCGGCCGCCGACATTGCCGCCTGTCTCGGCAAGGATGGAGATGTCCGGAGCTTCAATGCCGAGGCCGAGACGATCGCCGCCGCCATCGAGCGGCATTTCGGCGCCAAAGTCGAAGGATTCGACACCTACCGCTACTACGACGGCAACAAGACCCTGCGCTCATGGATCTGCTTCCCCCTGAGCATGGGCATCGACACCCGCAAGAACGGCACCATCGAAGCCCTCTTCTCCCCCAGGCTCTGGACCATTGACGGCCTGGCTTCGGAATCGGGAGGGCGGATCTTCTGGGATCGATCCACTCTCTACGCCTTCCGCGCCGTCTTCCAGGCTGGAGAGGGAGCCAAGGCGATGGACTTCTTCAAGAGCTACACTCACCGCCGCCTGCTCGGAGAACACGTCCCCTACGCCGTCGAAGCCTATCCGGAAGGAGGACAGGCGCATCTCTCCTCGGAAAGCGCACTCTATTGCCGCATCCTGGTGGAGGGGGTCTTTGGCATACTTCCTAGCGGACTCGATCGTCTCCAGTGCAAGCCGCAGCTTCCCGAGGCGTGGCCCCGGATGGCACTGCAGTCGGTCCGCTCCAGTGGCCGCGACTATGACGTCGAGGTGGAAAGAAGGGGCGACAGGCTAAGTCTCCGGATCAGCTGTGATGGACGGAGCTCGCAAATACTGATCCGCCCCGGCCAGACCGTCGAGGTCAGCTTCCCTTCCGAACCGCAGGCGCCGCGCCTGAAACTCCTTCCAGACACCGCCAAGAAGCTAGCCAGCCTTGAGCACTGAGCCCCAAAGAGAAGCCCCCATGACCCTCCAACTGCTGAACTCTCCCGCCCTCCTCAGTGCCGCCCCCGACGACCCCTGGTCGCAACAGGTCATCCTCGAAGACGCCTGGCTTCTGCAAGCCCTGAAGCGCGCAGGGCTTGCCGGCCGCCGCGTCGCCTGGCAGGAGGCCGCCGCCGGGCCTGCCTTGATGCGTTCCGCCTGGGACTGCTACCAACACTTGGACGACTTCCGTCGACTTCTCGAATCCCCCCCGGAGGACCTGCGGCTCTTCAACCCGCCTCAGCTGCAGCTCTGGAATCTCGACAAAGCCTATCTCCTCGAGCTAGGCTCGAAAGGAGTCCCCTGCATACCGTCCATCCTTCTCCGCCGCCCCGCGGATTTCACGGAAATCCCGGCCGACGAAGCAGTTCTCAAGCCCGCGTGCGGCGGTGGCGGCGTGAACTGCTTCCGGCTGAAAAGAGGCCAACCCATGCCGGCGGGCTGGGAACGCGCCTTCGATCCGGAATTCGGCGCCCTCCTCCAGCCATTCCTGCCGGCAGTCCTGGGCCAGGGTGAAGTGTCGCTCATCGCCATCGCCGGCGCAGTGACTCACGGCCTCCGCAAAACTCCCCGCCCCGGAGAATTCCGCTGCCAGGACGATCATGGCGGCAGCGTTCACTTCCACCGCCCTGCCGCCGATGAGATCGCCGTCGCCCTCGCTGCCCTCGCCGCCTGCCCCGTCCAGCCCCTCTATGCGCGCATCGACCTCCTTCGCGACTCACAAGGACAGCCCTGCCTCGTCGAACTGGAGTTGATCGAGCCCGAACTCTTCCTGAGGTGCCACCCGCCGGCCGCCACCGCCCTCGCCCACGCCCTCCTCGAAGCATTGAAATCCTGAAATCTCTTGCTTTCCCACAACTTCCGTCTTAGACTGCAGCAAGGAGACCTCCGATGGAACCGCTCAACATCGCCCTCGTCCTCGTGGCTATCGCAGGCTGGCGCCTCGCCGTCCACTTCCACAGAAAAAAACACCAGTGGTCGAGCGCCAAGGCCGGCTTCGCCAGCCTTCTCGCCCTCGCCGCCATCGCCATCAACCTGATCTTCCTCATCGGGGTCTGGAAAGTCAAAGACCCCTATGCCGACAGCGTCGAAATCGAAGCCCGCGAGTCCTTCGCTCAGGGTTTTGTCCTCGGACAGCGCCTCGCCGCTGCCTTCCCAGGCAAACGCACCGTCATCATCCACCCTCCCCTCCCTCCCGACACCGGCCATTCGGCCCAGTCCCGCTACCGCCAGCGCATCCACAATGAACTGCTCACCGGGCTCCGCCAAGGCGCCGGCCATGCCCTTTCCCTCGACACCATCGCCGTCCTGCCCCCAGCCAGCGACGAAGATATGAAGCGGCTTCTCATCCCCCCCAACCTGCAGAACGGCGAACCACTCGAGAATCCCCCGCAAATGCAGCTGACTCCCGACGAACTGCTCTCCCTCCGCAGCAACAACCCCTTCAGCTTCGACCTCGCTCTCGCCAGTCACAAAGACGCTCAACTCCTGATCAGCCTGGAAGCCCTCCCGACAGGCTTCGAAACCATGAGCTACTGGGAAAAACCCACCAAACAAGCCCTCGTCGTCTGCAACGCCAACCAGCTGCCCCTGATGAAATACCTCGTCGATGCCCGCAGAATCACCGCCTTCGTCGCTCAAAACCCGAAATTCCCTGCCACCCCGCCAGAAAACAAGCTCTCAATCGAAGAAGTCTTCAAGCGTAAATATCTGATCGTCGAAGCCGCCAACGCTAAATCCCTGGCAGCCGAGCTCGGCCCGATCCTCAAAATCAACAACCCGCAATTTCTTGAGAAATTGAACAAAATCTTCATTGAAAGCGGTAATTAACCGGTTAATCTAGCCTTAGCCAGCCAAAAGGAGAGGGACATGAAATCTTCCAAGTTCACCCTGATCGAGCTTCTCACAGTGGTCGCAGTCATTGGCATTCTGGCCTCACTGCTTTTGCCGGCGCTCGCCGCGGCGCGGGCGCGTTCAATCGCGATCAACTGCGTTTCGAACCTGAAGCAGGTGTCGATCGCCTACAGCAACAAAATGACGGATAGCAACAGGCTGCTTCCCTACACCGACAGTTTCAACGCCTTCTGGCCGGTTCTGGGACCTTACGGCATCACCGACAACTCGAGATTCTGTCCGGCGACGGAAAAAAACCGGCCGGTGGAGTTGCGCAACCAATATTCCACCAACTCCAACGTCGGCTGGCCCTGGGTCTCCTCCAACGGCCAAGTCATGGGCAGTTATTGCTTCAACGGCTGGGCCTTCGATGTCGACAGCCATGACTGGAATTGGCAGGCGGACACCGAGTTCTTCGGCGTCGGCCTTGGCAACATCAGCCAGCCGAGCTTGACCCCCCTGGTGATCGACGGGGTCTGGGTCGACGGCTGGCCTCAGCTCGGGCAGACGCTTCCTCCTCCTTCGCAGTGGAACCAGGCCGATCCGATGGTTGACAACGGCAACCTCTGGGGGGAAAACCGTTATGAACGCGTCACCGTCAACCGTCACATGAACAAGGAAGCGGTCGGATATATCGACGGCCATGCGCAAATGGTCTGGATCACAGACATCCCAAGCCTCAAATGGAGTGCCGCGCACTGAACGCGGGAAGACACATGATTTCCCCAGAAAAGCCACTCAACATCGTGTTCATCACCGACCCCTACATCGAACCTCTTCTTGAGGGCGCCGTGCGCTTCGCCCGGGAAAAAGGGTGGCTGCTGCGCTGCGGAATGAGACGCACCGGGGTCTTTCCACATTTCGAAAAAGTCGACGGCGTCATCGCCACCATCAACCACCCGGAAACCCTGAGGAGGATCCAGGAGCTGCGAGCCCCGACGATCCAGATTCTCGACATCCTGGAAGGGACGCGCCAGATCTACCCGACCGTCGTCCCGGATTACGCCGCTCTCGGCGCCTTGGGTGCGAAGCACCTGATGCGTCTGGGACGCCCGCATTTCGCCTTCTACCGCCGCTTCGATTCGCCAGACAGCAATGCAATCAGGGAAAGCTTCGTCAAAACCATGGCGGCTCACCACCATCGAGTCATCTCGCTGGATTACCCGACGATGAATCCGGGGCATCCCTCCGGCATCGGTGAAACTCTCAGCACCGAGGAATGGGAAAGAGTCCTCGCTGGCCTCCTCTCAAGACTCCCGCGTCCTTGCGCCATCATGGCGGAGGACGACCGCTTTGGCGTCCAGCTGATCAGGCTTGCCCTCTCCGTCGGCCTGCGAGTCCCCGAGGATATCGCCGTCCTCGGCTGCGACGAACACCATCCGGAGGTCGACATGGCCCTGGTGCCGATGTCATCAGTCAATTCCAATCTCCAGAACGTCGGCTACAGGGCCGCCGCCTTGCTCCATGAGCGACTCTGCGGACGCCCAGTGGCGACGGGCCTTCATCGCATCCCCCCAAAAGGCGTTGTCAGCCGCCATTCCACCGCTCTTTTCATTTGTGAGGACAAACGCATCGGCGACGTGATCTGCAAAGTCAGGAGCGAATATTCCCGCGACCTGTCGATCACCGAGATGGCGCGCGAAGCGGGCATGTCGCTGCGCAAGCTGCAGATCGACTGCAAGTCGGCACTCGGCTACTCCTTGCGGGAAGAACTCATCCGCTGCCGCTTCTCGAAAGCAGAAAACCTTCTCGCCGAAAGTGATCTGAAAGTTTCCACGATCGCCCTCGAATCCGGCTTCGGAGATGCCCGCAACATGACGCGTTTCTTCCGGATCAAGCACAAACTCACCCCACAGGCCTGGCGCCAGCTGGCTCAGTCCGGAAACCTGCAATTGGCAGATTAGAGCGAGGAGGTGAACTGGCCTCGAATAAGGACATAATAGACAAAGTGTAGAGCAAACCCAAGAACTGATATCGCTGCCAGAATGACCAATGGCGGAACCCATGCCAAAGCCCCGGCATCCGAGGAGAACTTGATCAAGCCACAAATTCATGCGGGGCGCCTGGGTGGAATGGCCTCCGGCGTCTAGACTGTCGCACAACCCAGGAGGCCATCATGAGAGTCCGCATCGGCACCTTCAATGTCGAAAACCTCTTCGCTCGTTTCCGCTTCAACAACGACGTCAACTGGAAACACGCCGCCAAGGATGGCTGGACTGGCGAGGACCTCAATTTCAGCATCGCCGAAAAAGACCAGAAGCGCTACACCGCGATGGCCATCCGCGAGCTCAACCCGGACATCCTCGCCCTGCAGGAAGTCGAAGGCCTGGCCATCCTCCGGCGCTTCCGCGACAACCTTCTCGGAGGCATCGAGAACTACCCCTACTGCGCCTTGATCGACGGCAATGACGCCCGCCACATCGACGTCGCCATCCTGTCACGCTACCCGATCACCCACCTGCGTACCTGGCAGCACCTCCGCGACCCCCGCGGCGGCCCCCTCTTCAACCGAGATTGCCTTGAGGCCGACGTCCAGATTCCCGGCTTCGGACCGATCACCTTTTATGTCAATCACTTCAAGTCAATGGCTCCGCCCATGGACAGCCCTCCTTGCGAAGGCCGCAGAAGCACCCACCCGGTGCGCCTCTTGCAGGCCCGCACGGTGATGGATCTAGTCCGCGAACGCTTCGGCGACGATCCCTCCGGCGCCCACTTCGTCGTCTGCGGCGACTTCAATGACCACCTCGAAGAGGACCCCGAGCAGGGGCCCAGCGCCATCCGCGAACTGGTGCATTGGCCCGCCGTCGAAAACCTCCTCGAACGTCTTCCGCCTTCGCAGCGCTGGACGCATTTCTACCGCGGTAGCGAGCGCTGCGGCTTCCCCCCGGCCTACCGACAGCTAGACTACCTCCTCGCCTCGCGAGCCCTCGCTGCACGCGCCAAGGGATTGCCAATCATCGAGCGCCGCGGCCAGCCCGGACGTGCCAGCCGCTACGAGGGGCCCCGCTTCGAAGGCGTCGGCCAGGACCGGCCAAAGGCCTCCGACCACTGCCCCTTCGCCCTCGACTTCGATCTGTGACATCATTCTGACCAGGAATTTACGCCGCGCCCCGGGCACTTGCTCCGGGGCGCGTTAATTTCCCCGCATTCAAATCTAGAAAAGCAAGGAATTCCAGACATGCGCGACCTCACCAGCAAAGCCGCCACCCTGATCGAAGCGATGCCCTACATCCAGGACTTCCGCGACGAGATCGTCGTCGTCAAGTTCGGCGGCTCGGCGATGGAAGACCCGGTCCTCGTCGAGCAGGTCCTGCGCGACGTCATCTTCATGGAATGCGTCGGCATGAAGCCGGTCATCGTCCACGGCGGCGGCAAGGCGATCAATGCCCGCATGGAGCGCGAAGGCATCCCGGTCCGCAAGGTCGCCGGCATGCGCGTCACCTGCGAACAGACCATCCGCATCGTCGACGAGGAGCTGCACGAACTCAACGGCCAGGTCCTCGACCTCCTGACCAAGAACAAGGCCCGCGCCCGCCGCATCTCCGGCAAAGACATCCTCACCGCCGAGAAGATGATCGTCACCGACCCCCTCAACGGCCAGAAAGCCGACGTCGGCTTCGTCGGCGACGTCACCCACGTCTACACCAAGCCCATCCTCGAAGTCCTCCAGCGCGAAGCCATCCCGGTCATCTGCCCCCTCGCCGTCGACGCCAAGGGCCAGGTCTTCAACATCAACGCCGACATCGCCGCCGCCAAGATCGCCAAGGCCCTCAAGGCCCGCAAGCTGGTCTTCCTCTCCGACGTCCCCGGCATGCTCCGCAACCCGAAGGACGAGTCGACCCTGATCTCGACCATCCGGATCGGCGAGGTCGACGGCTACATCGCCGACGGCACCATCTCCGGCGGCATGCTCCCCAAAGTGCAATCCGCCGTCGACGCCCTCCAGGCCGGTTGCCGCAAGGTCCACATGATCGACGGCCGCCTGCCCCACTCGCTGCTGCTGGAATTCTTCACCGACAAAGGCGTCGGCACCGAAATCATCCACTGATCTCCGTTCTGGCAAAGCCAACCGAGACGCGACGTCGAAGATCTCGACGCCGCGTTTTCACTTCCTGAGACAAGCTCATGGCGTCGAGTCAGGCCTCGGCCTTGCGCTGGCCGAGCTCATAGACGAGGAGTTCAGCGAAGAGGGAGGGGAATTGCCGGGCGAGCAGGGAGGCCCCGAGGGGGTGGCAGGCGTTCAAGGGCAGGCCTTCTCGGCGGGCCATGTCGACGAAGTCGCGGTGGCTTCCCTGGTGGATGTTGGCGGTGGCGTACCAGAGCTCGCCGTCGGACTCGGGGCAGCGGCCGGTGAGGGCGAGTCGGGTGCGGAAGCGCCAGTGCCCGAGGTTGAGATTGGAGATCAGGGCGCGGCGGCCGACCCGCAGCATCTCCTTGAGGAGTCGCACCGGGCGGTGGATCTGCTGGAAGGTGCGGCCGAGGATGACGTAGTCGAAGGACGCGTCGTCGATGTGGGCGAGCCCCTGGTCGAGGTCGAGCATGATGCAGGGGATGCCGCGTTGGAAGCAGCGCATCACCATTTTCTGGTCGCGGTCGATGCCTTGGATGGCGCAGCCTTTTTCGTCGCGAAGGCGTTCCAGGAGGGAGCCGTCGCCGCAGCCGAGGTCGAGGACGCGGCTGCCCGCCGGAATGATCCGGAGGATCTCGAGCTGGTCAGGATTGAGGTCGCGGGAATCACCCATTTCCAAAACTCCTCTGCTGATTCGAGAGGAATCCGCGGACCAGCGAGCCGAGGGTTTCGACTTCGAGGAGGAAGGCGTCGTGGCCGTAATCGGACTGGATGTCACAATGGAAAACTTCGCGCTTCAGGCGGAGCAGCGAGGCGACCAGTTCTTCTGATTGGGCCGGAGTGAATAGCCAGTCGCTGGAAAAGGAGATGATGCCGAACGCGCACCGCGATTTGGCCAAGGCGGCGGTGAGATCGCCGCCGCCTTCCGAGGCGAGATCGAAATAGTCGGTGGCGCGGGTGATGTAGAGATAGGCGTTGGCGTCGTAACGGCCGACGAAACTCAGCCCCTGGTGGTTCAGGTAGCTCTCCACCTGGTAGTTGAGGTCGAAACTGTAGTTGACGTCGGACATCTGCTGCAGGCGGCGGCCGAACTTCTCGTTCATCGAGGCGTCGGAAAGATACGTGATGTGCGCCAGCATCCTCGCCACCGCGAGACCTCGCTCGGGAGGAGCTTCTTTGGTGTATTCGCCGCCGAGGAATTTCGGGTCGGAGAGGATGGCTTCGCGTCCGACCCAATCCCAGCCGATCGCCTGCGGCGACAGGCGGGCGGTAGTGGCGATGGGCAGACAGGAGTGGACCCTCTCCGGATAGGCGACGGCCCACTGCAGGGCCTGCATCCCGCCGAGCGAACCGCCGACAACGCTGAGCCATTTTTTCACCCCGAGGAAATCGGCGAGGCGCACCTGGGCGTTCACCATGTCAGCGACGGTGATCACCGGGAAACTCATCGCGTACGCCTTGCCGGTGGCAGGGTTGATCGAGGTCGGTCCGGTGCTGCCGTAGCAGGAGCCGAGGACATTGGAGCAGACGATGAAGTAGCGATCGGTATCGAAGGCCTTGCCAGGCCCAATCATCTCGTCCCACCAGCCCGGCTTCTTGTCCGATTCGTGATACTTGCCGGCTGCATGAGCCGAGCCGGTGAGGGCGTGACAGACGAGTATGGCGTTGCTGGCCTCGGAATTAAGGCTGCCCCAAGTCTCGTAGGCGATGCTCACCGGCCCGAGCTTGCGGCCGCAGCGCAGCGGCAGTGCGTCGTCGGAAGTGTGCCCGAAAGTGTAGGTCTGTGGTTTGACTATCATGGTGGCGCCGAATCTAGCACGCTTCCCGATTGGTGAAAATGGCGATGCCACAGAGCCACAGAGCGTCGCCCCCATGTCCAAAACTTCACTTTCGCCGGGAATGACTTCATTTTCAACATCAGAACAGAAATACCTCGTCCACATCGTTGATTGGGCATATTCATTCGGAAATCACAAACCCACAGGTCATTCATGTCTCAGTCCTCCCAGGAATTCATCTCCAAGGTCCGCACCCAGGTCGGCCACGTCGTCGTCGGCCAGCAAGAAGTGGTCGAGCGCGTCTTGATCTCTCTCTTCACCGGCGGCCACCTCCTCCTCGAAGGCATGCCCGGCCTGGCCAAGACGCTTCTGGTCAACACTGTCGCCAAAGCCGTCGACCTGAAGTTCGGCCGCGTCCAGTTCACCATCGACATGTTGCCCGCCGACATCCTCGGCTCGGAGATCCTCGACCAGAAAAGCAGCGAATACCGCGTCCACAAGGGCCCGATCTTCACCAACCTGCTGCTCGCCGACGAGATCAACCGCGCCGCCCCGAAGGTCCAGGGCGCTCTCCTCGAGGCGATGCAGGAACGCCGCGTCACCATCGGCGGCCAGACCTTCAAGCTCCCCTCCCCCTTCCTCGTCATCGCCACCCAGAACCCGGTCGAGCAGTCGGGCACCTTCGAACTGCCGGAAGCCCAGCTCGACCGCTTCATGATGTGCCATCGCCTCGCCTACCCCAGCGCCGAAGACGAATTCGGCATCGTCGCGCAACAGATGAAGCTCAAACTCACCCGCCAGGCCGACGGCACCGCCATGCCGCAATCGGCCTACGACCTGATCGGCAAGGAAGGCCCCGCCGGCTCGATGGAAGACCTCGTCGCCGCCATGGAGGGCGTCACCCAGGTCCACCTCAGCGAAGCCCTCACCCGCTCGATGGTCGAGCTGGTCCGCCTCACCCGCACCCACGAGTCGCTCGAGATGGGCGCCGGCCCCCGCGCCGGCCTCGCCCTCGCCCAGACCGCTCGCGCCCGAGCCTTCATCCACGGACGCGACTACGCCTCCGCCGAAGACCTCTTCGCCCTCGCCCAGGACGTCCTGCTGCACCGCATCCGCCTCAGCTACGAAGCCGTCGCCGAAGGCCGCTCCGGACGCGACATCCTCAAGCAACTGATCGCGAAGCTGGGGTGAATGAAAATTCAAAATTCCAGATTCAAAATTCAAGAAGAACGACAGCTCAATTCAAGATTAAAGATTCAAAATTTAACAATCTTGAATCCGCCGCTCCGCCGCTCCCTCTTGAATCTTGAATCTTGAATCCGCCGCTCCGCCGCTCCTTCTTGAATTTTGAATCTGGAATTTTGAATCTTGAAACCCGCCCACGACCACCTTGAACCGAAGCAATTCGCCCTCGCCGTCAAGCGGCTGGCGGACGCGCTTTGCTATGGCGCCGACCTGTCGCCCTTCCTCGGCTCGGGGATCGACTACGTCCAGTCGCGGCTGTACCAGCCCGGCGATGCGGTGAAGGCGATCGACTGGCGGATCACGGCGCGCAGCGGCAAGACCCACGTGAAGGAATACGAATCGCCGAAACAGACGCCGATCTACATCGTCCTCGACACCTCGGCCTCGATGGCGGTGAAGTCGACCAAGATGAGCAAGTTCGCCTGGGGTGTGCAGCTCGCCACCGGCCTCGGACTGGTCGCCATCGAGCGCATGAGCCCGGTCGGCCTGATGGGTTGCGGCAGCCGCAAACTCCACCTCGAACCCTCGCTCTCCAAAGCCGAAGTCATGACCTGGGCCGGCGAACTCCGCCACGCCGATCTGCAGGAAGGCACCGACCTCGCCGGCACCCTGCGCTCGCTCGAGGCCAAGCTGCACAACAAGTCGATCGTCCTGGTCATTTCCGATCTGCACGAGCCAGAGTCGGTGAGCGCCCTGCGCCGCATGGCAGCGCAGCACGAAGTCATCTGCCTCTTGATGCAAGACCCTGCGGAGGAAGGCCGCCTCGGCGGCGGTTTCTTCCACGCCCGCGAAGCCGAAACCGGCGCCAGCTTTGTCGCCAGAGGCTCGAGCACCTGGCTGGACAGTTCAAAAGTGATGGATCAACTCCGCCGCGGCGGCATTGATTCGCTCCTATTGCGCACCGACCTGCCCTTCCTCGCCAAGCTCCGCCACTTCCTCAAATCGCGCGACAGCGCCGGCCGGAGGAGACTCTGATGCGCCGTGCCATCTTCCTTTTCACTCTCCTGACCAGCCTCTTTGCGGTCGCCGCAGAGGAAGCCCGCAGCGTCGACATCGGCCGCGTCGTCGAAGCCGAAATTCTCCTTTCCGGCGAACTCCGCCACGCGGCCCCCAAGGATGAGCGCGCACCCGTCCTGCTGCGCCTCATCGAGGCGAAAAAAGACGGTTCCGGCCATCGCTACCGGGTCGCCTTCACCGTCCTCGAAGCCGGTGAATACGATCTGGCGCAGTTCCTTCTCGATTCTGCTCAAGCTCCTCCCTCCGGCAAAGCGAAATTTGCCGTCAAAGCCATCTCCCGCCTGCCTGCCGATTTCCATGGCCAGCCCCTGCCGCCCGCTGAATCGCAGATTGGCTTTGTCGCCTGGTACCGCCCGACCCTGATCGCTGCCGGCCTCCTCTGGCTTGCCGGTCTGCTTCTGATCTGGGTCAAGCTTTACCGCCGCCGCCGCGTCGCCGCCCCCCTCCCCGCCGCCCCCGCCGTGTCGCCATGGAAGCTGCTCCTGACCAGTCTCCAATCCTGTTGCGGCCCGGACGATTGGCGCCGCCTCGAAATGCGTTTCCTCGCCCTCGCCGCCAGTGAACACCCGGGGCTGGCACTGGATCAGCTCTTCCCGCGCTTCCGCGCCGACCCCGAAGCCGGGCCGATCCTGGCTCAACTCGAAGCCGCCTTGCACCGCCCCGACGGCCAGGCCGAAACCTTGTCCCTCAGCCGCGATCTCGAAACCCTCTGCCGCCGCAAACTCCAGGAGAACATCTCATGAAACGCAAAACCTTAACTCTGGCCGCCACGGTTTCGCAAGGTCTTCTGCGCCCGCTCTTCAACAAGATGCGCTCCGATCTCAACGCCGCCAAAGCCATGCCTCCCCCCGAGCCCGAAACGCTCCGCAAAGCCGGTTCCGCCACACTGGGACCGGGGAAACGGAAATAAAATTCAAGATTCAAGATTCAAAATTCAAGAAGGAGCGATGAGCTCCGGATTCAAGATTCAAGATTCAAGAAGGAGCGATGAGCTCCGGATTCAAGATTCAAGATTCAAAACAACCCTTCCTCCTCATTTACCTCTTAACCTCCTTACCCCTTTACTCGGTTCCTCATGACTCTCGGCTTCCATCATCCCTGGCTTCTCGCTCTGCTGGTTATTCCTCTGGCCGGGATTTTTCGTGCCTTCCTCGCCAAAGGCCATCTCGTCGTCATCCCCTTCGACCACGCCGGACAAGGGAAAGGTCGCAGAGCGCAAGTCATTCTGTCGCTTTTCGCCTGTGCTCCCTGGCTCCTGCTGGCCTGCGCCCTCCTGATTGCCGCCGGACCGGTGCGCCGCGGCATCCCGGCCCAGGAAAGGGAAGTCAAGAACATCCTCTTCTGCCTCGATGTCTCGGGCTCGATGAACGCGCCTCTCGGCGACAAGAGGCGCTTCGATCACGCCGTGATCGCCCTCAACAGCTTCTGCCAGACCCGGGAAGGCGACTCCTTCGGCCTCACCGTCTTCGGCAGCGAATTCTGGCACTGGATCCCGGTCACCGCCGACACCCAGGCCCTGGCGCAGAGCGCTGCTCTGCTCGACCCGAAAAAGATGCCCGACTGGTTCGGCGGCACCAGCATCGCCAAAGCGGTTGAAGGCTGCCGCCAGCAGCTGATCAAACAAAAGGACGGCGACCGCATCGTCATCCTGGTTTCCGACGGCGATTCCAGCGACATCAGCGGCGGCTCCGCCGATCCCTTGGTTCGGCAGCTGAAGGACAACAAGATCACCGTGCACGGCGTCTTCATCGGCGCCGGCAGCCCCGGCCCTGACTTCGCCAGATTCTGCACCAACACCGGCGGCCTCTGCTACGCCGCTGCCGATCCGCGCGCCCTCAAAGACGTCTTCCGCCGCATCGACGCCGCCGAGACCAGCCGCTTCAAATCCCTGGTGCCGCAAGAAGAAGACAACTTTGCCCCCTTCGCCCTCGCCGGACTCGTCGCCCTCCTGCTCTGCCTGATCCAACTCCTCGGCCTGAGGTACACCCCATGGTGATCACCGCCGCACACGCCCTCCTCGGCGCCCTCCTGGCCGCGGCCATCACCGCCGCCGCCGAAATGATCCACGCCGGCAGAACCAGACGCCTCGCCCGCCTCGCCTTCCCCCACGGAGAAAAAGCCGCGACCTGGACCCGCACCGTCCCCTTCCTCCGCGTCGCCGGCGCAGCCGCCGTCGCCTGGGGACTCCTCACCCTGCTCAGCCTTTCCCCCCTCCTCCAGGAACGAGACAAGATCACCGTCGACAGCCGTCCGCCCAAGCCCGATCCACAGCAGAGCCGCCACCTCCTCGTCCTCCTCGACGTGTCGCCCTCGATGGGCCTCGAAGACGCCGGGCAAGACGGCAAATCGGCGCGCTACATGCGCGCCACCGAAGTGCTGCGCTCCGTCCTCGAACGCATCGAACGCAAAGACCTGCTCTGCTCCCTCGTCGCCTTCTACACCGAAGCCCGACCCGTCCTGACCGAATCGAACGACCGCGATGTCCTCCTCAACCTGATGTCGTGCAAACTCGACATCGCCTTCACTCCCGGCAAGACCGATGTGGTCAAAGGGGTCGAGGCCGCCTTCGACCTGGCCAAGTTGAAGAAGTGGCCGCGTGCTTCGACCACGGTGCTGCTGATCACCGACGGCGACACCGTCGCTCTCGACAAGCTCCCCATGAAACCCGAGGCGGTGGAGCAGATCATCATCGCCGGTGTCGGCTCGGCCTCCGGCGTCTTCCTCGACAGCCATCAATCCCGCCAGGACGCCAATTCGCTCCGCCAGGTGGCCTCGCGTTACGCCGCCGCTTACGCCGACACCAACCAGCAGCTCATCCCCACCGCCCTGCTCGGTGGCCTCGCCCAGAACCCGGAAAAGGATAGCGATCTGAACTTCGACCGCCGCTTCTGGGGCATCGCTCTTTCCCTTTTCGGCGCCTGCCTCCTCGCCTTCTCCTTCCCCTTGCTCAGCCTCTTCGGCTGCCGCCGTCCGGAGACCGCCTCATGAAGCCCGACTCCTTCAGCCACCGCCATCGTCACAGCCTGCTTTTTGTCTGGTGCTGCCTGCCGATTTTCGCCGCCATCTATCACTTCAGCGAAGGCCAGAGCCTGCTCGCCCGCGATGTCGCCCTGGCCCGCCTCGACGAAGCCGAAGCTCTGCCGCCGGCACGTCACGAAGAGGCCGAAAAACTCCGCAAACAAGCCCTCTCCGGACTCGACCCCGTCCGCCACAAGGAAGAACGCACCCTGGTGCACTTGCGCCAGGCGCAATCCCTGTGGAAAAGCAGCAGCACTTCGGCCAACGCCGCCGCGCTCGACGAGGCCCTCCGCCATGCCGAACAGCAGGCTGCCTTGCCGGGCGCCGATCCGATCTGGCAGGCACTCGCCAGCGAAGCCCGCAGCCACCTCATCCGAGCCCAACACGCCACCGCCTGGCTGATGCGCACCCAGGGACGCAGCCGCCATGACTGGCTCCGCGAACTCCAGGTCGGCCGCCAAAACGCCAGCTACCTACTCGATCAAAAATCCACCGACGCCGAACTGCAGTTCAACCTCGAAGCCTGCCTCTGGCTCGAACGGGTCGACCTGAAAAAACTCAAAGGCCTGCCCCTGCCGGAAAACCAGGACCCCGGCGAAGGCCAGGGCCAAGGCGAGGGTGAAGGTGAACCCGCCGACGATGGCAAGCCCGGCGAGGGCGAAGGCAAGGGTCCGCCGAAGGACGGACGCGGCACCGGCCGCCGCCCCAGCGGACCGGGATCCTGAGCAATTACGAATTACGAAATTAAGAATTTAACAACCGAGCAGAGAGCCAGTCATGAAGAACCTCGTCACCGCCGCTATGATCCTCCCCTTCGCCGCCAGCGCCGCCGAAGGTCTCGCGAGCCAGCGTCAACGCAGCGAAGAAGTGCAGTCAATGGTCGAGGCCGGCCCCGGCACGGCTGGCGCCACCGCTCACTTCGCCAAACTCGCCGTCCCTCTCAAACAAGACCCGCTGCTGCTGCGTCTGCTCGGCCCTGCCCGCTGCGCCAAACTCGCTTCAGAGCTGCCCTTGGCCGAGCTGCCGAAACTCGCCGATCTGATCAAGACCGCGGAAACTCAGGGGCTCCCCACTCTCTCCTACCGCGACGAGCTCGCCCGCCTCGGCGCCAGCCTCTCCGGTCAGGGCCGCCTGAACTGCGCCAGCCTCCTCCTCCAGCTCGGTGCCAAAACCGAGGCCACCGCCCTCGTTCCCGCCGAAACCGAACTCGCCTCCATCCAGGACGCCGCCGTCTTCGCCGCTTGGATCGCCCTCTGCCAGGCCGACGGCCGCGACGCCCTGGTCTCCCGCCTCGCCCTCGCCGCCCTCCGTCTCCAGCCCGACGGCGCCGCCGCCGCGAAACCCCTGCTCCTCGCCCTCATCAACACCTGCCGCGCTGAAGGAGCCGCCGATTGGGCCGAATACGTTTCCTGTCGCTCCGCTGACCTCCTCGAACTGGTGAAAATCATCGAAGAGACCGGCAAGGCCAGCCTCGCCGAAAACGATTTACCCAAGCGGCTCGCCGCTCTCGCCAATCTGCGAGCCTTCTGCGCCCAGGTCCCTCCCTTGGCAGATCTCTACGTCCGCCTCTGGCAGGCTCACTTCCAACAGCATCGCAGCGCCATCGCCGCCGCGGCCGCCCAGGTCCCCGACCGCTACGGCCGCAGCCAGCCCAAAGCCCAGACCACCACCCCCTACGCCGAACTCAGCAATCTCGCCCCGAAACTCGATGGCGCCGATCCGCTGCTGCGTTTCCAATATCTCCAATGCGCCTTGCGTCAGGAAAACTTCGACGACAAATCCTTCGCCGAGCTGGTCGCCCTCCGTTCTGACTTCGGCGTCGACATCGACCAGGCCGTCAGCTCCATCCTGGAGGAATGGATGCGCAGCATCCGTCCCGCGCCGACAAGCGATCAATTCGGCCGCAGCCGCAACACGGACGCCATCCCTCTGACCCGGGCCCGCCAGGTCGCAAACCTGCAGAAACTCGGCCGCACTCTCGGAGCCTGCCGCCAGAACCAGATCCAGATCGCCCCGATGCTCCAGGCTCGCGCCTTCCTCTCCTGCTTCTCCACCGCAGAATTGATGAAGAGCGAAGACTTCCTCACCGTCTTCCCCGATCCCAAAACCCTGCCCGCCGAAGTTTCTCTGGCGCTCTACCAGCAGACCATGGATCAGATCAAGAACGAGTGGCTCAATCCCGAAAAAGCCGCCCGTTTGCAGATGTTCGGCCAAACGGGACGCAACGAAGAAGATGTCAAGGCCGAAGTATCGGCCACTTATGTCAGCCTCGGCAAGCTCCTCGACACCCTCGCCGCCGCCAATCCCGCCGCCGCCAAGCTCCGCCTCGCCGCCGCTTCGGTCCGCTTCGACGGCGCCGAATTCGCCCATCGCAGCGAGCTCATCACCTTCGAGGAATACACCCGCCGCCGCGACGAATCCTTCGCCCTCTTTGCTGCGGCGTCCAAAGACGGCCTCGCCAAAGGCGACATCAGCGCCAGCGCCACCTGGTTCTCCTGCCTCCTCGGCGCCTCCGACCTGAGCGGCCTCAGCGCCGCCTCGATCCGCTCGCTCAGCCAGATCGAGCTGCTCAAGCAACAGATCGCCGCCCTGCCGGCCGCCCAGAAAAACGCCGCCACCAGCCAGCTCGGCGCCTGGCTCAGCGCCACCTGGGACAAACTCAAGCCGCACACCCGCATGCCCTTCCTCGAAGCCGCCGAAGAACTCCTCGGCCAGGATGACGCCATCAAAAACCTCAACACCAAGCTCGCCACCTACCGCGAACTGCTGCAGGAAATCAAACTCGTCGCCGAAGTCGACGGCCCCGCCGAAATCGGCAAAGGCAAGGAGTTCGGCATCTTCCTCAAACTCCGCCACAGCGCCGCCATCGAACGCGAAGCCAAGGGCTTCGCCCGCTTCATCGAAGAAAACGGGCCGCAGCTCTCCTACGGCCAGCCGCCGGTGCCCTACCGCGCCAACTTCAACAACAACATCCGCCGCGCCCTGAAGCGCCAGTTCGAAGTCGCCTCGATCACCTGGATGCCCGCCGGCGTCCGCTCCCGCCCCACCCAGGACCCCTCCTGGCGCGACACCCCCCTCGCCTACGTCCGCCTCGCCGCCACCGACGCCGCCGTCGACCGCATCCCCTCGATCCAGATCGATCTCGATTTCACCGATCGCGGCATGCCCATCGTCCTCCCCGTCCTCTCCTCCGCCGAAATCGTCAACGCCGCCAAGGCCGCCCCCCGCCCCTTCGCCAAAGGCGAAATCGAAATGATCCTCGACGATCGCAAACTGGCTGAAGGCAAACTCATCCTGGAAGTCCGGATGAAGGGCGAAGGCCTCCTCCCTGACCCCGCCGAACTGCTAAAAACCCCCGCCGAATGGACCTGGGGCGGCAAAGGCCTGAGCTCGCAACGGGTCGTCACCAAGGCGGAATCCAATGACACCGCGGTCATCATCTTCAGCGAAACCAGCGGCCAGGGCGAAATCGCCTGGACCGGCCCCTCGAGCCGATCCTTCGCCTTCCCCAAGATCGATCATCCCGGCTTCAAGGTCAGCACCCGCCGCTACCAGGACGTCAACCTCGTCGATTGCGGCCCCAAAGTCGAGCTCGCCACTTCGGTGCAAGGCCCCCGCGGCTACGCCGCCCTCGTCGTCGGCCTCGCCGCCCTCAGTCTCTTCGGCTTCTGGCTCTTCGGCCGCCGCCGCCGCCCCGTCGCCATCAGCGCCGTCAGCGACAGCTCGCTCCTGCCCCCGGCCACCCCCAGCGCCATCAACACCATCGCCTGGCTGCGCCGCCTCGCCGAAGTCAACAAGGCCGACACCTCCGCCGACATCCGCGCCATCGAACAAGCCAGCTTCTCCGCCCAGGGCGGCCAAGTGGATCTCAAGGCGATCGTCGCCAAATGGAGCCGCTAATTCGACCACGAAAGACACGAAATACACGAAAAAACCCCAGAAACGCCATCCCTCGACAGCTATCGAGCAATGGCGTTTTCTTTCCCCTGGGGCCGCCGCAATCCTTGCGGTGCGTTCCTTCTTGCCTGGGAGCGCGCCAGCCCCCTGGCGCCCTTGCTTTCGCCCAAGGCGAAAGCTGTGTCACTTTCAACAATGAACGACGAACAAAACAGCGCCAGAGGACTGGCGCGCTCCCAGGAATGCGAAGCACAACATCTCTCAAACTTCTTCCGAATTTCACTCAGGGTTTATAGTCTCACTCAATCAACCTCGGCCTCCCCTATGCTCCCCGAACTCATCCTCTTCACCGGCCTGCAAGGTAGTGGCAAGTCGAGCTTCTATCAAAAGAAGTTCGCCGACACCCATCTGCGGATCAACCTCGACATGCTGCGCACGCGGCACCGCGAAAAACTCCTGATCCAGGCCTGTCTCGCAGCCAAACAGTCGCTGGTGATCGACAACACCAATGTGACCCGAGACGAACGGGCCGCGTATTTTGCGATGCTCGCAGCTTCCCCATTCCCCTTTCGCTGTAGCTCTTACTTTTTTCCGCCGGATTTTAAGGCCTGTTTGGAACGCAATGCACAACGTTCGCGGCAAGTGCCGGAAATCGGCATCCGCGCCGCTTTAAAAAGACTCCAGGCCCCGAGCTTCGACGAAGGCTTCGAGCAGATCTTCGAGGTCACCCTCTGTGACGGCGACTTCCTCATCAAACGCTGGGAGAAATTATGAAAGACGAATTCGGCGACCGGATGAAAGACTACGAAGGCCGTGAAGCGGGGCGCCGCTTCATCCCTTTGCTGCCGGTCTGCGCCCGCCTCGATGGTCGCGGCTTCAGCAAATTCACCCGCGGCCTGCGGCGCCCCTACGATCAACGCATGTCGCAGTTGATGATCGACACCACCCTGTATCTAGTCAAGGAGAGCGGTGCGTCCGTCGGCTACACCCAGTCCGACGAGATCAGCCTTGCCTGGGACTGGCAGGATCGCGATGCCGCGGTCTTCTTCGATGGCCGGATCCAGAAAATGGTCTCGGTCCTGGCGGCCATGGCGAGCAGTTATTTCAATCGCGAAAAAGATCTGCGTCTGCCGGAGAAATCCGGTTCGCTGGCGCTCTTCGACTGCCGCGCCTGGCAGGTGCCCAGTCTCGCCGAGGCGGCGAACGTCTTTTTCTGGCGCGAAACCGATGCCACCAAAAACTCGGTGTCGATGGCGGCTCGCCATTATTTCTCTCACGCCGCCCTCAACGGCAAATCCTGGCTCGAGATGAAGGAGATGCTGCGTGGCGAAGGCGTCGTATGGGAGGAATATCCCGCCTTCTTCAAACGCGGCACCTACATCCGCCGGGTCGAGAAGACTTGCCGCTTCAGCGCCGCCGAGATCGAATCCTTGCCGCCAAAACATGCCGCCCGGACTCAACCCGAACTGGAATTCACCCGCGCCGAAATCCGCACCCTCGAGATGCCGCCTTTCGGCTCGGTGCAAAACCGCCGCCAAGTGCTGTTTGACGACGCCGAAGCGATCGTCGGCCCGACCTTGCCCAAAGAAGACAAAGCTCCTCGCGGCAAGCGCAAATCCTGAAGCAATTTTTGATGTCCCTCCCTCCTGCCGAATCCCTCGCCATCTTCCTCAGCATCGCCTTGCTGCATGGCGTCGCCCTGATCAGTCCCGGCCCGGATTTTTTCCTGGTGCTGCGCGAGTCCTTGGGGAGAGGACTTCGGGCGGGACGTCTCGCTGCCTTGGGCATCGGCGCCGGGCTCAGCCTGCATCTCTTGCTCGCCCTCTGCGGCTACGGCCTGCTGCTGCAAAGCCATCCCGAGCTGCAGGGCGGCCTGCAAGGGATCGGCGTCGCCTATCTCCTTTGGATCGCCTTTCAAAGCCTGCGAGCCGCCCTCAAACCAGCCGCAGAGACGCCTAGCGACGAAGCCCCGGCGACGGCTGAATCCGATGGCAGTTTCCGTCGCGGATTGCTGACCAATCTCCTCAATCCCAAGGTCACCCTGTTTTTCTTCTGCGTCTACTCCAGCTGCCTGCCGAGCCAGGCCGGCAACGGATTAAAAGCCACCTGCGCTTTGTGGATGGTGAGCAGTAGCGTCCTGTGGTTTTTCGCCGTCGCCCAGATCAGCCAGCGGATGCGCCCGGCCCTCACCCGTCCCGTCGCCCGCCGCGTCCTCGACGCCGCCGCGGCCCTCGCCTTCGGCGGCATCGCCATGAAGCTGCTGCTAAGCTGAAACGCAGCCCTCGATTGATTGATTTATGCCGCTGCGCCGACGCGTCCCAGGCGAGCAAAGGAGCCGAGGGAGCTTAGATTCGGGGACGACAAAACCGCAAGGAAAGCCGCCATGGAAAAACTGCTTCTGCCCCGTCTCAGCTCCGTCGCCGGAGAGCTACTGCTGCCGGGTTCGAAATCCCTCTCCAACCGGGCCCTCCTGGTCGCCGCTCTCGGCCGCGGCCCGATCACCCTCAGCAACTGCCTCGAATCCGACGATGTCGACCGGATGGCGGAGGCTCTTCAGAAGCTCGGTGTGCCTCTCCGCCGCGATCTCGCCGCCCGCACCGTCACACTCGAAGGCTGCGCCGGCCCCCTCCCCTCCGGCGATTTCGACCTCTATCTCGGCAACGCCGGAACGGCGGTGCGCTCGGTCACCGCCGCCCTGTGCGCCAGCCAGGGTCGCTACCGGATCGACGGCAACGCCCGGATGCGGGAGCGTCCGATCAAGGCCCTGGTCAACGCCCTCAGGCTCTGGGGCGTCCAGATCGGCTATGAGATCAGCTCCGATTGCCCGCCGCTGCTGATCGAAGCCCGAGGCCTGCCGGGCGGACGCACCGAAGTCGACGGCTCCCTGTCGTCGCAATACATCACCGCTCTGCTCCTCTCCTCGCCGCTGTGCCGCGACACCGCGGTGATCGAAGTCACCGGAGAACTGGTGTCGCGTCCCTACGTCGAAATGACCGTCGACCTGATGCGCCGCTTCGGCGTCCAGGTCGAAGTCGCACCGGATTGGCGCCGCTTCGTAATCCCCGCCGGACAGAGCTATGTCAATCCGGCTCGTTTCGCGATCGAAGGAGACGCTTCCAGCGCCTCGTATTTCCTCGGAGCCGCGGCGATTTCCGGCAAGGTCCGGGTTCGCGGCTGCGGCAGCGATTCGGTCCAGGGCGAAGCCGGATTCGCCCGGGTGATGGGGCAGATGGGCGCTTCAGTCGAATACGGCCCGGACTGGATCGAAGTCGCTTCTGGCACGCATGGCCTGAAGGGCGTCGACGTCGACATGGACACCATGACGGACACCGGCATGACTCTCGCCGTGGTCGCCTGCTTCGCCCGCGGCCGCACCGTGATCCGCAACATCGGCAACTGGCAGGTGAAAGAGACCAAACGCATCACCGCTGTGGCGACCGAGCTCAGCAAAGTGGGAGCAAGGGTCGAAGAAGGACCCGATTACCTGGTCATCGATCCGCCGGCGAGCATCCAGGACGCCGAGATCTTCACCTACGACGATCACCGCATGGCGATGGCCTTCTCCCTACTCTCCCTGGGCAGCTCAGGAATCACCATACTCGATCCCGCATGCACCCGGAAAACCTTCCCGGATTACTTCGAAGTTTTCGGCAGCCTCGGGAAACACGGCTGAAATCCAAGTCAGCCTAAATTCCGTAGTAGCGGAATGGAACCGGGTTGAAAGGTTGGAGGTTGAAAGGCAAACGCATGACCGCCAGTCGTGGGATTTACCGAGCGACCTCAAACACCATAACCTCTTGCTGTTGTAACTGATCCTTTCAACCTTTGAACCTTTCAACTGCGGTTTTTAGGGTCAGTCGTGGAGAGCCCGCAGGAGACTGCGAGCTTCTTCCAAGGGGTCTTGGGCGGTGAACAGCGATGAAGCGACGGCGGCGTGGCGGGCTCCGGCAGCGCGGAGCTCCGCCCCCTTGCTGGCGTCGATGCCGCCGATCGGGTAGATGCGCTCAGCGCAAAGCGCGGTGTAGGGACGGAGGAAGTCCGGCCCCTTCGGCGCCAGGCCGGTCTTGGTCGTGGTGCCGTAAATCGTCCCGATGCCGAAATAGTCGAGGCGCCCGGGCCCGGCGCGGCCGAGATCCGGGTACGCGGCCTGGAATTCGGCGTCGGAACGGATGGTTCGGCCGATCCAGGCGCGCTCGCCAAGCAAGGCCCGGGCGGCGGCGACGGGGCCGTCGTCCTGGCCGAGGTGAACGCCGTCGAGCCGCAATTCCGCCGCGAGGGCGGCCTGGTCGTTGGCGATTTGCACGATGCCGGGGTTGAGGTCGCGGACAAGTTTGGACAAGGGGCGGATCCAGGCCAGGGATTCGTCGAAGGACAGCTTTTTCGTGCGGAACTGCAGATAGGCGACAGGCCGATCGGGCGCGGCGGCTAGGGATTTCAGAATGGCCGCGTCGGGATCAAGTCGGCGGGCCAGTTCGGCGTCGTAGACCCAGTGGATCATGAACGCACCGGAAGAGCGGCGAGCACCGCGTCTTCGACCTCGGCGCGGCTGCGGCTGGCGTCGATGACGCGGAAGGAGGAATCAAGCGCGGCGAGCTCGAGATATTTGCGGCGGACGCGGGTGAAGAAGTCGATCTTCTCCCGCTCGAAGCGGTCGAGGGCGCCGCGTCCGCGGGCTCTTTCGAGGCCGATTTCAGGATCGAGATCGAGAAGCAGGACGAGACTCGGGGCGAAGTCGCCGAGCGACGCCTTGCGGATGGCGTCGATGTCGGAGTCGGGCAGGCCGCGGCCGCCGCCCTGGTAGGCGTAGGTCGAATAGAAGAAGCGGTCGCAGATGACCCAATCGCCGGCTTCGAGGGCAGGGCGGATGACATTGCCGACCAGCTGGCAGCGGGCGGCGAACATCATCAGAAGCTCGGTCTCTGGCAGGACCCTCTCGTTCAAGGCGATGTCCTTGACCAGGCGGCGGAGTTCTTCGGCGAGCGGCGTCCCCCCCGGTTCGCGGCAGAGTCGGACCCGCTCGCCGCGGCTCTCGAGAGCCTGACGCAGTGCTGCTGCGGCGCCGCTCTTGCCGGCTCCTTCAAGACCTTCAAGGACGATGAATCGGGATTGCGGCATTCGACAAGGCTCGCTGGAAAAATTGGTGCCCCCAGCAGGAATCGAACCTGCGTCAAAAGTTTAGGAAACTTCTGCACTATCCACTGTGCTATGAGGACGGAAAACGGAGAAAGGATGCCTCGGCAAGCGCCGAAGTCAAGCGGGAATCAGCTCCACGAGCCTTGTTCCTGCTGGCGTGCCATCTCGGCTTCGAGGAAGGGTCCGGGATCCTGCCAGCCGGCGGGCTTCATGATCTTGCCGTCTTCGCGGCGGAGGACCCGGCCGTCGACGACCTTCTGCATGTTGGCGCGGTGGACGATGGAGAAGAGCTGGTCGATGTTCATGCCATGGCGCACTGCTGTGTCGCAGATGTAGTAGATGGCGTCGACCAGGGCGTCGGCCTGTTCGGTGACGTCTTTGGCCTCGGCCAGCTCCTCGAGTTCGTCGTTGACCATGCGGGTGATGAAGCTGATCGCTTCCGGCGTCATCAGCACCGGACGAGCGGGATTCCGCCCCTCGTGACAGGCGTCGCTGAACTGTTTGACTTCGCTGCAATAACCCTTCATGGAAAAGCTCCTGGTTGATCGGCGGCGACAATAGAGTCAAAGCGTCCGGCTGCCAAGGACCGGAGACGGAAAATCTGACCTGTCTCAGTCGAATTTCAGGACCACAGCTTACAGCTCAGGGTGTCAGGGAACAGGGGAGTCAGGGAGATCTTGGACTCCCCAACTCGCTCCTCCCTGACTCGACAAAACTTGACGGCGGCGGCCTGCTCTCCTCTTGTCTGGCGGCGCGGGACCTGTAATCTCTCAGCCACCCAGCCCCGAAAGACCCTCTCCCATGGATGTCCACGCTCTCAAAGTCCTCGAATACGACCGTCTTCTCGCCGCCATCGCCGAGGAGGCAGCGTCTCAGCCCGGCAAGGAAGTGCTGCTCGGCCTCTCGCCCGATCACCGTCCGGAATTCGCCTTCGCGCTGCGCCCTCTGTTTCGCGAAGCCTGCGCCCTCGGCGGGCTCGAGGTCGATCCGCCGCGCTGCGACTTCGCCTCGCCACTGCCCAGCCTCGAGCTCGCCGCGCCCGGCGGAGCCGTGCTCGATACCGTCGCCTATATCGCCTGCGCCCGCTTCTGCGCCCACGCCGAAGAGCTCCGCCGCTTCCTCGTCCGCCTCGAAGCCAAAGACTTCCCCGAGCTCGCCGGACGCGGCGCCGCCATGCCCTCCGCCGAAACCGTCGCCGCCGAGGCCCGCCGCATCTTCGAAGACGACGGCCAGATGAAGGACGAGGCCTCGCCCGGACTCGCCGCCATCCGCCCCGACATCCGCTCCCTCGAAAACAGCATCCGCAGCCGCCTCGAACTGATCCTCAAGAACGACAACTCCGACCTCTTCCAGGAAAAGATCGTGGCGCTGCGCAACGGCCGCTTCGTCCTCCCGGTCCGGCGCGAATTGCGCGGCCAGATCAAGGGTATCGTCCACGACGAATCGGCCACGGGCCGCACCATTTTCATCGAGCCGGAGATCACGGTGGAAGCCGGCAACCGTCTCGTCCGACTCCGGGTCGAAGAGGCCAAGGAGATCCACAAGGTGATGGCGATCCTCACCGAGAAGCTCCGTGCCGAAGCCCCGGCGATCCGCGCCGCCTTCGAACAGGCCCGCCTCTTCGACGCCGCCCTCGGCGTCGCCCGCTGGGCTCTCGACTGGCGATGCTCCTTCGCGGAAGACGCAAAGGCCATCTGCCTCCGCCAGGCCCGGCACCCGCACCTCGCCGCCCGCTTCCGCCGCGAAGGGGATGAAAACCTGCTCGTCCCGCTCGATCTGGTGATGAAACCCGAATGGCGAACCCTCGCCATCACCGGCTCCAACACCGGCGGCAAGACCCTCGCACTCAAGACCCTCGGCCTTCTCGCCCTGATGCACCAGAGCGGCTTGCCCATCCCCGCCGCCCCAGGCTCGGGACTGCCCCTCTTCGACAATGTCCTCGCCGACATCGGCGACGAACAGTCGATCGAGCAGTCGCTCTCCACCTTCTCCGGCCACCTGCGCCAGATCACCCACATCCTCAAACACGCCCGCGACAGCCGTTCATTGGTCCTCCTCGACGAACTCGGATCGGGCACCGACCCGCTCGAAGGCGGCGCCCTCGGCTGCGCCCTGGTCGGAACCCTCGCCGAAGGCCCCAGCACCACCCTCCTGACCACCCACCTCGGGATGATCAAGATCTTCGTCCAGGAACGCTTCGACATGGTCAACGCCTCGGTCCGCTTCGACCGCAATTCGCTCCGCCCCGAATACATCCTCGAAGTCGGCATCCCCGGCGCCTCCCACGCCCTCGCCATCGCCAAACGCCTCGGCGTCCCAAGCGACGTCCTCACCCGCGCCGAATCCTTCCTCTCCGACGACCAGCTGCGGCTCGAAAAAGTGCTGGCGCGTCTCGACGCCCAGCAGCGCCAGATGAAGCGCGACGCCGACGAGGCGCAGCGCTCGCGCGACATCGCGGTCGACGAAATGCGCCGTGTCCAGACCGAGCTGCAAAGTCTGAAACGGGAACGCCGCGAAATGCTGCACCGCGCCCAGGTCGAGGCGGCGGGCATCGTCGACAACGCCCGCCGCGACATGGAACGCCTGATGCACAAGGCGCAGGGCCTCGCCGGCACCCCGGAGGCCAAGGAGCTGCGCGAGCAGGCGATGGTGAAACGCGACCGCCTCCTCACCTCGGTTGAACGCAACACTCCCAAGCCGGAAGAACCGGTCGATCCCCGCAGCCTCAAGATCGGCCAGGCGATCTGGGTCGAGAAGCTCAAATCGCACGCCAAGCTGCTCTCCATGGATCCCGATTTCAAGCGTGCAACCGTCGATGTCGACGGCCTGAAAGTGACGGTGAAATGCTCGGAATTCGGCCGCGCCTCGGCACAAGCCCAGGAAGCGGCGGCCAGGCCGGCGCAATCGACGGCGCGCTTCGAGAAGCCGAAGGTGAACATGGAGATCAACCTGATCGGATTGCGGGTCGAGCCGGCCCTCGAAGAGCTTGAACACTGGCTCAGCGGCTGTGTCGTCAACAACTTCCCAAGCGTCCGCATCGTCCACGGCCGCGGCACCGGCGTCCTCCGCCAGGCGATCCACGAATTCCTCCGCAAGAAGAAATTCGTCAAGAGCTTCTACCACCCCAGCGGCTCCGTCGATCCCTCGGCGGACAATGTCACGATTGTCGAGCTGTGACGTCGCCCCAGCCTAATGGCTGGGCTATCAAAAACGGTCCTTCAGACCGAAACGAGTTTTGGGCCAAGGCCCTCGCGCTGAAGGCGCGCTTTTGACAGCCCAGACCGGAGGTCTGGGAATCCCCAGCCCCCGGAGCCCCTCCATGAATCCCCTCCTCCCCCCCGGCCTCTACCGCCACTACAAAGGGCCTTTGTACACTGTCATCGACTGCGCCCGCCATTCGGAGACTGAAGAGTGGTTTGTCGTCTATCGCGCCGAATACGGCGAGCGCGGCCTGTGGATCCGGCCGCTGGCGATGTTCACCGAGGAAGTGCTTTGCGAAGACCGCAAGGTGCCGCGTTTCGCCAAGATCGACTGAGCTGCCGCCGCAGACCTCGAGGGCCTCCATGCAAGCTGGAGGCCCTTCACTTTTGCCTGCGCCCTCTCGACTCGGGATTGCGCCTTGTGGTGGACTCCTGATCCTTGTCTCGCCCATCCTGTTTCATAGATTGTGACACAGAGCTAAACCCCGCGAAGACAAGGAAACCCCATGCCATTTCAGACAAGTTCATTTCCCTCCTCCACCCGCCCGCTGAGGAGATTCACCCTGGTCGAACTTCTGACCGTGATGGCGGTACTGGCCATCCTCGCCTCACTGCTCGTCCCCAGTTTCCGTTCTGCCCGCAGCAAAGCGCGTGCCGCGCTCTGCGTCTCCAACCAGCGCCAGGTCTCCATCGCCTACACCGCGAAAGAGAACAACCTGCAGAACCGGCTCTTCCGCTACACCGACAGCTTCAACGCCTTCTGGCCCGTCCTGGCGCCCTACGGGGTCAGCGGCGACAGCCGCTTCTGCCCCGAAACCGAGAAGCAACGTCCTCTTGAGCTGAGCAATCCCTATTCGACCCTAGGCAATGTCGGATGGCCCTGGGTCTCCAGCAGCAAGACCGTCTTCGGCAGCTATTTCTTCAACGGCTGGGTCTTCGACGTCAGCCTTCCGCCCAGCGGCGACCCCAGCAACTGGAACGGCAATGACCCCAGCTCCTTCTTCGGCACCCGTCTCGGCCAGATCACTGACGCTTCGCTCGTCCCTCTCGCCAGCGACGGCGTCTGGGTCGACGGCTGGCCGAAATACGGCAACTCGCTGCCGCCGCGCTCGAACTGGGAGAAGAACGACCCGAGCCAGGACAACGGCCTCTGCTGGGGAGAGCCCGATTACGGCCGCATCACCGTCAACCGCCACGATGAAAAAGAAGCCGTCGGCTACATCGACGGCCACGCTGGGATGATCCGCATCGTCGACATCCCGAAGCTGAAATGGAGCTCAAGCCACCCCAGCACGCCGTTGAATTAACCGATTGATCAAGAGAGCGACGATGAGCCGACTAAAAACCATTCTGCTGCAGGGCAGCCTTGTCGCTGCGACCCTCGTTTCTCCGGGATGGAGCACGAGCTCAGAGGTCCAGATCAAGGCTCCGGAAGCTCGAACCAATCCCGACGAGCTCGACGCCGCCGCCAAGGAGTTGGCGCAATTGCTTGAGCAGCGCGAGCTCGGTCCATCCAAGGGGCGGGTCCTGGAGCTGGCCAAGCTCCCGGGCAGCTCGGTGCAGCTGTTGATCGCCCGCATGCATTACGAAGGTCTGGCGGGTCAGAAACGGGATCCTGCGGCCGCCGCCAGAGCCTTCGCCCTGGCGCGAAAAAACGGCATGCCGGCGGAGCTTCTTGACGCCTTCGCCCTGGAAAAGATGGCGCAGCGGCGGAGCCAAAGCCCAGTCTACGCCTACGTGCCGGTCCCGCATCTCAAGCAGGGCTACAACATGTGCGCTCCGACTTCGGCGGCCATGGTGCTGGTTTATCTGCTTGGCCATCCGATCGAGCCCCGAGCGGTGAAACTCTGTTCCACCGGCTCGGAACTCATCGGCACAGGAACCTGCTGGGATCATCTCGTACATGGGATCAAAGCCGTCTCGGGCCAGGACTGGGTCTTCCGCTCCTTCCCGGTCAACGACGCAGGCTTCGACACTGGCTTCTCCCTGCTTCGGCGGGAAGTCGAAGCACAGCGTCCAGCTCTTATCGACCTCGGTCCGCACACCGTCGTCTTTGTCGGCTACGACGCCAAGAAGAGCGAAGTCTACATTCAAAATCCCGCCTACGAGTGGCCTGGAGTCCACAGCCTGAGCTACAAACAATTCAAGGAGAGCTGGCATTCCCCATGGCATGTCAGCACCAGCGGTGGCGTCGAAGCCCGTCCGATCCTCCTCACTCCTGCCAAAACGAAATCGGAGAAACGCTGATGACAAGCCCACGCCCTTCGCTCCCCCTGCGGATCCTGAGTCTGATCCTGCCGCTTCAGCTCGCTTTCTGCGTCTGGACCGGATTCTTCCAGAAGTTGCCGCGAGTGGAAATCTTGCCGGCACCGGTCACACTCGAAGAAGGAGAAATGAAGGTGATTCTCTACCGCTATGTCGCCGAAGACCTGCGGCGGCAGCAGGAACTCTATGACACCGCCTATCACGGGCAACTGACACATCGTCGAATGATCCCCCTATGCCTTCTCTCCTGGATCCTGGTGCTCTTCGCTCTCTACCGGAACAATCCCCTCATCTCTCCGGGAGTCATCCTTTCCAGCTTCTTCCTCATCGGCGTCATCGCCCTGCAGTCGCAATACGGTATCCTGCAGCTGCTCCTGGCGGCAGCCCTTTTTCTACCCGCCCTGCGCAGCGCCTGGCGGGACAAGAGGAGGCATCAAGAAACCCTCAGCCAGGACGGAGTCGCCCAGGCCCTGCCGAGCAAGCCCTGATCACGCCGGCAATTCCGCGCCGGCCGCGTCAAACTTGTTGAAGTTTGGCTTTGGAATCCTAGACTTCGAAAAAATGACTCCGGAGTTCCCCAGATGGCTTCCCTTCCCTTCACCAAGATGCACGGCTGCGGCAACGACTTTGTCGTCCTCGATTGCCTCGTCGCTCCGCCTCCACTTCGCGACTTCCTGGCCAGCAAACTCCTCGACCGCCGCTTCGGCATCGGCGGCGACCAGCTGGTCAGCATCGGCCCCGGCGACCAGAACTCCGATCTCAGCATGACGATTCACAACGCCGACGGCTCGCTGGTCGAAACCTGCGGCAACGCCCTCCGCTGCGTCGCTCTCTGGGCCCGCAAACACGGACACGCACCGCAAGGTGCCCCCCTGCGGATTCGGACTGGCGCCGGGGTCGCCCTCGCGGAAATCCGCGGCGAACAGGTCCGCATCTCGATGGGCGCGCCCAGCCTGTCGCCCGAAGCCATCGGCCTGAGCGTCGACGGCCCCTTGATCAAGAGCCGCCGCGCCTTCACCCCCGACTACGCCCCGGAAATCACCTGCGTCTCGATGGGCAACCCCCATTGCGTCATCGTCGTCGCCGACACCGCCAGCGCCCCGGTCACCACCCTGGGCCCGGTCCTGGAACGCGACCCGCTATTCCTGCGGCGCACCAACGTCGAATTCATCCAGTCCCTGGCGCCTGACCGCATTCGCATGCGGGTCTGGGAACGCGGCTCAGGGGAAACCCTCGCCTGCGGTTCAGGCGCCTGCGCCGCCGCGGTGGCAGCGCAGCTGCTGGGCTTGGCCGGCCCGTCCTGCACGGTGGAACTGCCTGGCGGCGAACTGCTGATCGAGTGGGACGGCCAGTCGCAGTCACCAGTCCTGATGAGCGGTCCCGGCACTTTCGTCTTCGAGGGCGTCTGGCCTCTGTGATGCACGACTGATCAGAGTTGGCGCAGGGCCTTGATCGCCACCGCTTCGGCTTCCGCCACCGGCATGATCGAAAGGCGGTTGCCGGGACGCACCAAAGCCAGCTCGGCGAGGGCGTCGCAAGCTTTCAGCCGCGGCAGCAGCACGGGCTGCTTCCAACGCTCGAGAAACTCGACTTCGACCTGATACCATCGCGGCGCCTCGGGTTTCGCGGCGGCATCATAAAATTCCGAGGCGGGATCGAACTGGCTGGCGTCGGGATGGCCTTTGCGGCTGCATCGCATCCTGCCGTAGATGCCCGGCTCCGGACAGCTGGAATGGTAGAAGAAGATCTCGTCTCCTTCCTGCACCGAGTCGCGCAGCCAATTGCGAGCCTGGTAGTTGCGCACGCCGTTCCACGGTTCGCGGAGCCGCTTTTCGAGATCGTCAATGGAAAACACGTCCGGTTCGGATTTAAACAGCCAGCTCGCCATGATCGCTCCTGATGAATGTTTTGACGGATGAACTAAACTAGTGCAGCGCACCACAATTCCCTCTCGCATCTCATCTCGATTTTCAGCTTAGACTAGGCTTCCCGCCGCGCTCTGACTGGCGTCTTGACTCTTTGCAGGTATACTCCGCCATCAAAGCGGAGTATCGGCATGGACATCAAAAAACTGCTGCAGCACAATCAGCTCTGGGCAGCCAAGGAGCTCGCCAAGGACCCGGATTTCTTTGCTGATTTGTCGCAGCAGCAGAAGCCGAAATTCCTGTGGATCGGCTGCAGCGACTCGCGTGTCCCGGCCAACCAGATCATCGGGCTTAAACCCGGCGAGATCTTCGTCCACCGCAACGTCGCCAACCAGGTCATCCACACCGACTTCAACTGCCTTTCGGTCATCCAGTACGCCGTCGAGATGCTCAAGGTCGAGCACATCATCGTCTGTGGTCACTACGGCTGCGGCGGCGTCATCGTCTCCCACGAAGAGCACAGCCTCGGCCTGATCGATAACTGGCTGCGTCATATCCGCGATTTGATGCGCCTCAAAGGCTCCTGGCTGAGAAGGGAGCGTGAAGCCGGACGCGACAGCATCGATTCGCTCTGCGAACTCAACGTCATGAGACAGGTCGCCAACGTCGGCCAGACCACCATCCTCCACGAGGCCTGGGCCCGCGGCCAGAACATCCAGGTCCACGGCTGGATCTACGGGATCCAGACCGGGATCATCAAAGACCTGCAGGTCGACATCGGCTCTCACCAGGATCTCGAAGCGCTGGAACAGCGATTCCTCGAGATGTAATCGCGCAAGCTCTCTTCAACTCCCCAGCCCCCCCCGGCACCGATGACGCCCTTCCAACGCAGCACCCGCCGCCTCCTTGAACTCTCCCGACGGGGCGAACTCCGCCAGTCCTACCTGCTCTCTGGTGACCGCCTTGGCGAGCTCAGCAGTTTCGCCCGCACCTGGGTCCGGCTGCTCGCCTGCGACTTCGCTGCCGGCCGCGACGAGGCCTGCGGCACCTGCTCTTCCTGCCGGATGTGGAGCGGCGACAAGCACCCCCGCCTCCACGCCCTGGCGCCGACTTCGAAAAGCCGCGAAATCCCGGTCGCCGAGATGAGGAATTTCATGCAACGCTTCGATTTCCGCGCCGAGGAAGGCCGACACCAGATCGGTCTCGTCATCGAAGCCGAATGCCTCAACCAAGAGTCCCAGAACGCTTTCCTCAAGACCCTCGAGGAGCCGCCCGCCGGAGCCATCTTCATTCTCGTCTCCTGCCGCAACGAGCGCCTGCTGCCGACCATCCGTTCGCGCTGCCAGATCGTCAACCTGATGAGCAACGACCCGATTCTCGACCCCGCACTCCTCGCCAGCCTCCAGCCACTCCTCTCCCTCCTCCGTCCCGGCAGCGGCGCCGCCGCCGGCTTGAAGGCCGCCGACGGCCTGCTCGCCCTCTTCAAGGCAATGAAGGAGCGCGCATCCATGGAAATCGAAGAAGCTCTCGCCAACGAACTCGAAGCCGGCCAGGATGACGATGCTCCTAAGAAGAAGGACAAGGAACGTGCCGAGGCCCTCGCCGGCGCCCGCTACCGCGCCTTGCGCGATCAAGTGCTCAGCATCCTCGAAACCTGGGTGGCCGAAGCCAGCGCCGGTCAGGACGCGGCCCGCCCCCATCAGATCTTCACTGGCGAAAGCCTGAGCCCCTTGCAGTCCGCACGACTCGCCGATCTGATCGAATCCCTGAAAATCGACCTGAACTTCAACCTGAACGAAACCCTCGCCGTCGAATGCTTCTGCACGCAAGCTGCTAAGAAGTGAGTTACATCTTGTCCGGAAGCTCTGTCCACAATGCTTGTCCGCTACTTCTTCACAAGTTGTCCACAGGCGCTTTTCCACTCCCACAGAGCTTGACAAGCTCAAGTCAGGCAAGATCTCGCCCGCCGCGGCAAAACTTGTCAACAGCCCTTCATGACGGGCTCAAAAGACCTGGAATCCTTGAAGCCGCAAGCTCGAAATGCAGCAGGCACGGCTTCTGCGTCAATGCCCGGTCATGGACACCTTCCAGCACAACCTCGAGCTTCTCGCGCAGCGCCATCCAGAGCTTGGCCACCACCTCGCCATCCTGTCCGGGAAGGAGCGCGTCGCTTCGGTGCGCACCGAGGATGGCGCCCATTGCTTCGTTCGCGCTCTGCCGGATGGAAAGTGGCAGGCACTGACCCCGACGGAAGAACCGCTGCGGCAGGCGCAAAACGCGCTTGACGCGATGGAGAACCGCCTTGAAAGAGGCCTGGCGCCGGCAGTGATCGCCGGACTGAACGCCGGACTCGAACTCGAGGCCATCTACGCCAGCTTCCGCAAGCTCCACCAGCGGCAGATCCGCCGCCGCATCATCGTCATCTCCGAAAGCCCGGTGGTCCTGCTCGCCTGGCTCCGGCACGCCGACCGGAGCGAAATCCTTTCCTGCGAACTGGTCGAATGGTATCGCCCCGGTCCCGACCTCGAAGCTCTGGTCCGCCGCATGGAGGCGGATGACTGTCTTTCCCATAATTTCGCGCCGGTCTCGTCGCTGCCGCAGCCGCACTCGGAAGCCCTGATAGCGCCTCTCACGCGACTCTTCCTGCAGCGCCAGCGCCAGGAACAGGCCTGGCGCAGCGGCAACGAGGGGTACTATTCCGCGCTCGGCGACGCCGAGCTCGGCCGCCGCCTGGCCGGCGAAGATGGCCGCCGCCCTCGCGCCCTGCTCTTCGCACATGCGTCCTCGACGGTGGTGCAGTTCTCCTTGCGCGACACCCGCTGGGCGCTCGAACAGGCCGGCTGGGAGGTGGAGCTCGTCCTGATGAGCGAAGACCTGCCTCCCTGGCTGATTCAAAAACGCCTCGCCCATTTCCGCCCCGACCTCGCCCTGATGGTCAACCACCTGCGCAGCGAGGATCCCGTCGGATTCTGGCCCGAGAACCTCCTCTTCGTCACCTGGATTCAAGACACCTGTCCCGACATCATGAAATCGGAAGCGGCCCGCAAGTGGCGGGAGCAGATCGCCGGACGCCAGCGCGATCTCATCATTGGCTACGTCGATCAGATCCGTCCCTTCGGCTACCCCGCCGAGCGCCTGCGCTCCTGCGGCATGATCACCAGCCCCGCCTCGCTCGATCCCGGCCCCGGCCCCTTCGAGATCGAGGCCGATGTCTGCTTCGCCTCCAACTGCAGCAAGACCTCGGAACAGCTGATCACTGAAGACCTCTTGCCGAAATTGAGCTCGAAAGGCATCGACGCCGCCATGCTTGCTCAATTCGATTCGATCCTCTGGCGCCATTACCGCGCCGGCGACAGCTACATCAGCCTCGACGAGCTGTCCGGACTCATCCACCGGGAATCGCCTCGACTCGCCCAAGCCTTGACACTTCAGAGCGACGAAGATCGCCGATACACTCTGGACCGCCTTTTCTGGGAGCATAACAACCTGGTCTACCGCCATGTCGTCCTCGAATGGCTTGAGGACGCCGGCTGCTCCCTCGCGCTCTATGGTCGCGGCTGGGAGCGTCATCCCCGTTTCGGCCGTTGGGCGAAAGGCGTCGTGGCGCACGGTCCCGAGCTCGGCCGCGCCTTCCGCAAAAGCCGCTTCGCCTTGCATCTCAATCCAAACGAAGGTTCACACCAACGCCTGATCGAGATCGTCGCAGCTGGAGCGACGCCTCTGATCCGTCGTCGCCCGGCGATGCATCTTTCGCGCGTCTACGCACGCCTCATGCATGCCGCCGCCTGTGGCGAGCCGTCCTGCGTCTCGTACCTGCCGCGGCTGGCGAAGATCCTCGATCTGGCACCGCATTGGCTGACGACCGCCGTCAACGATCACTTCGACCTGGTTCTTTGGGGCGAATCCAGCCCCGTCTTCAACACGGCCGATGAATTGGCTGAGCGCCTGAAAAACCCGCCTCGGCCCCCGGCCTTGAGCCATGCGCTCCTCGCCTTCTCGGGCGAGCACTTGATCCGGCAACTCGGCGGACGCCAACTGAAGGCCGATCACTGGCTGTCCCTACTTTCGGGATTGACGCCGCGCAATCCTTTGCCTGCATCGGTTCAGACTGTGATCGGTTTCGACGCCTTCCTGCAAGCTCAACCCGTTCCCGCTGACACTCCTACCGAGGAAGCCTGCGCCAGCCTCATCCGCCTGCTTCTGGGCGCTGAGGTCTCTTTGCCTTTGAAGACCAGTGTCGACTCGGACCGGCTCGCCAACCTCCTGTATCATTCCTGCCTGGCTGGCGCCACCGCAGACAAACCAGATCTCATCAGCCTTCGCCAGCGCCTTGTGTCTGCCTGGCCGCAGAACTGGCAGGAGACCCGGCTCTTCCTCATGCTCATCCAACAGCTCGACTCCCTGATCGCGGAGGCCGCAACATGATTCTGAAATCTCCAGACCCTGATTACACTCCGGACGAATCCGACCTCATCCGGCAAGTGCTTGAACGGCGCTCCGGCTCCCGCCTGATGATCGATGTCGGCGCCAATCTCGGACAGACCAGCCGTCCCTTCATCGAGTCGAACTGGGAAGTGCATCTCTTTGAACCCGACGGCCGCAACCGCGCCGCCATCGAGGACCAGTACGGAGGCATGCCCGGAGTCTTCATCAACGCCGAGGCGCTCAGCGACCACTGTCGCGACGAAGTCAGCTTCTTTCACAGCCCGCAGTCCACCGGCATCAGCAGCCTCAGCGCTTTTCACGAGACCCACCACGAAGCGGAGAAGGTCCGTTTGAGCACGCTTGCCAGATATTTCGAGAAGGCAAAGATGGCGCGTCCCGTGGCCTTCCTGAAAGTGGACACGGAAGGTCACGACCTCTTCGTGCTGCGCGGCTTTCCCTGGGATGCCGCCTCCGCCCCGGAGGTCATTCTGGCGGAATTCGAAGACTCAAAGACTCTGCCCTTGGGCTACGGCTTTTGCGAGCTCCGCGACTTTCTGCGGAAGCGCGGTTATCAGCTTCTGGTGTCCGAATGGCTGCCGCTCCACGGCGTCTATGGCGGCAAACATCGCTGGAACGGCTTTCATGACGGCGACGAGCTCCTCGATCCGCAGGCCTGGGGCAATCTCATCGCCGTGCGGGATCCGCAAATCTACCAGGAGCTGACTCGTCACCTCGAAACGGCATTGACAGCTGCGAAGGACTCCACGCCTCCCAGTGACGAAGAAATCGCCGCTCAGCTCCGGGCGCGAATTGAATCCCTGCCCGGACTTGAGACCAAAAGCGTCGCCTTTTTTGGCATCGGCAAGGTGTTTTATCATCTCTTGAGCCAGCTCAAGTCGCGCGGCGTTTCCCCGGCCCGCATCCTTCTTTGCGATCAGTCGCCGCAGCCCTTGTTTACCCAGGAATCGCAGTTCCGTCCGGAAGACTTGGGGCGCAGCGGCGCCGACGCGGTGGTGATCTGCTCGCTTCATTATCGCGGCAAGATGCTGGCGCAGCTTCGTCGCGCCGAGGTGAAGATCCCCGTGATCTCGGTCACCGAAGCCGATTGCCGTCCGCGCCGTCTCGCGACGAGCTGCGGTCTTCCCGAGCCGGTGAAAAGCAATGTCAACCGCCTCACCTGGGAGCTTTACCGGCAGCTGCCGCCGCCGCAAGACCAGCAACTGAGCCGTTTTCTCGTCGGGAAATCAGTCGTCGTCATCGGCCCCGCGCCGCATCTTCTCGATCAGGCCGGAGGCAAAGATCTCGACGCCTTCGATGTCGTCGTCCGACTCAACAAATCCTTCCCGATCCAAGAGCGTTGGCAGGAGTTTCTCGGACGCCGGACCAACCTCTACTACCACTGCATGAATCAGAAAGAGGAGCACGGCGGCAGGATCGATTTCGCTGCTCTCGGAGACGCCGGAGTCCCCTTCCTGAGGACGCCTTATCCGGCTCAAATCGACGCCTTTGCTGAAGATGCCGAAACCCTCCTGGCGCAAGCACAAGCATCGCATTGCACCGCGACTCTCAGCTTCATGGAAGCCGACTTCTACTTTCTCTTCGCCGGCCTCCTCGGCACCCGCCCGAACACCGGCATCGTCGCCATCGCCGATATCCTCCGCTTCCCGGTCAAATCCCTCCATGTCACCGGCTTCACCTTCTTCCAGACCGGCTACATCAAAGGCTATCGCCAGGCCGGCCAGCACGCCGCCGGAATGAACTTCGTCAGCCTCGGCGACAAGGCCGACGCCTGGACCTCCCACGACTGGAAAAATCACAATCACGAATGCCAGAAACAGCTCGTCCGCATGCTTCTGCAGAACGACTCGCGCCTCAGCCTCGACGCCGTGGGCCGGAACATTCTCGACGACTCATCCCCACAACCCTGAACCCGCCAGGCCGCCATGATCCACAACCTCAAAGTCGCCGCACTCATCCCGATCAAAGACCACAGCGAACGGGTCGCCGGAAAGAACTTCAAGCCTTTCTGCGGCAAGCCTCTTTACCACCACATCATCCGCACCCTCGACCGAACCTACGCTGTCGACCAGATCATCATCAACACCGACTCGGAACGGGTTCAGCTCGAAGCTCCGACCTTGTCGCCCAAGGTCAAAGTGCACATGCGTCCGGCCGCGCTGCGCGGCGACTTCGTCTCCACCAACGCCATCTTCGCCCATGACCTGAGCCTCTTGGATGCCGATCTCTACCTCCAGACTCACGCCACCAATCCCTTGCTCAAGGCCGAAACCATCGCCCACGCCCTCAAGCAGTTCGTCGATTGCGAAGGCCGCTACGACTCGCTCTTCTCCGTCACCGAGTTCTACTCGCGCTTCTACGACAAGGATGGCAAAGCCGTCAATCATGACCCGAGTCAACTCATCCGCACCCAGGACCTGCCGCCGCTCTACGAAGAAAATTCCTGTCTCTACATCTTCTCGAAGGAATCTTTCGCCAAGACCAGCGCCCGCATCGGACGGAAAGCCATGATCTACCCCACCCCGCGACTGGAATCAGTCGACATCGACGACGACGTCACCTGGCGCATCGCCGAGCTCCTCGGCATGCATTCCCTCGGCTGAAACCCTGGAACCGCGCCAGCCCCCTGGCGCCCTTGCTCCCCTGGGAACGCGCCAGCCCTCTGGCGCCCTTGCTTTCGCCTCAAGCGAAAGCTGCGTTACCTTTTGCTTAATGAGGTGTAAACGATGAACGTTGAGCAAGAAGACAGCGCCAAGGGACTGGCGCGCTCCCAGGGAGGGGCATCCCAGGGAATGCGCTTCGTCGAAGGACGCGGCTGGCATTCGCGCGGCTACCTGCCGCATTTTGATCGACGCTACAGCATCCAGTCGATCACCATTCACCTTGGCGACAGCTTGCCGCAGGAGAAGCTCAAACGTCTCGAGGAAGAGCTGAAGGATCTGGGCCAGAGCGAACGCGACCTGAAGCGACGTCAAGCGATCCAGGCCTGGCTGGATGCCGGCTACGGGAGCTGCATTTTGCGGGATCCGCGAGCCGCGGCGATCATGGAGAGAGTTTTGTTTCATTTCGACGGCGTCCACTACCGTCTGCTGGAATGGGTGATCATGCCCAACCATGTGCATGTGTTGATCGAGGTGATCGGGACGATGACACTTGGCGACATTGTCAAGGGATGGAAAGCGGTCAGCGCCAAGCGCATTTGCGAAGCTCTTGCTCCCCTGGGAGCGCGCCAGCCCTCTGGCGCTGTGGCTCCTGCTGCTCCCCTGGGAGCGCGCCAGCCCCCTGGCGCTGTGGCTCCTGCTGCTCCCCTGGGAGCGCGCCAGCCCCCTGGCGCCCTTCCTTTCGCCCAAGGCGAAAGGGTGTTAAGATCTCAAGAGCAGAACAACGAACACAGCGCCAGGGGGCTGGCGCGCTCCCAGGTTGAACACAGCGCCAAAGGATTGGCGCGCTCCCAGGCGGGCTACCCCTTGACGCGCAAGGGTTTTTGGCATTTGGATTTTTTCGACCGCTTCATCCGCAACGGCGAGCATTATGCCAATGCGGTGAGGTACATCCACAACAATCCCAAAGATGCGGGCCTTGTGCGGGAAGCGCAAGATTGGCCCTGGGGGAGTGCAAGGTTTTTGAACGCTGACGAAGGACGAAAAGCTGAGCAAGAATGAACCCGGCAAAGCTGGAGATCGGATGAACCTCTTCGGCAACAGAAGGCCTGATGGGCATGGCAATGACAGGCAAAGCTTTCCGCTTCGAGTGAACTAAACCCGCGAGCCGGACGGACGAAAGCTCAGAGGTGTGCCCTGGCACAAGCCTTGCAAGGAAGCAAGGCAACGCTTCAAGGAAGGATCCTTGCCATGAAAATCTTACTTGCCACCCATCCCTTCGGGCAGTTCGACGCCGCCCCATTGAAACTCCTGGCCGCGAGCGGCATGGAGATCATTGTCAATCCCGTGCGGCGCCGCCTTAAGGAAAGCGACATGCTGCAGCTGCCGACGGACATCGACGGCATCATTGCCGGCACCGAACCCTACACCGCCGAAGTCATCCGCCGGCTCTCCCCGCGCCTCAAGGTGATCGCACGGGCCGGCATCGGCCTGGATAACATCGATTTCGACGCCTGCCGGGAATGCAGCGTCGAGGTCACCTACACCCCCGATGCACCCTCCCAAGCCGTCGCCGAACTGGCCCTCGCGCAAATGCTCAACCTCGCACGCCTCATCCCCCAGTCGGATCGATCCGTCCGGGCCAAGGCTTGGAACCGCCTCACTGGAGTCCTCCTCAGCGAATGCACCATCGGCCTCCTCGGGCTCGGCCGGATCGGCTCCCGAGTGGCCCGCCTTCTTCAGCCCTTCGGTACCCGCGTCATCGCCCACGAGCTCAAGCCTGACCACGCACTCGCTGCCTCCCTCGGCGTCACCTTGGTGGATTTCGACAGCCTTCTGCGCCAATCCGACATCCTCAGTCTGCACATTCCCGGTGGCACCGCCAATCACAACCTCATCGGACGCGGCGCCATCTCGCGGATGAAAACCGGCGCCGTCCTGGTCAACACGGCGCGCGGCAGCATCGTCGATGAAGAAGCCCTCGCCGACGCTCTGCTGCAAGAACATCTGGCCGGCGCCGCCTTGGACGTCTTTCACCAGGAGCCCTATGAAGGGATCTTCAGCCGCATGGACAAAGTCATCCTCACCGCTCACATCGGCGCCTCGACCCGTCAATCCCGCCACGACATGGAATTCGGCGCCGCCGAAGATTGCCTGCGCGTCCTGAACGGCCTTCCCGCCCTGCGTCCGACGCCGGAGTCGGAAATGGCCGAACGCTGACGTCTGGGCTTGTGAAGGCGAGCGACTTCGCCGTATACTGAAGACAGTCCATTCACCGCACTTGTCCAAAACGGCAGTCCCTCCATGCCCTCCTTCACCATCGCCTTGTGCAACTACAACTACGGCCGCTTCCTCGCCCAGGCGCTCGATTCCGCCTTGGCCCAGGATTGGCCGAAGTTTGACATCGTCGCTGTCGATGACGGCTCGACCGACGACTCTGTCGAAATCTTGAGACGCTATAAGACCGCGCACAGCTCGCGACTACGCTTCATCTCGCACGGACGCAATCGCGGCCAGGCCGCCGCCTTCAACTCCGCCATCGCCGAAGCCGGTGGCGACTTCATCACCTTCCTCGATAGCGACGACATCATGCTGCCCCACAAGCTCAGCACCCTGGCCCGCTGGCTCGAAGCCGCCGGCCCCGGCTTCGGCGTCGTGCAGCATCTGATGGAACTTCATGACGAGCGCGGCCAATCGCTCGGGCTTTATGGTGGCCACCTCCTCGCCGGCGACCTACGCAGCCAGCCGCTGCTTCTCGACCAGCAGCTGCTCCCCACCATCGGCCTGACCCTGGCGAGGCCCCTGGCCAGACGACTGTGCCCGATTCCGGAAAACATCAGCAACGGGGCGGATTCCTACCTCGCTGCCTGCGCCGCCCTGCACAGCCGTTTTCTCGCCGTCCCCCTGCCCTTGGCCATTTATCGCATTCACGGCGGCAACGACTCCCTGGTCAATGCCCGCATTCATGCCGATGAACGCTTCCCCAAGGTGATCCAACCCGCCATCGAAGCTCACTACAGCGACCACCATGCCAGCTTCAACAGCTTGTCCCGAATGCAAGTCGGCCTGCTCCGCCAGGTCTGGGCCCGCCTCGAGACCATGCCGGAAATTGCCATCTACGGCGCCGGAGCCCACACCGCCAAACTGGCCCGCGCCGTTGCCGGCCGTCCCGGCCCACAAGTGGTCCAAGTCCTCGATGACCAGCCCCAGGGAAAAACTCAATGCTTTGGGCTCGAAGTCGAAGCACTCAGCCGACTCCGCCCCGGCCTGCCCTTGCTGATCTCCTCCGATCGCCATCACGCAGCCATGAGCGCCAAGGCCCGCTCGCTTTACCCGAGCATCACGATCATCAATCCCTATGAAGAGTGACTGACCGCATTCACTTTCGTAAATCCCGATGCGGCGTTAGTTTAGACACGAGGAGCCCCTACAATGAAAACCTTCGAAATGACCGCGGAGATCAGTCCGACGCACGAAATCCATCTCAAGCTGCCGGATTCGGTCGCCGCCGGCACCGCCCGCGTCGTGGTCTATTGCGAAGAATCATCAGCACAGCGCCGAACTCAATTAAATGCCTTCCTGACGCAACTGATGGAGTCAGCTAGCCCTGGCTTGACTCACGCTCAAATTCAAGCGCGGATGGATATTGAACGCAACAATTGGGACGATTGAATGGCTGCCAGGGTTTATCTGGATAGCTGCATGATCATTGATCTGATTGAAGGTGATGATACGCAGCGACGCCGAATCGCTCAAGCACTAGGATCTCAATCTCTAGTTTCAAGTGATCTAGCTTGGATGGAATGCCGAGTGTCGCCGCTCCAAGTCTTGGATTTCTCCGCCTTGAAACAATACGAATCATTTTTTCAGTTAACCGAGATCATTTCGCTGAATCGCCCGGTCTTTGACCTCGCGACTCAACTTCGAGTCAAGTATCGACTAAAAACTCCGGACGCCTTACATCTCGCGGCTGCGATCACCGCAAAATGTGATGAATTCTGGACGATTGACACTCGTTTACGCCTGGCAGCTGCACAACACCTGACCAGTCCGGATTGGACGCCCCTGAAACCTTGAGGTCAATCATGCTTGAATCAGCCACCATCCTCCGCTCCGACATCCTCGCCGGCAAGTCCGTCACCGGCTCCTGGTTGCAGATCCCCTCCCCGGTTTCCGCCGGCTTGATGGCGCGTCAAGGCTTCCGCTTCCTCACCCTCGACGCCGAACACGCGCTCTTCGACCTGAATCAGCTTCAAGTCTGCATCGCCGCAATTCAAAATGGCGGCGCCGAAGCCTGGGTGCGAGTCCCCTGTCTCGATGAAGCCTGGATCCGCCGCAGCCTCGATGCCGGCGCCACCGGACTCATCTGCCCGATGATCAAAAATGCCGCGCAGGCCAGCGAGCTGGTCCGCCACGCCCGTTACGCCCCCATCGGCGGACGCGGCTTCGGCTTCTGCCAAGCCAATGCCTACGGCCTCGATTTCACCGAATATGTCGCCGCCGCCGATGCCGCCACCACCGTCATCGCCCAGGTCGAACACATCGACGCCGTGCGCAATATCGACGAGATCCTCGCCGTCACCGGCATCGACGCGGTGCTGATCGGCCCCTACGATCTCGCCGGATCCCTCGGCTTGCCTGGTCAAACCGGCCACGAAAAAGTTCTCGCCGCCATCGATCAAGTCCTTGCCGCCTGCCAGAAACACGGGAAAACCGCCGGCATCCATGTCGTCTCCAGCCGACCCGAAGACGCTGCGCCCTTCCGCGCCAAAGGCTACTCCTTGGTCGCCCTCGGCATCGACACTCTTTTCCTCATCGACGCGACCAAGACCGCGGCCCGCTCATGACCGCTGCGTCATCTCGGAACTTGTCGATCTATTTCATCCCATCCATCCTCGATGAAGCGCAGAAGAGGCAAAGCAGAAACCGCTGAAGAATTCATCCACAGCATCACTGATTTGCTCTCACCCCTTCAACCCGGTTCGTGAGCGAACTGATGCCACGCCTCACCAAGCACCACTGGAAATCTCACCAATCTTGATCAGAAATTGAATTTAGTCTTAGCTTGGTGATTCCTTCGGAGCTTACGACTGAAGATTGCCGATTCCGGCCTGATCATGAGGGAAACGGCTATACTCGCGGCAGAAGACCAACAGGATCTCAAAGCCAAGGCGTATCCCCCGGATCTTGTCGATGACCCGCTCACATCCAGCTGGCGTCAACAATCAGGGGAATGCCGCCAGTTTACCCGTCATGGTCTTACATTCTTGCCGGAGAATCAGTCCCCCGCGATTCGCTCCGGCACATCGCAGCCTTGGACATCATTCAAAGCCGCAAGGATGGCTTCTAACCTAAAAAACGCAGTTGAAAGGTTGAAAGGTTGGAAGGTTCAAAAGTTGAAAGGATCAGCTATAACAGCAAGAGGTTATGGTGTTAGAGGGCGCTCGGCACCTCCTCCGGCCGGCAGTCATGCAGGTCGAACTAGAATCGTCATTTGTCGCTGTTGTATCGCGGTAGGGACTCTCATTGCTGTGAGCCCCCCGCACAGATCCCGGCGGGCGCGATTTGCGCAC